>JAAVZR010000003.1 GCA_022791755.1 Lachnospiraceae bacterium
GGATTTCCTTTATCCATTCGTTAATCGCGTCAAGTATGCTCTGCATAAGCCTTTACCCGCGCTTCTTAACCGAACAAGCCGGAAAGCAGCGGTACAAGGGTCATGCCGATAAGGGCAACGCCGCCGCCCGCCATAAGCTGTGTTATCCCCAATTATAGCAATCCAAGATAATACTGCACCCACTTGACATAAGGTTTATGATAGAGTCAAGAGGTGATTACTATGTTACATAATGAAACACGAAAACTGCTCATTGATGCCTGGAACAAAACACACAATGCAAAAGAAGTTGCAGAATGCTTTTCCGTGAATACCAGCACTGTTTACCGCCTGGAAAAAAGGATGCGGGAAACCGGCTCTGTGGAAACCAGAGTTTCCCAGCGTGGGCGCAAGCCTGCCCTCAGCCAGGCAGACATCCAGAACATTGACCAGTTAATTCAGGCACAGCCAGATATTACAATCCATGAAATACGGGAGGAACTAAAGCTGCAGGTAAGCGATGAAACCGTCCGCAAGGCCGTCCTGAAACTCGGATACGTTTATAAAAAGAAGTCCCTACATGCTTCGGAACAGGAGCGTCCCCGATGTCAGGGGCAAAAGGGAGGAATGGAAAAAGCATATACCGCTGGGCGATATAAATAACCTGGTATTTCTGGACGAAAGCGGTGTGAACATCAATATGACAAGGCATTACGCCCGTGCAAAAACAAACGAGCGGGCAGCAGACAGCACGCCATTAAATACGCCATGCAATACCACAATCCTGTCATCCATACGGCTGGATGGAAGGACAGCCCATACCATTTATCAGGGCGGGACAACCGCGGATCGCTTTGCAGAATACCTGAAGGACACTTTAATACCAACCTTATCCAGGGATGACGTCATCGTTATGGACAATATGCGCTCCCACCATGCGAAAGCAGTACAACAGCTGCTGGACTCATCGGGGATCAAATACCTTTATCTTCCGCCTTACAGCCCGGATCTAAACCCGATAGAAAAAATGTGGTCAAAAATCAAGGCATATTTAAGGAAAGAGAAAATACGTATAGTGTCAGAATTACCTGATGCAGTCGAAAAAGCGTTTTCAACGATCAATCCCTCAGACTGTTCAGGGGGGTTTCGTTCGTGCAATTATGTGCAATAATTTATTGGATTGCTATAATAAAAACATTCCCACAAGAATGCAGTGTCTATGGAACACTGATTTTTGTGGGAATGTTTCTGTCAGGGGCTCAAATGCTTAAAATCTGGCATTTCCCGACAGCCCCTTTTCTGTGCCGCAATTCTTTCCATTTCCCATTACCCTCCGTGACGCAAAACCGTGTGTTTCCTTATTCACGGAGGGTATCCGTTCAGGAGGATCAAAGAATATGGCGTACTGTTCTCACTGATTCAAACGCCTATTCATGTTCCTCATACAGCTCGATCACCGCTCCATCCTTCCAGACGAAAGCCAGTCTCGCCTTCTCGTTCGCCGGCATGGGACCTCAGATCACGCCGTCAGCTTCAGCGATGTATCTCTCCAGGCTGTCCACCCGGTAGGCCACATGGGGATTGCGGTGCAGTACCTCCGGAAAAGGCGTCCCCTCCTCGAATTTCAGATACTCAATCTTAAAATCATAGTCATCCACATTGCTGACCCAAAATTTGGCCCCTTCATTGTAGATCATCCCCGGCTTTCTGTTCGTCACCGGTATCCCGATATGCATGTATTCCGCTGCCATGAAACTTCTCCTTTCTGTGCCCATATTCCCCGGGCATAGGGGGCTCTTGCGGCTGCTTCTCTATCTGCCGGTATTCCCCTCGCTGTTCTTCACCTCTTCATATACCTCATAAGCCTGAGCCGCCGTATAACCCTCGTGAACCACCTTGCCGATGGCCTGGGCCATCCCCACCGGACTGTCCGACTGGAAGATATTGCGGCCCATATCCACACCGCGGGCCCCCTCAGAGATCGCCCGGTAAGCCATCTCCAGAGCCTCCCGCTCCGGCAGCTTCTTGCCGCCGGCGATCACGATAGGCACCGGGCACGCCGCAGCCACCCGTTCAAAGCCGTCGCAGTAGTAGCTCTTTACCACATTGGCCCCGTTCTCCGCCAGCACGCGCGTGGCCAGGAGAAAAAATTTCTCCGTGCGCTCCATCTCCTTACCCACGGCCACCACGCCCAGCGTGGGAATACCGTAACGACTGCCGGCATCGCTTACTCTGGCCAGCAGCTCCAGAGAACGCGCCTCTCCCGCCGCCCCGATGAAGGTCTGTACCGCCATGCAGTCCGCGTTCATGCGGATGGCGTTCTCGATATCACAGACGATCCCGCCGCCGGCCGACAGATCCTCAAAGAGCACCGTCGTATCGTAAGTCACCCGCAGACATTTGCCTGCCGTAACCGTCGGAGAAATACAGGAGCTAAGCGCCCCCTTGGTCCCCATCAGCACATCCACCCAGGGCGCCAGAGGCGGAATCACCACGTCGATGCGCTCCAGGCCCGAGGTGGGCCCCATGATATAGCCATGGTCAAAGGCCAGCATCACCGTATTGCCGCTCTCCCTGCGAAACATTCGGGCCAGGCGATTCTTCATGCCCCAGCCTGCTCCGTTATTTCCCTTTACAAAGAATCCTTCGGCCGGGGCCGGCACGTCCAGATGATATTCATGGGCCTTCTTATTTCCGATTGCGTCCGCCATTGTCATGTCCTCCTATCGCTTCGTCAGATACGGCGTATGGCAGGGGGCATTCCACAGGCGCACAAGCTCCTCGTCCATGCGGGCCATAAACATCTGGAAACCGGCCTGCTCCTGTACGGTCAGAAGCTCTCCCACATAATTGGCCACGATCTCGATCCCCTGCTCCTTCAGGATCTCCTCACAGCGGCGGTAAATGATCAACTGCTCCATCAGCGTCGTGGCGCCGGAGCCGTTGATAATCAGCATCACTTTCTCCCCAGACTGAATCCCGATATCCTTTACCAGGGCCTTCACCATAATTTCTGCGGTCTCATCCACCGTCTTCATCGGCTGACGGCCTCCGCCGCCCTCGCCGTGCTGGCCCATGCCGATCTCCATGTCATCCTCACCCAGATCCGCCAGAGCCGCTCCGGTGGAAGGATGGGTCGCTCCCCGCACTGCCACCGCCAGCGTCGCCATATTATCTGCAAAGCGCTGAGCGATTGCCGCTACTTCCTCCAGACTCTTCCCCTCCGCAGCAGCCGCGCCGGCGATCTTGTAGGTCGGGATGCAACCCACCAGACCTCGGCGGTCATCGGCATTCTCCCGCGGCGCATTGGACACATCTTCCTGCGTCACCACTTTCACCACGTTCAGTCCCAGCTTCCGGCACTGTTTCATGGTCAGATTACCGGTCAGCATATCGCCGGCATGGTTCAGCACGATATACAAGACACCCTTTCCCTTATCGGCCAGCTTAATCGCATCTACACAGGCCTGCGGACCGGGAGCCGCAAATACGTCGCCCACCACGGAGATATCCACCATGCCCTCGCCGACGAAGCCGGAGATCGCCGGCTCATGGCCTGATCCTCCCTGGGTCACGATCGTCACACGATCGGCCGTCGCCAGGCCCTTATTGATTATCATGTTATCCTCTCCGCGGTAAAGTATGTCGCAGTTGGCCGCCGCCAGTCCATCCAGGGCCTCGCTGGTCAGATTCTCAGGATTGTTAATAAATTTCTTCATTTTCACAGATCATATCCTCCATCCATTTCCCTATTTTTATATTGTTTCTTTCACAGTCCGTCGGCCAGCCCTCGCAGGAAGAGCGCCGTTGAGACCGCCCCGGCATCCGGTGTCCCGATGGTCTGCTCCTTATAGCTGCGGGCCCGGCCGTATTTCGACACAAAGCCCTCGCTGGCCTTGGCTCCGTCCTCCGCCGCCTCCGCTGCCGCTGTAAAAAGCGCCTTCACATCCGCATCGCTTCCCGCCTCCCGCACAGCCTCCGCTGCCGGAATCAGCGCGTCCATCATCGTCTTATCGCCCACCTTTGCCGTGGTGATCTCCTCCATCTCTGCCAGACACCCGGCAAACATCCGACGCACAGAATCGCCGTCCAGCTCGCTCTCCTCTTCTCCCAGACGCATCCCCAGCCCGCTGATCATCGTACCGTACAGAGGACCGGCGGAACCGCCTTTCACCTCCATGGCTGCCATGCCCAGATCGTCCAGAAACACAGCAATCGGACGCTCTCCCCAGGACAATACCTGTTCTTCGATTAACCGGGCGATCTTATTCATCGTGATCCCGTGATCTCCGTCGCCAAAACGGGAATCAATCTCGCTCAGCCGGTCCGCATTCTCCGACAGCCTCCGGGCAGCGCACAGAAGCATCTGCCCCAGCCCATTACGGTCCAATCGCATTCCTTTTTCCCTCCCTTCCGTCACCTGCATACCGGAGACAGCAATCTGACGTAATGCAGTATCGCATTGCTCTTTTTCTCCCCGGCTGGTTACATTCGTGTCTTCCATTATAAGACAGGATGTCACAAATGTCAATGATTATGTTATAATTTCATATTAATTCTTTTATTTAAAATATAAAATTATGTATTTTACACAAAAAATTAGCCCCTTTTCGCTTTAGTAAAAAAGAGGTTGTTACATATGTTACGCTCGTAAAAAACCATACGCTATTCATTTTTATATTTCCTGTGGTAAACTAAAATAGCAGGAACATATTTTCATGTCCTGCTGTTTTTTTGATGAATTCCATGTCCTGCGTTTATACTATCCGCACTTTCCTCCTCGGCCAAAAGCGCCGCCGCCAGCCCTGCGCGGGCTACGACATGCGTAAAACGGCCGGACCGCAGCGCCCCCCGCAGAGCCCGGACGCTGGTATTGGCCGAACACACTCCGACCACATTCGGACAATGGCTCAGAAGAGATAACGGGATCTGGATCGCAAAGTCTTCATCCGAACGGATGATTTCCCCTGCTTCGTTATAATAATAGGCCAGCAGACGCCCACAGGCCCGCCTCTCCTGCAGCCGGTTCCCGTAGCGGGCCACGGAGGCGAAATCCGGCGTGGAGGGATAATTGCTGATATTCAGGAGAGCGGTGTCCATGCGCTCCCACTCTTCACAGATCTGATGGTACAGCTCGGTGGAGCACAACACCTGTTTTTCATCCAGGCTCTCCGGCAACGCCGGCAGATAGAGGAAATGCGGTTCTGCGCCCAGATACCCGGCCAGCAGACGCACATTTTCATTGGAATGGTAGTTACGGATCGGAAAACCGGCATTGCCCACCAGAGGACAGATATCTGTAATCCGGCTGTCCGGCTTTGTTGCCTCCTCCAGGCAGGATACCAGCTGACCTACGAAATAGCCCCATCCCACCCCCAGGCGAACCGTCCGAAGCTGCTCCAACAGCCGGACCGTGGCTTCGGACAACCGGCGGTTCGTCAGACGGTCATCCGCCGCGTCCTCGATCAGCAGCCCGCCCCTCAGCGAACTTCGGCGGCACAGACGTCCCAGCAGGTCCGTTCCCTCGTCTTCTGGCTCATGTATCCGAATCTCCACTACTCCCAGCCGGCGGGCCTCCGAGAGCATACGGCTGATCAGAGGCCGCGATACCCCCAGCTCTTTCGCGATATCACTCTGCTTTAGATCCTCCAGATAATAGAGACGGGCGACCTGCGCCAGCTTCTGCCGCTTCTCCCGAGAGATTTCCATCGTATGTTCCTCGCTTTCCTTGTAAATGCCCGGATTTTCAGACAATGAACAGCATTCCGCTAAGACGACGCTATAGCTTTATGTCTATTTTATACTCTTCGTCAATGAGAATAAAATTCGTATGAAAGGACCGGCATTTATTCAGTATTTTCCTGTTATCGGCCAGTACGGACTCCATGGTACAGTACCCGTCGTCCATTCGTTCCTCTATCACACTGGCATAGGCTTTTATATCGTCAAAATGGCTTCGGATATATTTTTCACTCATTACAATGCAATAATATTTTATCTGCTCCAAATACTCCCGCTCAAAATCTTTCTCCCAGTCAAAAGGAATATAACACCCCTCCACAATCAGGTTCTGTCTGTTCTCCACGGCAGTTTTAATCATTTCACGGACGACCGGCCACAGATATTCTGTCAATCCTTCGTCATCGCTCTCCGGCGTAAGAGAAGTATATCCACTGCGAATCAACCCCATCTTCAAGTGATCTATTGACAGATAGGGATAACCATATCTTTCAAGCAGGTTTTGCGCCAACGCCGTCTTACCTGTATGAGACGCCCCTGTTATTAAAACAATCATTCCCGCCTCTCCCCCACATAATCGTACCAATCCCAGTCCCTTTTTAAAATCCATTATACCTTATCAGACGAAGTCTGTCCACCCCGCAGGGGTATGAATTCAGGGGTCCCCGACAGGGGATACCTTATACGCCACATTTTTAAAGCAGTGCCGATACCCTGCCGTTTTTCATTTTCAGTTGGCGAGATCCTTTGGGAACGTTGAGATAACATCTGACAAATAGAATTTTATGGAGGAATAAAAAATCCGGTGACACAGTTTTGATGCAAAGAAAATATTTCATCTTGGGAGAGAGGCCGTCTCCTGAATCAGTTCTTCATAACTAACCTCCAGACACTCCCTGATTGCCCTCAGCTGTGACACCTTGATATGCTGAACTCCTCTTTCAATTTTGACCAGGGCTTCTCTGGTAATGGAAACGCCCTGTAGCTGAAGCAGGCGGACCAGCTGGGTCTGTCCCATATGACGCCGGATACGAATATCGCGGATATTGGTGCCGATACAGATGATGTCGTCATTGCGGATGGTTTCTTCTTCCATAGGATACCTCCCGTAGCTCATTCGTCATGTAAAAACAGATACAACACCGTTAGTATATCATAACAAAAGCAAAACAATCATAGGGACTGATATGGGTTCTTTTCCATATTTATAACTGCCCTAAAATCAAAAAGACTCCGCCTCCGTTTATTCTCTTCATCCAATAAAAAAGCGGGGCGTTTCCCTTTTTCGTAAAACGCCTCGCTTTTTCTTTGGTGTCTTTTGACACATATACCGCCGTCTTTTCCTGCTTACTTTCCGTTTCTCTCCTTATCCAGCCTCACATTCCTGAAATACAGCGCCATATCGATCGTAATCTCCACGATATTCAGCACATAGAAAAACCAGCCCAGATAGAACAGCCAGTCCAGGGGATTTCCCGCCGTATTAGCCATGTTCCACAGCATAAACTTGCGGGCGATGCCAAAGATATAGCCGATCCAGATAAAAAACTCAAAGAACAGGCTCTTACCCTGGGCCGTCCGGGAAATCCACGATTTGCGGATTGAAATCGGCCAGGAAAGGCCAAAACAGAGGATCATCAGCGCTTCTAATAAGTCCGTCATTTCCGTCACTCTTCCTTTACTATATTTTACTCAGTCATTGGCTCTTACACTATCTCTTTGCCAGGTACGCGGCCCGGCCCTCTTCGTAGAGGTTCCGTCCTTCGCTGTCGATAATGACGATCAGAGGCATCTCCTCCACATACAGCTTACGCAGGGCCTCGGCGCCCAGATCCTCGTAGGCGATCAGCTCGGCTTTTTTGATACATTTGGCAAGCAGTGCGCCGGCGCCGCCGATTGCGCCGAAGTAGACGCCGCTGTACTGTTTCATGGCTTCCACTACCTCGGGCAGACGGGCGCCTTTGCCGATCATACCGCGGGCGCCGACAGACATCATGGTCGGGGCGTACGCGTCCATACGGCCGCTGGTAGTAGGACCGGCGGACCCGATGACCTGGCCGGGTTTGGCAGGTGTCGGGCCGACGTAGTAGATCGTGGCATCCGCAGGATCGAAAGGAAGCTCTTCTCCCCGGGCCAGGGCTTCGCACATCCGCTTATGCCCGGCGTCGCGGGAAGTGTAGATGGTGCCGGTCAGATACACGGTATCTCCGGCATGCAGGGTCTTTGCCAGTTCCGCCGTCAGCGGCAGGGTAATATGCTTTTCCATTTAAATCACCTCCGTTTTATGGCGGGTTACATGGCAGTTGATGTTGACCGCGCAGGGCATCCCGGCGATATGGGTCGGCATAGTCTCAATATTTAAACCGATGGCCGTGGTGCGGCCGCCAAACCCCTGGGGACCGATACCGAGGGCATTGACCTTTTCAAGCATCTCTTTCTCCAGAGCGGCATAATAGGGATCGGGATTTTCCGAGTCCAGCGGGCGCATCAGAGCCTTTTTGGCCAGCAGGGCAGCCTTGTCAAAGGTGCCGCCGATCCCGACGCCCACGACCATGGGCGGGCAGGGGTTGGGCCCGGCCGTCTCCACGACCTCAAGGATAAAGTCCTTGATGCCTTGCAGGCCGGCGGAGGGCTTGAACATACGGATCATGCTCATATTTTCGCTGCCAAAGCCCTTGGGGCCGACAGTGATCCTAATCTCTTCTCCCGCGACCAGTTCGGTGTAGATCATCGCCGGAGTATTATCGCCGGTATTGCCGCGGCGGATCGGGTCTTTTACCACAGATTTGCGCAGATAGCCTTCCCCATAGCCCTGCCGCACCCCTTCGTTGACGGCATCGGTAAGCAGACCCCCGGTGATATGGACGTCTTGGCCGATTTCCAGAAATACACAGGCCATACCGGTATCCTGGCAGATCGGTACGTTTTCATTGTCGGCGATCTCAAAGTTTTCGATGATATTGTCAAGGATGCCTCCGGCTATCTCGCCGTCCTCGCAGGCGCGGCAACGGCGGATGGCGCATTTCACGTCCTCCGGCAGATGCTCGTTGGCCTCAATACACAGCCGCTTTACCACCTCGGTGATACGGCTTGCTTCTATTTCTCGCATGATTTTACCTCTCTTCTACTTTAAATGCCCGGGAAATCGTCCCCGGAGAGACTGTCCTTTCTCTTCCAGGCGTCAGGTGCAGAGCCCCTGTCCGCCTCGTTCCCCGGGCAGGGGACACAGACCGGATATTTCGTGCTTCAGCGCTCATGCCGCGCATATTTCGGCAGCAGCAGCGGGGAGACATCTTCGGAAGCGATCCCGGCCGCACTCAATTCTTCGGCGTACGCCTTTATGTGGTCGAGATTTGGGCTTCCCGGTTCTGTTACCTGTGCGCGGGCGGCCGCCGCTTTGCCGGCGTTGCGTCCGAATACGATGATGTCCAAGAGGGAGTTTCCCATCAGGCGGTTGCGTCCGTGGATTCCCCCGACGGCCTCTCCGGCCACTAACAGGTTCGGGATCACTTTCGTGAAGCCATCTCCGCCGATCTCCAGACCGCCGTTCTGATAGTGCAGCGTGGGATACACGAGGATCGGCTGCCGCCGCATGTCGATGCCGTAGTTTAAGTACATCCTGAGCATGGCGGGGATACGTTTTTCTATGGTCCCTTCTCCTCCCAGGAGTTCGATCATCGGCGTATCCAGCCACACGCCGCTGCCCAGAGGGGTGGTCACGCCCTTCCCACGGTCGGTGCACTCACGGATGATAGAAGCTGCGGCCACGTCGCGGGTCTCCAGGGGATGCATGAAGGCTTCGCCCTGCGCATTGACCAGCATGGCTCCCAGGGAGCGCACCTTTTCCGTTACCAGGGCGCCGAATATCTGCGACGGATACGCCACACCGGTAGGATGGTACTGGATCGTGTCCTGATAGAGCAGGGGGGCGCCGGCGCGGTAACCCAGGATCAGGCCGTCGGCGGTGGCTCCGTAGTGGTTGGAGGTCGGGAATCCCTGGTAGTGCAGACGACCGGCTCCGCCGGTGGCGATGACCACGGTTCTGGCCCGGGCGACCAGATAATCTTCCGTCTCCAGATTCAGAAGGACAGCGCCGGCCACCTGGCCTTTTTCATCTTTCAGGAGTTCCACGGCAGCGGTAAATTCCGCTACCGGAATCTTACGGTTCAGCACCTCGTCCCGCAGGGTGCGCATAATCTCTGCGCCGGAGTAGTCTTTACAGGCATGCATTCTCTTGCGGGATGTGCCGCCGCCGTGAGTGGTGATCATGGTGCCTTCGGCGTCTTTGTCGAACATGACGCCCAGGCGGTTCAGCCACCGGATGGCGTCGGGAGCCTCCATCACCAGACGGCGCAGAAGCTCAGGCCGGGCAGCAAAGTGACCGCCGCCGAAAGCGTCCAGATAGTGCTGTACCGGAGAGTCGTTTTCTTTGTCGGCCGCCTGGATGCCGCCTTCGGCCATCATGGTATTGGCGTCGCCAAGGCGCAGCTTGGTAGCGATCATAACGCTCGCTCCGGCTTCATGGGCTTCGATGGCCGCCGAGGCGCCGGCGCCGCCGCCGCCGATCACCAGCACGTCTACGTCATAGTCGTTTTTGGTTATGTCAATCTCCGTATGGAGCAGGCGGCTGTTGGCATGCAGCAGCTGCGTCAGCTCGGCAGGAGCTTTCTGGCCTTTGTTGGGGCCTGTTTTGATTTCAGCGAAGCCGTCGGCACGGTAGTCAGGGTGGTACGCCTTCAGAAGGGCGTCTTTTTCGTCGGCCGTCATGCGGCGGGGTTCCATGCCCATGCGCTGCGGTCTCGTCGCTTCCACCTTCTGAATCGATTGCATCATTTCCGGTGTAAACATGACTGTCCCTCCTTATTTCTCGATTTCTCTGGTATTATACAGTTCCTGCATCTCGGTAATGGGTTTTTGCATGATCTGTTCGATCAGGCTGTCGTAAGCGCCCTCGTGGATTTCTTCGACGCGTTTGTTCAGGTGAGCGCTTTCGGGCGCGATATATTTGCCGGTCAGGCGGCGGGCCAGCACGCCCACCATGGGGTGAGAGATGCCTGCGGGACACCGCACGGAGCAGCAGCCGCAGCCGATGCAGTCAAAAGATTCTTCGGCGCATCTCTCAAAGTCGCCTCGCTGAGCGTAGGCGATGTACTGCATCACGTTCAGGTTCTGTGTGCAGGCGTTGGTGCAGGCGTTACAGCCAATGCAGCTGTATATCTCGGGATAGAGTTCCATCATCACCCGCTGGTCCGGCTTCAGCTCTTCGATTTCATAGGTCCGCTTGTCGGTGGGGAAGTAGGGGATGCTGGCCACATACATGCCCTCCTCCACCTGAGTCTGGCAGGCCAGACAGGTCTTTAATTCGTTTTTTCCTTTGATTCGGTAAATGGTGGCGCAGGCGCCGCAGAAACCGTGACGGCAGCCGCAGCCGCGTTTCAGCGTGTAACCGGCGTATTCCATGGCAGTCATGATCGTCAGGTCGGCGGGGACGCTGTATTTTTTACCGAAAAAATATACGTTTACCATCTTTTCCATCTGGATATCTCCTCATTTATAGTGTCGTGATCCCAACGGGCTCTGCCGTGCAGGCATGTGCCAGTCTGCTGGTATCTCAGTATTCGTCGGGCAATTCGTCGATCTGGTCGCAGCGGAACACGGGGCCGTCTTTGCAGACGTATTTGGAGCCGATGTTGCACCGGCCGCATTTGCCGATCCCGCATTTCATGCGCAGTTCCAGGGTTGTATAGACCTGTTCTTTGGAGAAGCCCATCTCCTGGAGGCCGGCCAGCACGAATTTGATCATAATCGGCGGGCCGCAGATCAGGGCAGTCTTGTCGGTGGCAAAGCCCAGTTCTTTCAGATAGGCGGGAACGAAACCCACATGGCCGTCCCAGCCTTCCTGTTCGCGGTCGATGGTCAGGTAGACGTTTACGCCTTCGGTTTTCATCCACACTTCCCGGATTTCTTTTAATTGTACCAGGTCGTCGGCGGAGCGGGAGCCGTAGAGAATGTCTATGGCGCCATAGTCGGCGCGGTTATCGAGCACATAGTTGATAACGGAGCGAAGGGGGGCCAGGCCGATACCGCCGGCAATGAACAGAAGGTTCTGGCCTTTTAGGCGGTCTTCCACGGGAAAGTGGTTGCCGTAGGGGCCCCGGACGGTGATTTCGTCTCCGGTCTGCAGGCTGTGCAGATATTCGGTCAGTATACCGCAGCGTTTGATGCTGAATTCCTGGTATTCTTTATTGGTCGGCGAGGAGGTAATGGAGAACATGCCCTCGCTGATACCGGGAGCGCAGAGCATGGCGCACTGACCGGGCATATGTTCAAAAAGTTTGCCTCCTTCGGGGGCATTGACGCGGAATGTCTTGACGTCGGGAGTTTCTTCACGGATATCGGTGATCACGCCTACCCGGGGAATCAGGGTATCCAGGGTGAAGTTTGTGTGACATGTGCATTCGGGCATTATTTCTCACCTCCTTTATCTGCGGCTTTTTCAAGAGCCGGGCCGTCTGCCTTTGCCGCCGTGGCTTTTTCTCCGGCGGCAAAGGCTTTGATGACTTTTACGATGTTCAGGGACGCGGGGCATTTATCTACGCAGCGGCCGCAGCCTACGCAGGAATACATGCCGTCGTTGTTGGCCGGGAAATATACAAGCTTGTGCATGAAACGCTGGCGGAACCGCTGCATCTGGCTGGTGCGGTTATTGGCCGCAGCCATCATCGTAAAGTCGGAGTACATGCAGGAATCCCAGCAGCGGTAGCGTTGTATGCCGTGGCCGGTGTCATAATCCTTGATGTCATAGCACTGACAGGTAGGGCAGACGAACGTGCAGGTACCGCAGGCCAGACAGGGCTTGTAGAGCTCTTCCCACAAAGGGTCGCCGAATTTTTCGTCGGTGGCGTCCCCGTTCCAGCCTTCCAGGGAGAGATGACTGTAAGGCAGGCGTTCGACGATCCGGCGGGTTGCGGCTTTTTCGGCTTCTACCCGGGCATTGTCTTCTTCGCCGGCGCGGGCCAGGGGACCGTCCTCTTTCAGACGGGCGGTCAGGGCCTCTCCCTTTTCGGTCAGAGGCTTCCAGAAGAGGAAGGCATCGGTCAGCCAGACAGCGACGTCCGCGGCCGGTTCGGTGCAGTCGGTGCCGAACAGACGGCAGAAACAGCTTGTTTCCGGTTCTTTACAGCCCAGGGCAACGATGGTACCGTGCTGTCGGCGGGCGGCATAGAAGGTATCTACGGGGTCCGAAAGGAATACCTGATCGAGTACCTTCAGACCCTGCAAGTCGCAGGCTTTCATGCCGAACACCACGAAGTCCTGATCCTTCCATGCTTCCGGTTCGACGGTCAGCTTTTTGCCGTCTTTTTTACAGGTGTAGAGCGTCTCGCTCTGAGGGAAGAATATGTCTTTGGGCGATTTGACCGTCTTCAGAGTCTCCAGGCCTGTAAAAAGGGCGGCTTCGTCGACAGATTCTTCCCAGGGGGCGAAGTTGACCTGGCCGTTTTTTTGCACCGGCAGGTAGAGTTCGCTTCCGGCTGCCATGGCGCGGCAGAGGGCGGGCAGATTTTCTCTCGCAATCTTATACATGGGTGCTTACCTCCTCTCTGCCACGATACCGGGTTCTGCGTCGTCGAAGGTAAAGCTGGTGAGCGGTCCTTTGGATTCGGCGTCGTCTCCGGCCTGATATTCGCCGTAGAGGGTATCGATGTCTTTGATAAATTTGCGGTTAAACAGGTGCAGGGGGATGCCCTGGGGACATACGCGGCTGCATTCGCCGCAGTCGGTACAACGTCCGGCCACATGGAACGCGCGGATAATGTGGAACATCTTTTCTTCAAAAGAGTCCGCATTGGCTTTCTGGGCGCTGTCAAACTTATTGCTGTCGAACACGCACTTGCGGCAGCTGCATGCAGGGCAGACGTTGCGGCAGGCGTTGCAGCGGATGCATTTGGAGAGCTCGCTCTGAAAGTACGCAAAGCGTTCGGCGGGGCTCATGGCCTCGATGCGTTCGACTTCGGCGAATCGTTCGGCGTCTTTCGTATCGTGGGACTGTCCCAGCAGTTCGTCGTATATTTTATGCTCTTTGCCCTTGCAGACGTGGCAGCGTTCCAGCATGGCGTCGCCGTAGGCGCAGGTCTTCTGGCCATAAAGCGTCTGAAAGGTCAGAATTGCTCCCCTGCCGTCTTCGGTCTCCGTGTCCTCACGGCCCGGACAGAGCATCCCCTCTTCGGCGCCTTCCATGGTTTCGATGGCTTTGATGCCCAGGGAGCGGATTTTTTCACCGGACAGCTTGCCGGTACAGCCGATGCCGATGATATAGGCTTTTTCGCGGTCCACGCGGTTTTCTTTGAGCAGCTGATTGAAGCTGTAGGTATCGCAGGGTTTTAAAAATACCAGTGTTTTTCCCTCCAGCTTCGAGGCTTCGATCATATATTTGCTCAGGTTGGCGCCGCAGAAGGCGTCGTAGGTAAGATCTCTCAGCGCTTCGGCGCTGTCGAAAAAGGCCGGCTCGGGGTTATGGGGCAGGTCGCCCTTTTTCCAGGCCAGTACGCGGGCGACGGTACCGTCTGTCAGCAGCTGACCTGCGCGTTCCCTCAGGATCTGCGAGGAGACTGAGGGATTGCATTCTTTCATTGCTTCTTGCATCGGATGTCCTCCAATCTGACGTTCTCGCCCAGGGTGCGGATTTTTGCCACAAAATCGTTCATGGTGGCGGAAAATTTTACGCCTTCGGCGGCGGATACCCATTCGACGCGGGTACGGCCGTTTTCTACGCCGATATAGTCGAGCATGGAAAACAGCAGGGTCATACGGCGGCGGGTATAATAGTTGCCGGTCGAATAGTGGCAGTCGCCGGGGTGGCAGCCGCAGAGGATGACGCCGTCGGCTCCTTTTTCAAAGGCGCGCAGCACGAACATGGGGTTCACGCGGCAGGAACAGGGAACGCGAATGATCTTCACGTCGGCCGGGTAGGCCAGGCGGCTGCTGCCGGCCAGGTCGGCGCCTGCATAGCTGCACCAGTTGCAGCAGAAGGCCACGATTTTCGGTCTGAATTCTTCCTTTGTCTCTATCGGCATATCGCATCTACCTCCGCTATGATCTGTCTGTTGGAGAAGCCCTGAAGGTCCATGGCGCCCGAGGGACAGGCCACCGTGCAGGCGCCGCAGCCCTGGCAGAGAGCGTTATTGACAACGGCCAGGCGGCGTACTTCGCGGATGCCGTGATCGTTGACCTGTCTGTCTTCATAAGTGATAGCGCCGTAGGGGCAGACGTTGGCACAGGTGGAACAGCCGTTGCACAGCAGTTCGTCGGAATGGGCCGTGCAGGGGTTCGTCGTCAGTTTGTCTTTGGCCAGAAGGCCGATGGCTTTGACGGCGGCCGCGCCGGCCTGGGCAACGGTCTCAGGAATATCCTTGGGGCCCTGGCATACGCCGGAGAGGAATACGCCGGCGGTGGGGCTTTCGACCGGACGCAGTTTGGGATGCGCTTCGGTCAGGAAGTTATTGGTGTCGATGCTGGCAGTCAGCATGGTAGCGATGCGGCGCACGGAAGGATCCGGCTCGATGGCGGCGGCCAGCACAACCATGTCGGCTTTGATCCGAAGCTGCCGGTTATCGAGAAGGTCAGCGCCCTGTACCAGAAGGCTTCCGTCGGGCTGGGGCAGGACTTTGCCCACCTGGCCCTTGATATAGTCCACACCGTACTCTTCTGCGGCCCGGCGGTAAAACTCATCGAAGTTTTTTCCGGGGGTACGCACGTCAATGTAGAACACGGTGACATGGGTATCCGGATATTTGTCGCGGATCAGCATGGCGTGTTTGGCGGTGTACATACAGCAGATTTTGGAGCAGTAGCTTTTGCCGCGGTCGTCGCTGCACCGGCTGCCGACGCACTGGACAAAGACGATCTCTTTGGGGGCGCGGCCGTCGGAGAGACGCTCTAAGTGACCTTTTGTGGGGCCGGCAGCGTTCATGATACGTTCAAGCTCCAGGGATGTGATCACGTCTTTACTCTGGCTGTAGGCGTATTCGTCGTAGGAATCCAGTTGAATGACGTCGAAACCGGTGGCAACGACGATGGCGCCGTACTTTTCAGTGATGATTTCGTCCTGCTGTTCGTAGTCGATAGCGCCGGCCTGGCAGACCTTGGCGCACAGGCCGCATTTGCCGGTCTTGAATTTGATACAGGCCTCGCGGTCGATCACGGGAACGTTGGGGATCGCCTGCGCAAAGGGGGTATAAATGGCGCTGCGGTTATTTAATCCGCGGTTAAATTCGCTGGGCGTCTTTTTGGAGGGGCATTTCTCCTGGCAGACGCCGCAGCCCGTGCATTTATCCATATCAACGCTGCGGGCTTTTTTGCGGATGTCCACGGTAAAGTCGCCTACAAAGCCGCTGACCTTTTCCACTTCGCTGTAGGTATAGATATGTATCTTTTCGTGGGCGCCCGCTTCCACCATCTTGGGGGTCAGTATGCAGGCCGAGCAGTCCAGGGTGGGGAATGTTTTATCCAGCTGGGACATCCGGCCGCCGATGCTGGGCGTCTTTTCCACGATATCCACCTCATAGCCGGCGTCGGCGATGTCGAGGGCGGTCTGGATACCGGCAATGCCGCCGCCAATGACCAGGGCCCGCTTGGTGACGCGGCTTTCGCCGGGTTTTAGGGGGGTGTTCAGGTTAACCTTGGCGATGGCGGCCCGGGCCAGGATCACGGCTTTTTTGGTGGCCTCTTCGATGTCTTTATGGATCCAGGAGCAATGCTCGCGGATATTGGCGATTTCTACCATGTAGGGGTTTAAGCCGGCGCGCTCGGCAGCCTTCCGAAAGGTCGTCTCGTGCATGCGCGGCGAACAGGAACAGACCACGATTCCGGTCAGCCCCTTTTTTTCTATCGCGGCCTGGATTCTGGCCTGGCCCGCCTCGGAACACATATACTGGTAGTCCTCGGCATGGACGACGCCTGGCTCCATCCGGGCCAGTTCTACTACTTTCTCCACATCTACCGTAGCGGCAATGTTGCTGCCGCAGTGGCAGACAAATACTCCGATTCTCTGCACCTGTCTCACCTCCTGTATCTTCTGAATGCACTGACCAGCAGCTGCTGCGGAATCTCCGGATCCAAAAGCTCGGGAATTTCATCCGGCGACAGATATTCCTCGCCCCTCTGCCTGAGTACCAGCTGTCTGACAGCGTCGATGAGTTTGCCGGGCTTTACGTCCCGGGGACAGCGTTCCACACAGGCGAAACACGACAGGCATTTCCAGAGGGACCTGGACTCTGCCAGGGCTTCGATGTTTTCGTGAAGCACATAGGAGACAAACTGGTGGGGTTTGATATCCATTTCGTCGTAGGAAGGGCAGGAGGCGGAACACTTCCCGCATTTCATGCACTTATAGGGGTTTACGCCGCTGATTTCACGGATCAGACCGGCCTGTTTCCGGGGCGTGTTCATGCGTGTGCCACCTCCTCTTTGACTCCCAGGGCCTCAGCCAGAAGCTCGGTGAAATAATATACGGGCATCCCGTTTGCCGTGCTCTTATTCAGATTATAGAGGCAGAGCGGGCAGGCGGTGATGAGCATCTCGGCCCCGAAGCCGGAGGCACTGTCCATAATCGAATCGCACATGCGGGAGGACAGTTCCTTTTCTTTCAGGGATATGTAGCCGCCGCAGCATTCGTTGCGGTAGGGATAGACTACGGGGTCAGCGCCGATCGCGCGAATGAAATCTTCGAGGATACCCGGATTTTCCGGGTCATCAAACTGAAGGATTTTCCCGGGACGAAGCAGAAGGCAGCCGTAGTAGGCGCCGATCTTCCGTCCGCTGAACGGGCGCGTTACCTTCTTTTTAATTTCGTCGAAACCGACGCGGTCTCTCAGCACTTCCAGGAAGTGGAGGACGTTGGTTTCACCGGCATAGGGAACCGGCAGCTGCAGGTAGTTGTTGGCCCGGGTGCGGGTGTCTTCCACATGGCGCATGTCGTCGTTGACGCGCTTGATTACGTGGTGGCAGGCAGAGCAGAGAGTAACCAGCTCCTGGCCTTTTTCCTTCGCCGCGTTCAGGGCGCGGACGGAGGAAAGCTTGGTGGCGATTTCGTCGTCTCCCAGAGGGTAGACTCCGCCGCAGCACTGCCATTCTTCGATTTCTTCCAGCTCAAAGCCCAGAGCCGTGGCCGCGGCCCTGGCGCAGGCGTCCAGGGCTTTGGCTTTGGTGGAGAGGGTACAGCCGGGGTAGTAGCTATATTTCATGGCGACCTCCTGGTTTACAGATCAATCTGGGCAATGACGGCTTTCAGGGCGTCGGCGCTGGCACGCAGTTTGGCGATTTCTTCCTCGGTCAGCCGGACGGGGACTTTGCCCTGGACGCCGTTGGGGCCTACTAAGGTCAGGGTGCTCAGGCAGACGTCTTCGATACCGTATTCGCCGTGGAGCATGGAGGACACGGTAGCGATGGAGTCGTAGGCCGAAAGCAGGATGGCGCAGAGCTTGCAGACGGCGACGGAGACGGCATAGAAGGTCGCGCCTTTGCGGGCGATGATCTGACCGCCGGATTTATGGACGTATTCCACCATACCTTCATGGTCAAGCTCCTCAGGGAGGTGGCCTGTTTTACGGCGCAGATCAAGGAACTGCTCCAGTTCGACGCCGGAGACCTCCGCGCAGGACCAGGGCACGAAAGAGGTGTCGCCGTGTTCGCCGAATACGTAGGCATGGATATTTTTCTGGGCAATATTCAGATGCTGGGAAAGGCCGAAACGCAGTCTGGCCGTATCCAGAAGTGTGCCGGAGCCGATAACCTGATTTTCGGGCAGGCCGGAGATCCTGGTGAAGACATAGGTCATAACGTCTACAGGGTTGCTGACGATGACGTAGAGGGCCTTCGGAGCCTCTTTTACGATCTGGGGAGTGATGTCCTTTAGGATATTGACGTTGGTCTGGGTCAGCTCCAGCCGGGTCTGGCCGGGCTTGCGGGCAATACCGGAGGTGATGATGACAATGTCGGAATTTTTGGCGTCGGCATAGTCTCCGGCCACGATGGAGATCGGGTCGCGGAAGCAGGTACCCTGCACAATATCCATGACCTCTCCGTCTACTTTCTCTTTGTTGATATCGATCAGGACGATCTCAGAAGCGATGTCTTCGTTGGACAGGGTGTAAGCGATGGTGGCGCCGACGCTTCCGGCGCCGATGATGGTAATTTTGCTTTTCATGAGGTAGTCTCCTTTTGATTGTTTTGATTCCGTCGTATCCGATCCGGGACAGTATATGCCCAAATCCATTTTCGTATTATAAATCATTGATAAGGATTTGACAACTGGCTATTTTGACAAAATTATGTCTTCTATTGGTTTTTCTATCAGGGTTTTTCACAAAGCAGTGGAAAGGAATGGAAAATATGTACAAAGGGAAGAAACGGGACTGCCGGGCCATGGCTTTTTACATGTAAATTCTGTCATGTCCGAAGTAAAAGAATGGGTTGACAGGCCTTTATTTACAGGATATACTTTACCGGACAAGGCCTGGAACCCCTTATCTCTCCGGCTGAAGTTAAAATATGGGAATCTGTGATGGAGGTTGATATGATGAAGCGATATGCAAATCTGGCTCTTATCTATGCCGTGGCAGCCATGGCGGCAGGCGTGTTTTACAGGGAGTTTACAAAGTTCAGCCAGTTTACGGGACAGACGAATCTCTCGGTAATGCACACGCATTATTTCATGCTGGGCATGTTCTTTTTCCTGATCCTGATGCTGGCGGAAAAAGCCTTTTCTTTTTCTGACAAAGGCTCCGGGAAGCTGGTTATCTTTTATCAGGCAGGGCTCAACATTACGGGACTTTCGTTTCTGGCCCGGGGGCTTTTGCAGGTGCAGGGGACAGATCTCAGCCGGGCTGTGGATGCCTCGATTTCGGGGATTGCGGGAATCGGGCATATTGTGATGGGAGTGAGTCTGGTTTTGATCCTGCTGAAAATCCGCCGCTGCGCCGCATAAAGGCATATAAGACGAATCCGGGATACGGCGAAAGGCCGGGCAGCTTTTGACAGGCTGTCCGGCCCTTTTTGCAAAGCAGCGTTAAATGGGCTTTATCAAAAACAGTTCCATGGGTTGTTCGTATCCCGGAATGTCGATGAGCAGGCCGCCGCAGTCGCGGTATCCGATTCTTCTGTAAAAGCGCTGCGCCTCTTCATCCGTCCGCGTGGAAACCAGCGTCATGCCATAGCCCTGGGATTTCATGTCTTTTTCCCAATATTCCATAAGTTTTCTGCCGTAGCCTCTGCCCTGACAGCCCGGAGCGATAAAGAGCATTGTGCAAAACGGCGTGTTGTCCCAAAAAAGATTATACCGCAAAAGGCCAACCGGGCAGCCGTCCTTCATAAAAATGTATCCCTGTCTGTCACGAACCTTTTTCGCAAATTCCGGTTCCGGCAGATGCCGGTCCAGGCCGTACCAGAATTTTTTGTCCTCTGTCCGCATATATCGGATTTCTTCCATGGCGCAGTTTCCTTTATTTTGTATTTATCCTTGCTTACACCGGTTCCGTTTTTGCTGTGCAGGCTCATAAAAGAGCTGTTCGTCGAGGAAAAACAGCTCTTCCACCGGGACCTGTAACAGCCTCGCCATCTTAAGCGCCAGTTCCAGTGTGGGATTATATTTATCGTTTTCCACCGCGATGATTGTCTGCCGGCTTACGCCCAGGGCTTTCGCCAGATCTTCCTGACGAAGGCCGGATTCTTTTCTCAGAGACCGGATTCGATTTCTCATGGGACTATGCCTTTACGAGAATCCAGTATGTGCCGGCTGCCATGAAAACCAGGGACACCATCGCGGCAGCCAGGGCAGTCCAGAAAGGTATATTGGGTTCGCGGTACTCTTCTTCTCCGGCAGTCATCCTTCGCTTCATCGCCATTTCGGAGAATCCCTGGACAGCGGCGGCGGCGCATACCAGAAGACCGGGCAGCGGACGATAGGGCTCGCCGTTTTGCAGAGTCTGCCAGCAGTGAAAGAATGTCCAGAAGCTCAGAACCAGCAACACCACATGGTAGCTTTTCTCTTTGGCACGCAGCTGTATGTTTCGCTCCATTTCGTCCAACTTTTTCATATTGTATCCTCCCGTTTCGGTCTCCCAAAAATGTCAAATATCTTTTACATTTTAATTATAACCCCAGTGTGCAAAATGTCAAGAGCATTTTACATTTTTGTATTTTCCATACGGAAACCGGGCCAGAAACCCCAAAGCAGGCTTCTGACCCGGTATTTTCATTCATACGAATGAATCCCTGTTCCGCTTTTGGGCGCCATGCCCATGGGCGGTTACAGCGTCAGAGACGGCGCTGAATACACACGGGCTCCCAGTTCGCTGTTTAACATATACAGACCCTTTGCGTCGCTGCCGAAGAGCTCCATCTTCGTGACCATATCGGAAGCGTTCTTCTCCTCTTCGCCCTGTTCCTTCACGAACCAGTCCAGAAGCTGCATGGTGCGGAAATCCTTCACATCAAAGGCGGCGGCGTAGATTTCGTTAATCAGGGAGGTCACGTACTTTTCATGTTCCAGACCGGCTTTAAGAGGATCCATATTGTCTGAAAACTCCTTGTCCGGCTTGTCAATGGCCTCGAAGGTCACCTTCTGGCCGTTATTTTGCAGATACTGGTAGAACAGCATCGCGTGGTCGCGCTCCTCCTGCGCCTGGATCTTGTACCAGTTCTCAAAGCCGTCAAGGCCCACCGAGGCATAGTAATTGGCGAAATCCAGGTACAGATAAGCGGAATAAAACTCTTTGTTGATCTGCTGATTTATCAGGCTTGCTACTTTTGAATCCATTTTATGTATACTCCTTCCTTCATATGACCTGCTCTCAGGCCGTCATGGCACACTCCTGCGGCGTCTCTCTGTGCGTATCCGATTCAAAGAGCACAGCGGACATCCGCTTCCTGTTTCTGCCCTATTGTACTACGGTTCGACAAAGAATGCAATACCATTTACCGGAGGACAGCGCTGGCCTCTGAGAACCGGCAGCCACCGTCATTTCTCCAGAGCGATCTGCCGCGTCGCGATTCTCTCCGCCAGATGCCGGTTATGTGTGACCGCAAGAATTCCCATACGGCGTTTTTTGGCTTCCCTCAGGACAGCGTTCCAGATCTGGGCCTGCGTGACCGCGTCCATCATGGTGCTGATCTCGTCACAGATCAGATAATCCGCCCCGCTCATCAGTGCCCTTGCCACACAGAATCTTTGCAGCTCACCGCCGGACAGCTCACAGGGAAACCGGTCCAGCCATCGGCGCCGGATCCCAAAGGTCTCCAGTATCTCTTCCATCCGTCCCCCGCTTTCTTCCAGCACGCGCTTAAGCCGCCAGCGGGGATTCACAGCCTTCTCCGGATGCTGACTGATCAGCTGGACAGGACAGACGCCTTTGGCAGGCAGAGGGAAACCCTCTGCCTGAATCTGCCCTCTCTCCGGCCGCAGATAGCCGGCCAGCAGCATGGCCAGCGTCGTCTTGCCGCAGCCGCTGGGACCGGACACCACCAGGCATTCCCCTCTGTCTATTCTCACAGTCACGTCCTCCAGAATCCACGGCTGCTTTTTTTCATAGCGAAAAAAGATATTTCCGGCCTCAAGCGCCATAGCAGCACCTCACCTCGCCGCCCCGCACCTGACGCACCGGCGGTGTTTCAGCCACGCACTTCGCCGTCCTGAACGGACAGCGCGGCGCAAACAGGCACCCTTTCGGCAGCTCCCCGGCATCGGGCTGACTCCCTTCGATGGGCTGAAATTCATTCTGCGGCAGCGCTCTCCACAGAGCCTGGGAATAGGGATGACGCAGCGCTCCTGGACCTGCCTTAAAATCCGAGGCTTTAGCTGTCTCCACCGTGGTTCCTGCGTAGAACACAGCTACTCTGTCGGCGATTTCAACGGCCAGGTCTATATCATGGGTGATGAGGATGACGGCCCGGCCGCTGTCTGCCATTTCCCGAAATATCCTCAGGGCCTTTAGCGCCTGTTCCAGACTCATACCCGGCGTCGGCTCGTCTGCAATGATCAGCCTGGCATCTGTCAGCAGAGCAGTGGATACCAGAACGCGTCTGGCCATGCCGCCGGAGAGCTGGAACGGGTAGAGCCGCTCCGTCTGATCCGGCAGTCCCAGATCTCTGAAAAGCTGCCGTCTCCTCTCTGCCGGACGAGGTCGGCGGTGTCCCTCCGCCTGTGCTCCCGTCCTCATCAAAGGGTCCAGAAAGGAAACGGACTGAGGTACTAACGCAATCTCCGTTCCCCGAAGCCGCGCCTGTCCTTCGGGCGTCAATTCTTCTCCCTGATACGATACATATCCCCGCACCGCGGCATTGTCCGGCAGAATACCAAGAATCGCCGAAGCCAACAGGCTCTTTCCGGAGCCGGAGGAGCCTGCCACCGCAAGGATTTCACCGGGGTACACGCTCAGATGCAGATCCGAGATGACCTGCTGATCCTCCTGCTTCAGGCCATGACCATACATCCGAAAAGAGACCGACAGGTCACGGATTTCCAGTAATGCTTCTGTTCTCTGCTCCATATCCTCCTCCTTATTCCTGTGCGCTGAAGGGGTTCAGAATCTTTTGCAGTTCATCCCCCAGTCTGTCCACCGACAGCACGACCCACACCAGGGTAAGCCCCGGCAATACGGCAGGCCACCACAGGCCCGCTGAAATATATCTCATACTCTCAGCCAGAATGATGCCGGTCGCCGGCTGCTCCGGCGGCAGGCCGAATCCCAGAAACGAAACCGCCGCTTCGTGCAGGATCGCATGGGGAAACATCAGTATCGCCCCTACCAAAAGCTGCGGCGCCAGATGTCCAAGCAGATGACGGGTCAGTATCCATCCTTCCGGTTTTCCCAGCTTTCGCGACACCGCGATATAGTGCCGGGACCGCAGCTGCAGCACCTCCCCCCGAATCAGACGGGCCAGGCTGCACCAGTGTGTGGCGGCGATGCCGGCAAGCAGCCCCTGAAAGCCCCGTCCCATGGCAAAGGAAATCAGGATAATCAGGACCATGTGGGGCACGCTCATCATCACATCAATCAGCCAGCTGATCGCGGCATCGACTCTCCCGGAACCGGCGGCTGCGGCGATCCCCACAAACACGGCGATCCCCGCGCTGATTGCGGAGGCTGCCGCTCCCACTGTCATGCTCACTGACATCCCCTTCAGAGTGCGCATCAGCAGATCCCGCCCCAGGGCATCCGTTCCGAAAGGATGCTCCAGGCAAGGCGGACGGCCGGCATCCAGAAAATCACCTTCCACCGCATCCCCGGATATCAGAATACCGGCCGCATATACGACCAGCAGCAGCATCGCCAGAGCGGCCGCCTGAATGACAGCTCTGGTACGACGGTTTCCTTTTTTCATCGAAGCTCCTTTCGTATCTGCGGGTCAACAACTCTGTAAAGCAGGTTTGCCATCATATTTCCGGTACATACGAACAGCGCGGAACACAATGTGACGCCGAGAAGCAGCGGAACATCGCCGTTTTGTCCTGCGGCAGACACCGCGCTGCCCAGCCCGGGATAGCTGAATACATTTTCCGCCATAACCGAGCCGCCAAAGAGCTCCGCAAAAGACGCAAACTGCAAAGTCAGCCCCGGCAGCAGGATATTTCGCAGGCCGTGACGGCAAAGGATCGTGTATGGCCCCTCGCCTCTGGCCCGCGCAAACAGGACATACTCGCTGTTTAACACATCTGAGAGCTTCCTGCGGGTATGCAGAGCGATATTGGCAAAGGACATAAGACTCAGGGTAAACGCCGGCAGAATCAAATGATGGATTCTCTGCCACAGCGTCACATCCGCCCGAAGCACTCCCACCGGGGAGGAAAACCCCACGGGAAACCAACCCAGCCCTACGCAAAATACGATCAGAAACACTAATCCCAGCCAGAATGTGGGGGTGGAGCTGAGAACGTAGCATATCCTCTTGAGAAGCTTATCCGGCCATCTGTCCTCATACATGCCCATGATGCATCCCAGGAAAAAGCCGGTCACACCGGACAGAAGCCAGGCACAGAGCATCAGAGCCAGAGAATTTAAGAATCGTTCCCCGATAATATCCGCAACCGGTCGGCGGTACAGGGCGGATTCCCCCAGATTGCCCCGCACAAGCTCGGACAGCCATCCCATATAACGCCGGACCGGCGGCTCATTCACCCCCCAGTAATCCTCGATTTTTGCGCGCTGTTCGGGAGAAACCGCTGTTCCCAGTCCTGTGATATACTGCTGTACCGGATCCACCGGAGACATGGTGACCAGCGCAAAGGAAATAACGCTCACTGCCAGCAGCAGGGAGAGCATACGGATACTGCAGGTAAAGAAAACACGGACAAGCCGTCTGAAGGTCCCTCTTACAGCAATATTTCCTGACATCACCGGTCCCAGCTCCATTCACTCAGATTTTGAATCAGCGGCAGGCCATGACCATGACCATGAATCGGCTGCTCTCCGATGGAGAGACCGTCCCGGACATAGGTTACATGATCCAGATTGACGATCCAGACCCAGGGACACTCCCCCCGCATCGAAGTACCCGTCTCGCCGTCCCACTGTACCTTCTGCCAGTTTGCATTGGCTTCCTCCACCGTGAGAGCCGCCATGGCCCTGTGAAGATAGCTGTCGGTCGCCTCGCTCCGATATCCCTCCGGATTATAGAAATCTGCAAGCAAAGCTCCGTCGGAGCGATACAGATAGTAGGTTTCATTGGGGATCGAAGATCCCCAGCCCATCATGACTGCTTCGGAGAACATCCGCTGCGTGATTTCATCCCAGCTCACTCCCTCCACATGGATCCGGATCCCGATCTCGGCTACCTGCTGCGCCGCCGCCATGGCGACCGCCTGGCGCACCGAGTCACCGGCCGGATACAGACAGGAAAACTCCGCCTTCAGCCCGTCCTTTTCGAGAATGCCGTCGCCGTCGGTATCTTCCCAGCCTCCGCGGGCCAGGAGCTGTTTCGCATACTCCGTATCGGTCTCTATGGCAACGTCGGGATTGTTCCACGGCATACCGTCGTTTTCCGAGTAGGCCGGCCTCGCAAAGCCGTTCAGCACCACACCGGCAATCTGTTCCCGATCAATCGCGTAAGCAACGGCCTGACGAACCTCAATATGACATGTCACATCGTTGCCCACCGGCGATCCGTTTTCCGTGGTCTGTCCCTCCCGGGGCAGCATGGGAAGCGTAAAGCCCCTGTTATCGGCGGAAGGAATCGCCTCCACATGATAGCCCTCCACCTGAGCCGTGCCCAGGGTGGCAGTGGAATACGCCACGTCCACCTCCCCGGCCTGTACAGCCGCAAGGGCGGCATCCTCAGACATAAAAACCACAATAACATTTTTAATGGCAGGAACGCCGCCGTAATAGTTCTCGTTGGCCGTAAAGATCATCTGCTCCTGCGCTCTCCATTCCACCAGCTGATAGGGACCGGAGCCCACGGGACTGACGCCGTACGTCTCGTTGTAGGCATGTTCTGGCACTATCCCTACCGAAGCCAGCGTATTAAGAAAAATAGACGCAGGCCGCGAAAGAGTAATCACCACCGTCCTGTCGTCCTGTGCTTTTGCACTCTCCATATAGGTAAGATCCACCGAACCCTGAGCGGCCTTGGCCGTCTCCAGGGTAAAAGCAACATCCGCCGCCGTCACCCTCTCACCGTCGGTAAAATACGCATCGTCACGAATCGTAAAGGTCCATGTCAGACCGTCATCAGACAGCCGGTAATCCGCCGCCAGATCCTTTTCAAAGGTCAGATCCGCCGTATACCTCACCAGCGTGCTCTGCACCAGGGGAGAGCTGCCATGTCCCCATCCTCTGGTGGGATCAAGAGTCTCCGGCTCCGAACCGATGGCGATCACCACCTGGTCCCTCTCCTCGTTCGCAGCGGCTTCCTCCCGTTTACAGGCCCATAAGCATACCGGTATGAGAGCAGCCAGAAACAGGACCGTCATTTTTTTGAGATTCACAGATGTGTTTCCTCCGTTTCCGTTTATCTGTTTTCTTTTCTCCTGTAAAAAAGAAAGCACACAGATCCCCTTCGGAGGATATGTATGCTTTCTCAGCAAACGATCTTTATCAAAATCTGATTTACAGGTATGACCAAAAACGCAGATACTTCTGTATCCGTTCAGACGGCTTCATGCCGCTTACGGTATTATAAACGATTCACTCCGAAAAGTCAATCATCTCGTACCACCGGATCGCATTGGCCGGCAGGTCCAGGGAAAAGCTCTCCCCATTTCCCCGATATACCACTGTGCTCTGAGGCTCATAGGTATTATTCACCACACAGAATTTCCCGTTTTTCACATAGGCGTGAACATCCACATGACAGTTTTCCGAATACCACCGGCGCAGCTCGCTTTCGCTGTGACTGCTCCAGAGAATCGCCCGGTGCAATATCCTGCTGTTTACAAAGCTGTAAGGAAGCCCTGATAAGTAAACCGTACGCCCTTCTCCACAGGTATTGACAGCCATCTGCACTTCCTTCTCGCGCTGTATCAGGACCTCTGCCCCTTCCAGAGCATAGATTCCCTTCTTACCTTCGCCGAAATCCACCTCATCCGGGCAGTCCTCCAGGATAAAGTGATCCCGGTGCTCCTCCCAGTTATACTTGTCATAGCCCAGAGTAAAGCCGGTCTCCTTCTCTACTCCCAGAGCATGGGAGAGCTGCAAAAAATGTCCCTGGTACTGGTGGCCGGAAGGCTCTCCTACTCCGATAAATCCGCCTCCGCGGTAAATAAAACGTCTCACCGCGGTCACAATCTCCGGATCCTCCCAGACCCTGCCTCCCGTATGGGCGGTGTCCGCATCACCCACATTGATCACCACGTCCATATCCTCAAGCACCCCGGGATTTTCCCGGATATCGTCAAAGGATAAGAACACCACGTCAAAGGGCGCGCCTGACAGAGCTTCGATCACCCCGGCATAGCTGTAATTCTGCTTCTGATACAGAGCGTGATGCACCATATGACAGCCCCAGGAGCGCATCCGCCCCCAGCAGTTGAGCACCGCCACCCGCTTCAGGCAAAAGGCTTCCGTCCCCCGGATATTTCCGTACAGCTCCCTGAATTCGTTGCATACGCTCTCCACATAGCCGATAAATTCCGGGAATTGGCAGGCCAGCTTCAGATAGCCGCCGTAGCCGATCCTGTCAATGGGCTTGCGCAAAATCGCCCGACGGGCCGTCACCCAGTTTTCTTTTGCCTCCTTCACCGGATCTCCTCCCTCATGAAAGGTATCCGGGAAAAAGTAAGGCAGGAAACGCCCCTCCGTATAGCGCACGCCGGGAATATCCGCGATCAGCCGAAGCGTGGAACCATTGCCCACGCTGCCCACCACCGCGTCCAGTCCTGTGGTCCTGAATTCATCCATAAAAGGTTCGGTTCCGATCCAGTGATCTCCCAGAAACATCATGGCTTCCTTGCCCAGCTCATGGGTCAGATCCACCATCTCCTTTACGAGAGCCGCCACTTCCCTGCGCTGAAAAGCCATAAAATCCTTATATTCCCTGGAAGGCTCCCGGTACTGATTGTTATAATAGCCCTGATCTATGATATATTCCGGCCTGAACGGGTATCCTGCTTCCCGCTCAAACTGTTCCAGGATATAGGGGGATACGGAGGCCGAATACCCGTACCAGTCCACATACTTCTCCCGCTTCAGCTCATCGAAAATCAGCGTAAACTGATGGAAAAAGGTGGTATAGCGTATTACATCCACATAGGGATGCTCTTCCACAAACCGGCGCAGCCGTTCCATGGTGTAGGCCCGCGTCTTGGGCTGGCGCACATCAAAGGTAATCTGGTGCTCAAAATCGGTCCAGCTGTTGACCACCGCGTTATACATATGTACCGGATCCCAGATCAGATAAGCCAGGAAGCTCACCGTATACTCATGCCATGTCTTCGGACTGCGGAGTATGACGCAGCCCGTCTCTTCCTCATAGTCCCACTCTTTCACCGGCACCGGGCATCCCGCCGTGCGGTCCATGACCTCCCACCAGCGTTTCGGATTATCCCTTGTATTCACCGATAAGAGCTCCCGGCTGATCCCGGCCATCAGAGGAATCGACAGCGGTCCCTCCTTCGCCGTATGAAAGCCGGTCATAATATAACACTGCTGCACCTCGTCGGGATTCGCCTTAGCCCAGGCATTATCTTTTCTCGTCGTGTAATAGGTGGAATACACCTTTGCATCCACGGCCTTCAAAGCCTCCGGATAATCCGTCCCGTCACAGTCCCGGATCGCATCCGCGCCCCAGCGCTTCAGCAATTCCAGAGTCTCAGGCACCACATCCACGTCCGTGGGGATCGTCACTCTTCCGGTATTCTCTATCTGCTTGCCCATGTCTGACACCTCACTGTCGTTTTGCATCCTCGAAAGGTTTATTATACACCAAAATTGCCGCTAAAAGCAAGACCAAACCCACCAGCATGATCCCCAGACCCGCCAGCTTTCCGGTCATCTTCCAGCCACTGATTATCATCACGAGACCCACGACAAAGAACAGTGCAATAATCAACGCACGCAGCCGCTCGTGTTCTTTCCAGAATTTCATAGCCTCACCTTACCCTTTCAGGCCGCCCAGCGTCATACCCTGAGTCAGCTTTTTCTGTACACAGACATAGAGGATCAATGTGGGCAGCATCACCAGAACCAGACCGGCATACAGCTGACCGTACTGGGCCGCCGACTGCTGCGCCTGCGTCAGCTGCATCAGTCCCACCGGCAGCGTCTTGCCGCCCCGGGGATCGGACAGCAGCGTCATGGCGATGATATACTCATTCCAAAACGACAGGAAATTAAACAAAATCACCGTGATGATAGACGGCTGCGCCATGGGAAAAATGATCTTCAGCATCGTCGTACCATAACCGGCCCCGTCGATATAGGCCGCTTCCTCGTAATCGTGGGCCAGCGTGGCAAAATATCCCGAAAGCAGATAAATCGTAAAAGGCAGCGCCGTGGAGGCATAGACCACCGCCAGGACAAAGATATTGTTTAATAATATCCCCCTGCCTATGAGAGAACTAAAAAACTTATCCCCGTCCACTAACATCAGGAAGATCGGCACCACGATATAGTTCACATTGATAAACAGGCCGCCCATGAATGCCGCATTCAAAAACTTCCGGCCTTTAAACGAAAAGCGGGACAGCACATAGGCCGCAGGAAGCGCCACGACTAAGAGAATCGCCAGCGCCAGCACCGTCACCAGCACGGAGTTCATCATGTACTCGCCCATCCTGGCTTTTCCCCAGGCATCGGCAAAGTTCTGCCAGTAGACACCGGCGGGCAGCGCCCATGGATTCCCGTAAAACTCGCTGTTCTGCTTGACGGAGGCCATGAAGACCCAGGCCACCGGAATGATGATCGTCACAGCCAGCGTAATCAGAGCCACATAGATAAAAGCCTTATACAGCCTCTCGGCCGATGATTTTTTCGTCTGTTCCATCGCCTGCCCTCCTTAAAATTCCAGCGGTTCACGCTTTGTGGCCACATTGACCAGCGCCGACAGTCCGAACGAGAACAGAAATACCAGCGCCCCGATGGCCATACCATAACCATAGGCAGAATTGGTGTAAGCCTGCTTATACATATAGGACAGCGCCACCTCAGAAGCGCCGTTGGGTCCTCCGGAGGTCATGGCCTTGACAAACAGAAACGCCATGTTAATCGTACTGATGATAAAGAAGGTCAGCGTAGTGCGGATATTGGTCCAGATAAGCGGCAGTGTGATCTGGAAAAACTGGGTGATCCGCCCGGCTCCGTCCAGACTGGCGCTCTCATAGAGGCTCTGGGGAATACTGGCCATGGAGGCCATATACATGACCATATAATAACCGATGGCCTGCCACACCATGGCGATGATCAGACTGGTCATGACCATGGACTCACCCTTCCACAGGACCGCCACGGTCTTTCCGGAAAAGAGCGACAAGAGACTGTTGAGCGTTCCGTTGTTGGTATCATAGATGGCGCTGAATATGGCTGAAATCACCACCACGGACAGGATATTGGGAATATAGAAAATTACGCGGAAAAAATTCTGTCCTTTGATCTTCTCCCTGGTCAGAATCGCAGCGAACACCAGCGCAAAGGCAAATGTAATGATCGTCACCACCACGATCAGCAGGATCGTATTCTGCATGGACCGGATAAAATTGGCATCCTTCATCAGCCGGACGAAATTTTCCAGCCCCACAAAATCCTCTGTGGTGGAATACGCGCTTCGCTTAAACAGGGACATCCTGAATACATTGATCGTGGGAATGATCATAAATATGGTAAACAGAAGCACCGCCGGCGCTGCGCACAGAAACAGAAACACACCGCGCCCCGAACGTTTTTTCATACGTCAGAATCCCTCCTTCTACGCATTTTTAAAAAAACGGCGGTGAGCAGCCTGCCACCGCCGTTTCTTCATTCACTTGTTCGATTGGTTTCAGTAAAAATCCGTTTTACTGAACCAGGTTCGCACGCATCTGATCGCTGGCGGCCTTGATACCGTCCACCCACTCCTGCTGTGTCATCGTGCCTGCCACCAGAGAGTTCACCGGATCAAACCAAACCTCACGATTGCTGGTGCCTACGACACTGTCAAACGCGGCAAAATTACCCATGGCAGCCTTGGCCCCATTGTCATAGATCGCATAGAATAATTTGTAATCGTCTTCCAGCTTATCCGCAATACCTAACACAGGCTGAACCGCAGGATTAGGCTTGCCTTCCTCATTTACAGCGGTAACGAAAATCTCACAGGCCGTATCACTGTACAGGAAAGCGATAAACTGCTTCGCCTCATCCGGATTCGCCGCTTTCGCCGGAATCCATGCCTGCTCAAACCAGGTGTAGCTGTAGCTGTCGCCGCCGGCCGTCACAGCAGGCAGAGCCGTCATGCCCCACTTAAAGCCGTCCGCCCTGGGCGCATTCGCCATCTCGCCTACGATCCAGTTACCATTGGGCATAAACAGAGCCTTGTTATCCAGAACCAGCTGCTGGTTCTTGGTGAAATCCTGATCGTTGGCCTGAGCCGGCGTGGTGGGCTCGGTATAGGTAGCTAACTTCGCCACGATATCGAAGCAGGTCTGTGCTTCAGGGGTATCCCAGATGCCCTCCTCATAATTGGTCGCCTTGTCAAAGAACTCCGGACCGCCTACCGAATACATCAGAGCATAGAAGAACGCGTCGAAATAGCCTGTGGTCGGATATGTAAAGAGGGAAATTCCTTCCGCCTTGGCCTTCTCGCCCAGCTCCCACATCTCATCCCAGGTCGTGGGCACGCTCCACTGCTTTTCCTCGAACAGACCGGCATTATAGAACAGGCCGCAAGGGGAATAGAACATCGGAGCCAGATAGGTCTTGCCGTCGCCGTAGGGGTTCGTCAGGCTGGTCTCCGTAAAGCCGCCTGCGATCTTATCGCTGACCTTCTTATCCTCGCCCGGTACGGTCATGGACAGCACATCGGTGATCTCCAGAATAGCCTGATCCTTGATAAAAGTCTCGGTCAGAGCCTTCTCACGGCCGGTAGCCAGATGAATCACATCCGGATACGTGCCGGACTGCATGGACGGCCCGATCACATCCTCCAGATTCTTGTCCGTGATCAGCTCCACCTCTATTCCGGTCTGGGCTGTGAAGGCTTCACACACTTTCTTCCAGACTTCGCTGCCGTAGGCCGTCTCGATGGCTGCCACGGTGATCTTCTTGTCGGAAGAACCGCCCTGTGTGGCGTTCGTGTCCTTGCCGCCGGAACAGCCGGACAGCACTGACAGCATCAGCACGGCTGCGAGAACGATACTGAGTACCTTTTTCATAATGTTTACCTCCTGATTTGTTTGACATACCGTGTCAGACAAAGTCCGATACGGTTAGGTTATGGATGTATCACACCCGGTTGTCTGAATTATAGCAGTATCCCTTTTTATTTCCAATCTCTATATTGCTTATTTTTTTATATTTATTGCTTTGTTTGGATATTTTTATCCTTTCACTGTCATATCTCTTTTCAGAATTATACAAGATGACGAACTTTAATCGATCCTTCCGCTATGGTCACTTATCATTTCTGTCTTTTTTTCCAGATACCCTCTTGCTTCTCCGGCAAAAAAAAATTATAATAGAGACACAGGGTCACTGTCCGGCTTTTGGTTTTGCCAGTATTTTTATATTTATTGTCCTATTTTTACATTATGACAAGATCTTACATATTTCGCCTTTTGCCGCTTTCCCCCGGTGTACCTGGTGCTCCTCACCGTTTTTAAGTTTTATCCAAAGGAGGACTGTCTCTTTTATGAGTACCAGCCGTTATATTCTGGATCCCCTGGCTGTCAACCCCGTCGACCGCTCCGTTACCAAGCTTCTCTATGTCAGCGTCGCCCGCTACAGCCCGGAATGGCACTCCACACTCCACACCCATCCCTGTGCCGAAGTGTTTTTCGTCACCGGCGGCTTTGGATATCTGCGGATACCCGGCCGCTCCGTTCCCATCGCCACCGGCGATGTCATCATCGTCAACTCCAATATCGAACACACCGAAATCAGCTCCGAGGAACAGCCTCTGGAATACATCGTCATGGGCGTGGACGGCCTGGAAGCCATAACCGGAGACGACGGCGGCGACGGATATTCCATCATCCATTTTCAATCCGGCAGCGATCAGATTCTTTTTTACCTGCGATGCCTCCTGAAGGAAATCGAGACACGGCTTCCGGGCTATAATACCATCTGTCAGGATCTTCTGGAGGTCGTTCTGTTGCTCCTGATGCGCCGCAGCGAGTTTACCGTCACCTTCGTGCCGGCTGCCCGCAAATCAAGCAAAGAATGCGCGGTGGTCCGCCGCTATATTGACAATCATTTCAAGGAAAGCCTGACTCTGGATGATCTGGCCCGAATCGCCCATGTGAGCAAATACTATCTGGCCCATGCCTTTACCAGAGAATACGGAACTTCCCCCATCAACTATCTGCTGTCCTGCCGGATCCGGGAAAGCCGGTATCTGCTGTCAGAGACCGGAATGCCTCTGTCACAGATCTCCGGGATGCTGGGCTTCTCCTCTCCCAGCTATTTTTCTCAGAGCTTCCGGCGGATCGAGGGCCTGAGTCCCATGGAGTACCGCAGACAGTGCCGCGAAGAAAAAAAGGATTGACGTTTCCTGTATTTCATATTATAATAACAGAAGTTCTGCGAAAGCCATGCAGATCAGATATTGGAGGAGTACCCAAGTGGCTGAAGGGTCTGGCTTCGAACACCAGTAGGTCGGTAACACCGGCGCAAGGGTTCAAATCCCTTCTCCTCCGCTTCCATCAGTGCCCACAGACTGTTGATTCGTCTGCGGGCACTGTTTGTACATCTCAATATTTCCAAAAAAGAAAGGAAGTGCCATTTATGGGGTTCACGATAGACAACAGTATTCCTGCCCTGACCGTATTCCTGCAGGGCCTTTTAAGCTTTTTCTCTCCCTGCGTACTGCCCCTGGTCCCTCTGTATGTCAGCTATCTGGCCGGAGGCACCAGACAGGTGGGGGAGGACGGCAGCATCCGCTATCCCAAGGGTAAGATCCTGATTAACACACTGTTTTTTGTCCTGGGTATCAGCTTTACCTTTTTTCTTCTGGGCTTCGGTTTCACTGCCCTGGGCCGATTCTTTGAAAACAGCCATACCGTTTTTGTCCGCGTCAGCGGCATCATTATGATCCTGTTCGGCCTGTACCAGGCAGGGGTATTCGGACGCTCCCACATCATCGAGAGGGAACGGCGTCTTCCTTTTCTGTTAAACCGGCTGGCCATGGGACCTGTCTCCGCCCTTTTGCTGGGCTTTACCTTCAGCTTTGCCTGGACTCCCTGTGTGGGACCTGTGCTGGGAGGCGTACTTCTGATGGCCAGCTCTGCCGCCTCCTCCGGCAAGGCTCTGCTCTTAATCGGCGTTTACACCGCCGGTTTCACCCTGCCCTTTCTGGCAGTGGGCCTCTTCACCGGCTCTGTCCTGGATTTTTTCAAAAAAAAGCAGCAGATTGTCCGCTATACCGTAAAAGCCGGCGCCGTTTTACTGATCTTCATGGGGGTCATGACTCTGACCGGCTTCATGAACGGACTGACAGGATATCTCTCCAGCTTTGACGGGATTTCTCCTGACTCCGAAGACCAGGTCAGTATGTCCTCCTCCGCCCCGGAAGAGACAGATCAACGCCTTCCCGAGACCAGCTCTCTGGAGACGTCTTCCCTGCCCGCAGAAGACGGGGAAACCTCAGCGCCGCCGGAGACCATACCCGCGCCCGATTTTACGCTGACGGATCAATACGGAAACGAGCACACCTTCTCCGACTACCGGGGAAAGACCGTATTCTTAAATTTCTGGGCCACCTGGTGCCGTCCCTGCCGCAGCGAAATGCCTGATATCGAACAGATCTATCAGGATTATGGCTGCAACGAGGAGGATCTGATTGTTCTGGGAATCGCCGGTCCTGGGCTGGGCCGGGAGGGAAGCGTTGAAGAAGTCACCGCCTTCCTCACAGAAAACGGATATCACTTTCCTGTCATAATGGATGAAGAAGGGATCCTGTTTTATCAGTATGGTATCCAGGCCTATCCCACCACGTTCATGATCGACAAGGAAGGCAATGTATTCGGATATGTGAACGGCGCCATGACCAGAGAGATCATGGACAGCATCATCAAACAGACTATGGAGATGAAACGGGAATAACAAAAACTATCTGTTTTTTTAAAACATGCTCATTTCAGTCCCTTCTTTATGCATTCCTTCTTTATGATAGTAGAGAATAAAAAGCTACCGATCATATGAGCAAAATACATCTTAGGAGGTAAGTATGGAAGAATCCATTCGCAGCGACCAGAATGTCCATGTCGGAGCCAATATCCGTGAAGCACGCATCAAACGTCATCTGGGCCAGACGCAGCTGGTTCGCCTGCTCCAGGAGCAGGGCGTGGCCATCAGCCGGGAATCCCTGGTAAAAATCGAGCGCGGCACCCAGCACATCAAAGCATCGCAGCTGAAGGCAATCAAAGAATTTCTCGGCGTGTCCTATGACGACCTGATTAAATAAAGCGGCGTCTGAAAATCCAAATCCCTGCCGAAAGCCCTGTCCCGCGGACATATGGTTTTCAGCAGGGATTCTTTGATAAACGTCACCGGAGAGACCGTCGCCTCTCTGATCCCGGTACTATTAGGTCCTGTTTCTACGCCTCATCAATCGCCTTTCCGATATCATGGCGCATATATTTATTCTCAAAGGAGATCCACTCCGTGGCCCGGTAGGCATTGGCTCTGGCTTCCTTCAGCGTGGCGCCCTTGGCCGTCACGCCCAGCACACGCCCTCCGTTAGTCACAAGCCCTTCCTCTGTCTTCTTCGTACCGGCATGGAATGCATAATAGCCCTGATCCTCATGGGCCTTCACCGTATCCAGCCCGTGGATCACAAAGCCCTTCTCATAGTGAACCGGATAGCCGTCGGAGGCCAGCACCACGCACACCGCCGCATTCTCCTCAAACGTAAGATCCACCTGGTCAAGCGTTCCTTCCATGCATGCCTCGCACACATCCACCAGATCGTTTTTCATCCGGGGCAGGACCACCTGCGCTTCCGGATCTCCAAAACGCGCATTGTATTCCAGCACCTTCGGTCCCTCCTGTGTCAGCATCAGACCAAAGAACAGCACGCCCTGGAACGGACGGCCCTCCGCCCGCATGGCATCTACCGTAGGCTGGTATATCGTCCTGTGACAGATTTCATGGATCTCCTTCGTATAGAAAGGACTGGGAGAAAAGGTGCCCATACCGCCGGTATTGAGCCCCTGGTCATTATCCTTGGCCCGCTTGTGATCCTGGGCCGAGCTCATGACCTTCACCGTCCGTCCGTCCACGAAGGCCAGCACCGACACCTCGCGGCCTGTCATAAATTCCTCTGCCACCATCCGGTTTCCCGCCTCTCCGAACTGCCGGTCCGCCATGATCGTCTCCACGGCTTTCTGTGCCTCTTCTCTGGTATGGCAGATCAGCACCCCTTTTCCCAGAGCCAGACCGTCCGCCTTGAAGACCACCGGCAGCTTGCAGCTCTTTGCGTAGGCGCGGGCCGCCTCCACATCGGTAAAGTTCTCGTACCCGGCTGTGGGAATCCCGTATTTTTTCATCAGATCTTTGGAGAAAGCCTTGGAGCCCTCCAGCACCGCCGCATTGGCCCGGGGGCCGAATGCCTTCAGTCCTGCCGCCTCAAAGGCATCCACCGCGCCGCCCACCAGCGGGTCATCCATGGCCACGATGGTCAGATCAATGCCGTTTTCCTTTGCAAAGGCCACCTGTTTGTCAAACTCCATCACGCCGATGGGCACACACCGGGCGATTTCACCGATTCCGCCGTTCCCCGGAGCACAGTATATCTCTTCCACACGGGGGCTCTTTGAGAGCTTCCAGGCAATCGTGTGCTCTCTTCCGCCGCTTCCGATAATCATGATCTTCATTTTCTTTTCCTCCTCAGAATCCGTTTTCTGTCAGCCTTCCTCTATGACAGCCTTTCCGTCTTCCACCCGTACCCGTCCGCCGGCGATCAGATTGATCGCCTGAGGAAGCAGAACCCATTCCGCCTCCTCCATAACGCGGCGCTGCAAAATCTCCGGCGTATCGCCGTCCTTTACCTCCACAGACTTCTGTAAGAGGATCGGCCCGCCGTCTGTCTCTTCATTGACGAAATGCACCGTCGCGCCGGTCAGCTTCACGCCTCTCTTAAGCGCCGCCTCATGGACCTTCAGCCCATAGAAGCCTGTCCCGCAGAAGGAGGGAATCAGCGACGGATGGATATTAATCACCCGGTTTTCATACCGCGGAAACATCTGAGGCGGCAGAATCACCAGAAATCCGGCCAGCACCACCAGATCCAGCCGGTGGGCATCCAGTGTCTCCATAAAGGCTTCATGAAACGCCTCCCGGCTTTCATAATCTCTCGGAGACAGCGCCACCGCCTCGATGCCGGCCTGTCTGGCCCTCTCCAGAGCATAAGCATTTTTATTGTTGCTGACCACCAGCTCGATGGAGGCGTTTTCTATGGCGCCGTCTCCGATCCGGTCTATGATGGCCTGCAGATTGGTGCCGCCGCCGGATACGCACACACCGACCCTCAGCATATCGTCACACCCTTCTCTCCCGCCTTTATCCGGCCGATGATGTAGGGCGTCTCGCCGGCATTTTTCATGGCCTCCATAGCCTTCCCGGCATCCGCCGGATCCACGGCTGTGATCATACCGATCCCCATATTAAAGGTGTTGTACATCATCCTCTCCTCGATCTTTCCCTCCCGCATCAGCATATGGAAAACCGGAAGCACCGGATAGCTGTCCTTCTCGATCACGGCATGCATCCCTTCCGGGAGCATCCGGGGCACATTCTCATAGAAGCCTCCGCCTGTGATATGGCTGCATGCCTTCACCCGCACTCCTGCTTCCTTCACTGCCCGCAATGCTTTCACATAGATCTTCGTCGGCGCGATCAGCGCCTCGCCCAGGCTGCATCCCAGCTCGTCATAGTAGCGGGCCAGCGCCTGTTCCGTCATCGTGAAAACGCGGCGCACCAGAGAAAAGCCATTGCTGTGCACACCGGAAGATGCCATGCCGATCAGCACGTCCCCTTCCTTCACCGTGGTTCCGTCGATCAGATCCCTCTCATCGGCGATCCCCACCGCAAAGCCCGCCAGATCATACTCATCCACCGGGTAGAATCCCGGCATCTCCGCCGTCTCTCCCCCGACTAAAGCCGCGCCGGCCTGCTTACAGCCCTCGGCCACTCCTTTCACGATACTGGCGATCTTCTCCGGTTCGTTTTTGCCGCAGGCGATATAATCCAGGAAAAACAGGGGTTCTCCCCCGGCACAAGCCACATCGTTGACACACATGGCCACGCAGTCGATCCCCACCGTATCATGCTTATCCATCAGAAAAGCCAGCTTCAGCTTCGTCCCTACCCCGTCCGTGCCGCTGAGCAGCGTGGGCTTCTCCATGTTCTTAAAGGCGCTCATGGAAAAAGCTCCCGAGAAACCGCCGATCCCGCCCAGAACCTCCGGCCGCATCGTCTCCCGCACATGCTTCTTCATCAGTTCCACCGACCGGTAACCGGCCTCGATATCCACACCCGCACTCTTGTAATCCATCATAATTCTACCTCCTACATCTGTTCCATATAACCGCGATATCCCAGTTCGTCCAGTTTTTCCGCCTTCTTCATGACGCCTTCTTTCATACCGGCTATGTATTCTTTCAGTTTTTCCAGAAGCTCTGCATCGGAGACCGCCAGAATCTTCACCGCCAGAATACCGGCGTTGGCGCCGCCGCCTATGGCCACCGTAGCCACCGGAATACCGGTGGGCATCTGTACGATGGAGTACAGAGAATCCACACCTCCCAGAGATTTGGTGTGCATCGGAATTCCGATCACCGGCATCGGAAAAATCGCCGCACACATACCCGGCAGGTGAGCCGCCATTCCGGCGCCGGCGATAATGACCTTGAAGCCCTTTTCTTCCGCACGCTTTGCGTACTCATAAAACACATCCGGCTCTCTGTGCGCCGAAATAATCGTCATCTCGTACTCCACGCCAAACTGCTCCAGAATCTCTGCCGCCTTGCTCATCACAGGCAGATCCGAGTCGCTGCCCATCACAATTCCCACTTTTGCCATTGTGCTCTCCTCTATCCATGCATTGTCTTATCGGTATTGGGTTCCTGAATTATTATCTTAAATTTTCGGGGGTTCGTCAATAGTGTTTGAAAAAGTTTTCGGGATATATTTAGTTGGGGGAAAGGAGCGCAGAGCCTCTAATTCTGACAAAAGGGATTCATAGAGACGGCCCGGTTTGCCGGCAAGCGAAGGCTCCTCTTTTCTGTGCTCATCATGGTACAGGTCTATCACTGCTTTCAGCTGCGGCAGCAGGTCTTTGTAGGCTTCTCTTGCGTTTCTTTCTTCGGTCAGGCAGCGGTCTTTCAATGCGCGGTCCAAAAACAGGGACAGGGCAAAAACGGCTTCTTTCCCGGCTGCCCGGGCCATGAAAGTCTCTTGCCTGCGCATGGCGACCGGCCGGTATCCTCTCTCATCACAGAGCCTGCACAGTGTCTGAGCCAGACGTTCCCGGCCGGGAGGAACCGCTATGGCGATTCGCCCCAGGGTCCCGAAAGGGAAATTTTTCTCTTCCGATTCCGGCAGTCCCGCTTTCTGCCAGCAGGCTTCCGCCAGAGACCAAAGCTCACTTTCAGAGAGGGAACACAGCCTCTCTGCTTCCCGTAACGCCTCCTCTCCGACAAAGCCCCCCAGGCGGTAGAGGCCGCAGAGATCTCCCTTCTCCGCCCTCCTCAGCCTCTCTGTCCATTCACCGTCCACGAGAAGCGCATGGTATGTGAGTCCGGCCGTCACATCACAATAATCACTGAAATGGTAGTACAGAGCCTGATGAAAGGACTGTCTCAGCTCTTCCGGCGTCAGTTCCTTTCGTCTCTCCATCTCGAACAGCTGGAAGATTTGCAGATACAGCTCTACCAGGACCGTCAGCTCAAAGCGCCATCCGTTTACGGCATAGCCGGCTGCCAGACGCCACTCAGGAAGCGCCGCTAAAAAAAGTGCGTCCGGACTTTCTCTCTCTGTCTGCTGCGGCCAGGGCGGCAGCGTATCCCAAAGGGGAGCCTGATAAAGCCGGTCATGGAGGGCTTTCTGCCGTGCAAAAGACAGCCCGTCCAGTATCTGTGCCTGCTTCAGGTCAAAGACTCTCAGCGTGTCATGCAGAAAAAGAGCCGTCCCCTTCAGAAACCGCTCTCCCAAAAAACCTGTCATATCTTCTTTTACCAGGTCGTCCATCCGCCCCCGGATCAGCTCAAAACGCCCGGCTACCCATTCTTCTTTATGATCCGCAAACTCCCGTATTGATATTGCCGTCACATCATCCTCCTGTTGCCATTCCTCCTCCGGCATCCTTACGACCGCCAAAGCAGCGCTGTCACACCGCTCCCAGCATATAGACCGAGGCCAGAAGAATCAGTGCAAACACATGCAAAATCATCATTACCGCCGGAAAATGGTACTGCCTTCCCAGAAGCTTCCGATCCATCCAGGCCATACGAAAACCCATAATTCCCATCAGGAAGGCAAGCAGCCCCATACAGCCGGTCTCCAGCCCGCTGTTTCCATAAGACAAAACGGCCCGGTACAGGCTAAAGCCCGCCAGAGCAAGTTCCAGCGCCAGCACCGCCAGAGACACCAGGGAAAACGTATACTTTCCCTTTTTCATCATTGGTAAATCACTCCTTTTTGTTTCTCTCTCCTGCCTTTTGCCAGACTCTGTAGCACAGAAATCCCAGCAGGCCCCCCAGGGTATTTAGCAGCAGATCATCCACGTCGAAGCTGCCCACCTTGAGAATCAGCTGTGTCGTCTCAATCATCAGGCTCAGATAAAACGAAAACAGGACCGACAGATACCACCGGCCCATATTTTTTCTTATACAGGGAAGGAGAAAGCCAAAGGGCATAAAGCACAGAACATTCCCTCCCAGATTCCACAGCACGGCCCGCATTCCGAGACGCTCCCGATACCGCAAGAACCGGCTGATCTCACGAAAGGGCTCCAGATTATAGCTGTACTGCCGGTCCGTTTCGGTGCGCCCCAGCATCTCGGCAAAAAACATGATATAGCACAGAAACACCAGATACGCCAGAAACACCAGCCTCAGAGCCGTTTGCTTTTTGCTTCCCTCTCCGTCCCTAGAATGTGACATCTTTCCTGCGCTTCAACAGCACGGAACCGCACACAATCCCCAGAATCCCGGTCACGATGCCGGTCACCAGGACTATGATACCGACCGCAATGGAGCCGGCTCCCGCCACGCTGATTGTCTTGTAAATTTTCTCGTTCATGGCTTTACCTCCTGCTTATTCTTTACAGCCATACTGTCTGTAATAGCTGTCAATGGCCTCCCTGATGGTGTCGTCGATGATTATTTTACCCTGACAGGGCCGGTTATATAAATGCTCCACCACTTCTTCCATGGTGACAATCGCCGCCGTCTTCAGGCCGTAGCTTTCGCTGATCTGCGTCAGGGCCGATTTTTCTCCCTGTCCCCGCTCCATACGATCCACGGATACCACCAGTCCCACCACATCCACGTCGCCCTGCGCCTTCAGAATCGGCATGGTCTCTTCGATGGAGGTGCCGGCTGTGGTCACATCCTCTATGATCAGCACCCTGTCTCCATCCCGGAGCGGTGTGCCCAAAAGGATGCCCATATCGCCATGATCCTTTATCTCCTTGCGGTTGGAACAGTAGCCGATCTCCGCGCCATCCTCCGCCAGGGCCATGACCGCAGCCACGCTCAGAGGGATTCCCTTGTAGGCCGGTCCGAACAAAATATCAAAATCTGTCCCGAAGTTCGCCTGGATCGCGCGGGCATAATACTGTCCCAGCCGTCTCAGCTGCGGACCGGTGCGGTAAAAACCGGTGTTTATAAAAAACGGAGTCCTGCGTCCGCTCTTGGTGACGAAATCGCCGAAGCGCAGCACCTGACACTCTACCATAAATTCGATAAACTCTTTTTTGTATTGTTCCATAAGCCTGAAATCTCCTTCTTGCGGAGGAAGCCTCTCACACGTTTCCCATTCTACCATATTTCCCGGCCGGATTCAACGGTTATTCCTCCACGGCTCCCACCAGTTCTTTTATGTTCGTCACGCCATACTGTCTCATGTACGCTTCTATCCCCTCGATGACGCGGACCGTCGTATCCGGTCTGGCAAAATTCGCCGTACCTATGGACACTGCCGTGGCTCCTGCCAGGATAAATTCCACCGCGTCCTCCGCCGTGGCGATGCCTCCCATCCCGATGACCGGGATCCGGACCGCTGCCGCCGCCTGGTGGACCATGCGCACCGCCACCGGCTTAACGGCAGGCCCCGACAGGCCTCCGGTCTTATTGGCCAAGGCAAATCGACGGCGATGGATATCTATCTTCATACCGGTCAGCGTATTGATCAGCGACAGGGCGTCCGCGCCTCCCGCCTGCGCCGCCCTGGCCATCTCGGCGATATCGGTCACATTGGGACTCAGCTTCATGATGACCGGCTGGCGGGCCCGGCGCTTCACTGCCGCGGTGATCCTCTCCACCGCCCCGGGATCCTGACCAAAGGCAATGCCGCCCTCCTTCACGTTGGGACAGGAAATATTGATCTCCAGCAGATCCACCGGTTCTCCGGCCAGGCGCTCCACCACCTCCAGATAATCGCTCTCCGTCTTCCCGCAGACATTGACGATGATCCTCGTGTCAAACTGCCTTAAGAAAGGGATGTCTCTCTTGCAGAACACATCAATCCCCGGATTCTGAAGGCCGATGGCATTTAACATCCCTCCCGTCACCTCAGCCACCCGCGGCGTCGGATTTCCCTCCCAGGGAATATTGGAGACGCCCTTGGTCACCACCGCCCCCAGGCGGTTCAAATCCACGTATTCTCCGTATTCCGCTCCCGATCCGAAGGTGCCGGAGGCTGTCATCACCGGGTTTTTGAGCGTCACGCCGGCCAGCTCCACGGACAGATCCGGGACAGCCGCCTGCCTGGCATCATCCCTGCGGCCCGAAGATACCGTGTCCTTCATCATAACTCCACCTCCCCGGCCAGAAAGACCGGTCCGTCCTTACAAATACGCTTGTTATGGACGCCGGTATGGCTGTCCCTCTCCTTAGACCGGCACACGCAGGACAGACAGGCGCCCACTCCGCAGGCCATCCGCTCCTCTAAAGACAGATAACAGAGAATTCCCTGTTCCCCTGCGTAGGCTTTCACTGCTCTCAGCATAGGGGTAGGGCCGCAGGCATAGATCACCTCCCCGGCAATCCGCTTCTTTCGGACGGCATCCAGAACATTTCCCCTGATCCCTGCGCTTCCGTCCTCCGTGGCCACTTCCACACATGCGTACTTTTTCATATCCTCCAGAAGAAACAGCTGGTGATCCCGGTAACCGGCCACCACGGTCTTTTCCCCCGACAGCTGCCTGGCCAGCTCCAGCATGGGCGGAATACCGATCCCTCCTCCGATCAGGATGGCTCGCCCGGTATGCAGAGGAAAGCCGTTGCCCAGAGGACCTTGCAGCCGGACCTGAGTCCCCGGCTCATACGACGAAAATTCCGCCGTTCCGGCCCCTGCCACCCGGTATACCAGGCGCACGGCATCGCCTCTCACCTCACAGATACTGATGGGCCGCGGCAATATCCTGACCTCATCCCGGCAATATACCGATACAAACTGACCGGGCCGCGCCTCTTTTGCAACGTCTCCGGCCTGGATCCACATATCATAGATTCCGTCCGCCAGCCGGTCCTGTGAAAGCAGCCGGCCCATGATCTGTTCTTTCATTCCGTTTTTCTCCTTACCTGTCGCTGCCCGAGGGCATCACCCGGCGGATATCCGCAATCATATCCGCCGCCGCCTGACGGGCCGCCTCGCCATATCTTCTCTCGCCAAAAGCAGCGTATTTCTCCTCTTTCCATGCCGCGATAATTCCTCTGGAAGAATTGACGATGGCCCCTGAACCGTCCTCGTTAAAATAGGGAGCCAGACCGTCCGCCGTACCGCCCTGCGCGCCATAGCCGGGCACCAGAATCAGGGTACGGGGCATCAGCCTGCGCAAAATCTCTCCCATCTTCGGATACGTCGCTCCCACCACGGCTCCCACATAGCTGTACTCCTCTCCCATGGCTGTCTCTCCCCAGGCCGCCACCTTCTCTCCCACCCACTCATACAGCGGGCGGCCGTCGATCAGGCGGTCCTGAAACTCTCCGCTGGAAGGGTTGGAGGTTTTGACCAGCACGAATATTCCCTTTTTCTCCGCCTTACACACATCGATGAACGGCTGTACGCCGTCGGTGCCCAGATAAGGATTTACAGTACAGAAATCCTCGCCAAAGGGAGCAAAGGTATTCTGTCCCACCTGTACATGACCCAGATGAGCCCTGGCATAGGCGGATGATGTGGAGCCGATATCTCCCCGCTTGATATCGCCGATGACAATAAGCCCCTTATCCCGGCAGTAATCGACGGTCTGCTTATACGCGGCCATACCGGCAAGTCCAAACTGCTCATACATGGCAATCTGCGGCTTCACCGCAGGCACCAGATCGCAGATGGCGTCTACGATGGTCCGGTTAAACTCTTCGATGGCGGCAGCCGCCCCCTTAAGAGTCTCTCCGTGCTCCCGGAAAGCCGTCTCTCTCACCTGGGCAGGGATATAAGGCAACATGGGATCCAGTCCCACCACCACAGGAGCCTTTAACTCTTTTATCCTTTTTGTAAGCCGGTCAATCATTCCTTCTCATCCTCCCGTTTCATGCTATTTTTTCCGGACATAATCCGCCCGGTTCACCGGGTCTGCCGGTTCCGAATCGAAGGATGCCCGTAGCAGTATACCACAGCGGCCTGCAGGTGGCAAGGCTTTTCCGGCCAGATCACATCCGAAGGAAAATACTTTTTCTCTTTTTCCAGTAGTAGGCCAGACCTGCCAGATCGGCTAAAAACCAGCCCACCGGTACCGACCACCAGATTCCGGTCACGCCTACGGACGGAATTGCTGACAGCGTATAGGCCAGAGCCACCCTGGTTCCCAGCGAGATCACAGTCAGCACCACCGACATCCCCGGCTTGCCCAGCGCACGATAGAGACCATACAGCAAAAACAGGCAGCCGATCCCGCAGTAAAACGCGCCTTCGATATGCAGGTAACGAATCCCTTCCCGGATCACCTGCGTCTCTCCCGGATCCACAAACAGTCCCATCAGAGGACCGGCCCAGATCCATACCGCTGCCGATACCGCCATGCTGAAGACCGTCGACGTAATCACCGCTCCCTTCAAACCAGCCCGAATCCGTTCCTCCTTCCCCGCGCCATAATTCTGTGCGATAAATGTGGAAAAAGCGTTTCCGAAATCCTGCACCGGCATGTAGGCAAAGGCGTCGATCTTCACCGCCGCCGCAAAGGCCGCCATAACTGTGGCTCCAAAGCTGTTCACCAGTCCCTGCACCATCAGAATTCCCAGATTCATCACCGACTGCTGCACACAGGTCAAAACAGAAAAACCGGCAATCTCCCGGATGTGCCCCCCGTGCAGACGAAGCTGTCCCAGAGCCTGACGAAGCCGGACATCCCGCGCCAGCGCGTAAACTGCGATACCGATCCCTGCCACATACTGGGCGATCACCGTGGCAAACGCCGCCCCGGCCGCTCCCCACTTAAGTCCCAGCACAAACCACAGATCCAGCGCGATATTCAGAGCCGCCGACACCGCCAGAAACAAAAGAGGGATCACCGAATTGCCCAACGCCCGCAAAAAAGAGGCAAAGTAGTTATACAGAAAGGTAGCAATAATCCCACTGTAAATAACCGCCAGATACTCCCTCATCAGAGGCCATACCTCCTTTGGCACCCGCAGAAAGACGCAGATTCCATCCAAAAAGACATAGGCCAGCACATTCAGCACAAACGTAAGCCCGGCAATCAGCACAAAAGACGCGCGCAGGCTCTGCGTAAGCCCCTCATCGTCCTGTCTTCCGAAACGGATGGAAAAGACAGCCCCGCTGCCCATACACAGCCCCAGCAGGATGGAAGTCAGAAAAGTCATCAGCGTAAAGGCTGATCCCACCGCTGCCAGGGCGTTCCGACCCAGATATTTTCCCACGATCAGCGTATCCGCCACATTGTAGCACTGTTGCAGCAAATCCCCCAGGATCATGGGGACGGCAAACCGCAGCATGGATCCCATGACTGGTCCTTTTGTCAGATTTTTATTCATAACTCCTACCACCTAAGCGTCCTGTAATTTTCCGGCCGTCCGTAATCCATGGAGATTCCGTCGTCATCATAGAGCTCATAGGACGCCCAGCCTGTTCATAGTCTCTCTTTCGTATTATAGAGTATCGGAGGAGGACTGTCAATTCGGGGAGAAGATAAATCAGGGGAGGGCGGCGGGTCGCTGGAAGAGGACCGGCAGATCTTCATCGCGGTTATTTCGGCTGTGGTCTCCACCGTCTATCCCCTGCGGATTATCCAAAAGACGGACTGAGCGCTTGCACTTTCTCCTGTCATATGTTAAAATCACGCTATCAGAGGATCGTCCGGGGGAGGTGTCTTTATTGAAAATACAGGAATCTGCGGAAAACTATCTGGAAACCATACTGATTCTGTCTGAGCGCATCGGCAACGTGCGTTCCATCGACATCGTCAATGAGCTGGAATTTACCAAACCCAGCGTCAGCGTCGCCATGAAAAATCTGCGTGAAAACGGCTATGTCCACATGGACAAGGACGGCTATATCACTCTGACCGATGCCGGCCGCGGCATCGCCGAGATGATCTATGAGCGCCATAAGTTTCTGTCCGGCTGGCTCATACAGTTGGGCGTGGATGCGAAGACGGCCACGGAGGACGCCTGCCGCATCGAGCATGTCATCAGCCGGGAGAGCTTTGAGGCGATCAAGCGCCATACCCGTTTGTAGCTGCCATACATATCAGATCCGAACATAAAGGCAGCCCTGCCATGAGACCATCTGCTTCTCAGGCGGGGCTGCATTATAATTTCTTATTTCACTAAAGCAACGGTCTCCCGCGCAATGGCCAGCTCTTCGTTGGTCGGAACTACCATGACAGTCACACGGGAATCCTCCGTACTGATAATCTGCTCTTTTCCGCGGCAGCTGTTGGCTTCCCGGTCCACAGTGATCCCCAGATACCCCAGATAACCGCAGATCTTCTCACGCATGGCCGCGTCGTTCTCACCGATTCCTGCCGTAAACGCAATCACATCCACACCATTCATGGCCGCCGCATAGGAGCCCACATATTTGGCCACACGGTATGCAAAGATATCCAGCGCGGCGGCGGCTCTCTCATTGCCCTCCCTGCTGGCCGCGTCCAGATCACGGAAATCACTGGATACGCCGGAAATTCCCTGAACGCCTGATTTCTTGTTCAGCACGTTCAGCACGCCGCTCACATCCAGATGCTCCTTACCGGCAATATACTCCAAGACGGCAGGATCCACATCGCCGCTGCGCGTGCCCATCACCAGGCCCTCTAAAGGGGTAAAGCCCATGCTGGTATCCACCGACTTACCGCCATCCACCGCGCAGATGCTGGAGCCGTTGCCCAGATGACATACGATGGTCTTTAAGGAGGCGGCATCCTTTTTCAGGATCTCCGGAACCCGTTTTGACACATAGCTGTGACTGGTACCATGGAAGCCGTAGCGGCGCACCTTATATGTCTCATAATACTCATAGGGAAGTCCGTAGAGATACGCCTTCTTCGGCATGGTCTGATGGAAGGCCGTGTCAAACACTGCCGCCATGGGCACGCCCGGCATCAGCTCCCGGCACGCATTGATTCCGATCAGATTCGCCGGGTTATGAAGCGGAGCCAGCTCGTTGCATTTCTCCACCTCGGCAATAACCTCACCGTCCAGAATCACAGAACTGGCAAACTTCTCGCCGCCATGTACGACCCGGTGCCCCACAGCTTCGATCTCGGACAGATCTCCGATCACGCCGCAGACCTTATCCGTCAGATGGGACAGTACCAGACTGACAGCCGCCTTATGGTCAGGCATGGCCGCCTCGATGGCCACGGTGTCCCGGCCCGCCGGTTTATGCGTCAGACGTCCGTCGATACCGATCCTCTCACACAGCCCCTTGGCCAGCACACTCTCACTCTCGGAATCAATCAGCTGATACTTCAGGGAAGAGCTTCCGCAGTTAATGACTAATACTTTCATGTTTATCCTCCTACATCCGGGCGTCACATGCCCATATTGTCTATATTTTACTGCTATTTGTCCCGGCTGTAAAGCGGTTTTTCCAGTCATGTCCGCCTGATTTTCCTCTCTTTCGCCCTCTTGAGAGCGCCGCTTCTATCTGGCGATCACCTTCTTGCTCTTCCAATGGCCCGACAGATATCGGATAAAAGAAATCAGATAATTCACGGTCCAGCCGATAGGCACCGCATACCATACGGCGGCCACACCCACCACAGGCGCCAGGGTAAAGGCTGCCGTCACCCGAATCGCCAGGTTCACCAGATTGGCTGCGGTAAATACCAGCACATCACCGGCTCCCCGCAGCACACCATCGCTGCATGCCTTTGCTCCCAGAATCACCATAAAGAAGGCGATGAAAGACAGATACCCCATGCCGGTGGCCATAGCCTGCCCGGAAGGCTCATCCCCCAGGAAAGCGGCGATGATCTGACGGTTAAAAGCTGTCAGAATCACCGCAATCAAAACGCCAAAGACGGCAATGATCCGATAGCTGGCCCGGTAGCCCTCCCGCACCCGATCCAGCTGTCCGGCTCCGATATTCTGAGCGGTAAAAGTGGCCACCGCATTTCCCGTGCCGATCATGGGCACCACGCAGATGGATTCGATCCGGCTTCCCGCCGAATATCCTGCCAGGGCCGCCGAACCGAAATCATTGACCACCGATTGTACCAGCAGCATTCCAATCGACACGATGGACTGCTGCAGGATCGTGGGCACTGCTATCTTCGTGCCGGTGATGAGCATCTGTCTGTCAAATAGCCGGCAGCCCTTCTCCTCATACCCCTTCAGTTTTCTCATCAGAAGGACAAAGGAGATACAGGCAGAGATCCCCTGGGCCGCCACCGTGGCGATGGCGACACCATCCACCTCCATTCCCAGCTTCGTCACAGAAAGAATATCCAGTATCACGTTGAGCACCGACGAAAAGATCAGAAGCCCGAGCGGTGTCCGGGAGTCTCCCAGCGCATGAAAAATGGAGGCAAGCACATTGTACATAAAGAGAAAAGGAAGTCCCATGAAGTAGATTCCCAGATACAGCTCCGCCTGCGCCAGTACATTCTCCGGCGTCCTAAGCAGCGTCAGAATCCAGTGATTGCAAAAAAGCCCCGCCAGCCCCAGCGTGATACTCACTCCCAGGAACGTAATCAGCGATGTGGATATGGACGTCTTCATCTTCTGATACCGGCCTGCTCCCAGATACTGGGACGTCAGCACTGCCGCCCCGTTTCCTCCTCCGATGGCGATCATGATAAAAACCGTTGTAAGCGCATAGGATGCTCCCACAGCCGCCAGCGCGTCCTCACTGACAAAATTGCCCACGATCATCGAATCCGCCATGTTATAAAACTGCTGAAACAGATTTCCCAGTATCAGAGGAAACGCAAAACGCAGCAGGCTTCCTGCCGGATTGCCCTGGGTCAGATTGGCTCCCGATGATTTCTTCATTGTGCCGCTGTTCTCACTCACAGGTATCCTCCTCTCCGGCCGTCACCGTGTCCTCCTGACTCTGGCCGGCCCCTTCCTCCCGCCGCCGGGCCTCCTCCTTTGAATAGATACAGCCACAGTAATTCTGCCGGTACAGGCCATAGCGGACTGACAGCTCCACAGAGCGTTTATAGCCGTCTCTCTTTTTAAAATCTCCCGGCAGCCAGCATACGCCGTATTCTCCGGCTAACCGCTCTCCGATCTCATTGAGCTTCGCCGCGTTCTTCAGCGGACTGATGCTCAGCGTCGTGGTGACATAATCAGCCCCCTGCCGCCGGGCCTCCTGTACTGCCTCCCTAAGGCGCAGCTCATAGCAGCGAAAGCACCTCTCGCCGCCTTCCGGTACCTTCTCCAGCCCCCTGGCCGCCTCAAAAAAGCGCTCCGGATCATAGGGGCCCTCCCGAAATGACACCGTGGGGAATTCCTTCACCAGACGCTCCTGCTCCGATACCCGGTGAAGATATTCCTCCTTCTCTGTGATATTGGGATTGTAGTAGTATACAGTGATTGCAAAGTATTGTGACAGATATTCCAGACAATAGCTGCTACAGGGAGCACAGCAGCTGTGCAGCAGAAGTGTGGGCCGCCTCTTCTCTTCATTCAGATGGCCGATGATCTGATCCAGCGCTCTCTGATAATTCATCCGATTCATATATTCCGCCTTCTTTCCACATCTGATCTTTGCTTATCTTTCAGTTCTTCCCATACGTCTGGCTATATCCATCCTGTTCTTTGCTTTCCGTCCGGATATGGTGCAGCTGGTATCCTCTGTCACCTTAGACAAATAGAAGTTTAAAATAAGTGCCAGATTAAAACATTATCCGTTCCCATGTTTTTAAGGTTATGAAATAAAACGTCACAAGCGGTTTGTCCTGCATTTTCATAATCAATCTGAAAAAAGTCGTTGATAAACTGCGAAAGTTCATCGCAGTCAACCCTGTCCTCTGCCGATAAAATCCGTTCTTTTTCGCAGAACACAATTACATCAAAATCGCCCGTTATATCACGCCATTCTTTACCAAAACTCTCTAAATTGTGCCGGACATCTATTCCACAAGCTGTTTCAAGATAGTGAAATAGCGCAATAAACACCTCGCCGGAACACTTGTCATTTTCCAATTTTGCTGCCGAAATTTTTATTTCGCTAAGAATCTCTTTTATTAAAGCATCCGCTTCCGTAAGCTTATCATTTTTTATCAGGCTTTCCAGCTCTTCATAATTGCTTTTCGGACATATTCCAAATTCCCCTATCATTGACATTCGTTATTCCTCCTGTTTCAACATGATCTTATCTCCGCCGCCAGACACCAAACAGACTTTTCTTATAATGTTTCAGTGCCTCCATTGCCGGCCCGTAATTATTCGTCGCTTTCAGGTATTGCACACCCTTTTCAATATCCTCCCGTACCCCCAGTCCCTCGGCATACATCATTCCAAGGCCATAATACTTCCATATCGTATCGCGGCTTCTCTCCAGTAAGATTCTGCCCCGGGCCACGTCCTGCTGACAGCCATATCCCAAAAGATAACATACGCCCAGCATATCGTCGCCTTCCCGTTCATCCTTCTGTTCCAGATACTGCACCGCACGGGCGTAATCCTGAGCTGCACCCAGTCCCCGGAAATACATCTCTCCGGCTTTGCGGCAGCCATAGGGGTCATTACCATAACCGGCCGTTTTTTCATAGCATTCAAGAGCATACGAGAGATTCCGCTCCACAATTTTGGCCTCCCAATAGATATCCCCCACGATGTGCCAGCCAAACAGATGTCCTGCTTTTGCTGCCTGAAGCGCCCAGGGAAGGGCTTCCTTTGGCTTATCCTGATGATAAAAGAGTTCAAATGCATAATTATACATCCACTCCGGATATCCCAGCTCTGCGCCCTGACGAAGCACCGCCATCTTTTTCTCATAATCCGGCGGTATCAGTTCTCCTCTTCCCTCTCCGTAATAATTCCGATAGTTCCGGCCTGCCAGTCCCATACCGCCTGAAAAAGCCTGCTCAAACCATGGAATACTCCGTTCCATCTGCTCTCGCCGCCAGTTATCCCATGCTTCCCGATTTTCAAACTCACTCTCCTTCCTGTCCTCAATCTCAATGATATCCAAAAAATAATAAGTATTTCCAATCATATACTGGCAAAACAGGCAGCCTTCCTCTGCTTTCTGATAAATAATATCCCACGCTTCTTTGACATTCTCAAAGGGCATGATCTCCCGTAACTCCGGGGTCAGCATATCCATACGGAGCGCTCCCAGAACCGCCGCCGCGCTGCCCAGGGAAATTCCTTTATGGAGCATGGCATAGGCTGCCGCTTCGTTTTCTTCAAACGGGTGGTATTCCCAGCTATAGCAGGAACCGGAAAAACAGCGGGAGAGGAAATAGCAGGCATCCCCATCACCGTTCTTTGCCGCAAGAAACAAGGCGTCCGCTGCCGCTTCTGCCCTTTCGTTATCACAGCAATAATAGAGATCCTCAATAGCCTGATCCACCACATCATTAAAAAACTTTCCCATGTTTCTTTTCTCTCCTCCTCTTTTCTTTTTCAATCTGGGCGGTGATGTCCGCCCAGCCGCTCATTTCTTCAAGGAAGCCTTGATGCAGATATTTGACCAGCCAGAATTTCACCTGTGTCATGGTTCCTTCTCTCGCCAGAAAGCGGGGATCCCCTCTCCCTGTGTTATCGGTACACCAGACAGCCAGCAGTTCGTTCTGAACGCCGGGGAACAGATCAAACGCCTGCGTCCCCCACTCCAGAACCACCTTCCGGTATTTTCCCTCATGGATTCCCTCAATGGCCAGCTCCACATCCCTGACCGAAAAAAATTTATGTTCATCATGCCAGCTTTCTCCAAAAATCACCAGAAGCTGATGCCAATGGGCCGTTTGTCCTTTCTGACCGGTCAGAAGCTGTGGCCAGAAAGGTTCCTCCCCTTCCTGCCGGGGATTTGTTTTCACGTTTTCCCATTGGGAAAAATCAGGGCTGCCTGCCAGCAGCTGTTTCAGCCATTCCTCCGCCATGTCCGGCTCTGTGCTTTTCTGATATATCCGGTATCCGTCCTTTGGCATTTCAAAAAACGCCGCCAGAATGAGATGCGCCTGATACACGCAGATGATCTGCTTTAACACGCCGTACTCTTTGACAGGAAGCGGCGGCAGAATCTGAAGGTAAAAGCTTTTATACTCCTCACTTTCTGTAAGAATGTCCATCTGCCCGCGCAAAAGTTCAGGTGTGACCAGGGAACTTCTGTTTCCGGATGTATCGGTCAGAATAAACTGCCTGGCCGGCGCCTGCTCCGGCTTTTTATCCGGTCTGACCAGATCACGCACCCCGTCCCAGATTCCCAGCAAGCCAAAACCCGCCATACCAAATCCGATCAGAAGCCGGGTTATTCCAATCCCTTCCTTTATTTCAGCAAGGCCCACAACCATCAGGCCAAAGCCGAGAAATGCCCCGTATCCTCCCAGTATAAGAGGGATCAGGCGCAGCCGTTTTCCTGTTCCGTGATTCTTTCTCATAATGTGTACTTTCCCTGTTCCATTTATTTTTTCTTCTTAACACGTCTTTCCGGCCGGCTTTTCTAATTCTGCCTTTGTCATGGGCGGGATCAGGATGCGGTCCGCATCAAACTGCCGGCTGCCGTATCCTCTCAGCTCTTCGATAAAATGCTCATGAGAGAAGTAACTGCCATACCCAAATCCCCCTGTTTATACAAATAAATCCGTTTGCCGCCTCTGGTATTTTACCATACTTTTCTCATTTTTTCTATTCTTCAATACATTTTCTATCCCTCTTTGGTTCCTGCCGGTGTCTCCTGCGCATATTCTAAAAGAAAAAGGAATTCTACCATGAATTATCAATCCCTGGCGCCTGTATCGGGCGCCGTCATCAATATCCGCCATCAGCAGGGAAACTGCTGCAGCCAACAGCTTTCACTGGCCTCTCAGGACGGGCAGACCATCTTTATCCTGTCTCCTGAGACCCTCGTCTTAGGCAATGTCCGTCTTCGCACCGGTATGCGCATCATAGCTTACTACGATACCAGTCTGCCTGTCCCCCTGATCTATCCGCCGCAGTATCAGGCACAGCTGATCGCTGTCCTCCGCCCCGGGGAACAGGGCTATCTGGGATACTTTAACCGGGATCTGGTCTCCGCCAATCAGACGCTTAAGCTCAATATCGCCCCGTCCACCACGATCTCCACTGTCAATGGGCAGGCCTTCGACTGTCCGGTGGCCGGTCATACGCTGTTTGTCTACTACAGCAATACGACTCGCAGCATTCCACCCCAAACCACGCCTCGCAAAATCGTAATTTTGTGTTAAAAACCCATTGACAAAATCACCATAATCCCCTATACTTTTAATTATACAAGATATCTTTCGGGGCAGGGTGTGATTCCCTACCGGCGGTAATAGTCCGCGAGCCGCAGAAGCGGTTGATTTGGTGTAATTCCAAAACCGACAGTACAGTCTGGATAGGAGAAGGAGTCCTAAGCTTTCGCCCCGTGCCGGATGGTACGGGTGTTTTTTTACCAAAGACAGAAAAATATGCCGCCCTGCGGCGACATATTTTCTGGATATAACCCTTTATTTTCCCAATCTCTTGTGACAGTTATCCCGCTGTCACGACAATGCGATACGTACCCGGTTCACAGGCATGTTCAAACGCGTTCTGGACCTCTGCAAAAGGATACGTCTTCGCGATCAAACGCTTCATACTGATGACCCGGCAGGATATCATTCGACTGGCCTTGAAGAAATCCTGTTCCGTGGGACTGACAGATCCTGTCAGAATTTTTTCAGAATTATGAAGCATGTGCGGACTCACCTGTACAGGTGCATCCGGATGCATGGAGCTGTACTGCACCATGCGTCCGGCTTTGCCGCACATTTCTATGGCTTGCGGTACGACCGCCCCGATCGCTGTCGTGTTAAATACGATATCTGCTCCTCGTCCCTCTGTGAGTTTTTTTACTTTTTCCACCGGATCTTCCCCGGACGGATCTATCACAATATCCGCCCCCAGATCCAGAGCCAGCTTTCTCCTGTCCTCATCCATCTCAGATAAAATCACCCTGGCGCCCCGCCTTTTAGCCAGCATGATATGGTTCATTCCCATGATCCCGCCGCCGATCACCACCACGCTCTCGCCAAACTGGATATCCACTCTCTCCACACTGTGTACACAGCAGGCCAGCGGCTCGGTCAGCGCCGCCTCCTCATAGCTCAGCTCATCCGGTATCCGATAGAGATCCTTCGTCTGCACTACGATATAGTCGCACAGGCCTCCCGGCCCCGGAAGCATCCCCTCCCGCACCGGTTTGCGCTGCGCCTGAGTACACATATTGGTATGACCGGTCCGGCAGTAATAGCATTCCCCGCAGCTGTAAAGGAGACGCACCGTCACCCGGTTTCCCTCCTGCCACATCTTCGGATTGGCCCCAGGCCCCAGAGCCGCGATGTCTCCGGTCACTTCATGGCCGCCCAGAAAAGGCAGAGGCAGTTTCATCACGCCGGAAAACACCCTCTGCTCCAGCGTGCACAGCGCCACCGCCCGCACCCGGACTAAGGCCTCGCCATACCGAAGCTCCGACGTCTCTAACGGCAGGATCTCCACCTTTCTTTGGGCCGTCACGGCAGCCGCCTGTATCCTGATTGCCATTGTCCTCACTCCTTTCCTGTGCACTTCATCGCCTCTTCCACCGTGGCTCCATCATGAATCACAGCAGAGATCGCCTCACAGATTCCTCCGATATTCTCTCTGCGGTATATATTCCGTCCCATGATCACACCGGCAGCTCCGGCATCCATGGCTTCCCGCACCATAGTCAGCAGCTCTTCGTCCGACTTGGCCTTACTGCCTCCCAGAACAAGGACCGGCACATAGCAGTTCTTTGTCACCTGCTCAAACTGCTCTCCACCCACATATTCCGCCTTGATGAAATCTGCCCCCAGCTCCGCTCCCTGGCGGCAGGCAAAGTTCATGTTCTCCACGGAACGGGAATCCTCCACCTTCTCAAAGCCGTAGGGCAGCATCTCCGCTCCCAGGGGAATCCCCCATCTGTCACAATCTGCCGCCAGACGCGCCAGATATTTCAGGGTATGTTCGTTTTGTTCTGATCCCGGATATCCCATGCAGAGCATGGCATCCGCGCCGGCACACACCGCATCCTCTGCCGTGTACAGCCGCTTCAGAGGATCCATCTGTTTTTTCAGAGCCGATATCCCTCCGTCGGCCCGCAGGATCACACCGGCACGGCCGAAATCCGTGGAAAAGTTCTTTAAAATCCCCATGGTCGTCAGGAAGGCATCCACACCTCCTGCCGCTCCTTCCCGGATGATCCGTCCTGGCTCCTTTAAATCCGGCGATTTCATCATCGCCGCGTGATCCATCGCCAGGACAAAGGAACGCCCGTCCCGGCAGAAGATATTGTTCATACGTCGTTTCATCTCTAGTGCTCCTTTTCTTCCTGCGCCTTCTCATACAGCGCGATCAAATGCTTTCCAATGACCACGGACAGGTCCACCACATGACGCTTTAAATCATTGGGGACATACCGTCCAAACTCCTGAATTTCATAGGTCAGCTCACCACAATAACCGATATCCGCCAGTCCGGCCATGGCCTCCGCCCAGTCCGTATTGCCAAAAAACGGCATCAGATGCTCGTCGCTCATCCCATGATTATCCTGGACATGGACCGCCTTCAGCCTGTGTCCGATCCGGTTGAGATTCTGCCGGTGAAAGCCTCCCGTCAGATTGGCATGGCCGAAATCATAGCAGACTCCCACATGCTCTGAGTGAAAAGCATCGCACAAATCGCACAATTCCCCTACGGACGAGCAGAAAATCCTCTGATACGGCCTGGTTTTGTACTCAAAATCATTCTCCAGCGCGATTCCGATCCCTGCTTTTGCCGCTGTCTCCACATGGGGCGCATAATACTCCAGGTTTCTGCGAAGAGAAATCTCCATATCCTGCCCCGCCTCATAGACCGTCCCCGGATGGGTGACGGTCCATCTGACTCCCAGCATACCGGAAGCGACGATGGAGCGCCGGATCAGCTCCTCCATCGTTCGGATCCGGTCCGGATCAGCGGTTCCAAAGATGTCGTAATACGGCAGGTGGGACTGGGTGTACCGGACTCCCAGCCTGGCCCCCAGCTCACCGATCTCATCCACATAGCTTTTCCAGTCGTCATCCCGCATCCGTGAACGGGGATTCATGGCTTCGCAGAAATTTAAATCCAGAACCCGGTAACCGGCCTGCGCACATAATTCGATGCTGTAGGCCATGGGATTCTTTTCCCCGTTCGGGCAAAATGCCGCAATATTGGTTGACGTCGAAAGCTCCATCGTATTATCCTCTCTTTTTCATCTAATCTGCTGTACATCCGTAGTTCTTCCGGTTACTGATTGCTGCGGTTATACTGATCCAGAAGGTCATTGAGCGCGCCGCTCATCTCCTCCAGCGTATCCTCCACGCTCATGTTGTCCTCCAGCATCATCGTGATCATATCCTGAATCGTCAGATAGAAATCGCGGCTGGGACCCACCGTGACGCCGGCCATATCCTCACTGGTTTTCTCCACCTGCTCTATGCCTACCGAATACTGCGGGTAATCCTCCAGAAACTGCTGGTATTCCGGAAGATCCATGGCGCCGTTATTGACGGCAAAGTAGCCTGTACCCATGGAAAGCTTTGCCTGCACCTCTGCCGAACACAGATACTTCACAAAATCCCATGCGGCGCTGGCTTTGGCATCGTCGCCGGTATTAAACATGCAAAGAGACGCGCCGGAGATCGTAGCGCCATAGTTGGCGCTTGCGTTGATCCTGGGATAGAAGCTGCACCCCAGCTCAAAACGGCCGTCGATGGTCGTAAGAAGCGTGTTGAGGTTCGATGTCGAGGTCGTGAAAAACACCATCTGTCCCGCAAAGAACATATCGGACAGTCCGCTTCCCAGGTTTTTCACGGCGCCGGCGTCATACATACTCTTCCACTGCGTCAGAAACTCTTCCAGTGTTCCGTCCTTATCGCACACTAACTCCGTGGCGTTGCCGTCTCTTCCGTTTCGGTTATTGACCACATAGGAAGCCTCGGCCCCTGCGCCGGGAAGCTGACCGATCCAGTTGGCCAGCGTAGGCGTATTGGGGATCTGCGCATAGGCGATCAGCTCCACGCCGTCCGCATTGGTGGCCGGAAGCTGCGCCGCCGCCGCCGTGATCTCCTCAAAGGTGGTGGGCGCCTCCATTACCTGGGCGTTGTCCAGAACCGTCTTATTATAATACATCACCGTGGTGGAGGCCGGGAACGGCATTCCGTACTGAATGTTGCCGAAATTCCACGCCTTCAGCGGAGCGTTCATGAACTGTCCCATGTCATAGCCCGCGTCAGACTTCAGCGCATCGTCCACCGTGAAGGCATACTCGCAGTTCTTATAATCCACGATACCGGTGGCGTCGATCTGGATCACATCCGGCAGCTGATCGTACTGCTCGTTCTGTAAAATTGTGCGCAGCTTGGTACTGCTGTCAGAGTAGGAGCCCTGAAATACCGCTTCCACCTCGATCTGCAGATCCTTACCGGGACCCTCATTAAAATCCTTTACGAACTGATCCATCAGAATCCCGGCGTCATCTGTCATCGAATGCCATACCACAATCTTCTGAGGGCCTCTGTCTGTCTGCCCGGCTGCCGCCGCGGTAGTTTCCGTACCGCTCTGAGCCGCCGTGGTCTCCTGATCCGCACCGGGAGCCTTCGTGGTTTCATCTCCACCGCCTCCACAGCCCGCCAGCAGCACCATGGCTGCCGCCAGAATCCAGGCCAGTAGTCTTCGTCTCATCATACAACCTCCTTTTTCTATACATAAAATAAATGTGCACCGGAGAAAAATCTTTCGTCCCCGGTTGTAACATATGCCTAACCGACTAACGCGCCGGCGGTCATTCCCTTTACGATATTTCTTCTCAAAATCACAAACATGATAAAGGACGGGATCAATGTCAGCGTCACTGCCGCCAGAATCAGGTGATAATTGGTGCTGGCGGCGGAGGTCAGCATGGTGATACCCACCTGTACTGTCCGCATCTGCTCTTTATTCGTAACAAGCAGCGGCCAGAGATACGCATTCCACAGATTAATGAAGGACTGCACGCTCAAAGTCAGAATCACCGGCTTTGCCATGGGCAGCACCACCGACCACAGAAAACGCAGGTCCCCGCACCCGTCCAGAAACGAAGCGTCCCGCAACGCCCTGGGAATCGTGCGGAAGTTCTGCCGCAGCATAAACATCTGCGACGCCCCCACAAAGGATGTGATACACATTCCCAGATAGGTATCCAGCAGATTCATCTTTGAGACGGTCAGATAGTTCGTGATGGTCAGCGTATCCCCCGGCAGCATCATCGTGGCCAGTATGAAGAAAAACAGAAAATTCTTCCCCTTAAACTCCAGAAAGGCGAAGGCATAGGCGGCCAGTATGGAAAAGGCCATCCTGACCGTCGTGCCCATGAGAGCCACAATCAGGGAATTGAGCATGAATCTGAGAAGCGGCGTCTTATCAAGCGCCTCCTGAAAATTGTCCAGGTTTGCAAAACTTTCCGGAAAAAAGGTGGGCGGATAGCTGCCGAATTCCACCCTGGTCTTAAATGCCCCCAGGATACAGTAAACCACAGGAAATACTATGACACACCCCAAAGCCAGCGACACAACGGTCACGGCCATATCGATCGTATACTGTTTCTTTTTAGCCGGCATGAAGCCACCTCCTAATCATAATGGGTCTTCTTGCTGTCAAACACAAAGGCCAGCGCCGTCATGCCGAAGGTCAGCAAGAAGGTAACGATACTGATACAGGCTGCCAGACTGTAATCCGAGGACTGGTAGCCGGAGGTGAACATCATATAGATCAGCGTCGTGGTGGAACGGGACGGACCTCCTTCCGTGATAATCATGACAGGCCCCGACGTCATCATGGACAGCACCAGATTCGTACACACCACATAGAGCACGGTAGGCATGACGAGCGGGAGCTGGATATGAAACAGTTTGGAGAAAAACCCGGCTCCGTCCAGAGAAGCCGATTCCAGAAGCTGATCCGGTATCCCCCGCAGGGCAGACAGAAACAGCAGGAAATCAAAGGCAAGCCCCATCCACAGGCAGACCAGCAGAATTCCATAGAGAGCGTATCGTTTGTCGTCAAACCAGCCCATCTGAATTCCCAGAAAATAGTTCACATAGCCTACGGTGGGATTGAGAAGAATCTTGAAAATCATGGCTACCGCCGACATGGGAATGGCCATGGGCAGCGTAAACATGGTCTCGTAGACGCCGCTCAGCCTGCGCTTTTTGTTGGCTAACAGTGCGCAGCCCAAAGAAAAGCAGAGGTTTAAAGGGACAAACATCGCTGTCAGTTTCAGCGTATTTCCCAGCGCCGTCTTGAAATTGCGATGCCCGAACAGATATTTGAAATTCTCCAGTCCGGCGAACCCCGTAATCTGCCCTCTGGCGTTTACCACACAAAAGCTGTAAAGAAATGTCTTAAAAAACGGATAGTAGATGAATGTAATAGCGAATAAAATAATAGGGACCAGATAAAGATAGGGCTTTATCTGCTTCCTTCTCCGGATAATCCCCTGCGAAGCCTGGCCTTTTTGCCCGCCTGGGATATTTTTTTCTAATGTCAACCCTTTCTCCTCCTGTACTCTCTCCTTTTCCCTTTTGTAATCTGACGGTATCTGCCCCGGGACAGCTCCGATCCCACTGCCGCCCTGACCGCAGAAACCGTTCGTATCTTTGCACCAATGCACAAAAAGCAGTTTCCCAGGCTACTTTTCCGCTTTGTGAGATAGTTACATTTTATCATAAGATCCTGAGGCCGTCAATCAAAAAAGCCGCCGCAGGCTCACTTCGTCTCCTGCGACGGCTTTTACTATGCTGTTAGTCCGGCTGCTTTTCTCCGCGGCCAACCGGTCTACTGAAGAAAATCCCGTATTCTCTTACTCCGCACCGGATTGCGCAGCTTGCGCAGAGCCTTGGCCTCGATCTGGCGAATCCGCTCACGGGTCACATTAAACTCCTTGCCTACCTCCTCCAGCGTGCGGGGATGGCCGTCCTCCAGGCCAAAGCGCAGCACAATAACCTGACGCTCCCTGTCCTTTAAATCCTCCAAAAGCGCGTCGATATGCTCCCTGAGCATCACGGACTCCACGTTTCCCTCCGGCGTCACCGCATTGTTGTCCGCCACGAAATCTCCCAGATTTGAATCGTCTTCCTCGCCGATAGGAGTCTCCAGAGAAGCCGGCTCCCTGGCGATCTGCATGATCTCCATGACCTTCTCCTCCGGCATCTCAAGCGCTGCGGACAGCTCCGCCACAGAAGGCTCATAGCCTAACTCCAGTGTAAGCTTGCGCTGCATTTTCGACATTTTATTGATCGTCTCTACCATATGTACCGGCACACGGATCGTCCGCGCCTGATCGGCCAGCGCTCTCGTCACAGACTGGCGAATCCACCAAGTGGCATATGTGCTCAGCTTATATCCTTTGGTGTAGTCGAATTTCTCCACACCCTTAATCAGGCCCAGGTTTCCCTCCTGCACCAGATCCAGAAAACTCATACCCCGGCCGGTATAGCGTTTGGCAATACTGACCACCAGACGCAGGTTAGCCTCGATGAGCCTCTCCTTCGCATCCTGGTCGCCATCTGCCTTTTTCTTCGCTAATTCCAGCTCTTCATCTGCTGTCAGCAGAGGAACCGTACCGATTTCTTTCAGATACATGCGTACGGGATCCTCTGTGCCAATGCCCTCCAGAAGACCGATGGCGTCCAGGTCGATATCCTCCTCTTCCTTGACATCGTCCAGAAAATCTTCCCCGTCGGGATCCAGTACCAGCGTATCCTCCAGCAGGGAGAAGTCATCGTCCATCACACGGAGCACGTCGATCCCCTGTCCCTCCAAATAACGATAGACATTATCCAGATCCTCCACCGACAGGTTTGCACCGGCGAACACCTCATTGATGTCATTGCTGTCCAGAGCAGACTTCTTGCTCTTTCCCAGTGTCACCAGCTTTTGTAAATTCTCTAAAAATTTTTCTTTTTCCACCAATAAAGCTCCCTTTCTTTTGGTCAGAACGATATGGCCTTTTGTAGGAGACACAATCTGTCAAATTAACATTATACTCACCGGACAACTTTTTGTAAAGAGATTTTTGCGAAAATATTATTTTTTCTTCAAGATTTCGACAGCCTTTGGAATAGTTTCGATCATAACCTCCGTCTGCGCGCCGCCATATTCGCCGTCGATGACCCAGTCCACCGGTTCCCTGCTGACAAAACGGATCTGTTTCACTCTGGCGCGGTAAATGTGAGGAGAGGAAGACTCCGGCTGTAAAAGCCCCAAAAGCGTCTGTTGCAGGTCCATCGGGTTTCTGGGATTGCGCACCAGGAGCACCTCGTGAAATCCGTCGTCCGTCTTTACCCTCTTCCCCTGCAGCCCTTTGATCCCCGCCACGCGGACTGAATTGCTGACCAGCCCCAGCAAAAATTCGTCCTCAAAGCTCTCTCCTCCCGTCTCTACCTGCATACGGTACGGCGTCAGCTCCGCCAGGCGCTTCACCCCCTCCAGCAGATAGGCCGGATGACCCAGCACCGCTTTCATCTCCTGGGAAGTCTTATAGGATACGTCGGTGAAAGCGCCAAAACCGGCCACATACACAAAATGGCGGCCATTGAGCCTCCCCACGTCCACCGCAGCCGGTTCCCCTGACACGATGATTTCCGCCGCCGTCAGCATGTTCTTCGGTATCTTATGGGTGTAGGCAAAATCATTGGTGGTTCCGGTGGGGATATAGCCGATCACAGGCCGGCGTTCCACCTGCATCAGTCCTTCCACTGTCTCATTCAGCGTGCCGTCTCCTCCGCTTACCACCACATAGTCCACCCGCCCTCCCCGACATGCCGCGATCCGGGTGGCGTCTCCCCGTTCCTGGGTAGCATGGATCTGAATCTCAAAATCCGCCTGCGAAAACAGATTGATAATCTCGGAGAGCTTTGTGCGAATCTGGGATTTGCCCGCATGGGGGTTAAACAGAAACAGCATCTTCTTTCTTGCCATATCACGGCCTCCCTTCCCGGTACATCGAAAGCAGAAGATCTACCATACGTCCATAGCTTTTCACGCCATCCTCCTGTTTATTCGCTTTCAGATACGCATCGTTGACCTGGCTGGATACTTCCGCCACTTTTCCGTCGAATTGCCGCCAGAATGCGCTGTCCGCCGCCAAATCCCTCTTTGCCATATCGCACAGACTGTCATAAATCTCCCGGTACTCCTCCTCACCGCCGTCCCGGTAAAGGGCATTGCTGCTGTGAATGTACGCCAGAATCGCCCCGCTGTAGATAAAACGGGGGTCTCCCGATTGCACGCAGGCCAGCCAGGCAATAAAATTAGCCTCGTCTTCCCGCATAAACCCCCGAAGATGAGACAGCTCATGACACATGGTGACCGGTATATCCACATCCGGCATCTCCCGGTTATAGTTTGCCTCCAGCGTAAAGGGGGAGTATATCCCCTCTATCTTCTGTACGGACAGCATCCGTGAAACGGCCACCGCCTTCGGCCGGGGATAATATCCCTCCAAAACCGGATATTCCTCTCCCAAATTCTCCATGGCCCGGCGGGCCTCCTCTGCAATATCGCCCTCCAGCGCCAGGCACCCGTTCTCATCCTGTGAAATCTGCCCGGCCGCATCGTTAATCATCTCCGCCAGCCAGGTGCACAGCGCCGCCAAATCCTCCCGGGAAGAGGGCGCCGCAGAAAGTCCCGCCTCCACGGAAAAGGCCGTCCGGCAGTAATTCATTCCGCACCCCACCGTATAGGAAAAAAACAGCGCCGAACCTATGAGCAGGAACGCCCGGCAGGCCCGCATCAACGCCGGACGCCATCCAATGCGTCCGGACGCCGCCTGCCGGAGCAAAAACACTGTCCCTCCCACACAGAAAAGCACCAGCCCGTAAAGCCCTATTTCCGCCACGGAAAAGGGAAATAAAGACCAGATTCTTCCAAAGACCTCCACCAGAAAGCGGTATACCGTCCCGGCATACAACTGGGCAAAACCCGGGACCTTCCTGGCCAGAATCTGGAGTCCCAGAGCCGCCGCAAGCAATCCGAGTGACAGGAATGTCGTTCCTGTTTTTCTGTTTCTTTCTCTTTTCTTCATTTGCCGGCAGCCCCCTCCCCTTTAGCCGTATCATGTCTCCAGTATACACCGCCCCCGTCAAAAGCTCAATCCCTTTCGCCTTGCTCCATCTGGAAATCTGTGCTATGATATCTGTAAATGGCGTCAGACGCCAGAAGCATCTGCCCCCAACATCATGATATTGAAAAGGACATGGAGGATATACCTATGGCTGGTTCTACCTTCGGAACCCTGTTTACCGTCACTTCCTGGGGCGAGTCCCACGGCCGTGGCATCGGCGCCGTCATAGATGGCTGTCCGGCCGGACTGCCTTTATGCGAGGAAGATATCCAGCGCTATCTGAATCGGCGCCGGCCCGGCCAGAGCGCCTATACCACCGGACGCCGGGAAAAGGATCTCGTAACGATTCTGTCCGGCGTCTTTGACGGACGCACCACCGGCACGCCTGTCTCTCTTCTGGTTCCCAACGAAGACCAGCACTCCTCTGATTATGACAAATTATATGACATATACCGCCCGGGCCATGCCGACTATACCTTTGACGCCAAATACGGCTTTCGGGATCACCGGGGCGGAGGACGCTCCTCCGGCCGGGAAACCATCGCCCGGGTGGCTGCCGGAGCCGTGGCCATGAAAGCCCTCGCCTCTCTCGGGGTCACGGTCCGGGCCTATGCTTCGGCCATAGGTCCCGTAAAAGCCGACCCGGCTGTCTTTGATCCCGACGAGACCGGCCGCAATCCCTTCTGTCTTCCTGACGCGGACGCCGCCCTGCGGGCAGAGGCCTTCGTGCGCGAATGTATGGCCCGGGGAGATTCTGCCGGCGGCATCATCGAATGTGTGGCCGACTGTCTGCCTGCCGGTCTCGGACAGCCGGTATTTGACAAGCTGGACGCCTGCCTGGGACGGGCCATTCTCTCCATCGGCGCCGTCAAGGGCGTCGAGATCGGCGACGGCTTTGCCGCCGCTGCCGCCACCGGTCTCACCAACAATGACGCCTTCGTAAACCGGAAAGGGATGATCGCCAAAAAGACCAACCATTCCGGCGGAATCCTGGGCGGAATCAGCGACGGCTCGCGGCTGATTCTGCGGGCTGCCATCAAGCCGACTCCATCCATCGGCGCCGTCCAGGAGACGGTCAGCCGGCAGGGAGAAGCCATACAGCTCTCCATCCACGGCCGTCACGACCCGCTGATCGTGCCCCGGGCCGTGGTGGTGGTGGAAGCCATGACAGCCATCACGCTGTTTGATCTGCTGCTGCAAAATATGACCTGCCGGATGGAGTATCTGGAACAGATTTATAAAAAATAACCGGTCACAAAAAATCCCCAAAATACTGTTCAAAAAAGTTCTCCGCCATCCGGTTCAAATCCTGCGAAAAGGCATAATAACGGCGTATAAAAGCTTCTCCCTCCGGCGTCAGAGTGGAGGAGCCGCCGCCCTTTCCCCCGTTTCGGCGGATCAGGAAGGGAAATCCCAGCTCCTCCTCGACCTTGTTCACCAGCTTCCAGCCCTTGCTGTAGGACATATGCATCTCCTGGCAGGCCGCCAGAATCGAACCGGTCTGCCCGATTCTCACAAGAAAATCCGCAATGCCCGGTCCAAAAAAATCCTCCTGTTTTCCCAGCATCAGCTTCATCTGAAAATTCAGCTCCCGCGTCTCTTTCTGCCGTCTGGCGTATTCCTCCAGCCGCCGGATATCCTCCGGCTCCCTCAAAAAAAGCGTCACACCCTCGTCCCGTACCGAAACCCGGGTCTCCTTCCTCTCTGCCGGAAGCCGCAGGGTCTCTGTCCCCCTGTCCTCTCTCTTGTCTTCCGGCAGAGCTTTCCAGCCCTCTGTATCCAGCACGGCCAGACCGCCTCTCTGTCCGTCCAGAAACGGTATCTTGATTTCTCCCTCTGCCTCCAGCAGAAGGTCCAGCGTCTCCGGCTGAAAGAAAGGCAGGTCTCCCGGCACCAGTATCACCTGACTGCACTCCGACAGCCTGCAAAACCCCTGCCGGACCGGCTCCTCCCCGCAGAAGCACAGGCCCACAGCCAGATGCGCCAGATGACGCTCCAGAATCACATGCTCCGGTCTGGCCACCACCAGAATCCTGGTAATCCCGGCCTTCTTCAAGGTCCTGATCTGACGCTTTATCACCGTACTTCCCAGTATATGAGCCATGGGAACAAACATATCCCTGTCTTCCGCCCCCTGACGCCGGTGACTGCTTTCCGCCAGAATCAGAGCTCCCACCGTCTCCGTCTTCTCCACACCCCCGCTCATAAAAGCCCCGCTGCGAAAGGCGCCAGAACAGCGGTCAGCACACCGGCCACCACCATGGCCAGACCGCTCATGGCCCCTTCGATCTCCCCGATCTCCAGTGCCGCCACCGTACCGATGGCATGAGCTGAGTTTCCACAGGCAAGACCAATGGCTACAGGATTTTTAATCCTGCAGACACGGCAGACGATCCGGGCCACGCTGCTGCCAAACAGACCGGTGATTACCACAGCCGCCACGGTCAGTGAAGGCACTCCCCCAATCTCCGAGGAGACTCCGATGGCGATGGCCGTCGTCACCGATTTCGGAAGCAGGGAATGGTATAATTCCGCATCCAGCCCAAACAGCAGGCACAGGCCGAGGATACACAGGACATTGGCCGCGATTCCGCTCAGAATACTGAGAAGAATCGCTTTCATGTTTCTTTGGAGCAGGGATACCTGCCTGTACATGGGAATCGCCAGCGCCACTGTCGCCGGGGTCAGGAAATATGTCAGATGAGCGATTCCCTGATTAAAGGTCTCATAATCCACCCGGAACGTCACCAGAAACAGAATCACCGCGCCGGCCGCTATCAGAAGCGGATTTGCCAGGCTGTTTTTCAGCCTGGCAGAAATCTTGGTGCCTGCCCAGAACATGAGCAGACCGAAGAACAGGCCGAAATAACTGGATTTTGCCAACATCTCATTCATGCTTCCTCTCCCCTCCTTCCTTTCCTGTCACGTCGTCCGGCTTTCGATCCCCCGTTTTCATCAGAAGCTCCGCCACCCGCCCCGTCACCGCCATAACCGCCAGGGTGCTGGCAAAGCAGATACACAAAACGGCTGGAAGACTGTCCACATAACCGGCGATCACTGTCATCAGGCTCACACTGGGACCGATAAAGTAAAGAGACATCGTCGCAATCAGAAACGTCCCTGTCTTCTCCACCTTTTCCAGCTTCACCACCCCTGTCAAAAGCGCCGCAAACAGAAGAAGCAGGCCATAGACGCTGGCCGGCACCGGAAACGGCAGCAAAAGATTCAGAAGCTCCCCCAGAAACGAAGCTCCCAGAATGATAAGCAGCTGATTTATATATTGCATCTTGTCCTCCTCATCCGCTCAAACCGGATCCTTACGGCAGAAAATACCAGAACTGCACGCCGGACCGACCGTGCAATCCTGGTATTCCGTCTCCCGCGCTTATGCCTCTCCTAACTTCTGGATTGCCCGCAGAATCGCCGGAACCATCTGCTTCTTGCGGGAAACCACCCCCGGCAGACAGACAATGTTTTCTCCCGTCCCCACCTCAAAAGCGGTCTCAATCAGGTCTCTCGCCCCGGCTCCCAGAAACAGAAGGTCTGTGGATTCCTCCGCAATATTCGTCAGCATAAACAGAAGAATATCCAGTCCGCTGCTCTTAAAGTTGCGTTCCATATAGGGAAGCATCCTCTCTCTCAGATCCTCCAGCTCCCCTCTGTTCATGGAACTGATCTGAGCGACTCCCAGCGAAATATTCTGTATATTAAACTTTTTAAAATCCTGATAAAAGATCTCCTCATCCGTCTTACCGGACAGATTGCTGCCGGCTCCGAACATGCTGCCTGCCAGCTCCTCCAGAGACACTCCTGCGATCTCTGCCAGCGCCCCGGCCGCCTCCTTATCCACCGGCGTGCAGGTGGGCGAACGAAACAGCAGCGTGTCCGATACGATGGCGCTGCACAGAAGCCCGGCCATAGCCGGCTCGATCTGCACATGGTTTTCCAGGTACATCTGATAGACGATGGTGGCCGTGCAGCCAAGAGGCTGATTTCTGAAATATACCGGGTTAATCGTCTCGATACTGCCCAGCCTGTGGTGATCGATGATCTCCAGAATCTCCGCCGCCATGATCCCCGGCACGGCCTGGTTCTTTTCATTATGGTCCACCATAATCACCTGTCTGGGCTTCATATCCAGGAGGTTGCGGCGACCGATCATTCCCACATAATTCCCCTTTTTGTCGAGAATCGGGAAATTGCGGTGGCGCTTCTTCGCCATTATGGCCCGGATATCTTCCACATAGTCATCCATATGAAAAGCGATCAGATTATCTTTTTTCATAAAGTACCGCACCGGAATCGACTGATTGATCAGCCTGGCCACCGTATACGTGTCAAAGGGAGTGCAGATGATGGCGCAGCCTGCCTGCTTGGCCAGCTTCTGTATGGTGCGGGATACGGGAGACCCCAGGCAGACCACGATACAGCCCGCCTTCATCTCAATGGCACACAGCTGAGACTCATAGCGGTTACCCAGAATCACCATATCGTGCTCGTCGATGTACTCTTCCATCACATCGGGATTCGCCGCCGCGATAACCACCTTTCCTCTGTCAAAATAGGCGCCGGCATCCCCCACCACCAGCGTGCCGTCCAGCGTATCCAGAATGTTGCGGTAAGGCGTGTTGGCCACTGCCACCGTGTCGCTGTCATGCTCCTCCATGTACGATCTCGCGATATCGCCTATGGTGATCAGTCCGTCCAGCTTCCCCTCGTTCAAAATCGGCAGCGTCACCACATTCGCCTCTTTCATCAGGCTCCAGGCATTCTTCAGAGAAAGCTCCTCCGATACGCCGTCGATATGCTGTAACTCCACATCGCGGACCAGAGGCTCCACTGTCGCCAGATAGCGGGGCTCTTCCACCCCAAAACGCCGCAGCACATAGCGGGTCTCCTCATTCAGATGTCCCGCCGACCGCGCTTCATAAGAACGCCCCGTGACGATCCGCTTTAAATTGGCATAGACAATGGCCGAACAGATCGAATCCGTATCCGGATTTCTGTGGCCAATGACCGCAACCGGTCTCTCCTTCATATCCTTCTCCTTTCTTACCCCAGATATTCTTCTGCCAGCATCCGAAACGCCGGCAGCGACCGGATCACCTTCTCCGTCGGGATGCAGTAGGCGATCCGAAAATGGCCCGGACATCCGAAACCGCCTCCGGGAACCAGCAAAAGATCGTATTTCTTCGCCCTCTCACAAAACGCTTTGTCATCCGGCTCCAGCGACCGGGGAAACATATAAAAGGTCCCTCCCGGCTCCACGCAGGAAAATCCCATGGCCGTCAGCTCACGGTACAGTATCGTCTTATTCTCCTCATAGACCGACAGATCCGACGTATCGCTGATACACCGGGCCACCGCCAGCTGCATCAGAGACGGGGGACAGTTATGGCCGGTCTCCCTGGAAATCTGCCCGAATACATTCACGGCACAGCCGGCGTCCTCGCTGTCCGGGTTCACGGCCACATAACCGATCCTCTCTCCGGGCACCGACATGGATTTGCTGAAGGAGTAGCAGGTGAAGGTATTGGCATAGCAGGATGCCACATAAGGAGCCTTCACGCCGTCAAACACCAATTCTCTGTAAGGTTCGTCGGAGATCAGATAGATGGAATGGCCATATTCACTCTGCTTGTCCTGTAGAATCTGCGCCAGGTGCAAAAGCGTCTCTTCCGAGTACACGACACCGGAAGGATTATTGGGCGTATTGACTAACACGGCCTTCACCTTAGGACCCATCAGCCTCTCAAGGGCATCAAAATGGATCTGAAAGCTGTCCGTATCCGCAGGCACCACCACCAGACGTCCTCCCGCTCCCTCCGCATATGGTTTATACTCGGAAAAGTAGGGCGCAAAGGCAATGATCTCATCTCCCGGCTCTTCCAGCACGGCCCGCAGAGCATGGGCCACTGCCCCCGCCGCGCCGGCCGTCATGAAAATATGCTTCTCCTCATAGTGCATGCCAAATCTTCTGTTCAGCGAAGCGGCCACCGCCTGCCTGGCCTCACTGATCCCCAGCACAGGACTGTACCCGTGAACCGCCATGTCGTCCTGCGTTCTCAGGATATCCCTGATGGCGCCGTTAAAACGCTCCGGAGCCGGTACGCTGGGATTTCCCAGGCTGTAGTCAAATACATTCTCATAGCCGATCTGAGCCGCCCGCTCCTTGCCATACATGAATATCTTCCGTATCACACTTTCGTGATTGGTCATTTCCACATATCGGGAATTAAGCATAATGGCATCCTCCTGTTATCACCTGTCTTATAATATAACATAATTCAGGAAATTTTTAAAGGGATTTTGATATGGTTTCATCCTCCCGATTCCGGCAACAAAAAAACCAACCTACCAGGCAGTGACATGCGGGCAGACTTACAATCTGACACATCTGTTCCTGATACGTTGATCCCATTGTTTTAAAACACTATTTTCCGGACGAAGCCCACCTGCCTGACAGGGATAAAAGAGCCTTCCTTCGTGCAGTTGGAGGGACTTGAACCCTCACGAGCGTAATGCTCACATGAACCTGAATCATGCGCGTATGCCAATTCCGCCACAACTGCGTGTCACTCTTCAGTGCTCTATTAGTCTACTACTTTTGGAGGAATCTGTCAATCACTTTTTTTCTCTTTTTGCCGATTTTTTATTTCTTCACCCGATTCCCCAGAACACCCACACAAACACGTATCCCGCAATCACAGCCGTCAGCGTAAAGGGAATGCCGATACGCAGAAAATCCCGGTTTTTCACTTCAAAACCGGCTTTGCGCAGAATCCCGATGGCCGTGATATTGGCCGAAGCTCCCACCGGCGTCAGATTTCCTCCCAGCGTCGCACCTGTCAGAAGGCCGAAATACAGCACATAGGGCTCTACCCCCATCATGGATGCCATCCCCTGTACCACCGGAAGCATGGTCGCCACATAGGGAATATTGTCAATAAAAGCAGAGAAGGCCACGCTGGCCCAGACGATCAGCGTATAGGCCAGAAACAGATTATCGCCGCTGATCCCCACAAAAATTCCGGCCACGGCATCGATGACGCCTGCTTCTTTGATGCCGCCGATGACCACAAACAATCCCAGCAGTAAAAACAGCGTGGCAAAATCAATCTCCTGTACAGGCTTTGCCACCTTCTTCCCATCCCTGGTCTTCACAGCCGTATAAATCAGTCCCGCCACCAGGAGACTCATACAGATCAAACCGTTGGTCACCGCCGGTTTCCCGGGAATGAACGAGGCCCCGATCAGGAGCACCACCACGCCTGCTAACAGAACCGATGGCACATAGTCGTTGACCGGCGTCAGGCTGTCCGCATCCACACTGCCGGTTTCTTTCCGAAAAATCCAAAGCAGGGACAGGGAGGAAAGCACGGCGCCCAGCTCCACGGCCCAGAACATGCACGGCCGCCCCCGAAAGAAAAAGAAGTCCATAAAATCCATACCGGCATAGCCGCCCAGAAGGATGGAGGTGGTATCTCCCACCAGGGTAGCCGCCCCCTGCAGATTGGAGGATACGGCAATGGCGATAATCATAGGCACCGGATTGATCTTAAGGCGCCTGCTGATAGCCATGGCCACCGGCGCAATCATCAGCACGGTAGCCACATTATCAATAAACGCCGATACGATGCCGGCAAAGAGAGACAGAAATACCACTGCCCATTTCACATTGGGAGTCTTTTTCAGAATCAGGTCCGCCAGCCGCATGGGCATCTGAGAATCAATAAACAGAGAGACGATCCCCATGGTCCCGGCAATCATCAGCAACACATTAAAGTCCACGGTCTCCACGAGCTTACCCACCGGCAAAATCCCCAGGATGACAAACAGGGCCGCCGCGACCAGAGCCACCAGATGACGCTTGTCCGGCAGAGCCAGAAGCCCTATATAGGTCAATGCAAACAGAATCAGCGCTACTGTCATAAAGATCATACCTCCGCAGAAGATAAATCATTTCTTTGTTTACTCTTATAAATCCGTTTGCTCCCCCGAAAAGCCCGAAACGCTTCTCCACGGAACAAAAAAGCACGAAGCTCAAACGATTGCGTTCTGCTTCGCGCCCTTCGTGCAGTTGGAGGGACTTGAACCCTCACGAGCGTAATGCTCACATGAACCTGAATCATGCGCGTATGCCAATTCCGCCACAACTGCCTCACACTTGTATGATGATACACGAAAATGACCGGTTTGTCAATACCTATTTTTACTTTTTTTGACACGTTTTTCTGATCGTTTTGTTCTATGCCGCAATCCGGACATTACCGGAGGCCCGTTCCCTGCGGCGGGCTCTCCGGCATCGTCCGACAGAAGAATTATCTGGTCATTTCACTGGCAATCTCAGCGGCCAGACGGGCATTGTTAAACACCAGATGAATATTGGCATCCAGACTGCTGCCGCCGGTAATGCTCTTTACCTTAGCCAGGAGATAAGGAGTCGTCTCCTTTCCTTTGATCCCCTCCGCCTTCATATCCTCGATGGCCTCGTCGATGCACTTATTAATGTAGTCGTGGTCCATGGAATACTCTTCCGGAATGGGATTCGTCACCAGCATACCGCCCTGCAGGCCCAGGTCCAGCTTGGCATTCCAGGCCGCCGCGATCTCCGCCGGAGTGTCCAGACGGTAATCCACCGAAAAGCCGCTCTTTCTCGTATAGAACGCCGGAAGTTCCTCCGTCTGATAGCCGATGACCGTCACTCCCTTCGTCTCCAGATACTCCAGGGTCAGGCCCAGATCTAAGATCGCCTTGGCTCCGGCGCATACCACCATCACAGGGGTCATGGCCAGCTCCTCCAGATCCGCCGAGATGTCCATCGTCGTCTCAGCGCCCCGGTGTACGCCGCCGATACCGCCGGTGGCAAATACCTTTACTCCAGCCAGAGCCGCAATCAGCATGGTGGTCGCCACTGTGGTGGCGCCGTCCTCCTTCTTCGCCACCAGCACCGGCACATCCCGGCGGCTGGCCTTAATGACGTCAAGGCCCTTTTTGCCGAGATAATCAATCTCGTCTCTGGAAATTCCCACCTTCAGACGTCCTCCCAGGATGGCGATCGTGGCCGGTACGGCTCCTGCGTCCCGTACAATCTGCTCTACAGCCAGAGCAGTCTCCACATTCTGGGGATAGGGCATTCCGTGGGATATGATCGTGGACTCCAGCGCCACCACCGGCCTGCCCTCAGCCAGGGCCTCGGCTACCTCAGGCGCCACATCCAGATATTTGTTGTACTGTTCCATTTGTTTGTCCTCCTTATCATCTCTTCTGCGGAGCACGTCACTCCATGCTCCAGTCCTCCTCCGGCTCATCGCCGGGGAAATGCATCCCTGCGCGGTCAAAAAGCTCCCGCTCAGACAGCTCCTCATTGATCGTATGTTCGCCCTCGGCACAGATCGCTCCCGCTGCCAGGGCCAGCCGGGCCGACTCTTCCAGATCCATCCCTTTCTTACAGGCGTAAGCCAATCCTGCCATGAAGCAGTCGCCGCCGCCGGTGGTATTGCGTACCGCGGCGGGAAATGCCGGAATCAGCACATTATGTCCTCTTTCCGCGCAGAACACGCCGTCGGCTCCCAGAGAAATGAAGACCCGCTTCATCCCCGTGTTTAAGAGCAGCCCTGCCGCCAGCTTCAGCGAGCTTTCATCGGTGATATGAATCCCCGTCAGAAGCTCAGCCTCCAGACGGTTGGGCTTAAAGGTGTGAATCCGTCCCAGTACCTTTTGCAGCTTGTGCATCTTTGTGGTGGACACCGGATCCGCAAACAGGGGCACAGTGACGCGCTCCGCCAGAAACTCTATGGTTTCCTTCGGAATATTGGTATCTATGACGCACAGCCCGGCCCGGTTGATCAGATCCAGCTTCCCGGCCATAAACTCCGGCGTCATATGGGCATAGATATCCATATCCGACACGGCCAGACGCATCTCGCCATTTTCATCCGTGATAAACAGATAGCATGACGTGGAGGCGCCGGCCACCTCCAGAGAATCGCTGATGTCAATCCCCAGATCCAGACAGCTCTCTTGCAGCTTCGAGGCGTTCATATCATCGCCAAAAGCGGTGATAAGCCTCACCGGCTGTTCCAGAAGTCTCAGGTTATGCGCGATATTACGCCCCACGCCTCCTAAAGACATGGTCACATGACCCGGATTGGAATCTTCTTTTACCAGCGGATTCGTGGGAGTACCGCAGATATCCATATTTACGCCCCCAATGACAATAATATCGTCCTCCTCCCGGATAATATACCCTTTTCCGAGAATGACGCCCTTTTTCATCAGGTTTGAAATATGGACTGCCGCCGACGATCTGGCGATACCGGCCTTATCGGCCAGCTCCTGCTGCGAAATCATGGGATTTTCCTGAATCCAGCCAAGAATCTGCCGTTCTCTCTCTGTCATCCTCTCCTCCTTCGCAACTTTTTAAACTTATGTTTGTATTATATAAATAAAAGTTTATTTTGTCAATCCCTTTTTGGAATCTTTTTCTTCTTTTCTCACATCGCTCGAATAAAACTCCACCAGTCTCTCCACCTCTATCCTGTGAAGGCAGGTGTCGCCGATCCTCTGGGGGATCACCAGGTTGATCGTTCCTCCGGAACGTTTCTTATCCTTCAGAATGGCCTGGCACAGCCTGTCCACCGGATAGTCGCAGCGCACGGGAAGGCCGTACTTTCCAAGCACCGCCTCTATGCGGCCGGAGCAGTCTTCTTTCGCCAGCCCTGACGCCCAGGCGCAGCGCGCCACGGCCGCCAGCCCCATGGCCACGGCCTGACCGTGGCTGATGCAAAAGCCGCTGTATTTTTCGATGGCATGGGCCAGGGTATGTCCCAGATTCAGAAGCTGGCGTAAGCCGGTATCAAATTCATCCTCCATGACCAGGTCCTTTTTGATGGATACGCAGCGGCAGATAATCGAATCCAGATGATCCCTGGCATCCTCCTGCTCCAGCAGCCTGAACAGGGCCGGATCTGACAGGACGCCGTATTTGATTACTTCCGCCATCCCGCAGGCAAATTCCTGCTCCGGCAGCGTCTTAAGCGTATCGGTGTCGCAGAGCACCAGGTGCGGCTGATTAAAGGTTCCTGCCAGGTTTTTGCCGGCCTTCAGATTTACCGCGGTCTTGCCTCCCACGGAGGAATCCACTGCCGCCAGCAGCGTGGTGGGAATCTGGATAAACGGCGTCCCCCGCAGATAGACCGAAGCGGCAAAGCCGGTCAGATCCCCTGTGACGCCTCCTCCCAGCGCGATGATGAGATCCGTGCGCGTCACAGAGCGCTCCGCCATGAATTCCAACAGCTCAAAGAGCCGGTCCGGATTCTTGGATTCTTCTCCGTGGGGAAATCTGTAGCGAAGGGCGCGGATCCCCTCCTTTTCCACAGAAGCCGCCACCCTGTCGCCGTACAGGCCATCCACCGTATCGTCGGCGACGATGACTGCCACGCAGGGCGATGCGATCTGTCGAATCCAATGTCCGCAATCCTTCAGCAGATCCCGGCCCACGATAATCTCGTAGCTGCGGGACGCCTGTACCAAAATCCTGCGAAACGATGCCTCATGAGAAAGATATGTATCCATAATCTGTTTCCTTTCTGTTCGTATGCTCCGGGCTGATGACCGAATAAAAAAAGGAACCCTGACCGATTCAGGGTTCCCTCATCCTCTGAGCACTGCGGGAGATGGGACTTGAACCCACACGAGCATACACCCACAAGATCCTTAGTCTTGCCTGTCTGCCAATTCCAGCACTCCCGCGCAACAATGACAGTATACCATCGCTGCCAAAAAATTTCAATACCTTTTTTAAAAAAAATCCGCCGTTCCCGGTTATGCCCCCACAGCCCGCAAAATCAGCTGACAGTTTCCATAATCCGGCAGAGTAATCACCGCCTGCTCCCCGTTACTGTCCCGGGACAGGCGCCCGTTGGTCATGACTGCCAGGCACCGAAACGCTCTCCTGGGATCCTCCGCCTCGATCTCACGGGAGGTGATATACTGCGTGATATCATACCTCTCGTCCCGGGGCAACTTTTTCTTTGCTGTAAATTCCTCTATCTCAAATCTGTATTTCACGGCCAAACCCCTCCTGCTTTTGCATCTGCCCTGTTATTGTAAGACCAGTCCCCATAAAATGCAAGCACTTATTCAAAAAAGTCCGCATAATCCGGAAGTTCTTTTCCGGATTCTTTGTAAGCTCTCAGCTTTTCCCGGATCCGCGTAAGAATCTCTTCCTCCGTATACACGGCATAGCGCGATATCCGCAGTTCGATAGCCGTTCTCTCCACAACGGCGGTGTACAGCTCCCGGTAGCTCCAGCTCCTGCCCTTTAGCAGACGGCGTCCCGTCTCCGGAAAAAGCTCTTCATTAATGTAACGAAGCCTGCTTATGCGGTCCAGGCGGCGGCCGCCTAAGACCCGCCCCGGCCCATTTTCCCGCTCCGCGGCCTTCTCCCTCTGAGCCTCCGCCTCCACATGGCGAAGCGCCATTTTTTGCAGACGGCCACAGGACTCCTCCTCCGTCAGTTCCATGTCCAGATAAAACTCGTCTCCCGTCAGTCCATACAGCATACGCTTGGCGTCATAATAGCCCAGCTTCATATTCCGGCGGCTGCGGGCGCTGTCAAACTCCAGAATGCCCCCCAAATTCTGCCTGGGCGCGATATCGGTCACACGGACCTCTTCCGGTATCCGGATACGCTTTTCCACGCCAAAACCGTGGATGCGCAGCACGATAATATTCTGATACCCTCTGTTGATGAGGGAATCCAAAGGCACTCTGTCCTGCACGCCGCCGTCAATATAGCGTTTGCCGTGCAGCGGTTCTCTTTTAAAGGCCGGCAGGTAGGCGCTGGCTAAGAGCATGTCCGCAATCAGCCCCTTTGGCACATCCTTCGCGTTCACATCTATCAGCTGATGATCCGACAGAGAGTAGGTCACGATATAGAAATCCATAGGAGAACGGCGGATCGCATCCTCATCGCAAACCCTGGCGATCAGATTTTTCAAAGGCGTCACATCCAGCCCTCTCTCCCGGATCACACGCAGGCCCTCCCCTATCACTTCGTTCAGATTGATGTTTTTCAGATCTCCCCGGATAATGGAGTCCATTCTCTCGTCATCCACATCGAGAACCTGAGAATAAGAGATGTTCTCCCATATCTCGTTGGCCTTATCCAGATCGTCCATGCAGATCAGCGCTCCGTTCAGTGCGCCCACGGACACGCCGGACAGGCCCTTTATCTTAATTCCTTCCTCCCTGAGCGCCTTCCAGGCGCCGATCTGGTACGCCCCCTTGGCTCCTCCTCCCTCCAGTACCAGCCCGTACTCCTTTGACAAATCAAACTGCAATCTCATAAAATCCTCCCAAAATCACAGAAAGCGGTCCAGATTCTCCCAGAGCCTTCCGTAGAGAGCCGCGCTTTTATCATAGAGAGCCGCCCCCTTGTTCCGGATCTCCTCCTTCAGCTCCGCATTGGTCTGGCGCAGCCGGTTCAAGAGCTCAATGCTGTCCGAAATAACGGAAAAGAGCTCGTCCCGGTCGCTTTCCTGCTCCAGCCAGCCATCATTTTCACAGCGCTCCATCACCACATGATACCGGTCATAGGCCCGCCTCACCGCCTCGTCCCAGGACACATAGATCTCTGCCATAGCCCGCTCTCCCACCTCATGGCAGGCTTCCGGTGCGCTGACCCGTTCTCTTAAACAGGCTGCCATGGCTTCCGCATTTTCTTCAATCAGATAACCGTTTCGGCCATCCGTAATCCCTTCCGCCGCACAGCTGCCCGCGATCAGCACGCTGGCCAGGCCGCAGGCTGCCGCCTCCCTGACCACAATGCCGTTGGTATCGAATACGGAGGGGAACAAAAACAAATCGGCCCGGCTGAAAAAGGCCCGCAGCTTTTCCCTGTCATGGATCGCCCCGGTAAAAATGCAGTCCTCCTGCAATCCCTTCTCCTGCACACAGTCCTCGATCTCCTTCCTGTCCATCCCGTCTCCCACAAACAGCATGGTAAACTCCGTCCCTTCCTGACGGAGCTTCTCCAGCGCATCCAAAATGATCCTTATCCCCTTATACCACATGAGCCGTCCCACGAAAAGAAATACCGGCAGGCCCGGCTTAATCTCATACTCTCTGTCCAGGGTCCGGCAGGTCTCCCATGCCACGGCGCCGCGGGGAAAATCCACGCCGTTTTCCATAATCCGGTATTCCCCCTGATATCCCAGGCTCCGGAGATTTTCTCCGGCTCCCCGGCTGACCACCCACACCTCGTCACAGGCTGAAATATTTTTTACCAGCACCTTCACGGCCGCGCTTTGCAGCAGAACCGGCCGGATATCTCTGGCAATATCGATATCAAACTTGGTATGATACGTCAGGATAATCGGAGCTCCCACTGTCTTGCGCAGCGTCCTGGCTAACAGAGTGGACATGATCGGACAGTGACTGTGGATCACATCAATTTTTTCCCCCTCCAGCTCTCTGAGCGCCGAAGCGCTGAAGGGATAGCCGGTCCGGTATCCCACCAGTCTGGTCGTATCCACACTGCGATAGCGAACCACCGGAAAGGAATACTCATCCTCCGCTCCCGGATAATACGGCGTCCCCACCACAGCATGTCCCAGGCTCTCTTCTATGATCCGGGCATAATTATATACGGCATTGGCCACTCCGTCGATCACCGGCGGAAAGGAATCGTTCAGCAGGCACACATTCCATTTCTCCATGAATCTTTTCTGCTCCTTTGCTCTGTTTGCATAATATCATTCCCGAGTCCACAGGTATCATACCATATTTTTCCCCTTCTGTCACACTCTTTCTCGCCTTAAGCAAAACGTTACCATTTCTTAACACAAATGTAAATAATCCCTTCTTGTGTACAACCCCTTTCTTCCTTTATAATAGTAACAACGAAACGATTTTACCATCGCCAATGAAGGGATATTACATATGAAAATGTTTACGATAGATTCCAGAAGAACCATTGTAAAGGGAGCTGCTGCGGTATGCACGGCTTCCTTACTTAGTGCCTGCGCCTTCTCTCCCGCCCCCCTTTTGGAGACCACTGCCGCTCCTTTCTACACCACCGCTGCCGTATCAGTCTCCCATGAGGAAACCGTCTCTGCCCTCCCGTCCTTTCCCGATCCTTCCTCCGTCTCCGTGGAGACAGGCAGCACACTGCCGCCCCAGGAGACAGTGGACATGAAGCGAGTCATGGAGGATGCAGATATCACGATACTGAGCCGCGACGGAGTCTTCGGCGATTACAGCTTCCGGGACTGCAACGAGACGCAGCTCTTCGGAGATTACTCCATCGCCCTGGCCTCCTATCAGGGCGAAGAATACCTGATGCTCTCGCACAACGATATCGCCCTCCTGGTCCTGGAAGACGGTAGCGGCGCGAGGCTGTTTTATGACAACAGACAGCTGGAGCTTCCTTTTCTCTGCCCTCTTAACGCCGGTTTTCATTTTCTGGGACTCTATGAAGGGAATTTCACCGGCGGACAGACCCGCCAGCTGGCTCTCATCATCCCGGTGGCCACCGGCTCCGGAATCGATGTCCAGGAGCTCTATGTCATAGACCTCGATCAGATGCGCCTGATCCCCTCTTATACGGACGATGAGGCGTACCAAAAGCAGCTCTACGCCGCCTTTGACGATCACTTTGCCCGGAACGGAATAACACAGGAATACCATCTTTTCGACTATGTCCGCTACAGCATCCGCGACGGCCTGATCTTCGTGGAATACGGAGCCTGCGACGAGGATAACATTTATCTCTGTTTCATGGAGAGCGGCGTGTCCTTTCAGGATGGAAAATTTGCGCTCACCGCCGGATCAGCCTTTGTGGACGAGGAATGACCGGCTGTTTGCAGCGCCCCAAACGCCATCCGGCGGCAGCAACGCTTGTGCCGGGACAGCATGATTTTCCTCTTGTCAAACCCTCTTCTCCGTGATAAAATAATCTCCCGTGGGGCATCCGCCCCAACGATTATACATAAAGAGGATAAGAAAATGTTATCACACGAAGCTTTACATGAATTGCTGTCACTGATTGTGGAGTATGGCGTCATCTTCTTCGAGGCGGTAGGCATCCTCATCCTGCTCTCCAGCGGAGTCCGCGGCTTCTACCACTGGTGCATCCGAAAAAGCCACCGTCACACCCATCTGGAGCTGGCCTATGGTATGTCCATGGCCCTGGGCTTTATGCTGGGAGGAGAGATTCTCCGCACCGTGACCTCCGAGGGCTGGCAGTCCAGCCTGAACATCGGCCTCCTCATCATTCTCCGCGCGTCCATGACCTTCCTGCTCCACTGGGAAGCCCGGTCGGAGGAGAAAGAAATTCGTGAGGAAGAACAGGAAGAAGAAAAGGAAAAACTTCTGCACGAGGCCGGGTCTCACTGACTTTGCCTGACCGGATATCATTCATTCACCCTTCCTGACCGCAATCAATATATTGATTGTATGGAGGTGCAAAATGAATGATATCGTTCTTTTCGCACTGATCGCTACCCTGGGGACCTGGTCTGTGACCGCCCTGGGCGCTGCGACAGTGGTTTTTTTTAAATCCCCGAATCCCAAAGCTCTGAATCTGATGCTGGGCTTTGCCTCCGGCGTCATGATCGCCGCCAGCTTCTGGTCTCTGCTCCAGCCTGCCATCGAACAGGCTGAGGCGGCATCCGGTCTTCCGGCCTGGCTGGTGGCCACCCTTGGATTTCTGGCCGGTGCCCTGTTCATGTGGGGTTCCGACCGCGTCGTTTCTTTCGCCAGAGGAATGGCCGACAGCACCCAGGGCCATCCCTGCGAGCGCATGAACCGGATTATCATGCTGGTTCTGTCCATCACGCTGCACAATATACCGGAGGGGCTGGCTGTGGGCGTGGCCTTCGGCGCTCTGCAAAACGGCAGCTATTCCATGGAAACGCTCATGGGAGCCGTCACCATCGCCATCGGTATCGGTCTGCAAAACTTTCCCGAAGGCGCAGCTGTATCCATTCCGCTGCGGCGCGAGGGCTATTCCCGAAAGAAGAGCTTTCTGATGGGGCAGGCTTCCGGTATGGTGGAACCCATCGCCGGTGTCATCGGCGCCTGTCTGGTGGTCTATGTGGAGGCTATCCTCCCCTATGCTCTGTCCTTTGCCGCCGGCGCCATGATCCTGGTGGCGGTCCACGAGCTGATCCCGGAATGTCAGAAAAACCAGCGGACACAACCCTATTTTGCAACGATGGGAATTATTATTGGTTTTGCCGTTATGATGCTTCTCGACGTCATGCTGGGCTAAAAGGGGAATGAGACAGCTTACTGCGAAAAGTCAGGACCACCGGCTTAGCCGGCGGCCCTGACTTATTATACAGTACTTTGCAGCTACGCGTACTTCCGTACTTCATACCAGCACATAATATCCGATTAATTTCTGTTTTACATTTTCGGCATATAATCCTCCGCAATATCTTCCTCCACATCATCCTCGATAGACATGGGCCGCGCGGGCTTGTGCGTCCGGGCAAGCCTCTTCAGATTGTCGATCCGGCGCTGCACCGACCGGACGATCATCTGAATCCGGTATTCATCCATATAGTCCCTTGCGCCCTCTGCCGACAACACCCCGGTAATCAGTTCCTTTACATCGGAAAGCCGGTCGAAATCAATCCAGTCAAAGGACGTTACCAGCCTGATCTGCTCCGTGTAATGGTTCTTGAAGGGCTTGCAGACTACCTCCTGTTCCGATCTCATCTGCGCCGGGACTTTATCATAGCCCAGAGATGAGCCGCTGTCGTAAATAGGGGCCATCCCGATCCATTCCAGGGTTTCTGCATTCCGAAGAGCGCCAAAGTTGTTCAGGTGACGATCCTCATTGGCGATGATATAGTCCAGCACGAGCATCCGGTCAAGGAAGGGAACCACATCCTGGATACCGAGACCCTCGCAGCAGTCCACGAAATGTTGATATACGGAAGTGCTGTTGCCGCGCTTTTTGCTCTGGATGATGCGCCAGGCCGGGACAAGCTCCGTGTCCTCATCCACGAAATCTTCGCATACCGAATAGGGAGCGCCCTTGTTCCAGGTTACCGTATAGGACACATGGGGGATGCCTAACCGCTCCATGATCCCTGATGCGATCACCTCGTTAAAGGGCTGCTGGCGGAAGGGGTTGGAGCCTCCTTTGATAAGGCAGCGTTTCCCGTTTATGATCTTCCATCTCTTTTTCAGGTTGCCGTCCGAGGTGTTGTCCGGAGAGCTGAAGTTCAGATTGTCTGGTTTTCTCCTCTCGCCGAACAGAATATCGCCGATATCCTCGGAGAAATCATGATGAAAAAAGCTGATGTCATCCCAAGTGAGCTTCGTACCATTCGGGCAGATCCAATACTGATCAGACAGACTCAATCCATAGCAGCGGACAAGCAGCATCTTCGTGCTGGTAATCTCCAGCGCTTCCAAAGCCTCCCTCACACCGGAGCGACTGGCCGGGATGGAACGGTCAGTCCACCAGGCGTTCATGGCCGCCCGGTCTGCCATTCCCTTACGCACCAGTATTCCCACCGGCAGATGCTCCGGTGCGTATACGGTTCCAATCTTTTGTATAAAACCCGTGGCATCATCCAGCTCGATCCCCGCCACGGCAATCCGTTTATGCATCAGTGTACATTTCAACCAGATCACCTCATTTCGTATTTCCGCTTTTCTCCCTCCAGCGGAAGCGGAAGGCTTTGCTTTTAAGCTGCGGAGCATTGCCTGCAGCTCTTTTCTGGCTTTGATCTGACCAGCAAGGGATTCCAACCTCGTCATCCCGCAGATATCTGCTCTGTTTTACACCTTTCTCCGACCATTGATGATAGTAATACACCTTTCCGCCAATGGTCTTTCTTGAAATCAACAAAAACGAATCCCAAGCACGCAGGCGTGTTCGAATCCTTAAAGGAAAAACGGGTACAACAAATGCCGCAACCCTTACAATTACGGCATTTCAGCGTCCCCGAAGGGATTTGAACCCCTGACCCACGGCTTAGAAGGCCGTTGCTCTATCCGGCTGAGCTACGGAGACAAAAACAAGTTAAAAACCATCTCTTCTCTCCTTCTCAGGGACCTGTCCACCGTCACAAGAAGGCAAAAAAGACGGGCCATACCCGGCCCGCGGTCATAAAAATCGGCGTGACAGGATTCGAACCTGCGACCTCTCGGTCCCTAACCGAACGCTCTACCAAGCTGAGCCACACGCCGTGTCTGTATTGGGCCGGCAGACACACACCGGCTATATGAATCAAACTCCATCTCGCCGCACGATTCGTGCGGCGAGTATGCCCGAAGGGATTCGAACCCCCGACCCACGGCTTAGAAGGCCGTTGCTCTATCCAGCTGAGCTACGGACACACATTGGGGAAAACCAAACCGGTCCTCCTCTTCGCAAACAGATCCTCGACACCATACTATGTCTGCCGGTCTGTCTGCCCATCGGCGTGACAGGATTCGAACCTGCGACCTCTCGGTCCCTAACCGAACGCTCTACCAAACTGAGCCACACGCCGTTAAGTCCGGCTCCGGAAACAGAAACTCCTGCTTCCGAAGCGCATTTCTCATGTCATTCTGCTGCAACCGTTCAGGCTGCCAGCTTCTCCTTAGCCACCTCAGCCAGCTTTGCAAAACCAGCCGCATCGTTGACTGCCATATCGGCCAGAATCTTCCGGTTCATCTCGATACCGGCTAACTTCAAACCGTACATAAAACGGCTGTAGGACAGGCCATTGATGCGGGCCGCCGCATTGATACGGGCAATCCACAGCTGACGGAACTGTCTCTTTCTCTCTTTTCTGCCGGCATAGGAGCTGGTCAGCGCTCTCATAACGGACTGCTTCGCAACCCTGTACTGCTTGGATCTGGCACCTCTGTAACCCTTGGCCAGCTTTAATACGCGATTATGCTTTCTTCTGGCGTTCATGCCGCCCTTAATTCTTGCCATATCAGTCTTCCTCCTTCAAATACTACCAGATCAGTAGGGTAAAATTCTCTTCATTACCTTTGCATTGGTCGCATCGGTAACGGTGGCTTTACGCAGGTTTCTCTTCCTCTTGGTAGACTTCTTGGTCAGAATATGACTCTTGTAGGCTTTCATTCTCATGAGCTTGCCCGTACCGGTCTTCTTAAAACGCTTGGCGGCTGCTCTGCTCGTCTTTAATTTAGGCATAACAATGTTCCTCCTTAAGTTTAATTCCTTTTCTCCGTCAAGAACATGACCAGGCTTCTGCCTTCCACCTTCGCAGGCTTATCAACAGTGGCAATGTCGGCCAGCTTCTCAGCGAAGTCATCCAAAATGTGTCTGGAATTCGCCATATGGCTCATCTCTCTGCCGCGGAAACGCAAAGTAACTTTTACTTTATCCCCTTTGGAAATGAACTTACGGGCAGCATTGACCTTTGTGTTCAAATCGTTGGTATCGATATTGGGGGAGAGGCGCACTTCCTTGATCTCGATGATCTTCTGTTTACGCTTCGCCTCTTTTTCCTTCCGGGCAAGCTCATAGCGGTATTTTCCGTAATCAATGATCTTGCAGACCGGGGGCTTCGCCGTCGGTGCGATCTTCACCAAATCCAGCTCCGCTTCCTGCGCCAGCTTCATCGCATCCCTGGCGGACATAATGCCCAGCTGCTCACCGCTCACTCCAATTACACGGACTTCCTTGTCACGAATCTGTTCGTTAATCATTAACTCGCTAATGGTCTTGCACCCCCATGGATAAATAAAAAAATGGATAGTCAGACTATCCACCATCCTACGGTACCTGGTACCTTCCTGAACGCTTAGTCACTTGCTCGTGCTAAGGTGAGAGTGGATACTCTACTTTGTTTCGTACTCACGACTTGATAAGAATAACACTGCTTTCCCTCTTTGTCAAGTACTTTTTTATGTTTTTCCCTATGTTTTTCCGTAATATAAAAGTTTTCATGAGTATCCGTACTCCCCTGTTCACGGAGAGGGCCATGTCGGACGAAGTCCGCCGGTCCCGCAGAGACAAGAAGTTAGGCAAAAGCCTGAATACAGATATGGCTTCACGGACGAAGCCCCAGAAACGCGGCCATATTGCCTCTTCTCCCCCGGCTGCCTCTGTGGGAAAACAGCAGCTCCTTATTGCAGCAGGTACAGATATCCGTGACACAGATGTGTTCCGGCCGGACTCCCGCCTTCCGAAGCATCCGCCTGTTGGCCTCCCACAGATCCAAAAGATACTTGCCCGGTTTTTCCGCTATCGGCCGCACAACCGCTTCTCCCTCTCCCTCAAAATGCTCCGCCACATCCTCTCCCACCTCATAGCAGTCGCCGCAGATGCTGGGCCCGATTCCCACCAAAAGATCGGAGGGATCACAGCCATAGGCCGCCTGCATGGCTTCCACCGTCCGCCGTCCCATGCCCGATACGGTCCCCCGCCAGCCGGAATGCGAATTGGCCACCACCCGCCGTACGGGATCCACGAAAAGCAACGGCACACAGTCCGCGTAGGCTGTCACCAGCATCAGGCCCGGCACGTCTGTCATCAGGCCATCCATATCCCGGTATTCTCTCTCCCGGCAATAACCTTTGCCGGCGTCCTCTTTCGTCACCTGACGGATATTCACCGAATGCGTCTGATACGACAGTACGATCTTCTCCGGCGCAAAGCCCAGCGCTGCCGCCATACGCCGGTAATTCTCTCTGATATTTTCCTGGGGATCTCCCCGGTTTGCCGCAAAGTTCATGGAGGCGCAGTCCCCTGCGCTCACTCCGCCCAGGCGTGTGGATATCCCGTGGATCACCAGCCCGGTCTCTTCCAGAAGGGGAAAGTACAGATAGGGGACTCCCGCCTTTTCCTTCAGTTTGAGGATCTCCCGGGCCTCTTTTCGCCGAAAAACGATCTCTTCTCTTTTCATAACGCTCCTGTCTCCATACCCCTACCAGCCTCCGAAGGCATTTTGCACCCATCTGAGCCGGCAGGAATCTTCTTCTCCCGTTATCGCCACCACGTCAAACCGGCAGGGAGTATCTTCCGCCAGGCCTCTCTGCCTCATATACCAGGAGGCCACCCGAAAAATCACCTGCTGTTTGTGTCCGTCCACCGCCTCTGCCGGATCCCCGGCCCGCCGGTCTCTGCGGTACTTGACTTCGCAGAATATAAAGACCGGACCGTCCCGCGCGATCAGATCGATCTCTCCCAGAGGACAGCGATAATTGCGCTCCTCTATGACCAGCCCCTTCTCTGTCAGAAAGGCAGCCGCCTTCTCTTCATAGCAGCCTCCCAGCTTTCTCTTGTTTACCGGCCTCACTCTGTCTCCTCTTGTCTGCGGATATTCTTAAGAAAGGTTCTGCGGTGAAGAGGACAGGGACCCAGAGAACGGATGGCCTCCATATGGGATGCCGAGCCGTAGCCCTTATGGGACGCAAAGCCATATCCTGGATACTGTTTCTCATATTCTGACATCATCCTGTCCCTGGTCACCTTGGCGATGATGCTGGCGCAGGCGATGGATATACTCTTAGCGTCTCCCTTCACGATGGGCACCTGGGGAATCTCCACGCCGGGGATGCGCACCGCGTCGTTTAAAAGGACGTCAGGGCGCACCGCCAGATTTTCTATGGCCTGGCGCATGGCCTCGTAGGTCGCCTGCAGAATATTGATCTGGTCGATGCGCTTCTCACAAACGATTCCCACTCCCACTGCCACCGCTTTCTCCATGATCTCAGGATATAAAAGCTCCCGGCGTCGCTCCGTCAGCTTTTTGGAATCGTTTACCAATGGGATCGTAAGTCCGGCCGGCAGTATCACAGCAGCAGCCACCACTGGTCCGGCCAGAGGCCCCCGGCCCGCCTCGTCGATCCCGCAGATATAATCGCATGTGGCTTCATATTCCCGCTCATAGACGCGCATGGCCTCCAGACGCTCTGTCTCCAGGCGTTCCTTCTCCTGCTGTCTGGCCTCCCTTTCTCTGGCTTTTGCTTCCCGCGCCTTTGCTCTTTGCTCCTTTTCCTCTGCCGTAAGTGCCATCACGTTCCTCCTCCCCTAGGGATGTCTCAGAAATCCAAACCGGTCAAACGGGTAGATACAGATAAATGCTTTTCCCACGATCTGCTCCCGCTGCACGTTCGCCACCAGCGGGTCCCGGCTGTCCGAACTCAGATTCCGGTTATCTCCCAGCACAAAATACTCATCCGGCCCCAGCACCACCTCCTGGGATGCCCGGCCTGCATTCTCCATCACCGCATTTCCGAACTCCTCCGAAAGCAGCTCGCCGTTTATGTAAATATATCCGTCCACAATCTGCACGGTCTCCCCGGGCAGTCCTATGACGCGTTTGATATAATAGCTGTCTTCCTTATACTGATAACGGAATACGATAATGTCATACCGTCCCGGATCTCCAAAACGGTAGCTCAGTTTATCCACGATCAGATTGTCCCCGTCTTCCAGAGACGGAGACATGGAGGAGCCCTCCACCACCGTCTTCTGTCCCACGAACCGGACCACGCCGGTACACAGCAGATAGACAAACGCCACATAGATCAGGGTGGAGATAATCTCATATGCATAATACCGCCTGCGATTGCGGCGGCGGCGGCCGGACATGGGTTCTCTGACGGGACTCCTGCCTTTTCTTCTTCCCGGTATCTCACGTTGCCCATCTGCGTCCGTCACATCTGCTCTGCGCCTTCCGCTCATCTCATTGGCTCCTCCAGCGTCGCCTGTCCCAGACGTCCGCTTCGGAAGTCGTCCAAGACCAGAAGAACCGCTTTATCCACATCCGGCTCCCCGCCCCGGCCCACACAGCCTCTGAGACGGGCGATTTCCTCCAGTATGGCATATGCTCCGTTTTCCTTTGCCGCAGTCTCCTCCTCCACGGCCGGATAACGCTTTCTCAGAGCGCCAGGATACTTCTTATGCAGGAAGCGGATTACATATCCGCACAGCTCCGTCAGATCCAGGATATTGTCGTTGATCGAGCCGATGGCCGCCAGCCGGATTCCCACCTGCTGATCCTCGAATTTCGGCCACAGAATTCCGGGAGTGTCTAACAGCTCCACATTTTTATTCAGGCGAATCCATTGATTTCCTCTGGTCACCCCGGGCTTATTGCCGGTTTTGGCCGCCGCTCTCCCTGCAAAGGTATTAATGAAAGTAGATTTTCCCACGTTGGGAATCCCCACCACCATAGCCCGGACCGGACGGTTCAGGATCCCTCTTTTTCTGTCCCTCTCCCGCTTCTCATGGCAGGCCTCCTCGATGACCCTGTTCACCGCTTTCATCCCTGACGAAGCTCTGGCATCCAGAAGCACCACGAAGGCTCCCCGGCTCTCAAACCATGCCTTCCAGACCGCAGACAGCGCCGGATCTGCCAGATCGCTTTTATTCATCAGAATGAGCCGGGCCTTCCCCTGGCCCAGCCTGTCTATATCCGGATTTCTGCTGCTAAGCGGCACGCGAGCATCTACCAGCTCGATGATCAGGTCCACCAGCCTGCAGTCCTCCTGCATATTTCTCTTCGCCTTGGTCATATGACCCGGATACCACTGTACATTCATCTCTGCCCTCGCCTATCCCCTTTCATAGTCAAACAAATCCGCTGCCATGCAGGAAACCGGTCACGAATCGCCGGAGGGAGCATAGGATATAAAGCCCAGATCCTTAAAAGGCGCCACCCGAAACCAGATACAGCCCTCGATCTCCTCACGGCGCACATTGCCGATATTGGCAAAACGGCTGTCCTCGCTGCTGTCTCTGTTATCTCCCAGTACGAAGTACTCCCCGGCCCCCAGTACCACAGCCTCCCCGGCCAGCCCGGAAAGCGTCACATGACCGATCCCGTCCCCCCCGGTCAGAGGAGATCCGTTGATATATATGGTCTCATTTATGATCTGCACCGTCTCTCCGGGCAGACCGATCACGCGCTTTACATATTTGCGCGGCGCGCCGTTATTTTCTTTTTCAAACACAATCACGTCAAAGCGCTGCGGATCCGCAAAATGATACTGTACATGGTTTACCAGCACCACATCGCCGGCCGTCAGATGCGGCTCCATGGAATGTCCCGTGATCGTCACTCTGTCGCAGAAGAACAGCACCACGAAAGCAGCCAAAGCCATCACAGCGGTCAGATCCGTAATCCAGTAGATCACACTGCGCAACAGCTTCGTCTGCCTGCTCTCCCGATTCAGCTCCTTGTAGTCCATCCTTTTACTTTCCCCTTTGTAAACCACAAGGGGCAAGTACGTACCCGTATCTGCCCCTCATTTCAACCTACTGCTTATCTGACGACTTCTTTCACCTTAGCGCTCTTACCGGATCTCTGTCTCAGGTAATTCAGCTTCGCTCTTCTGACCTTACCTCTTCTGACGACCTCGATCTTCTCAATCCGGGGAGAATGTACCGGCCATGTTTTCTCCACGCCCACACCGTTGGAATTCTTTCTCACGGTGAATGTCTCCCTGATTCCGCCGTTCTGTCTCTTCAGCACGGTTCCCTCGAAAATCTGAATTCTCTCTCTGTTGCCCTCGCGGATCTTTCCGTACACCTTCACCGTGTCGCCTACGTTAAACTGGGCTACTTCAGACTTCAGCTGTGCATCCTCGATGCTCTTAATAATGTCGTTCATGTGTGACCTCCTGCTTATTTGGATGTTCGTAAATACCTGACGTACCAGAGGACCATCTCTATTCATAATTCACAACTGTGGTATTCTATCATATTTTTACGCAAAAAGCAAGTGTTTTTTCAGTTTCTTCATCTTTTATCCCCTTGTCCATTGAGGGTAATGAGATATAATTAAAATCACAAGGAAAGAGGTACTCATTATGTCACAAAACTACACTCCCGAATTTAAAAAGAAGATTGTCCGCCTCCATGAGGAAGAAGGACGAACCTACAAAAGTATCACCGCAGAGTATGGTGTATCAAAGCCAGCATCTCCAAGTGGTGCAGCCAATTCAGCAAAGAATGCCAGACCGACCCTAAAGCCCAGGAAGATTATGACTCCATGAAGGAGAAGCTCCGGTTAAAACGGGAGAATGAAGAATTACGGAAGGAGATCGCGTTCTTAAAAAAAGCGGCGGCATTCTTTGCAAAGGCAATCGATTAGAGGCTTATCGATTTATTGACGGTCATCAGGAAGAATTCGGTGTCCGCTGGCTGCTGAGGCGGCTGGCGATTTGTCCGAATGCCTACTATAACTACCGGAAACACCGGAAGGCGGATTATTATGCCCAAAA
>JAAVZR010000015.1 GCA_022791755.1 Lachnospiraceae bacterium
GTCATAGTCAATGCTCGTAGCATAAATCTCCAGAACCTGCCGGTAGAATACCTTTTCCGATGCACGGATGTCTCTGATCCGTTCCAGCAGTTCCTTGAAGTATCCGCCTCCGCCCAGATTTTTCAAGCGTTCATCATCCAGAGCAAAGCCTTTCCGCATGTATTCCTTCAAAATTCCGGTTGCCCAAATACGGAACTGAGTGCCTCGTTTGGACTTCACACGATAGCCAACCGAGATAATAACATCGAGATTGTAATAATCAACCTGATAGGTTTTTCCGTCCGCCGCAGTTGTTGCAAAATTTGCAACAACTGAATCGCGCACAAGTTCACCTTCCGAAAAAATATTCTTGATATGCCTTGAAATCGTGGATTTATCCCGCTGAAACAGCTCCGCCATCTGATCCATTGACAGCCACACTGTATTGCCATCGAAGGTAGTTTCAATTTTTGCCAATCCATCTTCTGTTGTATAAATGATGATATCTGACTTTTTGTTTGGTGCATCATTACCGTTCATATCGTTCCCCCCCCGTCAATTTGCATGGTGGTGGACACTCTTGTATAGGTATAAACTTTTATCTTTTCTTTTTCCATGTCATTTCCTCGCTCGTGCCGCCCTTCGGCACCGTATGTACTCCCTCTGGGGAGCTTGCCACTCTCCAGAGGGAGGTTTGGACAATTATCACATGTTTATTATATCATGCTGCCATTGCTGTTTCAATATCTTCTTTTTGAACATTTTCGTCCGCACCACATTTTTTGTTCTCTCTTTCGATAAACCGGATCGGGCAGAGAATCAATGTCCAAATCCGCAGCATACTTTTCAATCAAATTTGCAAGCAAAACGGCTAAACCGTTCCACTTATCGACCATAAGCATTCACCCTTCCTTTTTCCGGTTTCTTCATGTATTCCGCCAGCACTTCTTTTGGAATACGGTCAAGCAGAGCAAGAGCATCTTCATAATCCCGATGCAGCTTGGCATCTGCCAACTTCTTCAAGGTGCTTTCCCGTGTGGCTTTATCCAGCGACTCTGCCAACTGCTCGTTTTTCTTTTTCAGTTTTTTGTTCTCAGCAGCCGTAGCAGTGAATGCCACATTGTATTTTTTCAATGTGGTGTGCATCTGCCCCACAGCGGGGATATATTTGTCCAGCAGATCCCCAATCTCAGCCGCCTTGCCCTTGGCATTGAACGCATTGACACCGGCAAGCAATTCTTCCAGCTTGGCTTTCTGCTTGGTCAGGCGGGTCATTTCCTTGAACACCCTCGGTGGGATATGGTCACGGCCGGTCTTGCTGGCACTCTCGCCACGCTCCAGATCGGGATATTTCTTGACCATGTGCTCCCAAAACCTGTCTTGCCACTGTACCAGCTCCTTCCGGTTTTCAACGATTTCTTTAGCGCTCAGCCGCTTGTCCTCCGTCAGCGGGACAAAAGAAAGGTGCATATGGGGATTGGCTTCGTCCATATGCACCGCTGCGAATATAATTGTTTTTGGGTCTTGATGCTGCTGAATGAAATCCAATGCCTCCTGAAAATAGGCTCTGATTTCCGCTTTCTTCTTGCACTTGAAGAACTCCGGTGTAGCTGTCACAAGAGCTTCCACCAGCCGCACACTATCAGAACGGGTACGGCAGCCTGCTTCTTTAATCTGCTGTTCGGCCAGTCTGCGGTATTTCCCCTTCGGTTCAATCAAATGAAAATTCAAGTGACTTCGGCTCTTGTCAATATTGGGATTGCTGGCATAGTTTTCTTTCGTGCGCTCGTTGTGCGCTTCAATATTGGAAATCTCCGGCCCTTTGTACTTGGCAAAGCGGAGAATGGCAAATTGCGACTGTCCCATCAGTTATCCCTCCGTTTCTGCCATACAAGGTCATAGCCAAGAGCATCGGCAAGCTCCATAACTTCCTTATAGCGAATACTTTCTCTTTGCAGCTTGGCAGACAGATTGGAAACGCTGTCTGACCAGCCGTATTCATCATGCAACAGATCAACGACCTCCTGCATCGTATAACCGGCACGAATAATCTGTGCCCTAATTTCGTTACGTACACCCATATTCAAAAATCCTCCAAAATTCAGTTAATAAAACAGCGAAGCCGGTACGCTCTTGAGTATATCCGCTTCGCTGGTTCGTGAAATATTTTGTTGTGATAAAAGCTGTTTAGAACTGTCAGTATGACGTACTGCCCATAAGCAGTATCAATCGACTTTTCTGTTCCGTGTGACTTGGTTGGAAAAGGTGCATTTCTCCATTATTTCGTCAATCCGCTTCACTGCTCCGAGAAGCACGATTTCGTGAAATGATTTCTGCCCACGGTCAAATAGTTTACAGATTTCACTTGTCTTGATTTTCAGCCCCGATATAGGGTCTGCCATCAACAGATTTCCCATATAGTGGCGTTTGTGGTAAAGCGCTGCGTACATACGTACACAGGGGATAGGGAGAAAATCAATCGTCCCATCCCTCCGGTATGTACGTACGCTCTGAAACATCGCAAAACCCGTTTAAATGAAGGCTGGCGATTGCCTCGATTCCGAAAAATCCCCATACCCTCCGCCCAGCGGAATTAGTGATTTTGTTGCAGTATTCCAGATTGTACTTGCTCTGGCTGGCAATAACTGCATCGCTGAAGCTGCGCTTTTTCAGTGGAGAAAGGTTGTTTTCCTCGCACCACATCCGATAAATCTCATACAAATCCTTGGAGCTGATGGTGCAATCCGCTTTCAGCCGGATATATCCCTCCAATTCCAGAAAATCAAAAACATTGTTGTTATCCCGCTTCACAGCCTCTCTGTTGTCCCTTGTTCGCTGGCTTTCCGTGAACTTGAAGTTGTTGGCTACAAGCCGTTGCAATCCCTCAAACGCCCACAGGAAAATGCCCTCCGCCTCATCTTTCATCTTCTCGGCAAGATCGGGATCATCAGCTCTCTCAGCGGGCTTTTCCTTGGTAGTCAGCACAATACCTTCTTCTCATCCTATAAGGGTTTTACAAAGCTGCAATACGATGTCTACGGCTTTGCAAAGCTGCTCTTTTTCGGCAGACTCTTAAACCCCGCCTCCAAGTCCGCTACCGTGCGCCAGAATGAGGATTACTTTGAGCCCGTTCTCGGGCCCCACAATCCGGACAATGTATTTGATACCCTGGACTTCCTTTTTGCCAATAAAGATAAGATAATCCGCCGTATCAACACAAACCTTGTTAAAAAGGCACGCCGCTCCCCTGACATCATTTATTATGATGTGACCAACTTTTATTTCGAGATCGGGGAGCCGGACGGGGATGTTCTTGACGGGCAGGGGAATATCCTGGAAAAAGGACAGCGCAAGATGGGCGTCTGCAAGGAAGAACGGAAGCTCCCCATTGTACAGATGGGCCTGTTCATGGACGATGAAGGCATCCCCATCGCCATCGAAACCTTTCCCGGCAATACCCTGGACCACCTGACTTTAAGAAAATCCCTGGAAAACAACATCGACAGCATGGATTTCTCCCGCTTCATCCTCATTGCCGACCGCGGAATCTGCAATTCCCCCAACCTCCTGCATGTTTCGGATGCCGGAAACGGATACATTGTTTCAAAAAGCCTGCTTAAAAGCACAAGAAAGGAACAGGAATGGACCTACAGTGATGACGGCTATCTTTCTGTCAATAAGGATTTTAAATACAAATCCAGGGTTGTTAAGAAAACGGTAAAAGATGAAAACGGCTGCAAGCGTACCATTGAAGAAAAGGCGGTGGTCTACTGGAGCCGGAAATTCCAGGCACGGGCGGAACAGGAAAATAAAAAATTCCTGGATTTCCTAAAAAAACTGGAAGAACACCCGGAAAATTTCCGGATTACAGCCCTCCAGTCCAGAAGCCTGCGGAAGTTCTTCAAAAAAGAATGTGTCAACGAGAAGACCGGGGAAATCCTCGATTCTTCAAAAATCAGAGCATTTGTGGACTTCGACAAGGTGGCGGAATATAAAAAGAGTCTGGGCTATTACCAGATCGTCACCTCGGAATTGACCATGGATGCGCAGGAAGTGATTGAAAAGTACCATGGCCTGACACAGATCGAGGACCAGTTCCGCGTCATGAAAAGCGACCTGGAGACCCGGCCTGTTTATGTAAATACACCGGAACATGTCACAGCACACCTTCTTATCTGTATGATTGCCCTTATCCTGATGCGGATTATACAAAAAAGAATCCGGGAAAGCGGCAGTGTTGCCATAGATCCGGATACTTACTGGAGCAGCGGCCTGAATGCCGGGAGGATACAGGCTGCCCTTAATAAATGGAAGGTAGACCTCCTTCCCGGAGATCTGTACCGGTTCATGGATGTGGATGACCCAGACCTGAAACTGATTTTAGATGCCTTTGGAATCCGCCTGCCGCCAAAACTATACCGCCGGGCAGAACTAAAGCATATCAAAACCGAAATCAAAGTTTTCATGTAGGTCATAAATGTAGGTATATTTTCTCAAAATTCCGCAAGCCTGATACATACTGGAAAAACTGCATAATTACAGCAAAATGGAGTCCATCAGGGCTCCATTTTTGTCTCTGCAAGTGGCAAACTCGGGTTATAACACAAATCCGCAAATTTCTCCACTTGTTTAGCAAAGCAAATATTTACAAATTAAAATTTTCTTTTGCGTTCACAAATCTAATATCTGTTCTGTTTGCTATCAATTAAGCAGTGATGAACTTAATCAAATAGAGACAATTAAAATTGTGTTCTGTTTTCCTGATAGCAAAAGAAGCGGCCATCAACTAATGAACAATCGGCGGCCGCTTCTACAGATTCTGTTAATCATTTAACTAATACTCCAAAATTCCTTAGATCATACCAAAGTACTTTAGAGCCCCCATAATCGCCTTTTCCTTCTCCGGCAGACATTGCGGCTGCTTAGCATCCTCAGACTTCGGTTTATTATAATTCTCACGCTCAATGATACCGCACTTCTGCTTCACCTGTGCGATATGCAAACTGCTAACCTTGAAGCCGCTATGCTCCATCACATAATCCTTAATCTCTTGGTAGGTAGCTTTCTTCTCCGCAACCGTCAAATCCAGCTCGTCCATATCCAGCGCAACCTCAATATGCTGTGTCGATTTTAGTTTGGACAATAAACATACAGTCTCCACTCCCGCCGTCTGCGCAAACATATCCACCGGCTGCACCTCGGAAAGCTCATACTTCTCCTCGCACAAAATCTTCAGATCTCTGGCCAGTGTGGCCGGATTGCAGGACACATAGACCACGCGCTCCGGCTCCATCTTAAGAATCGTCTGAATAAGCGCCCCGTCACAGCCCTTTCGCGGCGGGTCCACCACGATCACATCCGCCTGGACGCCCTTTTCCTCATAGAGTGCGGGCAGCACCTCCTCCGCCCGTCCCGTGTAGAAATGGGCATTTTCGATTCCGTTCATGGCCGCATTGGCCACAGCATCCTCCACGGCCGCCGGGACGATCTCCACACCGTACACCTCTCTCGCCCGCCGCGCCAGAAACAGGGTGATCGTACCCGTCCCGCAGTACAGGTCCCATACCGTCTCCCGACCCGTAAGTCCGGCATAGCGAAGTGCCGTATCGTAGAGCCTGGCCGTCTGTTCAGGGTTCACCTGGTAGAAGGACTGGGGAGAGATTCGGTAACGGTTCTCCCCGATGGTGTCAGTGATATAACCGTCGCCATAGAGATGCTTCACCTCAGGCCCCAGAATCACGTTCGTCCGCTCCGTATTGATATTATAAGAAACCGATGCCATCCCGGGCACCCGTTCAAGCCCTGCCGCCAGCTCCTTCTGATGCGGCAAGACGCGGCCATTGATCACCAGACACACCAACACCTGTCCCTTCTCCCCGGTACGGATCAGTACATGGCGCACCAGCCCCCTGTGCGCCGTCTCGTCATAGGGCTCGATCCCACATTCTTCCATCCACCGGATTATCACTCTGAGGACCTCGTCATTCACCGGGCTTCCCAGGTAGCAGTGGGGCGTCTCAATGACCGAATGAGTCCGCCCCGCGTAAAACCCGGCAATGATCCGTCCGTCCCTGCTCCTGCTAATGGGAAACTGGGCCTTGTTCCGATAGCCGTAAGGGTGCTCCATCCCGATCACAGGCCGGACCGGCGGATCTGCAAAGCCGCCGATTCGCCTTAACTGACTGCGCACCTTTTCTTCCTTAAATGTCAGCTGCCTGTCGTAGGACAGGCATTGCAGCTGACAGCCGCCGCAGGGAACAGCCACCGGACACACCGGCTCCACCCTGTGAGCAGATGGCGTCACCACCTCCATAAGACGCGCATAGCCATAGGTTTTCTTCGTTTTCATGACTCTGGCTCTGACCAGGTCTCCGATGACCGCATCCTTAATAAAGAGGGTATAGCCCTCTACCTTGCCTATACCCTCTCCCTCTTCACTCATATCCTCGATCAAAACATCCACCAGATCGTTCTTTTTAATCTCCATCGCATTCCTCACAGCTTTGTGGTGGGCCGCAGATTGGACTCAAAGAACCGGTTATAGCCCATCCACTCGCCTCCCACTGCCCCGCTCATGATCTCCTTCATGGTCTCCAGCTTTGCGTCCGCGTTATCTGCCAGCGACAGCGCCAGTGCCTCCGCCAGCGCCGGTTTCTTGGGAGAGCCGTACTCCAGCTCCCCGTGATGGGCCAGGATACAGTGCACCAGCTCCGATGCCGTCTTCTCCGGAAATCCGCTCATCCCATGGATCCTTTCGCTGACCATCATGGCTCCGATCATGATATGCCCCAGAAGCTGCCCGTCATCGGTGTAATCGTTTTCCGGAAACAGGGAAAGCTCTCTGGTTTTTCCGATGTCGTGAAACATCGCCGCGCACAGGAGCAGATCCCGGTTCAGATAGGGATACACCGAGACGAAATAGTCGCACAGCTTCACCACGCTGAGCGTATGCTCCAGCAGACCGCCCACGAATCCGTGGTGAACCGCCTTGGCTGCCGAATGGTCGCAGAAACTCTTCACAAATTCCCTGTCTTCCACGAAAAAGCTCTCTGCCAGCCGCCGCAGGTCCGGATTGGACAGACTGCCGATGATGGCTGTCAGCTGGCGGTGCATCTCCGGAATATCCTTCTCCGACACAGGGAGATAGTCCCCCGGCGTATATTCCCCGGGCTTGGCCACCCGGATCCGTCTCACATTCAGCTGTAGATTGCTCTGATAGCTGGTCACCTCCGCGTCCACCATGATATAATCCAGGGCCTCAAAATGGGCGATTCCATTATTGAGCTCCCACACCTTCGCGTCGATCGTACCGGTCTTATCCTGCAGCACCAGGGAATAATAACTCTTCCCTGCCTTTGTCTTGGCCACCTGCTTGGTCTTGCACAGGTAGATATCGCAGATCCGCTCCCCCTCCCGAAACTGGTCAATATACTTCATATGTCCTCCTGTCCCCTCAGCGCGCTCCCAGCGTCACCTCAAAACTCATTTCCACATATTCATCCTGACCGCCCCGGTACACAGTCAGGGCAATCACATCTTCCGTACTGTAATTCTCCAGAAAACGCTGCAGACTCTGCATCGTCATCAGATCATTTTCCCCGCTGGCCACTATGATATCACCGGCCTTCAGGCCGGCCAGATACGCCGGACTGTCCACGATCACCCGGGTCACATAGATCCCCGGCGGCATATCGTATGCCTCCGCGATATCTGCCGTTGCATTCTGTCCCTGTATTCCCAGGTAAGCCGCATCAATACCGGAGCTCAGCTTTTCGATGATTCCCTTCAGGCACGAGATTCCTATGGCCATGGGATATCCCACTGTCTCATCACCGTAATCGCGGGTCAGAACTCCGATCAGCTCTCCGTCCATATTAAACAGAAAGCCGCCGCCGTTTTCCGCCAGCAGAATATTCGAATACAGCAGCTGAAACGCCGTGTCCGTCCCGACGACATTTTTCTGTACCAGAGAAACCATGCCCGTCGCCACCGAACCGGTACAGCCCGCGGGACTTCCCGCTGCCACCACCGGCATCCCGCCTGTGACCTGATAAGAGTTTCCCAGCGTCAACGCTCCGATTCCCTCTAAGATCCCCTCCGGTACCGCTCCACAGGATACGCTGACGATGGCGATCCCCGTAATACCGTCATATTTCTTGATCCGGGCCTCCACCGGCTTTCCGCTGGCAAACGACACGGTCAGCATCTCAGCCTCCCTAAGAGCCGCGTAGTCCGCCAGAATCAGCACCTCCGCGTCCGTGACACACACCACGGCCCCGGAACTCTGGTTGGCGCTGGACACCGGATTATTAAACCAGTCCGTATCCTGGGTCACGCTGCTGACTGTCACCAGGCCCCTGTTCACGCTCTTCATCAGATCGCCCACCTGCCGGTACCATCCCAGAGCCAGGTACTCCTCCTGCGCCCTGAGCGCTTCCAGCACCGCAGAATCCACCGCTTCTTCCACTGCCTGGCTGATATACTCCTCCGGACTCACCGGCGTCGTCTCGCTCTCGGAGGATTCCTCCTGCGCAGTCTCCGTTTCGCCTTCGGAGGTCTCCTCTGTGCTCTCCCCTGCCGGGGCGCTGTCCGAGGGGGCCTGTCCGCCGCTCTCCTCCGGCACGTCCTGCTCCGCCGTCTCCTCCGGCAGCGTCTCCGTATCTGCAGCGCTCTCCTCCGGATCCCGTCCCATACTGATGGTCTCTGTCGGCTGCGTCTCCTCCGGCAGAAAACGAGGTTCCAGATACTTCACTCCCAGCACGAAAAACAAAGATGCCACCAGACCAAATATTATGGCCCCCGCCACCAGCCTGCAGACCTTCCATATCCGATACCGGCGGCCTGCTGCCTTATTCATGATCTTTTCACGGATAAATTCCCGATCCTCAGAATCCGGCATCGCGAGTTCTCCTTTTTCGTTTGTCTGCCTCCTGCCACTGCACTGCACCGGGCGGGTCTGTTATTTTCTATTATAGTGGGAAGACCAGATTTTGTGAAGTGTTTTTTATAAAATGCGAAAGGATTGTCCGCCTCCCTTACCGCATTTTTTCCAAAACCCCTACCCGAAACGGCAAAAATGCGTTATACTGTAAAGGAAAAACGGCCCCACTTCCGTTTTTCTGCCACAGAAATCAACAGTATATCACAGCGCGGACAGAAAAACCGCCTACGGGAAACGATCATGAACGCAAAAGTATTAAAGACACTGGAATTTCATAAAATCATCAAACGGCTGACCGAACACGCCTCCACCCCTTTAGGGATCCGCATGTGCGAGGACTGCGTTCCCTTCGACGAGCTGGAGGAGGTCATACAAGCCCAGACCCAGACGAGAGACGCTCTGGCACGGCTGTACCGCCATGGAACCATCTCCTTCTCCGGCGCCAGAGATATCGGCGCCTCGCTAAAAAGACTGGAAATCGGCAGCTCCTTAAGCATCCCTGAGCTGCTGTCCGTCAGCGCTCTTTTGAGCGCGGCCGCCAGAGCCAGAGCCTACGGGCGGGGGGAGACCACAAGACTCAGCACCGGCCGCCATATGGAGATATCGGAGGAGGAAGAAAACATGGGCGACAGCCTGGACGCCCTCTTCGCCGCCATCGAACCGCTGCCTTCTCTGAATCAGGAGATCAGCCGCTGCATCCAGTCCGAGGAGGATCTCTTTGACGATGCCAGCCCCAAGCTTAACAGCATACGCCGTTCCATACGCCGGGCCAGCGACCGGGTCCACAGCCAGTTAAACGAAATCGTCAATTCCAACCGCACCCAGCTGCAGGATGCCGTCGTCACCATGCGGGGCGGCCGCTACTGCATCCCGGTGAAGGCAGAATATAAAAATCAGGTGGGAGGCATGGTCCACGACCAGTCCCGCAACGGCTCCACCTATTTCATCGAACCCATGGCCATCGTAAAGCTCAACAATGAAATCCGTGAGCTGGAGATCGCCGAGCAGAAAGAGATCGAGGCGATCCTGGCCGATCTCAGCAGCCAGACGGCTCCCCATATCGAGTCTCTCCGCACGGATCTGTCTGTCTTATCACAGCTGGACTACATCTTTGCCAGGGCTTGTCTGGCCCGGGATATGGACGCTTCCTGCCCCCAGTTCAATGAAGCGGGATTCATCGACATCCGACAGGGACGCCATCCCCTCTTAAAAAAGGATCAGGTCGTTCCCATCGACGTGACTCTGGGGAAGGAATACAACACGCTGATTATCACCGGCCCCAATACCGGCGGTAAGACCGTGTCCTTAAAGACCGTGGGACTGCTGACTCTCATGGGGCAGGCCGGACTCCATATCCCTGCCTTCGACGGCTCAAAGCTGGCGCTGTTTCGCGAGGTCTATGCCGATATCGGAGATGAGCAGAGCATCGAACAGAATCTGAGCACCTTCTCCTCCCATATGACCAATATTGTGAGCATTCTGGAGAAGGCCGATACGAACAGTCTGGTGCTCTTTGACGAGCTCTGTGCCGGAACCGATCCCACCGAGGGCGCCGCCCTGGCCGTGTCCATCCTGGATTTTCTTCACAATATGGATGTGCGCGTCATGGCCACCACTCACTACAGTGAAATCAAGGTATACGCCCTGTCCACCGACGGCGTGGAAAACGCCAGCTGTGAATTCAATGTGGAGACGCTGCGGCCCACCTACCGCCTGCTGACCGGAATCCCCGGCAAGAGCAACGCCTTTGCCATAGCCGGAAAGCTGGGACTCCCCTCCTTTCTCATCGACGATGCCGGAACCCGCATCGGCAAGCAGGATAAGCATTTCGAGGATATGATCGGCGAGCTGGAGGCCGCCCGTGTCACCCTGGAACAGGAAAAGGACGAGGTGAACCGCTACAAGGCGGAGATCTCCCACCTGAAGGAAGAGCTGAGCACCAGCAGGGAGGATCTGAAGGAGCGGAGAGAGCGCTACTTACAGACAGCCCAGGAGGAGGCCCGGCGGATCCTGGAGGAAGCCAAGGACACGGCAGATCAGACCATAAGACGGATCAACAAGCTGGCCGGCGGGGCCGGTGTGAGCCGTGAGCTGGAAAACGAGCGGGCCGCCCTCAGGGAGAAGCTCTCCGAGGCTGAGAAGAAGACGGCGGTCCGGGCCCAGAAGAAGCAGCGCCGGGAACATACGGCTGCCGATTTTCGCATCGGCGACGCCGTCCGCGTTCTGTCCATGAACTTAAACGGCACCGTCAGCACCCTGCCAAACGCCAAAGGCGATCTCTTCGTCCAGATGGGCATACTCCGCTCCCAGGTAAATATCCGGGATCTGGAACTCATCGACGAGCCCTCTGTCACCGGACCGGGCGTGCCTTCGGGAAACCGCCGCAAGAAATCCAACATGAGCGGAATCGGCGCCTCCAAGACTATGAGCATCTCCCCGGAGATCAATCTGATCGGTATGACCGTAGACGAGGCCATGCCCCAGTTAGACAAATATCTGGACGATGCCTATCTGGCCCATCTGCCCCAGGTGCGCATCATCCACGGGCGCGGCACCGGCGCTCTGCGCAACGCCACACACAAGCTGTTAAAGCGCGCCCCCCATGTGGAGGAATTTCATCTGGGAGCCTTCGGCGAGGGCGACCATGGCGTAACCATCGCCAAACTGAAGGAAGGAGCAAAATAGCATATGGCCGACAAACAGAAAATCCTGATCGTGGACGACGATGAAAATATCGCAGAACTCATCTCTCTGTACCTGACCAAGGAGTGCTTTGACACCTGCATGGTCTATAACGGAGAAGACGCTCTCACAAAATTCCACAGCTTTTCCCCTGATCTGATCCTTCTGGACCTGATGCTTCCCGGCATCGACGGATATCACGTGTGCCGGGAAATCCGCCGGGAATCCGCCACCCCCATCATCATGCTCAGCGCCAAGGGCGAGATCTTTGACAAGGTGCTGGGCCTGGAGCTGGGAGCCGACGACTATATGATTAAGCCCTTTGACTCCAAGGAACTGGTGGCCCGGGTCAAGGCCGTACTGCGGCGCACGGCCGCCCAGCCCGCCCCTGTCCCTGCCGCCATGGAGGGAGATGTGGTCTCCTATCCTGATCTGGTGGTCAATCTGACCAACTATTCGGTACAGTATATGGGCCGGACCGTGGATATGCCCCCTAAGGAACTGGAGCTTCTGTATTTTCTGGCCTCCTCTCCCAATCGGGTCTTCACCAGAGAGCAGCTTCTCGACCACATCTGGGGCTATGAATATATCGGAGATACCCGCACCGTGGACGTACATATCAAGCGCCTCCGGGAAAAAATCAAGGATCACCCCTCCTGGTCTTTAGCCACGGTCTGGGGAATCGGCTATAAATTCGAGGCAAAAGGAAAATGAAGCGTCTGTTGTACCTGAAGTTTCTGTTGGGCTATCTGCTGTTTTTCGTCCTGGGTTTTCTGGTCATCGCCTTTTTCTCCGCCCATCTGACGGAAAACTATCTGCTGCATTCCGCCGGGGAGAGGCTCTATAACGAAGCCTGCCTTCTGGCCGACGCCTGCACTCCCTATGGCGGAACCGGCGCAAACCTGAACACCGTCTCCCCCCGCATCGAGACCGTGGCCGGGTGTATCGACTCCACGGCCTGGCTCATGGACCGGCAGGGACAGATTGTCTATGACACCGCCCGGACTGACACCGGACGGCAGATAGCGGATTTCAACCCGGCCGACACGGGAAAGGCCCACTATGTCACAGGCCGGTTCTACGGCCATTTCTCCTATGATATGATCAGCGTATACGCCCCTATCTCCGGCAGCTATCAGATCTTTGGCTATATCGTGCTCCATCTGCCGGTAAAGGAGGCGTTATCCTCCCGGGACAGCATTCTGAACGTGGTCTATCTGACCGGTCTGATCATCTTCGCGCTGTCGCTGATCCTTTTAATTGTCTTTCACCGGATCGTATACCGGCCTCTGCGCAAAATCACCGTGGCCGCCAGGCAGTTTGCCGAAGGGCATCTGGAATACCGCTGTCAGGTTCACTCCGGAGACGAGATGGGCTATCTCTCCAACACCCTGAACTTTATGGCCAGCGAGCTCTCCAAGATGGAAGAGTACCAGCGCAAATTCATCTCCGACGTATCCCACGATTTCCGCTCTCCCCTGACCACCATCAAGGGTTATCTGGAAGCGATCATGGACGGCACCATTCCGCCGGAACTGCACGATAAATATATCCGTCTTGTAATCGCCGAGACGGAGCGCCTGACCAAGCTGACCCAGAACACCCTGGCTCTCCAGAGTCTTGAAAGCCGCGGAACTTACCTGGATCTCACGGATTTCGATATCAATCAGGTAGTCAAAAATACAGCTGCCGCTTTTGAAGGCGCCTGCCTGCCCAAGCGGATCACCTTTGACCTGACGTTTCCCTCCCGGATCCTCATGGTGCGGGCCGATTTAAGCAAGATTCAGCAGGTGCTCTATAACCTCATCGACAATGCCATCAAATTCTCCCACAATGGCTCCGTCATCTGGCTGGAGACCTCGGAACGCTTCGATAAGGTCTTTGTCTCCGTCCGAGATACCGGCATCGGCATCCCTAAGGACAGTCAGAAAAAAATATGGGAGAGGTTCTATAAGACCGACCTGTCCCGCGGCCGGGATAAAAGAGGGACCGGCCTGGGACTTTCCATCGTGAAGGAGATCATACAGGCCCACGGCCAGAATATTGATGTGATCAGCACCATAGGCGTAGGATCTGAGTTTATCTTCTCTTTGCAGAAGCCCTCCGGCGAGGAGGGGCGCAGAAGCCCATCTTAACGGTTCCGTCCAAGCAAGACCATGATCGCCGATCTCTCCACTGCCCTGGAACCTGTCACCAGAGATCAGGGGCTCACCATGACTCAGCTTCGCTTTCTCTGTGAAATTAAAATCCGCCAGCCCATTACCGTGGGAATGCTCAGCTCCATTGTGGGAGAAAATAAAGGCAACTGCTCCAGTATGTGCAAAAAGCTGGAAAACGCCGGTTATCTGATCCGGCGCCGCTGTCCACAGGATATCTCTGCGGGATAAAGACCCGGCGCTCTGAGAAACCCGGTCAGACACTAAGAAAGGAATTTTTGCGATATGAAAGAAGAAAAGAAACCGTCACGCAAGCCTCTGATATTTTACTATTTCGTGGCCCTGTTAGTCTGGGGGCTCTTTAACACGCTGCTGGCGCCCTCTCTGTTCGGCACCCGGGTGGAAGAGGTCACCTACAATTTCCTCTTAGAGCAGGTGGAGGCGGGGAACGTGACCCAGGTCGTCATGGAAAACGACCGCTATCTGTTCTCAGCTCTGGACGAAAGCGGCAAAGAGCATCTCTACAAGACAGGGCTCTGGCCGGATTATTCCGAATTGACCGAGCAGCTGCGCGAGGCCGGCGTGGCCTTCGGCGGCACGATTCCGGCCAAGAATAACCCGCTGATCACCACCCTGCTCAGCTGCGTCATCTCCCTGCTTCCCATCCTTCTTCTGGGCGTCTTCATGTCCAATATGATGAAAAAGCGCATGGGAGGCGCCATGGGCAATGCCATGTCCTTCGGCAAATCCAACGCCAAGGTCTATGTGGAAGCCCAGACCGGCAAGACCTTCACCGATGTGGCCGGCCAGGACGAAGCCAAGGAAGCTCTGACCGAGATCGTGGACTTTCTGCACAATCCGCAGAAATATGCCGATATCGGAGCGAATCTGCCAAAGGGAGCTCTCCTGGTGGGCCCTCCCGGCACCGGTAAGACGCTCCTTGCCAAAGCGGTGGCCGGGGAAGCCCAGGTGCCTTTCTTCTCCATCTCCGGGTCGGAATTCGTGGAGATGTTTGTGGGTATGGGCGCTGCAAAGGTCCGCGATCTCTTTCAGCAGGCCGGTGAAAAGGCTCCCTGTATCGTGTTTATCGACGAAATTGATACCATCGGCAAGAAACGCGAGAGCAATATGGGCGGCAACGACGAACGGGAGCAGACGCTCAACCAGCTCCTCACTGAGATGGACGGCTTCGACGGCAGAAAAGGCGTCGTGATTCTGGCCGCCACCAACCGCCCTGAGACGCTGGACAAGGCTCTCTTACGCCCCGGCCGTTTCGACCGGCGCATCCCTGTGGAGCTGCCTGATCTGAAGGGCCGGGAGGCGATCTTAAAGGTCCACGGCAAAAACGTCAGGCTGGATTCCACCGTGGATTTCAATGCCATCGCCAGAGCCACCTCCGGCGCTTCCGGCGCAGAACTGGCCAATATCATCAACGAGGGAGCTCTGCGGGCCGTCCGCCAGGGACGCACCACGGTCAACCAGTCTGATCTGGAGGAGAGCGTGGAAGTCGTCATCGCCGGCTATCAGCGCAAGGGAGCCGTGATCTCCGAGCATGAAAAGCAGATCATTGCCTACCACGAAATCGGCCACGCTCTGGTGGCCGCCCGCCAGACAGAATCCGCCCCGGTCCACAAGATCACCATCATTCCCCGCACCTCCGGAGCCCTGGGTTATACCATGCAGGTGGAGGAGGGAGAAAAGGTCCTGATGACCCGGGAGGAAGGCTTTAATAAGATCGCCACCCTCACCGGCGGACGGGCTGCCGAGGAGCTGATCTTCTGTTCCATCACTTCCGGCGCCTCCAACGACATCGAGCAGGCCACCAAGATGGCCCGGGCCATGATTACCCGCTATGGCATGAGCCGGAATTTCGATATGATGGCCCTGGAGACCGTGACCAATCCCTATCTGGGAGCCGATACCACCCTCAGCTGCTCTCCGGATACCGCTGCCAAAATCGACGAAGAGGTCAATGAGATGATCCGTTCGGCCCACGAAAAGGCAATCGGTATCCTGAAAGAAAATACAGACAAGCTTCATGAGCTGGCCCGGTACCTGATAGAGAAGGAGACGATCACAGGGGAGGAGTTTATGGAGATCCTGAACGGCTAGTTATTTTTCGCGTTATAGCGGTTTACGAAGCCATGGATCCGGCCTACGGGCTCGATGTAATCTTCGATGCTGGAATCATGGTTCAGCGTGTCGATGAGCAGCGCGATGTATTTGCTCATGCTGGCTGTGGTGTAGTAGGGGCGGGACAGAAGCTCCGGCGTCTGGTAGATCAGGTCCGTGGTGACGATCCGGTCAAATATGCCTTCTTCGTAGGCCCGGTCAAAGGCTTCCAGGCCGCCTGTAAAGAGACCGAAGGTCGCCAGAATAAAGATCCTCGCGGCCTTCCGGCGCTTTAATTCCCTGGCCACATCCAGGACGCTCTCTCCCGAGGAGATCATATCGTCGCGGATAATCAGATCCTTTCCCTCGATGTCGCCGCCCAGAAACTCGTGGGCTACGATGGGATTATGCCCGTCTACCACCCTGGTATAGTCACGGCGCTTATAGAACATGCCCACATCCAGACCCAGCACATTGGCCAGAAAAACCGCCCTTCTCATGCCGCCCTCATCCGGGCTGATGACCATCATGTGGTCGCTGTCGATCATCAGATCCGGCTCCACATTCAGCAGCCCTTTCACGAACTGATACGCAGGAGGCACACTCTCAAAGGTGGTCAGCGGGATCGCATTCTGCACCCTCTCGTCGTGGGCATCAAAGGTCAGGATCTGATCCACCCCCATCTTCTCCAGCTCCTGTAATGCCAGGGCGCAGTCAAGGGACTCCCGCCCGGAGCGGTTGTGCTGGCGGCTCTCATAGAGAAACGGCATAATGACCGTGATCCGCCGCGCCTTACCGGCCACCGCCGCTATGATGCGTTTCAGATTCTGAAAATGATCGTCCGGCGACATGGGATTCAGCTTTCCGCTGATGGTATAGGTGGCGCTGAAATTGCACACATCTACCATCAGATAGAGGTCCATACCGCGCACAGACTCCCGGATCACGCCTTTTCCCTCGCCGGAACCGAACCGGGGCAGCTCATTTTCAATCAGATAGGAATCCTTTTCGTATCCCTCATATACCTCGAACACCTCTGTCTCCAGCCTCTCATGGCGCCACTTCACCAGAAACTGATCTACCCTCTCTCCCATCGCGCTGCATCCATGCAATGCGATCACTCCCAGAGGGCCGTAGGGTGTGGTGCTGCGGATTTTATTCTCCATTCTGTTTTTCTCCTCCATGCTTTTTTCTTTGTTGTATCTGCTTCCATATCCGGATATCCCCTTTGGGCATGGGAATGAACCGGTAATTTTCAATCAGCCGGGAACCGACTCGCTCCGTGTATTTCTGCCCCAGCTGGCTGGGCGTCAGATTCGTGGTCAAAATCGTGGAACGTCCCCGCAGAAACCGTTCGTTGATACAGTAAAACAGCTGAGAATTCGTCAGGCTGTTGGTCAGCTCCGTGCCCAGATCGTCGATAATCAGCAGATCACATTCCAGCACGGACTGGGTGTTTCCCCCTTCATACTCTCTGGCGTCCCGGTCAAAGCGCTCCCTGGCCAGGATATCAAACAGATCAATCGCCGCAAGGAAAACCACCGAATGATAGCTCTCAATCAATTCCCTGGCAATGCAGCCGGCCAGAAAGGTCTTCCCCACGCCGGTACTGCCGTAGAAGACCAGATTGCCTCCCTTTTCATCAAAATCCATGGCAAAGCGGCGGCACTGGACAATGACGCCCCGCATATACTCCCGGGCCGTCTGCCCGCTCTCCCCCATGGGCTCCGTATCCGGATAGCACAGATCTGTGCAGTGATCAAAATTCTCTGTTCTCAGTCTTTCCCGAATCCGGGACTGATGATACAGGGCTTCCAGCTCTTTTTGCCGGAAACAGTGGCATTTCTTTCCCTCCACATAACCGGTATCCCGGCATGTGCCGCAGTCGTAGCGCATATCCAGACAATCCGGCGGCAGCCCCTCTCTCTCGTACAGCGCCTGACGCTCTTTCCCGATCCTTCCGCATTCCTCCCGAAGCGCCAAAAGCGCCTGTTCGTCCCCGTCCAAAAGCTTCCTGGCCTGACGCACCGCCAGGGAGGACATCTCTCTGTCCAGCTCAAGGAGATACGGAAAACGGCCGAATATCTCCTCACGGCGCTTTTGCTGCTCCTCTCTGTGCCAGGACCGCTTCCGGTCATACTCCCGCATAATCGCCTCATACTGCGAATTGCTCAACGACATTTTTTCCTCCCGGTATTCTCCATGGTCCTCCTCATCCGTTCAACTGCCGGACAATCGCGTCGTAATCATAACCTTCCTGATCAAAATTATGAAATCCATTGGGCCTGGCGGCCGCTTTCTCCCCCGGATGTGCGTTTCGGATCTTATCCTCACGACCCCGGGCAAAGGTGGCGTCCAGCGTATCGATATCCCCCCGGCTCTTCACGCCCTTCTTCTTCCAGTCGGCCAGAATCCCTCCCGCGTACTCGAAGCTGGGCTTATGTATGGCGCGGATCGTCCGGTTGCAGGCCTCCAGCACGATATCCAGCTGAAAGCCATAGTCGTAAAACCATATGTCCATGACCTTTTTCTCCTCCGGAGCCGGCCGCCGCCCCGCCACTCCGAAGGCCTTCAGCACCTGATAATATTCCTTCCGGCTGACCTCGGCCCGCTCCTTCGCATCCTCCGGCGTCGCAATCCCCTTCTCATGCCAGTCTAAAGCCACCTGCTCGATATAGCGGATACTCCTGTGTCCGGCCTCCAGGCAGGTCTCCACCAGATATTCCAGAAGATCGGCCGACATCCCCAGCTCCCCATAGAGATACCCCAGCACATCCGTGCCCGTATGTCCCAGCGTTCCTCCCAGATACTTATCCACCACCCGGACCAGCTGACCGAAGTCCTCGTCCACCGTCAGCTGCCGCCGCCGCTCACTGTTAAGCGTGCGGGCCTTCGATGCCTTTGCGCCCACCGGCTTCAGGACAGTCGGCTCACTCTCCCTGCTCCGGCTTTGCTTCTCATCTGCCCGGTCCTCATAGCGGTCCTCCTTTTCAAAAGGAAGGAAACGGATCCCCGTAATCTCTTCTTTGCCTCCTGTCAGCTCCAGAAGGCCCTTCTTGCTCCAGTAGCGCAGAGCCCGAAGCACATCCTTCTCCGTATCGTCCAGGAGGTCTGCCAGCTGCGGTATGGTGACACTTTTTCTGTCGCCAAAATACCTCCAAAGCAGCAAATAAATCTTCACATACTCCCCGTCCGCCTCCGCCAGATACCGGTCAATAAACGTATTGGGAACCACCGTCACACCACTGTCCGTGCCGTTTAGTACAATATCTCCCATTTCTCTCTCACCCCGTCGCCGGCAGGATATCCCCATATCCCGCCCCCTGATCCGGCGGCGCTCCCCAGCGCCGCACTGTCTCATTCCGCCTTCTTTATTGTATCACAACTCCCCGGAAAAGAAAACAGGGCAGTCCGTCCGCTTTCTTGCTCTGTGAATAATGTGGATAATGTGAACAATCCGGCCTCCCCTGCCGCATGTGCTGTAAAATCCATGGATTCCGGCGTTTTCCCACCTGTCCTGACAGTGGATAACCTTCCGGTTTTTCCACATCCGCCCTTTTGCATCCCTGTTGATAACATTGTGGATAATGTGGATAACTCATCCGGAAACCAGGCTTTCCCCCACTTTTACAATATCTCCGGCCCCCATAGTTATCAACAATTCCCCGTGCATACATTTTTCCCGCAAAAAATTTTCTATCTTTTCAAAATCTCCCGGACAGTGTGCCGGTGTACCGGATTCCCGGATCCTCTCCGCCAGCATACCGGAATGGATCCCCTGGTCGCAGGCCTCCCTGGCCGCAAAGATGTCTGCCAGCACCACCTCATCCGCCAGCGCAAGCGTCCTTACAAACTCCCCGAACAGCGCCCTGGTCCGGGAGTAGGTATGGGGCTGAAACACACACCACACCTTCTTGTAATGCATCTGCCTGGCCGCTGTCAGGGTGGCTTCGATCTCGTCGGGATGATGGGCATAGTCATCCACCACCGTCACCCCGTTAAACCGCCCTTTCAGCTCAAAGCGGCGTTTCGTCCCTTCAAAATGCCACAGGCCGTCCCGGACCGCCTCCCAGCCTGCGCCCAGCTCCCTGGCCGCCGCGATGGCTGCCAGCGCATTTTCCACATTATGCGCGCCGGGGACGCGCAGGCGCAGTTTCTGTATCTCCCCGCCTGATTCCACCGTAAAGGACGGATGGTCCTGCTCATCATAGGTGAGCTCTGTGACACGGTAATCCGATTCCGGCGCAGGCCCCACCGTAATCACCCGGCAGGAAAGCCCTCTCACGATCTCCTCATAGGCCTCGATCCCCGTGTCAATGATTACTGCGCCCGTCTCGGGCGTCCGTGCCGCAAACCGTTTGAACGAGCTGCGGATATCCTCCAGACCCTTAAAGAAATCCAGATGATCCTCCCGGATATTTAAGATCACGGACAGCGTGGGATAAAACTCCAGAAAGCTGTTGGTATATTCACAGGCTTCCGCCACCATACGCCCGGAATAGCCGATCCGGACATTGCCGCCGATGGCGGGCAGGATCCCTCCCACGGAAACCGTGGGATCCATATCTGCTTTCAGCAGGATCTCCGTCAGCATAGAGGTCGTGGTGGTCTTGCCATGGGTTCCGGCCACAGCCACCGCGCTCTCATAATTTCTCATCATCTGCCCCAGCAGCTGCGCCCGGCTGATAAGGGGAATCCCCAGCTCTTTTGCCTTCTTATATTCGGCGTTATCCCCATGGACAGCCGCGGTATAAACCACCACATCCAGCCCTTCTGTGATATGTTCCCCGGTCTGCCCTTCGTAAATCACGGCGCCGCCTTTCTCCAGCCGCTGCGTCAGCGCGCTTTTATGCCAGTCGGAACCGCTGACCCGAAACCCTCTCGATAAAAGGATCTCCGCCAGGCCGCTCATACTGATGCCCCCGATTCCGATAAAGTGGACATTCACCGGATTTTCAAAATCTATCTGATACATCTCTCTCCCTCCTGCGGCTGCCCACCGCATCTGTTCTATCGTCTTGCCCCCGATTCCATTATATTCGGCTCCGCCGTTTTTCTCAACCAGTCCACCACCGCTCCCAGATCTTTTTTCTTCTCATCCACGGTGAGATCCGCATATTTCTCGTAGAGAGGAGTCCGCTCCTCATAGAGATCTTTAAGCGTCATGCCGTCTTTAAGCGCCACTCCCCGGTCCGTCAGGTTGCCCAGCCTGCGGCAAAGCTCCTCATACTCTAACTTCAGATACACCACCATACCGATGGAACGCAGATGTTCCATGGCCTCCCGGCAGTAGATTACGCTGCCTCCCGGCGCGATGACTGCTCTCCCGCCCCGGATGCGGCTGTTGACCCGGTTTTCCACCTTCAGAAAACCTTCCAGCCCATCCTGCGCGATGATCTCTTTCAGAAGGCGTCCCTCCTCCTGCTGAATGAGCAGATCGCTGTCGATGAACTGGTAACCCAGCCTTTTGGCTAACAGCACGCCCACCGTACTCTTTCCGGACGCCGGCATTCCGATTAATGTGATATTATCCCATTTTCCCTGCATGTCTGCACCTCCGCCTCAGATTGTTTGTATATTTTTTCCTATTATCCATCCTGTTTTTATTCTGTTTTGTGCACATTCCATACGAATTAACAGTTCCTTATCCGTTTATTCATATTTTATTCATATCTTACTGTTATCATATAATCACATCAGACAAGAAATAACACGCTTACAAGTAAAGTGCATATAGATTTTTCATAATTTTCCCGGGGCGAAAGTCCCGGGAACTCCTCGTTTTAGCCGTCTCTTATGTCATCCGTATATTCCGCCGCCAGATCCGGCCTCCCCGGTAAATTCCGCCTCATGTTCCATAAAGAAGGACCGGTACTGCCGCACATTTTCCAGCTGCGTCCAGCTCTTCTCTGTCACCGGCGTCTCGGAAAGATCATAGATCCGGGCCTCCCGCAATGCCAGCAGAAAGGGCGAGTGAGTGGCGATGATAAACTGACAGCGGAAAAAGCGCACCGATTCCTCAATGAACTTCACCAGCTCCCGCTGTCTGGCCGGAGCCAGGCTGTTCTCCGGCTCGTCTAGCAGATACAGCCCATCCTCCCGGATCTTATTCACAAAATACAGATACGCGCTTTCCCCGTTGGAGCGCTCCACGGCATTGGCCATCAGGCTTTCCCGCACATAGCGGGACTGGGTCCGGCTCTTCGCGCGGTTACTAAGCGCCAGCTCCTCATAATCCTCCAGGGAATTCAGGCGAAAGCGGGAATGTTTCCGGTTCAGGTATTCCTCAAATATCTCCTCCCGCTTTCTGTCAATCCCTTCGTTGAGGCAGCGCAGATTCAGCATATAGTCAAAGACATCGTCACTGGTAATGATCCGGCAGTCCCGGGGCCGGTCCTCTCCCCATCCCTGTCCGCACAGTTTCACATAATCCGGAAAAAAGGCGGACCGGTTAAACGCCGAATCCCGGTCCGCTCCGATTCCCTCTGCGATCACATTGAGAGCCGTGGTCTTGCCCGATCCATTGCCCCCATGGAGAATCGTCACCGGCCCAAAGGACAGCTCGGTCATGTCTATGGAGGAGAGCACCTGAAACGGATAGAAGTCCGTATAGCACTGTCTCTTCACGTTCTTCAGCATATAGTCAAATTCACGGTCCCTGTCCGGGAAAGTGAAATGTGTCAGATACGGCATATCTTCTCTCCTGTCCCACGAACAAAAGGACGGCTGACCAGCCGTCCACATTCGCTGCTTATGATTCGAAGGTACTCCGGCACGGTCTTTACGCTACCCTTACCCCTCGTCAGCCGGGGCTGTGGTCTGTGTCTCCTCCGTGAGGACACCGGCCATATCGCCCACTAACATCGATGTGGTATTGTAATCCGGCAGAGACGCCAGATATGCCTTTCTCTCATTGCGGATCGTAACGCCAATGGCCCCCACCAGCAGAACTGCCGCCAGGATGCCCCCGGCGATGACTCCGCTCTTTATCAGCTTCGCCTGCTTCTTCTGCTTTTCCAGAATCTCTTTGCGGTTGGCCTTCTCCTCTTTATATTTATTTACTTTTTCTACGCTCATGGTTCTCATCCTTTCCTTCCCTGCCCTATCCTGTGGCAGGCAGGTCTGACAGATATGAGTATACTACATTTGAACGCGGTTGTAAATCATCTTCTGTGAGGGATGCGTCATTTTATTGCCCTACCCTTTGTGTGTTTCCTTGTTCACGGAGGGGATCAAATACAAATTGCAGCGAAACTACAGCCAGCCGTTTGTCTTCAGCTGCTCAATCAGACTTTTCAGCTGCTGCAGATATGCCGTATCATCCGCATCGGAAGCCAGCTCCCTCGCCCTGTTATATTCGTCCTCAGCGCCGTGATAGTCCCTGGCCGGCTCTTCCTTCTGATTCTCCAGGGTGATGAGCAGGATACCCCTCAGGGCATGAGGCACATAGAGGTTCGGCGCAGACGGCCCTGACCGTTCCAGAAATTCCTCCATCCGATCCAGCGTATCTGCCGCGCTGTCGTAATCTCCCAGCTCATAGTGAATCGTATAGAGATTCGTGTAGATATAATCCTTCGCCATTCCCAGCTCGATTACCCTCTCAAAGGCGCTCAGCGCCACCGTGCGGTAATCCTGGCCCAGATCCCATTCCAGGCTCTGCGCCACGCCGCAGGCTTCATAGGCGGCCTGCCCCAGCATCTCATAGAGGCTGCTGTCATAGGTAAGTCCATAGAGCTCGATGCCGGTCAAGAGCAGCCTGGCCTCCTTGACCGCAGCGCCTTCGATGGGAGATTCTCCCAGACGTTCTGCCGCGGCACAGTCCCGGTAAAGCTGTGCCAGAGAGCGAAATGCCTTCTGCCCGATGAAAACGTCCTCTCCCTCCTCCATCACTTCCAGGAAGATCTTCTCCGCCTCCACATACTCTCCCGCCGCATAATTTACCTCGCCGTCCACATACCGGGTCACATCGGAACCGGCCCCTTGCCGGCGAAGCTTTGTCAGCACATCCTTCGCCTCGGCAGCCGACCCCAGGCGGGCCAGACATACCGCATAGTCGCGCATGGCGGATTCGCTCATCTCCTCGCCGGCAGCGCTCAGGCGAAAGTAAGCTGCCGCTCCGGCATAGTCCCCCTTTTCATAATAAGCCGCTCCCAGAATCTCATTGAGCTGACTCTGCCCGTCAGCATCAAAGGAGCGTCCCAGAGACAAATCATTCTCTCCGTAGGAGATACAACTGTCATATTCCCCGATCCGATACAGAAAATAGGTATAATCAAGCTGAGCTCCCTGTTCATCCGGATAGAGCTCCAGCGCCTGGTCCATGAGGGTGAGAGCTTCTGTCAGAAGGCCCTTTTTATACTGTTCCTCCGCCTGCGCCTTCAGCCTCTCATAGGCATCTGCCGCCGTCTCCCGGGGATCCTCCCCGGGGGATTCCGATGCAAGGACTGTCCCTGTCTCTGTTCCGGCTATGGCGGGATCACCGGCAGCCTGCCGTCCGCTCCCTTTTGTCAGAAGCATCACAGTCACCGCCACGGCGGCTGCCGCCAGGATACCGCCTGCTATCACGCCGCCTTTCTTAGCTCCCCCTCCGGAAGCGCTGCCCGCTGCCGCTCCCGTGCTCTCCTTTTTCGGGCCATAGACCGACACGGTCCTCTCCGTATCCTCCTCACGGGCAGCTGCGTTCCTCTGTCTGGTCCCTTCTGCCGCCTGTGACTCTGCCTTCTCTCCTGTGCGGCCGGTCTTTCCCAGTATCGAGAGCGTGCTCTCCTCCGTATCGTCAGCGCGGTCCCGGCTCTCCTCTCCAGGCTTTTGCTTCATGGTGGCATAGATATTTTCCTTCAGGATCATCTCATCCCCTTCGGGATAAATGACAGAGGCATCCTTTGCATCATAGAGGATCGCCTCCAGCTCCTGGCGCATCTGGCCCGGGCTTCCGTAACGCTCCCTCGGATCGTAGGCGGAAGCCTTCCTTACAATCTCCCCCAGCCGGCCGACGCCATAGCAGGGGGGAGGAAGCGGTTCTCCGCTCATTCTCCTGGCTAAGGCCCGCTCCCTGCTGCTGTAGGTCAGCGGCTCCGGCGGCGGAGGCAGGAAGGGAACACGGTTTTTATTGAGCAGACGGTACAGCACAATACCCAGAGAGTAGATATCCACACTGAAGCCGTACTCCAGCCCCTTATACACCTCCGGAGCCATATAATTATATGTACCCTTTTTAGACAGGCCGGACATGGTCTTCTCCACGGTCCGGGCGATACCGAAGTCTCCCAGCTTAAAATCGCCGTTCTCCGAGACAAAGATATTTTCCGGCTTCAGATCCCGATGGATGATATTATATTTCTGACACAGCTCCAGGCTCTTGCACATATGGATCCCCAGCCGGATCACGTCCCGCCTGGTAAAGGGGTGGGCATAGGCGTAGGCGAGTAAAGGCGTCAGCTTTTCCATCCGGATCAGAATATCCCAGCCCAGCCCCTGCTCATGGCAGACTACCTGGTGATCCTCGTAGCTGACCACATGGGCCGTTCCCTTGACCCTGGCCATCAGGGCAAACTCCCGCACGATATCCTCCACCATGCTGTAAAAATACTGCTTTGCCTCCTCAGGGCTCATTCCCTCCTCCAGGGCCGCCTGGATCTCGGCATTGTTCCGGGGTACTGTAATGATTTTTAAGGCGGCCCGGTAAGTCTCTCCAAAATCGGTCCTCTCGATTTCGTATACCTTGCCGAAGCTGCCCTCGCCCAGCTTCTTCGTCAGGATCCAGTTGTTCATAACGATATCGCCGATGCGGTATTGTCCGTTCATGGGCTGCTGCTCTCCTTTCATCCCTTTACCAGAATATCTGCTCCCGCCAGTACATGTCCTCGAGATCTTCCGCAGGCCGGTCCAGCATCAAAGCTCCCCTGAACATCTCATAGCCCAGCTGCGTATACACTCCCCCATGGCAGGAAAAGGTTTCCGATTGCCGGGAGGTATCCTCGTAGGAGGGGCTGGTATATTCAAATACCATGTCCTTGGTAAAACTCCCTTCCCGCACGCCTGCGGCCATCGTCCCTGTTTCGGTCTCTGTGGCAACCGACTTGTGGTTAAATTCGCTTCCCTCATAGGCATCCTGGGATTCCATGAGTGTCGCCGTAAACGCTCCTTCCCATTGCCAGTCTTTGCAGGAGCCGCTTGTATACAGCTCTGCAATCCGCGTACCCGTATACATGACCCACCCTTCCTCGTCTGAGGAACTTCCGCCTGCGTAGCCTTCGCCACGGCTATACATACAGGCATAAGCGGCTCCGTTTTCCTCCCTCACTTCTACCTGTATAAAGGCTCCTTTGTCGAGAGGATCTTCGTCATAGGGCCAGGGCTCGCCGGGAAAACTCTGCGAGGCCAGGTGCTCGGTGTAGTGGCCATTCACAAAAACCCGGTACGAATCCCGGCTGGTATAGATTGTAAAGCCTCCTGAGACGCCGCCTGTGTCCGGCCCCGGCAGTTCTGCCTCCAGAGCAGCGACGTTTCCCGCCTGCGCGATCCCGATCAGCCGGTCGATCCATGCCTGCTCCTGTGCGGAGAGCGTATCATAGGCCCGGTAGTTTTCCCGCTGTTCAAATACCGTCGCTTTGTATGCGTTCAGTTCTCCGGCCCCTGCCAGCGTCTCGTAGGTTTCCAGCAGCCCGGAAATTTCTCCATACAGCTGTTCCCACAGCTCCGGGGATATCCCCGGACCGCCGCCGGGTCCATCGTCTTCCTCCGCTACCACGCAGTCCGTGAGCAATTCCCCGGCCTTTTTAACCGCCTCTATCGCCGCTTCGTAGCCGCCGGCCTCCGCCAATGTCCCTGCCAGCTGTTCATACAGCTTTACGGCACGGCTCACCGCTTCCTCATAGGTCATGGTCTCCGGCAGCATCCCGTCCGCCTCACGCCACTGCCCGCCGCCGTACCAGCCGCTTAGCAGCGTCACAGCCCGCCCGTAGTCCGCCGCCCCGCTCTCCAGGCCGTCTTCCTGCGCGGCGTAGGCATCTCCGCGGGCCAGATACGGAGCCGCCCGGTTGGGCTCGATCTCGATGGCCGCCGTGAAGGCCAGGATCGCTTCCTCGTAATTGCCCTCGTTTAGAAAGCGGATGCCCAGCTCATACTGGCTCTGCCAGTCAAGGACTGCCAAAGAAGCGGCCTCCGACCCGGCGTCGCCGTTCATCACGCCTGTGTCCGCCTTACATCCTGCCACCGCACAAAAAGCCATAACAAACAGAAGCCGCCTTCCTGTTTTTTTCATGATCCTCATAACCGCCCTCCCGGAATCTTTTGCCGGCTTTTTATCCTGTATGGACTCTTCCGGCGTGGGATGTGCCCCGGAATACACAGAGACCGTTTTCTCCAAATCATCCATACGCACCCATCGCCCCTTTCTCTCCTCCTCTGTCAGGAGTCCTCTCCGGCCATCTCGTCCATCTTCTCCAGAAGCCCGGCCAGCTCGCTCCGAAACACCTGATGCTCCGCCCCCATGAATCCAATATAGGCGATTTCCTCTATATCCTCATGATTAAAGAGGTAGATATGCTCCTGAGACAGATATCCCTCCGGATACAACACCGCCATGTAGTCATATCGGGTTTTTTCGCTGGTCTGAAGGATTCCGATAATCATCATCTTCTTATTTGCCTCTTTTACCAGTACCACGCTGCCCACAGGCAGCAGCTTTTTAGGATCCATATTCTCTCCTTTCCGATCCCGGTTCAAAGTCACCCGGGAATCACTCCTCCCAATGCCTCCATAAACTCATACCACTTATCGTCCAGCTTACCCAGTTTTTTCAGCTTCTTTAAAAGATCGTATATATTCTTACACTTATTCAGATCCACCGTATCCAGATCAATGCTGATGAGATCCGGCATATATTCCCGGATATAATCATCCAGATAATCCCCGAACTCTTTTCCTATATCCTTACCCAGCTTCACGCCCTTTACAAGGGCCGGCCACCAGCCGCCGATATCAGTCAGATACGTGGACAGCCCCTCCAGGCTTCCCACGATGGAAAGGACCTTTCCGAAGCTGTAGGCGCCCTTTGCGATCTGCTTGCCCAGCTCTTCCTGTCCGAACCAGCTTCCGATCTCGCCCAGCACATTTATCATACCATTTTTCAGAATCTTGGTCTTGCCTACCTGGTCCACGTTATTCATAACACAGTGATACAGGTCTGCCCCATTGTTCACTATGGAATCGGTCATGTAAACCGTAGTTATCACAGCCAGAGGAGTCAGCGCCCCTCCGGTCAGTGCATTGGCGCTCCACACTCCGACGATGGCAACGCCAGAGGACAGCATCTTACCGGTCGCTTTGCCGCCTTCTACCAGACGATAAAAAACGCCCTTCTTATTATAGAGATCCACGACCCAGTCGGTCACCGTACCGGCGGCATCCCACAGCTTAGCCACGCCGGTCCGTACCTTTTTGCAGCCTTTATTCAAACGGTCTTCCGTCCTTTTTACCACCTCATCCAGAAGCTGTTGCTCTCTGGTCTGTTCTGTGGTAATGTTTTGCAGGATGCCGGCCGTACTTGCCATACCGGCTATCACCTGTCCGGCCGCCACCGCCGCGGCATGGCTGCCCATCTGCTTTGCCAGCAGGCTGTCCACGGATTCATAAGACCGGGCGCTCTCTGACGCCACCGCGGCTCCCGTCTCCAGCAGGGAGACGATCCTCTCACAGCTTCTCTGGGCGCTCACAATCTTGCCTGAGAAATTGCGGGAAAGCTTCTCGCTCCAGTTCTCATTGACCTTTGAAAGCTCTTTCATTCCACTGTCAAACAGCGCCCGGTACTCCTCCTTCAGCGCCCTCAGCTCTCTGCTCTGGGCCTCCAGTTCTGCCGGTGTCAGTCTGATCTTTGTCATTCCCGTCATCACCCCCTTATGTCTTTTGTACTTCTCTGATGCGCACAACGATCACCGTGACGTTATCGCGGCCTCCGTTTTCCAGCGCTCTGGCAATCAGAGCGTTCACACACCGGCCGGCCTCTTTCGTCTCCCTCATGAGCGCGCATATTTCCGCATTACTGACCATATCCGTGAGACCGTCGCTGCACAGAAGATACTGGTCTCCTCCCATCAGCTCCTCTTTCGCCACATGGGGTTCCAGGATCATCTCCTCCGGCCAGATACCCAGATGCTGAGTCAGCCTGGGCCTGCGCCCCCTGATCCCCTGCCCGGCCAGAAACTTTTCGTCCGTGTGGTCCTCTGACAGCTGCCGGAAAGCGCCCTGGCGCAGCCGGAACGCCCGGCTGTCCCCCACATTGCATACATAGGCAAAGGCGCCGCTTAAATAAAGCATCACTGCCGTGCTGCCCATCCGCCCGGAGCCCAGAGCCCCGGCCCGCCCGCACACCGCCGTATTCATCTTCCGGACCAGGCCGGTAAGATATCTCTTCGGCGGATAAATAAAATCCGCCAGAAGTTTCCCGCTGTCTTTCGCCGTGGACGCCGCCGCAAAGGAAGCCTCTTCACCGTAGCTTTCCCCTCCCATGCCGTCGAACACTCCGAAAAATTCATCTCCCTGAAATATCCTTTCGAGCTGCACCGCAGTCTTAAGCCCACTGTTATCCTTGGGCAGAATCCTGTGATCAAAGCAAAAATTATCCTCGTTATTCGCCCGGCAAAGGCCTGTATGACAACCGCAGGCCGCTTCTATCTTATACTGCATCTGACCTGTCCTCCTCCATCAGATATTCAGCTTCTCAAAGGGAATTACATTGATAAGAGACAGCAGGTCCATGGAGTCGCTTTGAAGGGGACCGGCCCATTCAGGCAGCCGGCTTTCAAAAGGCCTTTGTTCTCCCGGATCATAGTAGTCCAAAAATCCCTCCTCCTGCCCTTTTTGCCGGATGCCTTCCAGACCAAAACCTGTCCCCAGCCCGGCTCCGCTTATGACCACGTCTTTCACCGGAACCGCCAGAATCTTTGCCAGAAGGCTCTCCACCGCGTTAAAAAGCCCTGACACACTGTTCTCTGCGCCGGTCAGCTCCCCCTCGGCCGCCTGTACGGCCCGCAGAAAGGCCGACTGATTCTCACAGAGCTTCCGAATCATATTTCTGGAATCACGAACCAGGTCATCAATGGCGTCTTTCTCCTTACATCCCCAGTCACTGTGGGAACGGATCTCCTGAAGCAGATTCTGCGCCCGCTGCAATTCATCGTTGGCCCTCTGGCAGGCTATGGTCATCTGCATCACCGTCATCACGTCATATGCGATCTTCATCTGAGCCTCCTTCTCCTTTTGCCTAGAAAGAACCGGATATCCGGGCAGCCGCCGCCCTGTCCTTCATCTCAAAAAGACTGTGCGCCTTCGCCACATAGTTCTTAAATTCCCTTAAGACCTCTGCCATGCCGGCCGCCTGGACCGCATATTCCCGCATCATATGCAGGTAGGACTGACTGGCTCCCCCTTCCCAGGATTCCCCGATCCGTTCCAGCAGAGCCTCCAGACGGGCATTCAGCGCTTCCAGGCGGGCGATATACTGTCCCAGGGACTTTTCATTGCCCTGGAGCGCCGTGATATCCACCACGATCTTCGATGTATTTGCCATATCTCTCCCTCCTGCTACCTGTTGAAAAGATTTCCCAGGCCGTCCAGAACCGACCGGGCAACCTGTTTGGCCGAATCGGCCGCTGCCGGCGCCGCACCGGCTGCCGTCTGTGCCGCTTTCATCGCCTCCGCAGCGGACTTTACCGCCTTCGCACTGTCCTTCATCGCCTCCATGCCAGCCCTCTGAGTATCCATCAGCCTCTTTAATTCCTGGTCTTTTTTCTTGTAGTGATCCACGACTCTGCGGATATAGTCCGCCGTGCTCTCCAGCTTCGCGATCATCTGTCCCAGCTTTTTTTCCATCTCCAGACTCTTTTCCTCGATCGCCCGGGCCGTCATTCCCTCCATCCCTCCGCTCTGACGCTGCAGGCTGTATATACTGGCCTGAGATTCTCTCAAAATCTGAGCCGCTTCCTTCAGACGCCTGATATCCCTGTTGGCCGCCGCCTCATCGATGGTGATCCTGCCCTTTCCGTCATAGTACGCCATCTCCTATTCCCCCTTTAAAGCCCGGTAGATTTCCAGGCAAAACTGCTCCTTTGTCAGGGCTGCTGCCATGCCATCCTGCCTTTCGCAGAAAACCCGGCCCTTCGCCTCTACATATATCGTCACAGCCGCCTTCTCGCCCACATGGGTGCTCTTTATCACAAACATGCGGCTGACTGCTTTCTTATTCAGCTCTCTCACCGGCAATACTTCCGGCCTGTCTTCGTAATCCGCCGGCAGCAGGCCATGAATCCACTCCTGCATCTTTCCCTCGTCATAAGTCTCCAGGCGAATCTGCCCCTTTATGAATTCCGTCGCGGTGAGCCGCCCTTCATAAAAATGAAAGCGGCGTCCTCTGGTCACCGGCGCATCCCCTTCTGTCATCGCAGTCACATCCGCCGACGATTCCAGCATTCCGAAGAATACCGGCTCCAGAAGTTTCTCTGATTCTCTGTCCACATCCAGATTTCCGCTGAAATCCTCCATCAGGATCCCCTTCTTCGCCAGCCCTTCCCTCGATTCGCTCTCATAGATTTCCCGTCTCTGCTGTATATCGCCCATGGCGGCAACATAGGCATAATCAATATATTTTGCCTGAAGCAGCGCTCCCATATAATAAAGCTCCTCCGGCGTAAGAATGATTTCCTTCTTCATGTGTTCCCCTCTATACGTTTGCGATTCTGGCCGCCAGCTCATCCTCCCAGTCTCCGTATTCCCGGGCAAATCCTTCCAGCGCAGAAGCGTATTCCCCGAAAAAATTCTCGATCTCTCTGAACTCCCTGCGCACACAGAGGAGCCGGCCGGCAAAGGCCCGACCGGCCTCTCCCTGCCACGCTCCGTTTAAGCCGTCTGCCAGAATTTCCATGGCGTCCATATTGTTTTTCAATGTATCCGTGACGGAGCGGACCGCCCCGCCAAACGCAGCCATCCGGTCTGTGTCCACAGTGATTCTCATCTGCCCTTTCCTTTCCCATCCGCCGCCCTGACTTTCCCCGGCGGCGAAGCTCCTTAGGGAGCCTCGCCGCCGGAGTCCGGCCAAGGCCGCTATACGCCGAAGCTGTTGATCGCCGACTCTAATCCCGTATCGATCTCCTGCAGCTTCTGGGCAGAGGTATCCATCAGCTTCGCATAGGCTTCCAGCATCTCTGAAAAACCGTTAAAGGTCGTCTGCATACTCTCATACTTGGCGACCAGCGCATCCTGCGCGTCCCCTTTCCATATCTCGTTCAGCCCCATGATCAGGGTACGCATTTTACTCATCGCCTCGTCGTGGGTGCTCTTTAAGCCTCTTAACTCGTTTGCCTTACCGGTCAACAGTTCGGGTGTTACCTGGATTAATGCCATAATCGTATCCGCCTTTCTTTTATACATTGTCAGTCCTGTAGTTCCTATTATGCAAGCTCCCTGCAGTGAGCGTACATTCGCCGTATGTGATTGCTTCCTTTCACGAAAGAGGGCGCTCTCCGGCCCCGGCTGCCTCCGCTTCCTCTTCCGTCAGGAGCCGGATCTCTTCCCTGATGGCCGCCTGAAGCTGAGAGAGCGCCCCGCGTATCTCATCGAAATCCTCCCGGGGAGCGGCCGCCTGACGGGACAGCTCCCTCAGCCGGTCATAAAACGCCATGGCAGCCTTGCCCTGCCACCCGTTCTCCATCAGAAGCTCCAGCTCCCCCAGCTCTCTCATGGCCTCGTCCAGCTCTTCTCCGGCGTGGTTCAGCTTCATATTGTAATGGGACAGCGTCTCTTCGTATGTATTGACGATCTCCATCTGTCAGTCCTCCTGCACTCTGGATATCACAGTGATATAGTCTCCGTTACGCACTCCCGCTCCGGCCAGCGTCTCCTGGTCCGTCAGCGGCCGCCTCTGACGGTTCAGATACAGACAGTGACATCCGGAATATAAGCGCAGGTTTGGATTGACATCGTTTAAAACCTCCAACACATCTTCCGTCAGCGTCCCGCCCGGCTGGCCGGCCGGAACCTCGATATCATAGACAAAGCTCCCCGGCTTATCCATAATCGTCAGGATAATATTCTTCATATACCGCTCTCCTCGCCGCCGTATTCCAGCGCGTCGCACAGACGGCTCCAGGCGGCTCTCAGCTCCTCTGCGCTCTCTCTCGTCCAGGCCAGATCAAACACCCTCTCAAAAAACCGGCCCTCTCTCTCCTGAAAAACCAGCGCTCCCAGCCATTCTTCCGCAGAGTCAAGGGACAAAAACCCATCTCCGGCGCCTTTGCCGCCGTCCCCTGCGTCTGCCTTCGGGGGTTCCAAAAGCCCGCGCCTGAGCGTCCCGATCCCCGGCAGACGCCCCAGATGGCAAGAGCCCCTTGCGTCCGGTTCCATGAAGACCAGATCCGCTTTGTCCTGATACAGGCAGAACCGCCCCTCGCCGCCGTCCCGGGAGAAACAGACCCGTCCCACCCGTCCTGCCCGTCCCATGACGCCTAATATATCATGGAGGCCGGCCTCCATACGCACCACGCCGCCCGGCTCAGCCAGCAGAATTCCCCTGTTCTCCAGACCGGCTGTGATACCGGTGACCCGATCCTTCAGGCCAGCCCGGCTCGATCGGATCCACTCTCCCGATACGCCGTACAGACAGGGCAGATGTAAAAACGCCGCCGCCACGCACAGCTCGTCGCCGGACAGGCTGCGGCTTCGATAGGAATCCAGTTCTATCTTCATGAAAGACTCCCTTCCCCGTCGTCTTCCTCCGAAGGAGACGCCATGGGCAGAACCTGTTCGCAGGCATATATCTCTTTCAATACCTGCGTCACCGCCATAAGTCCCGCTTCCTCCGGGGCCCGGACGTCCGGCGCCATCCTCTGTTCCAGCCTCACGGCCTGCGAATCCCGGCCTCCTTCTGTCAGGCCCACCGGATATTCTGCCGCCATGACGCCTCCGAAACCGGCGGCCAGCGCCGGTATGAGTGCATGCAGCCCTTCGACCCTGCGGATATGTCTCTGTTCCAGCTCCCGGTATCTCTCCGGCGCATCCTCCAATACCGTCAGAAAACGCTCCGCCGTCTCACACAGAAGGCCGGTTTTCCTTCGGGCATTGCCGCAGCGCTCCACCGCCTGCTCCCACTGAGGATAAAATGACAGCCCCAGATCCTCCGCCATCATCTGACTGTGCATCTGACACAGGATCCCTGCACAGTCCTCCATACGGGACAGCGCCTGACCCATTTTGTCTCTCATCTGCTCCAGCAAATCCGTATCCACATAGGTGACGCTCATCTTTTTTCTTCCTCCTGCTGCGGCAGCTTTATTTTGCTGCAATGCCCGCCGTCAAACAGGAAACCGTTGCCTTCGCCCGCCTCCTGTTCTTTCTCCTTATAGTTCAGGTCATTGCGCATGAATGTGTGCAGGCTGGCGGCGCCGCCCAGACCCACTCCTTTCTGATTGGCGATGACCGCCCTGGTCAGACTCTCGATCTCATTATAGCGCTCCAGATCCGATATCCGTCCGGCCGCGAATACCAGCACGGCCAGCCCCTGGGCCAGACGGCAGATCCTCTCCATGGAAATTTTATTGCTGTCAGTCACCCCATCGACGAACATTTTCAGATCGTCGATGAAAATGCAGATCTGTTCATAACCGGCGATAAATTTCTGCTCTGAAAAGCTGTCGCCTTCCATGCTTCTGGCCTGATTCTGTGCCCGTTTGCGCACATTGAGTATCTCCACGATCTCTGCCAGCAGCGCTGTCACAGTCCCGTCCTCATTAACCGCGGCATAGCCTGCGGCGATGGAAGACAGCGCTTTCAGAGCTCCACCGGGACTGTCGAAGATATAGATCCTGTCCTTTGGCCGTTTTTCATGAATACCTGCCGCCAAACCTGCCAGATAGCGGCTCTTGCCGGATTTGATCGTGCCGGATACCACCAGGCAATAGCGCTCTTCCATATCTGCCGCCGCCAGCCGGATCGTATCGCAGAACAATCCCAGCGGGACCGCCGTCCGGATCTGATATTGTTTGAAAAGCTCCTCAAAGCTCAGCTCCTGCGGCATCACCGGAATCGCAGCCGGTCTGAATCCCTGCCATACCTCACGCATTCGGGCGCACTGCTTTTTCAGCGCCTCCGAGCGGGCCTGCTCGTCTCTGCCCTCCATGCAGACGGCAGCCTGAAACTCCACGGGAGGATTTCCCTTTCTGAAGGCTCTTCCCATGATCTTCGGCAGCTTCCGTCCGTCCAGCCTTCCCACGATGGCAGGATAGTCGCCCTTATCCGTCAGCTCAAACGCCACGGCTCCTCGGATATTCTGCACTACCTTGTAGCGCACTCCCGTAGTGTTATTGGCGGTATAGATCATATAAATGCCGTAGGCCGCCCCCTGGCTGGCCACAGTCACCAGAAGGTTCTCCATATCCGGGTACTGTTCAAAAACCGGTACAATGTTATCAATAACCAGCACGATGGCCGGCAGATTCTCCGAATCAGACGCCGTTTCGTTTCCCTTTTGGGAGTAGAGAGCCTGGCGGTACGCGGTCAGACTGCTGACGCCGTATTTCAGGAACCGGCGCTTACGGCTGTTCATCTCATCGGCAAGCATCCGGGAGAGCTTCTGAAACTTCTCCTCCTCACAGTCCAGCGCGACCCCGCCCACATGGGGCATACCCGCGAAGACGTTCATGCTCCAGCCGCCGAAATCCATAATGTAGATATTCACATCCGCCGGTGTGTAGCAGCACCCCAGCGCCCAGACGATGGTCTTTAAAAGCGTCGTCTTACCGGTGCCCGGCGCACCGTAGATCCCGTAATGGCCCTCTGCTGCCAGATCAATACACTGGATACCCTGGGCCTGCAAAGCCGGAGCGTCAAACATCCCTACCGGCACCTTAAGCCACTCCGGACTCTCTCTCCATTCCCATCCGTCGAATCCCCCCGGCACACCCAGGCCGGCCAGGGATATCGTCTCCGGCAGCTCCGGCAGCCACGGACCCGGGAGCTTTTTGATTCCGTTTTCCTGCGCCACACGGCACAGATAGCGCCTCACTGCCGTCAGCTCGTCCATATCCGGCTTCACTGTGGCCTTTTCCTTTTTCAGCTGTTTGCTGCGCCCGCCGGTGAGGCTGACGATGCGCACCTGATTGCCGCTGTCCCGGGAAGCGGCTGCCATCCCTGCGTATGGCCCGCCGCTCCAGTAGGACTGAAACAGTTCAAATACCTCGTCCTCGCCCACCAGCACATAGGAGCGGCCCGGCTGAGTGATGCGGGCCGCGTCAGGCCGCCTTATCATCTCCCGGCTGTCGCCGGCGCCGGCCACCTTCAGACACAGGCGGAACCTCGAGTTACTCTGGATCTGTTCATCCACCACGCCGCTGGGCTTCTGTGTCGCCAGAACCAGATGAATGCCCAGAGAGCGGCCGATGCGGGAAGCGCTGATCAGTCCGGCCATAAATTCCGGCTCATTGCTCTTAAGCTCCGCGAATTCGTCGGCCACAATGATCAGATGGGGCAACGGCTCATCCACCTTACCCTCCCGATACAGTTTCTGGTACTTGTCGATATGATTGACCTGGTATTCCTGATATTTATCAAATATTCTCTGCCGTTTCTTCATCTCGCTTTGCAGGGAAATCAGGGAACGGCTGATGTTTGAACCGATATTGGTGATCTTACCCACCACATGGGGCAGCTCCACCAGGAGATTGGCCATACCGCCGCCTTTGTAGTCGATGATGACAAAGACCACATCATGGGGGTGATAGTGAAGCGCCATGGACAGAATCCATGTTTGCAGCGTCTCGCTCTTACCGGAGCCTGTGGTCCCTGCCACCAGTCCGTGAGGTCCGTGGGCCTGCTCATGGATATCCAGGGAAAATACCCTCCCTCCTCCCATCACGCCCACGGGCGCCGCCAGGCTCTTATAGGGCCGGCTGTTCTTCCAGCGAGCCAGGGCATCCAGCTGCTCCACGGCGGACACATGAAAGCCCTCCAAAAATCCCACTCCCTGAGGAATATCCGTCTGCACGGCAAAGCCCTCCAGCTCGATGGCCGACATCTGTCTGGCAAAGCTGTCAAACTGGTCCGCCGTCACCGCCTCATCCATGGTAAAGATAAACTTATTATTCACCTCGCTACGAACATAGCCGCATGGGCCGTCGTCCACATCCACGATAAATTCGCAGCTGTGAGGCAGAGAGTACAGGTCGTCAAAGAGAAACACAGCCGTGGCTCCCAGGGCCGGATCATTGGCCGTCAGATAGCGCATGATCTCTTCCTTTTGGGTATACTCTCTGGAACCCATCAGGAAAATATAATGGGGCAGAGGCTGTCTCTGCTGTCTCTGCTGCCTCTGACAGCCGTCCCCGGCATCCCTTCCCCGGCTGCGCAGCAGATCTGTCATCAGGTCGCAGAGCTCATGGGCCTGTTTTTTGTCAAAAGCCAGCGTGCGAAACTGCCTGCTCTCATCCCACACATGGGGCAGCCACCTGAGCGCTTCCCAAAGGCTCTTCTCCCGCTCATCGAAGATGCCCACGATCCGGACCTCCTCAAAGCAGTGAGCCATGGTCAGGGATACCAGCATATTCCGTACCAGATCCGTCACGCGGCTGCGGCTGCCGATGATGCTGATGGTAGAATACCGCCCAAGAGCCAGGCGCGACGGCACATTATCCACGATCCTGGTCTCCTCCACGATCCTCTGCGCCAGTTCTCTCACCTCGTCGGTCTCCATGTGAAAGCTGTTCTCATCCCGGCTCTTTACCTGAACGCACAGCTTCTCATAGCCCATCCCCAGGCGCACATCCAGAAAATCCCGGTCCGCCGGTCCCCTCTCCCACAGGCTCCGGTTCAGCTGCCGTAAATTCTCCAGACATTCTGCCGCAGAGGGATTCTCTCTGGTCAGAATATCTCTCTGCACGGTGGCTACCGCCTCGATGCGGGCTTTCTGTTCTTCTATGTACTGACCGTATTTCTCCATGCGCAGCCGTTCATACTCTGCCATCTTTTTTTGGCGCTGTTTTTCGCTGCCGCTCTGTGTCGCCATGGAAGTCACCGGCGATACCAGACTGGCCGCCCTGGCCGCCAGCAAGGCCGGCGAGGCGGCTCCCATGGCCATATTGGCGGCGAACATGGCTCCGCTCCCCAGAAAAGACGAAAAGATGCCCCGCCGCTTTTCAAATTTATTACCGCTGCCAGGCGCACTGGCCAGAATGATGTCCTCATCGGGCAGCTGTTCCTGGGTACGGGGAGAGCGGCGGTACATGAGCGTACCTTCCCCGCTGTCCTCTCTGCGGGCCAGACCGCCTAAAGCATGTTCCGCCTCCATCTCCCGTATGGTCAGGCAATCGCCTGTATTATCAAAAAAGAGCTCGTTTCCCACCAGACGGAGATTCATATGCAAAAGCGATAACACATCGCCTCCATGAAGCCTGGCCCTGCCGACACGCCTTCCGTTCAGATACAGGCCGTTGGTGCTGTCATTGTCCTCCACCCGGATAATCCCTGCCTCGCTTCGCAGGGTGAAATGCTTTCCTGATACATATGGGTTTTTCAGAATCACATGATTCTTTTCCGAGCGGCCAAAATGTATGATACTGTTATAAGGGATCTTCAGCGTCTGCGGGGATGTGCCGGTGGTATCTGTCACATAGAGAACTGCCGGTTCCCCGCGGCTCAGCACAATCATGGAGTCTCTGACCATGTTGTCATCGTAAAACGCCGTGGGCGCCTTACCTGTAACACACAAAACGCCGTTCCGGTTTCCCTTCACGGCGATCTGTGTCTGAATCATGTTTTCGATGCGCAGGGAATCCTTTTTGCCTGAACCGATGGTAAAAGTCCCGGGCCACTGCGCCTGGGCGCTGTACAGCCGGTCCTGATACAACAGAACTATGTAGCTCATCCTCTGCTCCCCCTTATTCCCTTTTGGGGGATTTGGGTCATCCCCGCAATAAAAGCATACCTCCTCTTCTGTCTGAATACAACCCTTCCGGGCTCTTCCACTATAGTAAAGATTCCATGACGCTGTTCAGATTTCTGATCCGGTGATAGACATCTCTGCTGAATTTTTTATAATTCTGCTCCTCCGCCCGGGATAAAAGCATCCTGGCCATGAAGGGATCCTCTTTCACGTACAGGCGGGCCAGTTCATAACTTCCCCTGGCGCTGCCATCTGCCGAGGCCCGCTCCAGGCACTCCTGGTACTGCATCCTGTTATCCCTGGGCGCCCGGGGCCCGTAGACGTACAGCGCCAGGTTCAGGCTGGCCGCAGGAAAATGGCGTCTGGCCGCCTCTTCCCACATCTCCACAGCCGACTGGATATCGCCGTGACGGCAGTCATACATGGCCAGCTGGTTCATGGCCCACAGATTATCCAAATCTGCCGCCGCTTTCCAGCGCTCCCGCAGAATACATGGTCCCTGGAGCCGGACCCGGTCTTTTATCTCTTCCCAGATTGTCTGATACCGGCTGTCCGCCAGAAAATTAGCCACATTGATGTGACCGTATACCCAGCCCAGACACCCCGCCTTGTCACAAAGCCTCAGCCCTTCGCAGTAGTGGGACAGAATCTCCTCCCGGATTTCCTCCGATATGGGTTCGCCCTGACTCTCCCGTTCGCCGGCCTGCTTTAAAAGCGCGTCCCCCCTGGCCAGTTCCATCTGCCCCATATTATTGAAAGCCGGCAAATATCCCTGCTCCATGGCGTAAGAATAGTAACTGCACGCCAGCTCGTCCGCCTTTTCCTCCTCGATGTCGCTGAACATCCTGTTCGCGATCATATAACCTAAAGACCAGCAGGAGGCCAGCACCGGCGGCTCACAGTTGGCAGCCTTCTTAAAATAGAAAGCGGCCTGATCTCTGTCAGGCTCCACCACATAGATTCCGGTATTGCCGTCTCCTTCGTCGGTCTCGTAATATCTGGCGCCGAAATAATAGATGCAGGCCAGCTCATTGGCCGCTATCACATTCTTCTTTGCCAGGCGCTTCATGGCAAAAAACCGGTCCACATTGCCATTGCCATAGACGTCTACCAGAGCCAGATATTCCTCCCGCTGTTTCTGCAAATCCACTTTCACCCTGCTGTCCCCGTCAGGCAGCGGATAAAAATGCTCTTGCAGCATAGACAGATGTGACACCAGAATCTCATAGATGATATTACCTAAGAGCTCCACCGACAGCTCGTCTGCCTGGGACAGCGTGCGCGACGCTTCTCCCAGCTCCTCCTTCAGTCGGACCAAGAGCTCCCCGAATTCCGCCTGTCCCATTTTCAGCCGCCCCGGATGAAATGCCAGGCAGAAGTCGATCACCGCCTGAAGGCGCAGGACGATCTCTTTTCGGTTTTCGTCATCCAGGTACTGCGCCTTATGCTGTCGGGGAATAGGCATCTCCGGCGCGTTATTGATATGCTTGCCTACGTTGGCCGAATTACTGTCCAGGCCGTTGCGAAGCAGATAATTCACCCGACGGATCAGCTCGTCGTCCCGGGGCTGCCTGTCTCCCCGGCTGACCCGCTCCATATCAGCCAGATATTCCTGCGGTAAAAGAGCGGGGTTCGTGGCGGCAAATATGGCATTATAAAAAATCACCTGGTTGGGAAAAATCTTTTTCCCACGGCCTGAAAGGCAGCTGTTCAGAATCCGCAGATATGTGGAAGCATTCTTCATGGATTCATCCCCTCCTCTTTAAAATAACTATAGTAGAAAGGACTGCCTCAGATCTCTTTTTTCATCTCTGTGACAGTCCCTGTTATCCGCTATTTTCTCCGGACGGCGTATCGTCTTATCCCTTTTGTGCCAGTCCCGCCGACGTATACAGCTGGTAATAAATCCCCTTTTTTCGCATCAGCGCTTCATGGTTTCCCTCCTCCACGATCTGATTACCTGATAGCACCAGAATCCGGTCTGCGCCATGGATGGTCGTCAGCCGGTGGGCAATGGTCAGCGTCGTGCGCCCTGTTGCCAGTTTCTCCAAAGACTCCGACACCAGATGCTCGCTCTCGTTATCCAGCGCCGCTGTGGCTTCGTCCAAAAGCAGTACCTTCGGCGCCTTTAAAAACACTCTTGCTATGCTGATTCTCTGCTTCTGTCCGCCGGACAGCTTTACCCCACGCTCGCCCACATAGGTATCGTAACCGTCCTTTAACTCCGTAATGAATTCGTGGGCTCCCGCCAGCTTCGCCGCCTCGATCACCTCGTCCCGGCTGGCCCCCGGCCTGCCGTAGGCAATATTTTCATAGACGCTGCCGGAGAAAAGGTACACATCCTGCTGAACCACTCCCACGCTGCTCCTAAGACTTTGAAGCGTCACCTGCCGGATATCCTGTCCGTCCAGCAGGATGGCCCCCTGGGTGGGATCATAAAAACGGGGAATCAGATTACACAGCGTCGTCTTACCGCCGCCTGACGGGCCCACCAAAGCCACCTTTTCCCCGGGCCGTATGGTGAGATCTATATCGGAAAGTACCGGCGTATGGTCATCGGGATATTCAAAGGATACATGTTGGAACGTGATCTGTCCCTCCACACCGGTGAGCGGCACGGCCCCTTCCTCATCAAAGATATCTATCTTCGCATCCATCAGCTCCACGAAGCGCTCCACCCCGGTCATGCCTCTCTGGAACTGTTCGGCAAACTCGATGATGCGGCGGATCGTCGCCAGAAGCGTGGTCACGTACATGGTGTAGGCCACCAGATCCGCCGGAGCGATATGGCCGCGGATCATGAAAAGTCCCCCGGCCACGATCACCACCACATACATGAGACCGTCGAAAATACGGATCGTATTCTGAAAGGCCGCCATATACTTGTAGGTCTGACGCTTGATCTTCAGAAACTCCTGATTATCCCGGTTAAATTTACCGAGCTCCACATTTTCATTGGCAAATGCACGGACCACCTTATTGCCTAACAGGCTGTCCTCGATCCGGGCATTCAGTTCGCCGATATGATTTCTCTGACGCTTGAAGGCTTTGCGCACCTGCAGATTGAAGTAGGAGCAGGACAGCGCCATCACAGGAATCAGCACAAAAATAATCCCCGTGAGAAAAAGGTTGATGCGCGCCAGTATCGCAAAAGACACCACGGTTTTCAAAAAGGCGATAAAGAACTCCTCCGGACAATGATGCGCGAATTCTGTCACATCAAAGAGGTCGCTGGTGATCCGGGACATGATCTGTCCCACCTTGGTATTGTTAAAATAGTTATCTGACAGCTTCTGAAGATGGGCAAACGCATCCCCACGCATGTCCGTCTCGATGGACGCCCCCATCACGTGGCCGGTGTAGGCCATATAGAAGCTGGCCATGCCGTCGATGATGCGCAGTCCGAAATAGATCCCTCCAATTGTCAGAATGGTCCGCACGGTCAGCATGGACAGATCGTTCATCCCAATATTGGTGATATACCGCAGAATCAGCGGCAGCACCAGCTCACAGACCGTCGTGAGCGCTGCACAGAACAGATCCATCGCCATCACCCCTATGTACTTTCTGTAATAAGGGATAAATCTCTTTAAAAGCGTGCCTGTCTTCATGGTTCCTGTCTTCAATGTCCCGTCTCCCTGTTTTTGTCCTTCCTTCTCTGTCCGTAAAACGTCTCATGATAAGGCTGTATCTTCCACGCCTCGTCGCATCGCTCCGGGCTTTTAAATCAGTCGCTCAGAATCAGTCTGGCCGCGCCATAGATGCCGGCGTCATTGCCCAGAGTCGCCAGACAGACTTTGGCCTGGGGTTTCTGAATATGGATAAAGCTCTCATAGTGCCGGCAGATCACATCCAGAAGATACCGGCCTGCCCGGCTCACTCCGCCCCCGATGACGAAGCACTGAGGATCTGTCATATGGGACACATGAGCCATGGCCCAGCCCAGATACCGCATGGAGCTCTCCACTGCCTCCATGGCCAGAGGATCGCCGGCCTTCGCCGCATCCAGCACATCCTTCGCCGTCAGCTCTCCGATCCCTCTCATGACGCTGGCCGTATCGCAGCTCTCCAGATAACGGCGCCCCATCCTGGCGATACCGGTGGCTGAGGCGTACTGCTCCAGACAGCCGTGACCGCCGCAGTTACAGGCCTCCGGTTCATCGGGATTCATGATAATATGCCCCAGCTCTCCTCCCATGCCAAAGCTGCCCGCCACCAGACGTCCGTTCTCCACGATGCCGCAGCCCAGCCCTGTTCCCAGCGTCAGAAGTACCAGGCTGTCATAATCCTTGCCTCCGCCCTGCCACAGCTCTCCCAGCGCCGCCGCGTTGGCGTCGTTCACCGCTCTCACCTTCACGCCGTCCAGATATTCCGGCAGCTCGGTATTGAGATTCAGATCGCACAGACCCAGATTCACCAGGGCGCTGATCTTTCCGTCCGGCAGCACCGGTCCCGGAATTCCCACGCCGATTCCTGCCAGATTCACGCGGCTGATTCCCTTCCCCACCAGGGTCTGCCGGACCGACGCCGCGATATCTCCATAGAGCTTTTCCTTACGCCCCTCTGTCTTCGTGGGAATCTCCCACTTTTCCAGCAGATGGCCGTCCTCCCGAAACAGCCCGAATTTGATCGTGGTCCCGCCTACGTCTATCCCAATACAGTTTCTCATCTTATAAAACTCCCCCTGTGATTTATTTCGGTTTCCGCCCGGGGCAGAAATATACCGCTCTTTTGATTATAAATGAAAAAAGAAGGGATGGCAAATGTTTTTTGCAGGTCGAATCCGTCCGGCAGCACTTGACAAACAGGCTCTGCCTTTTCTATAATAAAGCTATCGTTGACCGGCCGTCTGCCATATGGCTGCGGCTTTCAAAAAATGTGTATATTTGAGGGGTGGAAAGATGAACAGTATCCGCAAAAAAATCACAGTATGCCTGATGGCAACCGTCCTTACCGCGCTGATCTTAGTGGGCGCGGTAAGCATCGCACTGAATTACCGCAGTACCATCGCCACAGTAGACCAGATGATGAGCGAAACCGCTGTGCTGGCAGCAGAGCGGGTGCAGCAGGAGCTGACAGCTTACAAAAACGTAGCCATGGACACCGGCTGTATTCCCCAACTTTCCGACGACACTGTGCCGGTGGAGGAAAAGCGCGCCATCATTGATGAACGCGTATCCATGCACGGTTTCCAGAGAGGCAACATCGTGGGAACCGACGGCCTGAGCATCTTCGACGGAAACGACTACTCTGACCGGGAATATGTACGGCAGGCCATGCAGGGAAAGGTCTATGTGTCCGAACCGTTAATCAGCAAGGTGACAGGAGAGCTGTCCATCATGGTGGCGGCGCCTCTCTATGCCGACGGCAATCAGGGAGGCCAGATCGTCGGCGTGGTCTACTTCGTTCCGCCGGAGACCTTCTTAAACGACATCGTCTCTTCCATCAAGGTCAGCCCGAACAGCAACGCTTATATGATTAACAAAAACGGCGACACCATCGCCGACGTCACCCTGGACACCATCACCACACAGAACATTGAGCGGGAAGCCCAGAGCGACTCTTCCTTAAAAGGGCTGGCTGCCATCCACGCAGAAATGCGACAGGGCAAAAATGGTTTCGGCAGCTTTCAGGCATCCGACGGCCCCCGCTACGCCGCCTATGCGCCGGTGAACGGCACCGACGGCTGGAGCGTAGCCATCACCGCCATGAAAAAAGATTATCTCACCGATACCTATGTGGGTATCTTCATTAACATACTGGTAATCATCGGCTCCAGTCTGGCTTCCGTCGCGGTGGCTGTCAAGCTGTCCAATAATATCAGCTCCCCGATGCAGGCCTGCTGCGCACGGATGAAGCTGCTGGTACAGGGAGACCTGAAGTCTCCCGTCCCCCAGGCAAACGGCCAGGACGAAACGGCACAGCTGACCCGCGCCACGGCGGATATGGTGAATGGGCTTAACATCATCATCAACGATATCGACCATCTGCTGAATGAGATGGCCAACCAGAATTTCGATATTCAGTCCAAATACAAGGATTCCTATGTGGGAGAATTCCAGAGTATCCTCTTGTCCATGCGCAACCTGAAGGTGAAGCTGAGCACTACGATCCGTCAGATCGATTCCTCCGCCAGCCAGGTATCCAACGCCAGCGGGCAGGTCTCCAATGGAGCCCAGTCGCTGAGTCAGGGCTCCATCGAACAGGCCAGCGCCGTGGAGGAGCTGGCAGCCACCATCAACGATATCTCCAACAGCGCCACGAAGACGTCGGCTGCCGCCGATGAGGCAGGTCAGTTCGTGGGGCAGGCCGGCGCCCAGCTGGGAATCAGCGTAGGTTATGTCAAAGATCTCAACACGGCCATGGAACGGATCTCCAGATCCTCCGAAGAGATTTCCAAAATCATCGCCACCATTGAGAATATCGCTTTCCAGACCAACATCCTGGCTCTGAACGCCTCTGTCGAGGCTGCCCGGGCCGGCACGGCCGGAAAAGGCTTCGCAGTGGTAGCGGACGAGGTACGCAACCTGGCCTCCAAATCCGATGAAGCCGCCAAGGCCACCAAGGAGCTGATCGAGAACTCCATCACAGCCGTCACAGAAGGCAGCCAGGTGGTGAACAAGGTCACCGAGGCCCTGGAGCAGACCAGCATCTACGCCGGCCATGTGACTACTCAGATGGATATCGTGGTCAAGGCCGTAGCCAGCCAGACCGTAGCCATCTCCCAGGTCACAGAAGGTATCGACCAGATTTCCAACGTGGTGCAGACCAACAGCGCCACCGCAGAAGAGAGTGCGGCAGCCAGTCAGCAGCTGTCTGCCGAGGCAAACAGTTTAAAACAGCTGGTGGATCAGTTTACCCTGGCCAGAGACTGAAGGCCGGACTGAGAATGTCTTTACGAACGCCCCGATCTCAGATGAGACCGGGGCGTTTTTATGAAAACCCCGTCACAGCCCCAGCTCCTCAAACCGCCTCACCGGCGCACGGCAGGCCCCATTTTCACAGAGATACCACACCGTCTCCTCCGACACCGGATAGGCCGCGGTAAAAGGAGCCAGCCCGGACAGCTCTGCCTCATTGTCCGCTGTTTTCCAGAGAATGCTCAATCCTGACGCCGGATGCTCCCGCAGCCAGGCGGTGAGCTCCTTTGGTACCTGGTTCCCGGTAAAGAGAAGCTCCCTGTGCGGTGCCAGCGCCTGTGTAAGCGCCAGCAGCCCGAAGCAGTATGCCTGGGGAACCGCTTCCATCTGTCCGGCCATATACCGGTGCTGCCGGCCGGCCGCCTCCTGAAACTGCGGTCTGCCCGTGAGCCGGGCCAACTGTTCCCACACCAGAGCCGTCACCGAATTGCCGGAGGGAAGCGCACCGTCGTAGCTCTCCTTAGGACGGGTAATCAGGCGTTCTCCCCGGTGCGCTGTCATAAAGCAGCCGCCGTTTTCCCGGTCCTCAAAGAATTCCTGTATCTGCCCGGCCCGAAGCACCGCTTCGCTCAGATACCGGATCTCAAAGGTCCCGCGGTACAGTTCCAAAAGCGCCAGGGCGTAGACGGCGTAGTCATAAAGCTGCCCGGCCTGCGCCGCCTCGTTCCCGCAAAAACGCAGAAACAGGTGATTTTCCTGATCGGTCATCGTCCGGCTGATCCATCGCTGCGCCTCCATGGCCGCCCGGGTGAAAGACCGGTCGTTCAGAATAACGCCCGCCCGCACTAACGCAGCGATCGTCCAGCTGTTCCAGGACAACAGGATTTTATGGTCCGTAAAAAGCTCCGTGCGCGCCCTGCGATATTCGTACAGGCGTAGCAGACGGGGGTCTTCGGCCGTCCAGGCAGTATCACGGATCCCGATGCGGTCCGGAATACTCTTTCCTTCAAAATTCCCTTTCTCGCTTATGTCATACCGGCGGCAGAATTCTTTCCCATCTCTGCGCCCCAGAACCCGCCTCACCTCTTCCGGCGTAAAGGCATAGTATTTCCCCTCCACGCCGTCGCTGTCCGCATCCTGCCCGCTGTAAAATCCGCCCTCCCCATCGGCCAGCTCCCGCAGAATATAGCCGACCGTCCGCCGCGCCACATCCTTATAGAGAGGATTTCCCGTCTGCCGGAAGGCTTCGCAGTATGTGAGAAGCAGAAGCGCATTGTCATACAGCATCTTTTCAAAATGGGGGATTTGCCACTGCCGGTCTGTGGAATAGCGGGAAAAGCCTCCGCCGATCTGGTCAAAGATCCCTCCGGCCGCCATGGCCTGCAGCGTGGCCTCTGTCATGGGAAGAGCCTGCGTCATATCCTTTGCCGTAAAATACCTCTGCGGGCTGTCCTCCGACGCAGAAATGCCCCCGGACGCGGCCTCCTCTTCGGCGCAGCGAAGCAAAAACAGAAGGATATGCGGGCTGGGAAATTTCGGAGCCGGACCAAAGCCGCCCCAGTCCGGGTCAAAGCTCCGGCAAAGGTTATGGTAAGCCCGATACAAAAGGGCAGCCTCCGGCCTGTCCGACGCACCGGCAGACACCCCTTTGCGTGCCTCGGAAACGGATTGGCCCTGTGCTCCGGCAGCAGGCCGGCTCTGTATTCCGGCCTGCCGGCTTAAAAGCCCTGTCAGCTGCTTCGCGGCCTGCACCAGGCGCTCCCGGTCCGTATCCCATAAGGTCAGAAGGCGAGGCAGCAGTTCCATGAGCCCCGGCTGCCCATAGCGGGCCCTCTTGGGAAAATATGTTCCGGCAAAGAAGGGCTCCTGCCGGGGCGTCATGCAGACGGTCAGCGGCCAGCCTCCGGAGCCGGTCAGTGCCTGGCAGGCCTCCATATAGACCGCATCAATGTCCGGTCGTTCCTCCCGGTCTACCTTTATGCAGACAAACCCTGCCAAAAGCGCTCCCACTTCTGCGTCCTCAAAGGACTCGTGGGCCATCACATGACACCAGTGACAGGTAGAGTAACCGATACTCAAAAAAACCGGCTTATCCTCAGACACAGCCTTCTCAAAGGCTTCCCGGCACCAGGGATACCAGTCTACGGTATTGTCTTTGTGTTGCAGCAGGTAAGGGGATTTTTCGTGTTCCAGTCGATTGGACATAGCGGACCTCCATCTTTTTGGAGATAGTATGGCCTAAGGGTAAGGATTATACACCGAACAGATCGTTGGTTGACTTTCCCTTTGCCCACGGCTATAATTTATACCATCGATATTTCAGAGAACAGAACTCACGGAACCGGCTCTGTAAAGCTCTCAGGAGGAAGGGGCCCTTCCCCCATCCATTTCTGCTTCCTCAGCGCCGTATGACATAACGGTCGTGGGGCATATCCACACCCCGGTAGTGTTTTATCCAGGTATCCACCACTGTCATACCGTTTCTGACAGCCACATTCTGAGAGGCCGTATTCGTGTTTCTGATGATGGAACAAACCTCATCCGCCTTTATAATTTCAAAAGCATACTTCTTACAGGCCTTTGCCGCTTCTGTGGCGTAACCTTTATGCCAATATGACCGATTGAAAAGATAACCGATTTCAAGTACCTCCGTCCCTTTCCACGGCTGCATCGTCAGTCCGCACTGACCGATCATCTCACCGGTTTCTTTTAAGATCACCGCCCATAATCCAAAGTTCCATTGCTGATAGCGGCTGATCTGTCTGTCCAGCCATTCCTGTACCTCCCTGTCGCTGAATGCCCCTTCATATGCATACATGGTATCTTCGTCCTGCAGAATTTTACACAGAGAAGGAAAATCTCCCTGGTTCATCTCCCGCAAATATAAGCGCTCTGTGTCAAGTATCATTATGATTCTCCCTATGCCTTTCGTTTGAGTTTATTTCATTTCTCGGTCCCAAAAACTTATCCCCATTCAAATGTATCATATGCTCCGGCATTTCGGCGATCCATACTTCAGTTTCCCATGCCAATGATTCCGAAAATTTCTTATAGGCCTTAAAATCCAGAAAAGCCGTAACGAAAATCTTTCCTGCTGTAACATTCTTTGTCATTTCTGTAATTTCCAGAATCCTCTTCGGGTCCATGGGACCTACAGAGGTAACCGATTCCACAAAATAAATCCAATTCTTATCTGCTCTATACAGAACAACATCCGGCATCTTATCATGTAAAGTAATTTCAAATCCTAACTCCACGAGCTTATCAACTTTCTTTACCAAATCTTTCTCTGTCGTATCGCCTACGTACAGACATTCTGAATTTGGAGCAAATCTCGGTGCAAATTCTTCAATGATTGCTTTCTGCAATTCATTATGTTTGCCTGCTGAAAATCTAAAATCAGACCCGTTAATCTTCACCGGCATCATTGTCATTTTCTTTTTGGACGCATAAATATCCATCAACTTTTCATGATGCATAAGAAAATGATCCAATGATTTCTGCCATTCCACAGACTGAAATGTTCTCAGCATTTTCAATGTTTCTTCCGTAAGTCGGTATCTATAGTTTGGACTGTTTGTTGCCTTTCCATTATCCTCTACCAGAGCCGCCGTACGAAATCCATGTAATGCTTGTTTACGAAACGTTTCTCGACTGTTTTCTGCATATGTAGCCCCATAAAAGGCATTAGCAAACTGAATAATGTCATGAATACGAATCCACTCGTTCCCTGCTTCTTTCCATGACATATCCGACTTAACATCTGCCATTGCCAACAGAACATAGCAGCATATATCCGCCTGCTGTGCTTTTGGCATACCCACCATCTTTAAAAACTCTCGTGCTTCCTCAACTTTACCCACAATACCCCTCCAAAATCAAATCACAGTTTCTCTCCGATAAATCCTTCGATTCCATTAACTTTCTGCCCATTTCCTGTATACTTTCCATATCTGGCACAGGCATAGAATTTACTTCTGTAGAATTCACCTGTGTGGAGCCATTTAAAATCCGATAATAGTCATCATATAAAGTAGAGTTAAAAATTACATACAAACCATACACCAGGCACTCTGACATTTCACCCGACAATCCATCAATAAAATTAATTTTATTTTGCGTACTGATTTTCGTATACTGCGGATAATTCTTTGCTAAATATATTCCGCACTGCAATCTCCGTGGTTCTTCTTTTGCTGTAAATCGCTTTACAAACAAATAGTTTTTATTATCTTGCATAAGCCCACGCTGATCCGTTACCACATATTCATGCTCTTTCTGAATAGGGAACCGCACTTTCCCCTGTTTTATGTGCTGCGAGTAGAACAAAGGGATTGCGCCTTCCTCTTCCTTGTCACGAAGACTATCACGTTTTCTGAAATCTACGGTTAATCCCGTTTTCATTTTCACACCAATTTCAGGCAACGTCTGAGTAAACTTATGCAACCGTTTCAATACTGCTATCTCTCTATCACCGGTTACCAGATACACATAATAATCTTCACCGGAAACAACGAGATCATACGGTACTGTCAAAGAAGTTAATTCATCAAAATCTTTGTTTGAATTAGAGGACGTAATTTTTACCTGTGTCGGATTTACAGACATTTTTCGGACTTTTATAATAATGGTTTCCTGCAATACGTCTTCCTTATCAAAAACTTTATCCCGACTCACAAATAAGTGAATATGTTCCAGTTTTCCTTCTCTCAAAAAATACTGTCGGAACCGCTTAAAGTACGCCCCTGATGTCCATGAGCGAGGAACAATATAAACCATTTCCCCTTCATCTTTTAAGTTAAAAAGTCCCATGGCCGCAAAAATAAAGTACATATTCGGCGCACCATAACAAACTTCCGACATGGCTGTTGCTTCCGGTGCATCTTTCGGTATTTTCATATAAGGCGGATTCCCAATTACATAATCATATTTCATGGGATTAAGATTCCCGCCTGTCATATGATTAAAGTCTAAATATTGACTTGTAATATAATTATCAATCCGAACAGTATATTTAACTACTTTACTTGAATGATTTTTGCAATACTCCAAATTATCCTTTAATTGATCGAACACATTTTTATCATTCTCATAACAGGTCAACTCTATTTCTTTTACTGTGTCAAACTGCTCTGCCCATTCGATAAATGCACATGACAATATCCCCGAACCTGCCCCGGGGTCCAGGACCGTTACCTTCTGCTTATTGATTGGAGTTTCATACAAGTTTGCCATAAACCTTGCCGTTTCCATGCTTGTAAAAAACTGCCCATATTTTTTTCTCTCTTTCTTTGGCATACTATCTATATATAAATTCGTGAGTTCAATAATTTTTTCCAACATCTTATCTCACCCCATATTCATCTATGTTATTAAATTATACTCTATATTATTTTTGTTTTCAATATTTTCAGAACAAATGTTCTTTTCTTTTTTTAATGGCTGCCTCTAAACTATACCGTATTTTGACGAAAAAATCTATCAGAATATCCATCCCGCTCATTCTTCATTTTCACTTAAAAATTCACCTGTATCTACTTGACAGGGAAAGAAAACCGTCGTAAAACAAAGTAAGATATCAGACTATCCAAAAACATACGATAGGAGATGCTACATGGAACGGGAAGAAGTACGGGTGTACGTCAATCAATACTGCCACTTGCGGGATGTTCAATATGCTGCTTATGAACTGTATGCAAGAAAGCACTGTTTGACATCAAAGGAATTATTTGTGCTGGATATTATATGGTTTGCCCCGGACGGATGTTTGCAGTCCGAAATCTGCGAACGGCTATCTGCCACAAAACAGACCGTCAGCGCCATTATCAAAAAATTCTGGAAAATGGGCTATCTGTCCTTGAGCGAGTCGGAAACTGACCGGCGCAATAAAATTGTCCGCTTTACCGAGGCAGGCATGGAATATACCAGAAAAATCATTCCCCCTGCTGCCAATGCGAAGATAGATGCCATGGCGGAATTGAGCGGTGAGGATATTGCTGAACTGGTACGGATAACCACACTATTTTCCAATCAAATGCTGAAAAAATTCAACGAAATTAAGGAGTGTTGATGATGGAATTTTACCAAGTAATTAATAACAGGCGGAGCATCCGCCAATTTGAGGATAAGGAAATCCAAAGAGAGGTATTGGAGCGGATTTTGGATGCCGGACTGAGAGCTCCGTCCTCTAATCACCAGCGGCGGTGGGATCTGGTGACATTGACGAACAAGGCCGTCATACACGACCTTGCTCAAATCGTCCGCCCCTACCCCTGCCGTATTACAGAACCCAAAACACCACAACAAGAAATGTTTAAGATTGCTTATCCCCGCCAGCGCAGCATGATTGAGGAATGTGCGTGTGTCGTCCTGCCATTCTTCAAGCAGAAGTATCCAATGACCGAAGATAAAAACGGTTACGGCCTGATGGACTACGGCGCAACGTGGGCGCTGGTCGAAAATATGCTTCTTGCCGCAACTGCGGAGGGGCTGGGGTCTGTCGTGCATATTCCAGTTAAGAAAGAACCGGAACAAATCAAAGAGTTTTTGAAAATCCCTGACGGCCGGTATCTTCCCACGCTGGTCATTCTCGGATACGCAAGCCCCAACGCCGAAGTGCCGTCCCAAGTAAAAGCAACTGTGGAAAACAAAGTCCATTGGAATAAATGGTAAACACAAAGAGAGGCAAACATGGAATTTGATGTGCCCCTAGCCAAACCGTTCTGAATCCTTATCTGCTAAACTAAGGTATCATTCCGCAGTGTTTCATTCAAATCACACTGCAAAAGACGCTTTCCGCCAATATAATAAGCAAGCGCAACGAACAATACAACCGCCGCCGCAAATATCAATACAGGCAGAATCGGAGCCTCCGACCAGAACACCATCGGGTCTAAATAACTTGCTGTTACGGCAAACTGCACAAACAGTACAGTAAGCGGTAATGTAATCAAAAGAGGTTTCCCTGCTATCACAAACGCTTCGATACAGAACATGTTACTCATTTCCTGCGGTGTCAAGCCAATGGACATATACCTCGCGAATTCACGCTTCCTCTGTCGGAGAAAACCTAACGTATTTAAAAAAACATTTGCAATCCCGATAATGGCAAGCAATACACAGAAAGCGCCCAGAATTATTACCATGCCTTGTATTAAATTGTCATTAGATAACCGTTCCTGTACCCGGTTTTCACTTTCAACTTCATACTGCCCGGATACAAGCTGCACGATTTCCTGCTCCAGACGGCTTAAATCCGCAAGGTTTGCCGTTCCGCTTGAAAAGATACGGATATAGCTGTCGGATTCCGTTTCACATACCTCCCTTAACGTTTCATTCCACATAGTAAGCGGGATAAAATGTACAAGGGTATAATTATCATATTCTTCCCTCAGCGCGGGAGCTGCCTGTGTATAAGATAAAACAGGAACTTCTACGGTTTCGTCGTTTTTATAAAATATTGTCGTCCGGTTGTCCTCCCTCACAAAAGGAACATATTCTTTATAGCGGAAATTGCTGTTTATACTATCCCAAATCTGATTTAATACGATGGCGCCGTCAAGACTTGGCGTAATCCCAATCTGTAAGCAGAAATCTAAAAAGCTTGTGTCATCCAATACCACAACCGGCACAGCTACCCGAAACTGTCCATCTGCCTTCTTCGTTCCCGCAACCGGTTCAAGTCCGCCAAGTGATGACAGTTCATCACTCTGTAATCCTTCGGACAGGAATGTCATTGCTTCCGCCTTTTGATATACCGTGACATCTTGTATCCCGGAAACATTCTGCAATTCATCTGTCAAGCCAAAGTCTGGTATCTCTGTGTCCTTTAAAGTTATCATAATATCCCACGCATCCTGATACCGTTCAAAATAAGTATATCTGGTACTGATATCTGCAAGGGTGGTAAAGCAAATCATAATAGAGAAACCCAGAAAAGACAACAGTAATGAAACAAAAGATATCCGTAATTGTTTCTTTTGGGCTTTTAATGCGTTTCCTGCAAGCTCTCCTTTCATGCCAAAAATATAAGATAACATCCGGGAATGTTTCTTTTTCTTTAAGAATAAACCGCTTGTATTTCTGATTGCTTCAAGCGGCGTCATCCTGCTCAGTTTTCTTGCCGGAATCCACGCGGAAAAAATTACGGTTAAGAACGAAATGAAAACAGTAACCACGAATATGGACGGATGATACTGAAAAACAGCTTCATGGCGTCCGGATACATCCACAGCAAAAAAATTGACTGCTTTTATTACCCCATAGCTTATTAAAATTCCAAACATACTGCCAAGCAGCATTGGAAGTATGCTTAAAACCACGGCTTCCTGCAACAGACACGTTCTGATTTGCCTTGGCGTGGCCCCAATACTTGAAAATATGCCAAACTGGTGGATTCTGGCATTCATTGATAATTCAAAGGAGCCTCGGATAATTAAGATTAGCGATGCTGCCGCAATAATCAGTATCGCCGCATACAGCGCCAAAAGCATTGGCGGCGCCTCATCCTCCGGGTCGTGTACAAAAAAGCGGGACAAAAGCAGTGAGTTATATTGGATGGAATCTTCATTTAGTCCGAGCTGTGCTGCAATTAACGGCATATCACGATAAACAGTCCTGGCGTTCTTAAAATAAACGTCCACCACTGTTTCTTCTTTTTGTGAGAATTCCTCGCCTGCGACTGCTTTTTCTACATTCGCAAATTGGCATATCATAGACAAATCATCTGAATCCAATGTTTCACAGACAATGCGTCCCTGCCAGCCGCCCTCCTCCAATATGATTTGTTCAATCTCATACACCCAAAAATTATAAGCGATGCTGCATAACAGCGACAAAAACATTGTAGCAACCAGAGCGGCCGCCATAATGGATATGCTGGATGCACGATTATTTTTAATATAGCTTCCGGAGTAGTCCTTCCACATGCCGCTCACCTCCGCTTCTCCACAGGGATACCTCTATGCCTTTCGGCAATATCCGTGAAATGGTCGCTGACAATTTGCCCGTCTTCGATGGTCACAATTCGGTCAGCTTCCAGTGCAATTTTTTCATCATGGGTAATAAGAAGTATCGTCTGCTTTAAATTTCGGTTTGACAGCTTTAAAAGGTCGATAATCTCTTTTGAATTTTTTTGGTCAAGTTTTCCTGTCGGTTCGTCGGCAAAAAGAATTGCAGGGCGGTAAATCAAAGACCTTGCGATTGCGACCCGCTGCTGCTGTCCTCCGGACAGCTGGCTTGGCAGGCTTTCCAGTTTGTCCTCTATTCCCAATGTCTTTACAATCGTTTTAAAGTATTCCAAATCCGGCTTCCTCTTGTCAAGCAGCACAGGCATGAGAATGTTTTTTTCTACTGTCAGAGTGGGAATCAGATTGTAAAACTGGTAAACCAATCCAACCTTTCTCCTTCTGAAAATTGCGGCCTCCGCAGCATTCAGTCCGCTAAGGTCAACACCGTCTATTGTCACCGTGCCCTTTGTCGGCTTATCCACGCTGCCCAGAATATGCAGGAGCGTCGACTTTCCGGAGCCGGACGCCCCAACAATCGCGACAAATTCACCTTTTTCAATAGACAGGCTGATTCCATTTAAGGCAGTGACTTGATTGCCGCCTTTTCCAAATACTTTTTCGATACCGTTACATCTTAGTATTTCCATATTGTCAAATCCTCCCGTTTGTTATTTTCTATATCTTGATATAAAGCTTTCTATTATTTGAGAGTCATCAAAGTATTTTTATTATAACAAATGAAAGTGACATCTAAGTGACTGCGTTTCAGGCATACCATACTTTATAGGCTTTACTCTATTTTCATGAGGTATAGAAACGAATCTCAAAGCAAGCTCCGCCATACGGAAGATTGAATGCACGGATGATCCCGTTCTGCATTTCTATGATTGCTTTTGAAAGGGAAAGTCCTATCCCAATACCAGTATTTTTTGCTTTTTCCCCGCGATAGAATCGCTCAAAAAGATGCGGCAAGTCCTCTTTTGCAAACCCCTCCCCCTCGTCCCATATCCGAATCTGCACGTAAAGCGGATTTTTCTCATAGGAACAATGGACAGCTGTGTCTGTTCCTGTTGCCTCCATACAGTTTTTCATCAAATTCATGACCGCTTCCATCGTCCAGTTTAAATCCACATGGATATTCATCTCACCCATTTCCGGAATCTCAATCCGAACGCCCTTCTGCATGAACAATTCATATAAATTGTCCGATGCCAGAGAAAGGATGGTAAAAACATCTGTCGGTCTTCTGTCAAATGCAAGCGTTCCTGCATCAATGCGGGATAACAGCAATAACGCTTCTTCCAAATGCATAAGCCTGTTGATCTGCCGTTCCATATCCTTAATATTGGCGTGCATGTTACATGCCATAGAGGTATGCCGTTGTTGCGTTTCCACGGCACGGGCATCCCTTAAATGTTCTTTCGCCATCTGTAGAGTTAAGGAAATAGACGTAATCGGTGTTTTAAGCTGATGGGCAATATTAGAAAGATTTTCTGCAAAATTGTTTCGCGCTGTCAGGGCTTCCTCCCTTGTCTGATAAAGTTCCGTTACCGTTTTATATATTTCATCCTGCAGTTTTGAAAATTCATCATCCGAAGATTCAAACACCAATCCCTGAACACCTGTATTTATTTTTTCCAGATATCCCGTCAATGCCTGGATACGGGCGTCCGATTTCCTATGCCAGTACCAGAAAGAGAACAGGAACAGTATGCCGCCCACCAAAAAACCTGAAACGGCAATCCAATGAACTGACATATCCGTAATCCCTAAATTTGATGGATCATAACCAAAATTTGATAATATATTTTGTCCTGTCATATGGAAATCATGGTTTTTCAATAATTCCAAAACAGCCTGTAGGGAATCCGGATTTTTTTCAATAATACTTTCACAAAATCCTCCCAATATTTGAAAACATACCTGACGATAGTAAACGGAAAGAAGATATGTAATTGTCGTCGCTACAAGCAGGCTGACCGAGAGCACAAACAGAATTGTTATTTTCATATTTGAGTTTTTGCTCATATCTCATCCTCCATGCGGTAGCCAAAGCTCCGTATTGTTTTTAAGCAGGACGGATGACGAAGTTTTTCCCTAAGCCGTTTCATTGTCACGGTCAACGTATTGTCGTTGACATAATTCCCGTTATTATCCCAAATTTGAGTCAGCAGCCGTTCTCTTGTGACGGTTTTCCCTTTATTTTCCATCAAAAGCTGCAAAAGCTGGTACTCTGCCTGACTGACAGTAATTTCTTCTTCATCACAATATACTGCCATCTTGCTTTTATCCATTAAAACAGAACCGCAGGAAAGATACCGGCTCTGCACATTCCCTGCTCTGCGCAGCAGTGCGTGGATGCGGGAATACAGAACTTCTAATTCAAAGGGTTTTGTTACATAATCGTCCGCCCCATATTCAAAGCCAGAAATAATATCACGAGTATCATCCCGGACAGTCAGAAAAATAACCGGAAGCTCTCTCCATTTTGAGCGCATCCATCTGCAAAAGCTGTTTCCCTCGCCGTCTGGCATATTCCAGTCAATCAGAGCAATGTTCGGAATATGGTGTTCCAATGCCTTCTTTCCGCTTTCCAACGTCCCAAATATAGAAACGGCATACCCTTTCCGGCTCAGATATTCTTTTACAGTCATTGCAATATTTTTATCATCCTCAATATAATAGATTTCCATCATTTTTCTGCCCCCCTGTGATTTTTCGACGCAGATCCGCTGGCTTTTCCGTATCCTGTGTGATCCAGTCATACACGGGTTAAGCGGATAATACCCTCCATACGGTTTGCCTTGCATTGTTTCCGGACTTGCCGTTCGGATATCCTCCATAATTTTGCAGTTTCCTGCACTGTCATGTAATCGAATATATGCTGCCATCCAAAATCAACTAAAAGTATTCTTCATTATAGTCGGTTAAACGGACGAAATCAAGCTTATATGTTTTTTATGTCCACATAAAAAACAGCAAGGCTTGCGCTTTGCTGTTTTCTGCTTACTATCCCCGCCGCTGTTTTCATATACGAAAAGCAGCAAGGTTTTTTCTTATATTTCTGATGTTATTGAAGTGTTTTATTGCACGGGTGATGTTAAAAATGTTGCCAAATCGCGGCCTGTACTTAACTAAATTTGCTTGCAGTCCGCATAAGTATCAGCTTTTTAAAACCCGTTTCATCACTCAAATTCTTCTCACAAGAATGTAATCTGCCTTATTTCCCATATTCTACCTATGTGTATTTTGGCTATTTTTGTTTTTATTCGCCATTATTCCGCTTTTCTAAATTTTTTGTACTCAAAATGCACTCACATATTAGCACATTGTACATCGTTTGCCACCTTCTACTCGTAATGTCCCCTGCATGAGATAATTACTACAGTCTCTCGCTCCACCGCATAGACAATCCTGTGTTCGTCATTGATACGGCGGCTCCAAAATCCGCTCAAATTATCTTTCAGCGGCTCCGGCTTGCCAATGCCCTCAAACGGATTTCGCCGCGTGTCTTTTATCAACATATTGATACGCTTCAGGACGGCTTTGTTGGTCTGTTGCCACTGGCAGTAGTCTTCCCATGCGTCAAAATCCCATTGTATCCGTTTTATCTGCATAAGCCCCCTATTCCTCAATCAGTTCATGTTCCGCCAGCTTCAGCCGCCCTGCCTTGTAGTCCTCCATTTTCTTTTCCAGATAGCGGATATTGCTTTCGCTGTAAAAGGGATCTGGGTCTGCGGTGATTTCAAAGGGGATTCTTCTTTCCTGCGCCACTTTGGTGCAGAAAATGGTGATTGCCGTGGTAAGGTTCATTCCCATTTTCCGGCAGATTTCTTCTACGGATTCTTTCAGTTCTGCGTCCATACGGAAATTTACGCTTGTCTGTGCCATAAGTTACACCTCCTTTACGTCAAGATGTGCCTTTTATCAGAAGCGAAATGCGTGCTTTTGATATGTTATATTATATCGTATTTTGGATATTTGTAAAGCTATTTCTTTATATTTTTATATATTTACTTTACATTTTTCCCTTTTTTTACAATTTACTCTTTTCTCACCCGTCTTTTTCTTCTTCGACCACACACTTATCCAATTGCTTTTTAGGTTTTATCACTAAATTGTCATTCTTCATATTGCACCTCCGTTCAACCTTTTTTTATGCCTGAAATTTAGTGCTATACATGTTGTTCCTGGTCTCTGTAGTTGTCATAGTTTACTCCTTTCTTCCATTTTTATTATTCATAAAAAAACTTACACAGCAGGAGTTTGCCGAATTGGTAAATATTCCGCAGCCCTCTATATCCGCATATGAAAATGACCGTAATTCTCCCAATATGGATGTACTGATAAATATTTTGCTAGTATCACTATTTACGGAAATGATTTCAAGTATCCACTAAACAATGAATTATGTAGCATGATACGATGTGTGCGTGATGACTTATTCTAACTTAAAATAAGACAATTCCCATTTCCGATTTATGTTTCCAGAGCATACAGGCAGAAGATGGCCATCATTGCGAAAATATGCTATTTAATTGAGCATCTATCTTTTTCTTCAGTAGGATATCATCACAGGAAAAGACAAGCAACGGACTGTGATAGGTATTAACGCTTAGTGCATAATGCTCGTTATAACTAATATAATTAAGATTATCACTAAACCATGCTTCCTTTTCGTGAAAATCAAGGAACCTTACTACAAGCCACCTCACAAATTCCATCTTTTCTTCTGCCGTTCCACCACAAACCGAACATGGAAATGAATATTTTTTCAATAATGCATCACACGAATTGATAGATGTTCCAACAGACAACTTATGCTTAAATTTTTCTTGATAAATGTTAAATGCTTTCTGAAATAAGTATTTTTCAAAACTCCCGGCAAAGTAATGGTTCTTCCAGTCTGTGACTATAGGATTGTCTTCCTGCTTTCCTATCCTCAAAAAACAATGTGCTTCTGTCCAATGGTAAGAAAACAGAAGAAGCCCCTGCTGCAAATATTCTATCGCATCAAAATCTTCATCACAAAACAGCTCAAGAATGGTATGGATGTTCGGCTCCATATAACCATCCCATTCTCTTTCAAGCAAACCTCCATCACTTTCTCCCATTGCCTTTAGGTAGTCAAGGTATACTTTTGGAATACGGTAACCGTACTCGGCACAGATGTTTTCTAATTGCTGAATTTGTTCGTTTGACGCAGATATGCATTCACTGCTCCATGATCTATCAAAATTTGAGATTGTTCTGAATAGCCGTTCCATAGCAGACTCCGGCGTCCCTTGATAAAATTGTACCATTGGAACCACCTTCCTTTACTTTTCGAACACACAATGCCGAATTGGGATTAAGATAATGAATTTGTACTCAAAAAACACTCAATCCCTATAAAACAGTCCCGGAAAGCCAGCAACCATGCGGCTTTCCGGGGTTTCCCTGTCTACTCAAATTCTATCGTCGCCGGCGGCTTCGGGCTCATATCATAGCACACCCGATTCACGTTTTCCACCTCTGCCAGAATCCGCTGCGCAATTCGCTCCAGCACATCCCAGTCTACCCGCGGTACCGTGGCGCTCATGGCGTCCACCGTATTGACTGCCCGCAGGATCACCATATACTCAAAGCATCTGGCATTATTCTTCACGCCCACCGATTTGAAATCCGGCACCACGGTAAAATACTGCCATATCTTCTTATCGAGCCCGGCCCGGGCAAATTCCTCCCGAAGGATCGCATCCGACTCACGTACCGCCTCCAGCCGCTCTCTGGTGATCGCTCCCAGGCAGCGCACGCCCAGCCCCGGCCCCGGGAACGGCTGACGATACACCATGGAAGCCGGAAGGCCCAGCTCCAGCCCGCAGGCCCTCACCTCGTCCTTAAATAACTGCTTCAAAGGCTCCACCAGCTCAAACTGCAAATCCTCCGGCAGACCGCCCACATTGTGATGCGACTTTACCATCTTCGCCGTCTTCGTGCCGCTCTCGATGATATCCGGATAAATCGTCCCCTGGCCTAAGAAAGCGATGCCCTCCAGCTTTTTCGCCTCCTCCTCAAATACCCGGATGAACTCTCCGCCGATGATCTTGCGCTTCTCTTCCGGATCCGAAACACCGGCCAGTTTTCCCAGGAACCGATCCGTGGCATCCACATAGATCAGGTTGGCATGAAGCTGGTTTTGGAATACTTCGATGACGCTTTCCGATTCATTCTTGCGCATCAGGCCATGATTGACATGAACACAGGTCAGCTGGCGGCCCACCGCCCGGATCAGTAACGCCGCCACCACCGAAGAATCCACGCCGCCGGACAGAGCCAAAAGCACCTTTTTGTCTCCCACCTGCGCGCGAATCTGTTCCACCTGATCGTCGATGAAATTTTTCATATTCCAGTTGGCCTGGGCCCCACAGATATCGAACACGAAATCCCGCAGGGCCGCCGTATCCGGCATGACCTCCAGCCGCTTCTCACAGCGGGCCGTGGGATGGTCGATCGCCATCACCGGAAAACCGCACTCGTACAGCTCCGACGAAACCTCCACCGGCACGCCGTCCACCACCCGGTTTTCCCCGCCGTTCAGGATTACTCCCTTTACGTTGGGCAGCTCCCTTAACTCCTGCGGGCTTATATCATGGGGATGAATCTCGCTGTACACCCCCAGCTCACGAACCATGCGGGCCAGCGCCGCATTCTCCGTGCTGCCCAAATCCAGAATCACAATCATATCCTGTTTCATTATATATCTTCCTCCTCTTTTTTATAGCGGGCAAAATTCACAGCAGCGGCAGTCAAAGAAATCAATACTGTCAAAACATGCAGAGCCGCCAGCCAGCCCGGTGTCTCTTTATAGTAAAAATCCGCACCCACCGCTATGGTCCAGCAAGCAGCGTTAAAAAACCACAGAAGTGCAGCCATTAATAAAATATTTTTCCTCTTTATCATACGATCTCCCTGCTCCTTTCGCCGGTGCGGCTCAGGCCGCACTTTGCTTTACCGTCAGCGGCACCGTATGCCTGCGGAACGTCACTCCGCCCGGGAGCCGTACCGTCTCAGTATTCCTGCAAACACCAGACAGACCGTCAGCCCCATAATACCCAGGAGGAAAATCATCATCGCCGCACCGGCTCCCGGCCCCCGGCCAAACAGCCGGACGGCCAGACCATCCGCCCTATGAGCCATGATGGGCTCACAGACCATGTCCACCATCCATCCGCCGAAAAAATATCCGGCAGGGATCGTAAAAAACTGCAGAGCATTGCGGCAGGCATAGACCCTCCCCTGCATATTAACCGGTATCGTCCGGCGCAGGATCACATCCAGATTCGTATTCATCAGCGGCACCGGCAGGTAGCCCAGGATCTGAGCCACGCACCACAGCCCCGGCGTGCGGGACAGCGACATCAAAAAATTATCCGTGGTCAGGGAAAAGAACATCGTCAGAACAATGACCCGGACCCGGTCCCTGGGCGCCGGCAGGACGGAGGCCAGCAGACTCCCCGCCAGCATGGCGATCCCGGCAAAGGAAGTGACAACCCCCAAAACCGTCTCGCCCCCATTTTCCCGCGGCAGCACAAACGCCGGGAGGACAGCGTCAAAGGCGGAGGCTACCAGATTTACCCCGGCCAGAAACAGGATTAAAACCAGCACCAGCCGGTTCTCATACAGACACCGAAGCCCTGCTTTCGCAGATTGCAGGACGGTTTCCCTTGTCTCTGCCGTGCAGGCTTTTACCTGGGGGATCTTCACTCCAAAAAGGAGGGCCAGAAATGCCGCCGCAAACGTGCCCAGATCCACGGCAATGACCATATCCATCCCGCCAAAGGCGTACAGGGACGTTGCCAGCATCGGATGCAGGATCGTGACCAGAGAACCGGAAAAAGCACGCAGGCCGCTGGTTTTCTGGTATAGCTCTTTCGGTGTAATCAGGGTGGCCGCCACCTCGCTGGCCGGGTTCTGGACCGTATTCATCAATCCATTCACTGCGTTCAGCACATACAGATGCCATGGACAGAGAAGGCTTCCCTTCAGGAGACCAAATACCGCCAGACTGCATCCGGCCGCCAGCGTATCGCAGACCAGCATAGTCCTCTTCTTATCCCACCGGTCGCTTAAGGCTCCCGCAAAAATACTTGTGAGAACATAGGGCACGTAGGAACAGACGGACAAGAGCGCCGTCCCAAGTGCCGATCCCGTCTCCTGATACAGCCACAGCGTGAGCGCAAAATTAGTCATCGCACTGCCTAACTGTGACAGGGCCTGTGTCGACCACAGGACATAAAAATCTTTTAAACCATATATTCTGTTTTTCATTTTGACTTTGCTCCTTTGATTGGTATTCTGTTTCATCCATTCAAATGCAAAGTCCGAGGATATAGGTCTGTTTCAGACCGACCTCTCCATGCAGTATCCTCAAACCTTGCATGGAGCGTCTGCAATCATCAGAATCACGGGAATCCCTCCTTCGCTCACGAAAACAGGTCTGTGATACGCCAGAACCACCCACCGCATCTTTCCATAGACCAGCCCGTATATTCCCCACAGACAGATTATATCACTTCCTCTCCCAGTTGACCACCCCCAAAGCGAGGTATGGCAGCTGCGGATTCCAGGGACTCCGGGGCCGGATTTAAAAAAATATGCTATAATTTTGTGGAAAAGCCGGATAATCATGTAGTGTTTGCCGCCGAAACCGTAGTATACAGATGAAACCCCAAAAGGAGGTGATGCGATTGCTGGAAGATGAAAAAATCATAGAATTGCTGTATGAGCGTTCCGAGCAGGGATTGCGGGAGCTGGACATAAAATACGGTAAAATCTGCCATCAGCTCTCATACCACATTACGAACAATCAACAGGATGCACAGGAATGCGTCAACGACGCTTACCTGGGAGCATGGAACGCGATTCCCCCGGCAAAGCCTGCCCTGCTGTCGGCCTATCTCTGCCGGATTGTCCGAAATCTTTCATTGAAAAGCTATTACAAAAAAGAAGCTGCCAAACGAAACAGTACCTATGCGGTGGCCATGGAGGAGATGGAAGCCTGTATCGCAGACCCAAACACGGTGGAGGCCCAGGTCGAAGCCCGGGAGCTGGCCCGTACGATTGAATGTTTTCTGGATACGCTGACGGTTGAAAATCGTGTTATTTTCATGCGCCGCTACTGGTTTGCCGACAGCTGCCGGGATATCGCCGGATTAGTGGGACTCAGTGAGAAAAATGTCTCCGTCCGGCTTACCCGCATCCGCCAGAAACTGAAAGTCTATTTAACAGAGAGAGGGGTATGGATATGAACTCTGATATATTTTCCAAAGCGATGAGCGAGATCAGCGAAAGCTATGTGGACGAAGCGATCCGATATAAAAAGAAGACCCGGATACCTGTCTGGATAAAGACAGGGGCTGCCGCGGCGTGTCTTGCCGTGGTGCTGGCTGTCGGAAATATGCTGATCCCCTTTCAGGGCAGTGCGATGATAACGGTCCATGCCCAGGGCGCCGATCAGGAGATCACAGCAGCCGGCGCGGTGCTTATGAGCGGCGCCATCAGGGACAACGGAGAAATGACAGGCCATCCGCTTTCGTTTTATCTGTCAGGAAAGGATATCGCCACTGTCCGATTTTCCTGTAAGAATCAGCAGATCAGCTTTATGGACTGGACGGAAAAAAGGGATGAGTACGGAAACGCCGGAAACTTCACTGTCGCCTACGGAGAAGATGAGAGCGAATACGCTTACCTGATGATCGACTGGGTTCCCGTTGGTATCATCCGCCGGCTGACCGATCATGCAGACAGCACCATCGAAACTCTGCCAGAAGAAATGCGCAGCGATATCATCGTGATGGAGATCACTTTTGCAGACGGAAAGACAGCCACAAAGGCTATCACCATATCCCTGCTTGATGACGGGACCTTCTTCGCCGCCTTTGACGACTACAAGATCAGCAAAGAGGACACCTTTGTAAGCCGTCCGGACAGCGAAGCCATCCCCCGTCATATCCTTTATTCCCAGGGGGCCGCTCCGACAAACACCGCAGACGACACGCCGACAGAACAGACCAAATGGGGCGTCACACTGTTCGTCGAAAACGTCACCTCCACCGGGCTGACCCTTATATGCACACAGTCAGGAGGGCTGCAAACAGGACGTCTCCAGACCGGCAGTTTCTATAAGCTGATGGGCTGGGACAGTGAAGCCTGGCATGACGTCCCGTATATCATCAAGGAAGCGGCATGGACCGAGGAAGTATTTTTGATCCCTTCGGAGGACAGAATTGAATGGGAAATAGACTGGGAGTATTTGTATGGAGAACTGCCGGCCGGGACATATCGGATTATAAAACGTATTGATGATTTCCGAAAAAACGGCGATTTTGATTCGGAAGAATGCTGGGCTGAGTTTGAAATCAAATAATCCGGACGCCGGACCAGGGCGGCCTGTATTTCAGCTGTCCTGGCCGGTTCTCTTACTCCGATGCCTTAAAGTTATACACGGGCTTCAAAATCTCCACCACATCCACAGACTCCCGGACGACGTCGATAATGTCCTCCAGTGACTTATACGCCATGGGAGCTTCGTCGATGGTAGCTTCATTTACGGAAGTGGTATAAATCCCTTCCATGGCCGCCCTGTATGATTCCAGATCAAGCGTTTCTTTTGCTTTTGTTCTCGACATAATTCTGCCGGCGCCATGAGGTGCGGAATAGTTCCATTCCGGATTGCCTTTGCCTCTTGCCAGAATGCTCCCGTCTCTCATATTGATGGGAATCAGAACCAGCTCATCCCTGTGTGCGGCTATGGCCCCCTTGCGCAGGATCATCTCCTCGGTATTGATATAGTTATGGATGGTGTGAAACGCAGACCGCCCTGTCATCCCGGTACGCTCCAGAAGAATCTCCGCCATCCGTTCACGGTTTCTCTTTGCAAACTGCTGGCAGATCTCCACATCGTGCAGATAGTCTTCCAGATAGGCGCCGTAGACGTAGCAGAGATCTGCCGGAATTGCAAGCTCCTTGGCATGCCACTCCCCCGCTATCTTCTTCAGGGCTGCCTGGATTTCAGAGCGTCGTCCCTGTTCTTTGTAGGTATGGATCAGCTCGTCTCTCTTCTTAAAGTAGTCCTCTTTTCCGGCGATTAGGTCAATCGCCAGCTTCTGATAATGCTCGGCCACCTGCTTTCCCAGATTACGGCTGCCGGAATGGATCACCAGATATCTGACGCCATCGGAAGCCTCGTCTATTTCAATAAAGTGATTGCCGCCGCCCAGGGTACCCAGGCTTTTCTCCAGACGCCTGGTCTGCGTCAGGTTTCGATAGCAGCGAAGACCGGTGAGATCGAAGCGCTCCATGCGGCCTTCCCACACATTTCTGCCGCTGGGAATATAGTGCGCCGCCTCATCAACACGCTCAAAATCCACATCCGTTTTACCCAGCTCCACCGTATACATACCGCATCCGATATCCACGCCCACGATATTGGGGACCACTTTATCAGCAATCGTCATCGTAGTCCCGATCGTACAGCCGTTTCCCGCATGAACGTCAGGCATAATCCGAATCCTGGAATTCATGGTAAAATCGTAATCACACATTCTCCGGATCTGGCTGACGGCTTCTTCCTCCACTACTGTCGCATAGCATATTGCGGTATTTGCTTTTCCCCTGATCTCAAACATTGTACCATTCCTTTCCACACATTTTACTATCCCCGTCTTTGCAAAGGGCAGATATTTGTCATCTGCATCCTATACTCCTATTATACGAAGAGAGCCTGTGTTTTTCACGGAAAAAAAGCTGCGAACTCATTTGAGTTTACAGCTTTTTTGGGAGATCAGCCGTTCTTTAATCAGGCGTACAAAACTTTGAGGCTCCAATACTTTCACAAAAGGGCCGAACGAGAGCACGCGAATAACCATCTCTGTTTCATCATTTTCATAATATTTCAGCCGCAGAATGCAGGTATCGTCCTCCAGACGCTCTGCCTGCTTCTCAAAATGGGCAAAGTGAAGCATTGCTCTTTCCAATGCATTGCGTTCATCGGTAATCCGCAGGGTGAGGTCTCTTCGCCTCTCCATCAGCGGCCTCTCTCTCCAGGGGCCAGGGCCGTCATAATATTCACAGCGAACTACCCGGCCCAGGTTAAACCGCCTGTATTTACATCCCGTAGCAAGAATTCGGATCTTGTCATCCTTCATGGAGTATTCCAATCCCTTCGGATAGAAACAAGCCCCCGTTTCTTTCCCTTGTCTGCCCATTACGGTAATTTCGACAGGACGGTTATTCTTTATGGCAGAAAGAATCTGTCTGAAATGCCGGATGTAGGTTTCGTCTTCGTAGGGGTCACCGTCTGCGTACTGGTCATAGATTTTATAGTCCTCTTTTGTGAAAAGAGGCCGTACATCGTCCAGGGCGGGAAGCGCGGCACCAAACAGCTTCACTCTCGGATCCCCCGCTATCGCCTTTAACCATCGCTTCTCCAAAGTGGTCAGCGGCATCGTGGGCTTATGCTGTAGTGCGGGAGAGAGGTCCTCCTTCAACAACGGCCATTTTCCTGATTTCAGGGCAGGTAAAATAGTCAGCACACTTTCGGAAAAAGCCCCTTCCATCACGCATCTGACCAGGTCCTTCTCCGTCACATCCGGGTCAAAGGCAGCTTCCATAATCTTTGCCACCGTATTGTAATAGGCAGAGTACAGCTCACTGAATATCATGACCGTCATCCTCATCTATTTCGTACATCCGATACATCTCCCGGATATCGGCTTTGAGCCGGTTTTCCGCTGTGCGGTTGGAAAAGTTCAGCTGTGTAAGCCGGGATATAAAGGTCCTGATCCACGGAAGCATCTCCGTGGTGTCAAACACGTCTGCCGTATACCGGTAATGATTTTCGTCGATCTTCTCCACACGGCCGCATCTTTTTTCCCGCTCCAGCCTGCGGACTATATAATCCTCGCCGTCCCCGATCCGAAGCACAAACTCCACATGCTCCACATACCTCATGTTCCACCTGCAATTCACGCCCCACATATGGCCTTCCACCCTGCCAAAAGCCTCCCGCAGGGCGTCAAATCTCTCACAGGCTTCCCCGATCCTGATATCTGACATATAATCCAACCGATAAGCGCTCAGACAATTCGCCTTCTCATGGAACGCGATCAGGTTCTGACGGCCGTTTTGCGCGCTTATGTATATTTTAAGAGGAACCAGACAGACCGTTCTGGCTTCACTGGCGTGTCTGCCCAGATTGCGGGCCGTGATATAACGCTTTTCCTGCATGGCCGCAAATAGAGTGGCCATCACGTCGCTGTCCATGGCCTGCGTAATATAATGGTGCTTAAACGAAAAAAGCTCATCGTGCTTTGGCTCCCGGTCCTGTAAAAACGAGCCGATGACACCGCAGGGCGCGGCCTCGCTGAAAAAGTCAACCACATCCTCCAGACCGGAGAGATCGGTATCCGGGCTTCTGCCGTACAGAACTTTGCGCCCTTTCTTTTCCATCAGAATCATGCCTTCTTCTGCATACTCCTTGAGCTTCTTCCTGATCGTGGACTCATCAAAGGTCATACGGGAACCGATACAGCGGTCGATTTCTTCGGTGAGTTCTGTGAGTGTTTTTCGGATCGCGGGAGTGTGGAGTATATCGAAGATCGCAAAATGCAGTGTTATGTCACCGTCTGTAAAGCTTTTGGCCTTCCAGGCTTTATAAAAGGGATTCTTTCTGGTAGTGCGGCTGTCCACCGACAGAAACACCCTCTTTCCCTCCGGCGTATGGGTAAAGCGCATATAATCTCCCAGCCAGCTCTCAATCCTGCGCCGCTCGTCATCGTAGGAGCGGGCGCTCTTTTTGTCGTATTCCGTCCGGCTCTTAAAGCCATAGACATAGAACTCACGCATATATGCCCTGACTTTCTCAAAATTTTTTATGAGCTCACTGTAAGCCACTTGCGCCGCTCCCTTTCTTTGCTTCAGATTACAACGGCAGGGTACCCTGCTTCGCAGCTTTGATTATACCTTATCGGACAGGGTCTGTCCACCCCGCAGAAGATATGAGGGTAAGGACCTAAAAAGGATTCTTTTCTGCTCTTATCCGTTCGGGTTTATCCCCTTTTGTCCCAGGACCAGAGTGGATTATTGCGCGAAGGTGTGATATACTTTTTATGGAAATCATAAATCTGAACTGAAAACGGAGGCAGCCGTATGTCAGAATATTTCGATACATCCCACAATGAAATCAGCCCTCGGTTGCAGGGAAGCCTTTTACGGGGCATCATAGGAAGTATTGTCGGAATGCTTGTCTGCATCCTGGCCTCTCTGTTATTCCTGCTGTGCCAGATGGAGAGTTTCAGTATTATGCTTCAGCTTTTTGCGGGACTCGTGATCGGATGGTTTTACCGTCTGTTCCGTGGACGGCGTGCTAAAACCGCCGCTTTTGTTACGGTGGGGATCTGCACCATATTGACCAGTGTCCTGTGGACCGTGTCGCTGGTTCTGCTGGTCTCTGCCGCTGTTTCCCCGGCCCGGTTAACAAAACCGGATTGGGACAAGCTGGGGAGCGCGATCCGGACGCTGTTACTCTTATGTTCCGGTCTGGGTCTGGCCGGTTTTTTCCTTACCAGGAGAAATCTCCTGGCTTATGCGGATTGGAAAAAGGGGCCCTGGCATATCGCATACGCAAATGCCGGCGGCGCTTTATATAACCTGCTCCCGGAAAAGCTGCCTGTCAGGACTCCGCCCACATGCTTTGCCGTGCATGGGCGCTTTACGCCAGGAAGCCGTATTACGGTAGAGGGCAGCAGCCTGCGATGGACAAGACGTTTTCGAAAGGACCGCCTATTCTTTGCACATGATATCGCCGGTGTCGTGCTGGGTCCATCCAATGGCTGTAACGTGCTCTATGATAACAACTATCAGGTACTGGTTAAATTTGCGGGCAGCATGGAACATGCAGATCTTCTGTTCCTCTGGCTGCTCCAACAGAATATTCCCATGGACAGGACTCCGGCCGCCTGGTCATCTCCCATCGAGGCCGGCCCCGGTCCGCAACGGTCAGACCCCTCTGTTCCCCAGCGGCAGTTCATCCTCGGCCTGAAACGAACTACCCGTATAGGGTTTACGGGAATCGGATGGTTTCTCTTACTGCTCGGAGCGGCCCTTTTCCTGGCAATCGACTTTTCTGCCCTGGCCATGACAGAACGGTGGGCCATCGCTCTCCTCGAACTGGCCGTACTGGGGATGGGGATTATATATTTACGCATCCAAAGGGTATGCCGGGTGGAAATAGACGGGGAACAGATACGTGCAGTTTCCCGTTTTGGACGAACCGCAGAGTTTTCCGTAAAGGATGTGTCTTCCGTATCCAAAAGTATGGGCTGGATCGTTCTGTATGACAGGGAATGGAAAACCCTGGCAAAGCTTGACTCCTGTCTGGAACACCTTGATATGTTAAAGGAATACTTTGCATTCTACGGGGTGAAATGGTAATGGAAGCTTCTAAAAAGTTTTGCAAGAAACGTGTTGACTCTCACGCAGCGTGATACTGTATTCTTTTCACTAAGGAGCGAAGCCGATATCAGCCGGCAATCTCGGCCTTGCTTCTTCACGAAAATAAGGAGCGGATAAGAATGCGAACCATAAGTCAAGTCGCGGAATTAGCAGGTATTAGCGCTCGCACATTGCAATACTATGATGAGATCGGACTGTTAAAGCCAAGTAAACTGACACAGTCCGGCTATCGCTTGTATGATGATGAAGCCTTAGGAATGTTGCAGCAAATCCTGTTTTTTAAGGAATTGGACTTTAAGCTGAAAGAAATCAAAGAGTTTATGCAAAATCCTGACTTTAACAGGATCGCTGCTTTTAAAAAGCAAAAGGAATTGCTTCTGCTAAAACGCAATCGGACAGACAGGCTGATACAGCTTCTTACCCGCTTAGAAAAAGGAGAGCAATGTATGAGCTTTAAAGAGTTTGATTTGTCGGATTATATCAATGCCCTGGAAGATTTTAAGTCGAATCAGACGGAGAAAATCATAAAGCACTGGGGAAGTGTCGAAAATTTTGACAGGTTTATTCAAAAAATCAGGGAAAATGAATCACAGGTGGCCAAACTTGCTATCCGGCAATTCGGCAGTGTGGAAAAATACACCGAAGCCATGAAACAGAATCTGGAGCGTTTTTCTGAAGCCATGAATAACGTGTATTCACAAATTCCGGAAGAAATGAGGACAGAGGACAAGTTTTTCAAATTAGCTTCACACAAGGGAGAAGACGTCGCTTCAGACAGCATCCAAAATATGGTAAAAGAAATTATTGTCTATGCCCGTGAAAACGCTCCGTCCGAATTAGTCAAAGAGGAAGATCAGTATTGCCACATGATTATGGAACTCTATTCCAATGACTATCTGAAGGCAGTAAACGACGCTAAGTTCGGGGCCGGCGGCTGCGATTATATAGTAGAGGCGTTTCGCTGTCACTTGAATAACGGCAAATAGAAATAACGTTTCTTTTGCAGGTTTGCTCTATACTCAAAGCGTACGCAAAGCCCATAGAGGGATCCCGGAAAGCCAGTATCCATGCGACTTTCCGGGATATTTCCGTCTGCCTGCCATAAAAATGATCTTTAACAGCAAAGACAAGGTTAATCCCACCAACAATAATATACCGATTGCTCATCATCAAATAACCTTGTACTTGAAATCAACTCACCATCATCACCAATAAGAAAAGCAGGTGTTGAAAAATCTGTTTCTTTACCAATATCACTTGGAAAGATATCTTTTGATTCATTAAAAATACGCTTTATATCGACCAGCGATGATTTACTGAAAATAACCAGAGTATCTGCGGTAATAACCCTATCCCCATCTTCCAATCCATAGACCTGCACAAAAACTTTTGCGGCTTTGTCTCTGCTGATTAAGTTTTCAATCAGCACAACATATTCATATTTTCCTTCAAGACGTTCACAACAGAAATCTGTAAAATCATCTGTTTGATTCAGATAATCCTTGTATGAGAACCAATAATTATTAGTATAATTACCGCTCATTTTATCCTTTTTCAGCAATGTCAAAATGGTATCTTTTTGTTGATTATTTATATTGATCTCCCCCTTAAAATAATGATTTCTCATTCCATGTTTTCTCATAAAACATGATGTAATCACTGGTTCTTGAAACAGTCAAGATTTAATCCCTCTCCAACACATGAGACGATATCGTGGTGATTAAACCCTATAATCCATTTATATTTTTTTGAAACAATATAATAGTCTGACCAGCCATTGTCTAAAAAAGCAGTATGGTTTAGTAAATCAAGAGCTTTTACTAATTCAGGTATACAACTTTCAAATATCCAAAATCTTTCTCCTCCATACCAGTCACTTCCCCTGTCGATTAGAAAATAAACCATTTTATTCTCATCTTCTATAATTTGAGGCAAAAAATAAAACCACGTGGAATAATCAACCGCATAGCACCCCAGGAGCTTTTTCATTCTTTTAGGGCTATAGCCATTGACATTAGCCCCATGCAGACCGTTTTTCCATATTTTTGTTTTATCCGCATATTTTTCTGCAATCTTCTGATATATATTTTCCCACTGATTTCCATTTACTTTACGAAAGTGTTCTTTCGATATGCCGCATCGTGTTATTACTTCGTGTTCTAATCGAAATATGCCGCTTACCAGCCTCTTCATATCCGTATTTTACTCTCGCTTTCCATTCAAACACCCCCTCGGCTTATGGGCTCCATGTCAATATAAAATTCAGACAATAATTTCATCCTTTAACTCCCGCACACAATACAGGGGCTGTATTATCTGCCCCTATGCTTTTCCTTCCTTTTCTGCTGTTTCAGTTCAAACTGCCAAGAACGGACGACCCTAAGGAGGGAGGGCTACTTACATCAAAATGATGCGACTGGACTACCTACCAGTTCTGCAAGATTGCCTTGCGTTGTGTTTTTATCTCTGCTCCTATATATTACCACATAACCGCCTGTTTTTCCATAAAAATGCGGCAATCCGCCGGATACTGCGAACTGCCACATTACTCCATTTTCCTTCTCTGCATTAGCTTACATGGTATCAGCACCATGTTCTGTCTTTCTTACGGACAGGAGGTTGTAAAAACAAAGTTTCCACAAAAATGTTACCAGTTAATTCAAATCCTCAATTCGACCTGATTGAATCATTGCAATGTTTTTCTTAATCCTGCTTTCAGGCCAGTTCCACCATTGAAGTTTCAATAATTTAGAAATTACATCGTCCGAAAACCGTTTTCGTATCGGTTTTGCAGGAACGCCCCCGACAATCGTATAGGGCGGTACATTTTTTGTAACAACTGCCCGTGTACCAATAATCGCTCCATCACCAATCGTGACACCAGATAAAATAACCGCTTCAAAGCCAATCCAAACGTCATTGCCGATTACAATGTCGCCTTTATTGTCCCATGCGTTTGTAATCTCTTTTACGTCCAATCCCCATTCCTCAAAAAATATAGGAAACGGATAGGTTGAAAGGGAACATCTTGCATGGTTTGCACTGGTAAACAGAAATTTTGCCCCACAAGCGATAGAACAGAACCTGCCAATTTGCAGCCGATCTCCATTAACCGGATAATGATACAATACATTATTTTTTTCAAATTCCCGTGGGTCATGCACAAAATCGTTGTACATTGTATAATCGCCAATTTGAATACGGTCATTGGTAATCACACTTTTTAAATAGACTGTTTGGGTATCACCTGTCCGGGGATAAATTTTGTTCTCCGATATAGTCATTTTAAAATCCTCCATGTTCTGATAGTTTTTATGTGACTATATCGGTTACTACAATGCAGCGTTTCACTTTTTCACCTCCGTGAACCTGAATTTACAGATTTGATTATACCACACGTTCTCTCTCCATGGAAGATCTGATAAAGTGACAATCAGGTCCTTTTCTCAGGAAGAAGAAAGCTACCATGCCAGCTTACAAGTATATTTCAAAAGACGGAAAGACCACTCTATGGCGGAAAACTATCTTGAGGATATGTCCCACCGGCCGAAGCCTACCACAATGGAAAATAAGCGGTTCATTATAAGCGGGAAGCGGCTCCCCTGCTTCGGGAATCTGAAGGTATGTGATATTGACACCATCAAGGTCCGAAAATGACAGAATGAACTGATATCCTATCAAGTGAAGCCGGGAACCCTTTTTCCTAAACATACTAAAACTGTCAATAATCAACTGTCCGCCATTATGAATTCTGGCGTGGCTCCACAACTGCCCCTCTGCCAGTCCACGCCCGGCCACCGGTAGCATGAGGAAGAGCCAGGCCGAGGAAGTGAGCATATGGACACAAGCACAGTATGAGCAGTTCTCCGGCGCTATACAGAAATCCTCTGTAAAGCTGGCCTTTAATGTACTGTTCTATACCGGGATGCGGTCCGGGGAGCTGCCGGCCTTTACCTCTGCTGACATTCACAAAATCACAAAATCTGCCCTGGATAAGGAGATAAAGCGAATTGCCGCCAAGATGGGGCTGCCAATTATAAGAGTCCATGATCTGAGGCACTCCCACGCCAGTATGCTGATTGAAATGGGCTTTGCCCCATTGGAGATTGCGTACCGGCTGGGGCATGAATCCGTGAAGACTACGCTGGACACCTATTCTCATCTTTACCCAGACAAGGATCAGCATCTGGCGGACCGACTCAATCAATTCCGGCGGGCAGTGCTGCCGACAGAAGAAAATTCTTGAACTTTCCCGCAGATTGTGCTATTCTTTAGATAAAGAGAGGCACCTGCTGGTAACAGACGCTCCACTGGAGCTACCGATAGACGGTTAGCCCGATTCATAAGTTTACAGCTATAGCCGCTTACCTTGTCACGGGAGGGCGGCTATTTCTGTGGCTTGTTACTATCTTTACCGAATGTATATCCGATACCAAAGCAGGTCA
>JAAVZR010000016.1 GCA_022791755.1 Lachnospiraceae bacterium
GCTAGTAAGACCCCTTGAAGACGACGAGGTAGATAGGCCAGAGGTGGAAGTGCAGTAATGTATGGAGCTGACTGGTACTAATCGGTCGAGGGCTTAACCGAGAGGGTTAGGTCTGGGGAGAGAAGAAGAGAGATGATGGTTACTCAGTGTGTAGTTTTGAAGGTATGAGGAAAAAAGGGATTGCATAAAAGCAAGAGATATGGTATAAAATAGATATAGATAAAGAATAATCCTCCTTAGCTCAGTCGGTAGAGCATGCGGCTGTTAACCGCAGTGTCGTTGGTTCAAGTCCAACAGGGGGAGCGAGGAAAACCTGTGAGTGAGTTCATTCACGGGTTTTTCTATATATAAGGAGGTGAAATTATGTGGAGATGTCCGAAATGCAAAAAAGAATTTAAAAATATGAATCAATCGCACTACTGTGGTGAGAAGCCGAAGACAGTGGAAGAATATATCCTGAGTCAGGATGCGGAAAAACAGGGAGATCTGTTTGCTGTAAGGCAGATTCTGCGAGAAGCGCTTCCGGAGGCGGAGGAGCGTATATCCTGGAGTATGCCGACTTACTGGAAGGGCCATAATATACTCCATTTTGCGGCTGCGAAGAAACACATAGGCTTGTATCCGGGGCCGGAGGCGGTAAGCTTTTTTCGGGAACAGCTGGAGAATTATAAGACAGATAAAGGGACGATCCGTATCCCATACGGCTCCGTGGATGCGAAATTGATTTATAAAATTGCCCGGTGGTGCTTTGAGACGGGAAACCATGCCTGACAAACGAATCCTGTACAGGGATTGAGCGGGAGGAAGAAGGTATTTCGGGCCGCCGTTTGCGGTCGGGCCGGTTTTCTTGTTATGTGGATTAAAATATGTTAAAACAGATCTGCGAGTTTTTATCGTTTTGCCTGATTTCTTTCAGAGTCGGAGATGAATCGTAATCAGGACCGGAGACCAATCGTAAGTATGTTGAGGAGAGAGGATTATCAGTGAGCAAAGAGCACCAGCTATTGGAGACCGTACAGCGGATTTATAAGATGATAGACAGAAGGACGACGCAGTACATTCAGAGAGACAATCCCACGGACCTGACGACGATGCAGGCCATCGTTTTGCAGTACATCATGGTGGAGTCGAGAAAGAGGGATGTGTTTAATAAAGATATCGAAAACTTTTTTGTGGTTAAAAGCTCATCCGTCACCAGCATGATTCATTTTCTGGAGCGGGGAGGTTATGTCAGGCGGGAGGATATTCTTGAGGATGGCCGCATGAAACGCCTGGTCCTGACAGATAAGAGCCGTCAGATTGAGGACTGGCTTTGCGGAACAATAAATGAATATATTTATCATACTTTTGAGGATTTTACGGAGGAAGAAAAGGACGAATTGCAGGCGTTACTGAAGAAGATGCTGGTAAAGCTTTCGGTATGACGGCCGGTAGAGATGATTTTCCAGAGGTTTTTATAATTATTTTGCAAACAGGTATTGATAAAAAGGAGATTCTTTGTTATGATTGCTAGAGATCTAGCAATTTTTTTTGCCCATATTGCTAGAAATCTAGGAAAATAAATTGTTTTGTAACAAAGGGTATTTGCATCAGTGCTCATCCGGCGCGGCCGGATAAATATAGCAGGAAATGAAGGAGGGAGCGTATGGCTCAATTTTCACGCCGTGATTTTTTGAAGGCGGGCAGTGCCGGTATCGCAGGAGTAGCCTTGTCCAGCCTGGGCTTGGGAAGCATTTTGGGGACGGATACGGCTGGTGCGGCTGAATCGGTGAAAACGGTGGTTCCGGTGGAGACATTTGTCTATGTGTGCCCCGTATGCGGAGAGAAGGCCGCGGACTTTGACGCGCTGGTCAGTCATTTTCAGACCAGTCATCCGGAGCAGGCTCTGCCGGCGGGTATCACGCTGAACATCAATAACAGAGAATATCCGGTGTTTGTGGAGGATCAGTGGACATTGCGGGAGACCATTCAGCGGGCGATTGGCCTGGGCGGAGGCGCGAAGGAGATGTGCGACCGGGGCGGCTGCGGCTCATGTACGGTACTGATCGACGGCAGGCCGGCGTTGGCCTGCACTACCTTGGCAGTAGAGTGCGTGGGAAAAAAAATCGAGACTTCAGAGGGAATCGCCGCCGATCCGGCCTACCGGCCGCTGGTGGAGGCCTATGTGAGGAACGATACATCCCAGTGCGGATACTGCACGCCGGGTATGCTTACCGTCGCCAAATATATCCTTACGAAGTATCCGGAGCCCACGGAGGAGCAGATTCGTCTGGAGATGTCCGGTAACATATGCCGCTGCGGTACATACAAACGCCATGTGAAAGCGATTCAGGAGGCGGCTGCCGCTATGAAGGGAGGAAACTGATTATGCCAGGTGTTAGCGAATGGGTATTGGAAGGAACAAATGATGACCGTCAGGATTTTAAGATAGTGGGCACATGGGACCATCCGGGACGCCAGTCCTGGGATATGGCTTCCGGCGCGGCTAAATACCCTACGGATCTGTGGCGTGAGGGAACGCTGACGGCCATGTGCCTGCGCTGTCCTTACGGCCATGCCCGGATAAAGGGACTGGATATCTCGGAAGCGGAGAAGCTGGAGGGAGTCAGGCTGATAGTCACCTATGAGGACGAGGAGATAGCTGCCATGCCCAAATACGTCCCGGCCTATTTTTCCTACGGGAAAAGTCCCCTTCTGGGCGACGAGGGGGAGTTTGAAGGGGATGAAGTCGGCGTGGTGGTAGTGGCAGACAGCGAGGAGATTTGCAGGAAGGCTCTGGATCTGGTGAAGGTAGACTGGGAGGTATTGCCCTTTATCCTGGATTGCCGCGACGCGGGGAAGCCGGGCGCGCCTATCCTGCGGCCCGATATGGACCCTACGACTAATATGACCGGCAATACCTTCGGAGCTGCGGTCAAATGGGAGATAGGCAACGTGGAAGATGGATTTAAGGAAGCGGATCACATCGAGATAATCGAGTATGGCCGTCCCATGTGGAATCAGTTTCGTTCCATGCCTCCGGCCTATTTCTCCTACTGGGATGATGATCCCTGGGGAAATCCGGATGGAGAAAAGGTTTGCTATGTGACGAACCATGCGCACTTCCCCAGCAATGGCCCTCTGGTGTCGGCGTTTCAGGGAATGGGAGTATCGGAAGACCGGGTACGTGCCCTCTCCCCCTATATGGCATCCCGGTACTGCGACTTTGTGGAAAAAAGGGGGGCGCAGCTGGCTCCCGTGTTATCAAAACGTCTGGGAGGAACGCCCATCCGTATGGTATCTACCCGCCGGCAGGCCTTTGACGCCAGCGTCCCTCAGACCTTCTTTACCGTTCGGATTGGGTTTAAGAACGACGGTACGCTGGTGGCGGTCCAGAGTAAAAATGTTCATCAGGTAGGCGCCCGCGGCGGCTATGGGGATAAGACCCACGGCCATCTGGTGCTGCCTCCGAACGCCCAGGGCTTTAAATCCACAGCCTGCCCGAATATTTACTCGGAGATGGAGTATTATGTGACCAACGGAGCCTGCACCACAGCCGATCCCGGCAAGGATATGTGGGAGCCGGTGAATCTGGCCTTTGCGAAAATCGCAGATGTCCTTCAGATGGATTTGAGCGAGGTAATCATGAAAAATGTGAAGATCACACAGCCGTCTCTGGAAGCCTGTATGAAGGCCGGCAAGGAGGCCTTCCACTGGGATGAAAAGTGGCATCTGGCCGGACAGCGCAGGCTGGAGGACGGCCGTTATCACGGCGTGGCCTGCCGGGCCTGCTGGTCTATGACCTGGGGCATGATCTCTTACAATATTAACCTGCGTCTGAACACAGACGGTAAGATATATATGCCTTACTCGGAGGCGCTGATCGGCACCTACTGGCCCGACGCCGTACAGATGGTCATTGCGGAGGAAATGGGCATGAAGCTGGAGGATGTGATTGTGTATTACTCCGCCAATTATCCGAACTGGCAGAAGGGCGACGCCGCGGATCGGGGATCTACCTGTACCTGGGCTGCCAAGGAAGCGGCGGTTCGGATGAAGGAGAGGATACTGGCGGTGGGAGCCTCCATGCTGGGAGCCTCTTCTGCGGAGGAGGTGGATATCGTGGATTCCATGCTTGTCCTGAAAGCAGATCCTTCCGTACAGATCTCTCTGGTGGGAATCGGCCAGTTTGGGGAAGGGTACTGCGGGAAGCCCAACGTTCCGTTCCAGCAGGATGTAATCCGCACGATGAATGTGGATTTCTGCGAAGTGGCAGTGGATCCGGAGACCGGATTGGTGGAGATACTGGATTACTGTGCCGCCCATGATTTCGGAAAAGTGATTCGTCCGTCCTCTGCCATGGGACAGCTGGAGATGGCGCTTATTATGGCAGAGGGCCGGGCTTTGCGGGAGGAAATCATCTGGGATGAGAATACGGGCGTCCTGTTAAACGGCAATATGTATGATTATAAGATCCCCACCGCATTGGACTATCCGGATATGGACAATGTGGCGGTGGAGACCCGCTGCGGCGGAGGCGCCTATGGCTCCACAGGCGTGGCTCACGCTCATACCAATGCCGGTCTGGTGGGCCTGGCGATCCAGAACGCCATCGGCGGTGATTTCATTGCCATGACGCCCTACACGCCGGATCGTGTGCTGAAGGCCATGGGTAAGATATCGTAGGAGGTGAGAGAATGAGACATTTTATACATATGCAGGCGACCTCTGCCAAAGAGGCCGCACAGAATGCGGCCCGGGGAAACGCCATGGTGATCGCAGGAGGTACGGATCTGCTGGGGACATTGAAGGATGAGTGTCTTCCCTACTATCCGGCAGTGGTGATTGATTTAAAGACCATTCCGGGATTGGACGGGATAAAAGAGGACGGGGACTGGATTGAGATCGGCGCTCTCGCCAGGCTTCAGGATGTGGCGGACAGTGAACTGGTGCGCACCCATGCGGCGGCGCTGGCAGAGGCATGCGGCCGTGCGGCCTCCCCCACGATCCGCAACATGGGCACCCTGGGCGGCAATATCTGTCAGATGCACCGCTGCTGGTACTTCCGCTGTCCGGATAACCGGTTCCCCTGTGCCAGAAAGGGGGGAACGGAGTGTCCTGCGGCTTCCGGTGACAATCGGTATCACTCTATTTTGGGCGTGGAGAAAGGCTGTGTGGCGGCCAGTCCCCATGATTCGGCGCCGGCTCTGGCAGCTCTGGGAGCTGTCATCGTGACCACCAGCAGAGAGGTGCCGGCAGAAGACTTCTTTGCTGTGAACGGATGCCGCTCCAATGTGCTGGAGGACGGGGAGATTGTTACGCAGATCCGCGTTCCGAAAACGGAAAAGAGCGCCTTTGAAAAGTTCGCTCTGCGCAAAGCCATTGATTTTCCGCTGGTCAACTGTGCGGCAGCCTATGACGGGGAGGGCAGGATCCATGTGGTGATGGGCGCAGTCTATCCGTCGCCGGTCCGCATGGAGGCGGCGGAAAAGGAAGTGGCCGACGGCATCACAGAGGCCAGTGCGCAGGCAGCGGGGGACGCTGCCGTGGCAGACTGCATGGTGCTTGGAAAAAATGAGTATAAGGTGGAGATCGCCCGTACCGTGGTGAAGCGCACCCTGTTAAAGCTGGCTCAGTGACGGTGGAAATATGATGACAGAAAATAGTATACCGGACTGGGCAGAGAAGTTTTGGGAGTTAAGAGCGTTTGTGTCGGACCATGACGATATTCGCATGACAGAGAAAAGTCTGTCGGTTCCCAGGGCGTACCGGGATGAGTTTTATGGGCAGATCGACGGGATCGGCGCCATGCTCTCACAGAAAATACTGGGAGGGCGGACAGAGGAGGCGATTCGTCTGGCCTCCATGTGCGGCGAAGTTCGTGACGAGCTGGTACGACAGAGTAATCTGAAGAGCTTCCGGCTGTCGGCATCGCTGGAGAATCTGATAGCCGCTCCTCGCACCGCCCTGGTCAAGCCGGTTCTGGGACTCATTCTGGATGGGTTGCAGCAGGGACTTGACGAGGAGGAGATGGAGAGCCGGGCGGCGCAGGCCATAACGCCCTATGCCAGGGATCTGATGCGCAATGCCTATGAAGCGTGGTGCTATTACGGCATCGTAAAGATGCTGAAGCCGGTGCATTTTTATGGAATCTATTCTGCGGATACGGTGGAAGTAATTCCGGTGGAGACGGAGGAGATCCGGGCAGGCTGGCAGATCACCTCTCCCGAGCGCAGAATGCCGGAAGCTGTTTTTGAGACAGAGGACGGGCGGACATTCGCCATGAAGAGCGAGGTGGGGATGGAGGTATCCTATTATGGGATGAGGATCACGAAGAAACAGGATTTTTCCTCCGGAGGGAATACCATGGATCAGATTGCCCATCGTTCGCTGTTATTATACCGGCTGGCAGATAAGGACAGCGCGGGACTTCTGGCAGACCGGGGAAAACTCTATATCCGTCCCACGGACCTGACCTGCGAGGTCCTGCTTCCCAGCGAGATGGAGAAGCCCTATCTGGCGTCCCAGTTCGTGCAGCGCATCAATATGGTCCGCTCCAAACGTCCGGTTCAGGTCCTCACGGTGGATGAACGGGGGGAGTTTCCGGAGGGGATGCTACAGGATCCGGGAGTGGCTTCCATAGAGAGGCGCGTGATTGGTTATGAAAGCGAGAGACTCAGAGAAGTCGCAAAGCTTTTGAAGGATTGATGAAAATGGGAGAGGAGAGACCATGACAACACTAAATAAAGGAAAAAGAATGCTGGCATGTATCTGCTTTGCGGTTCTGATCGGCACATTGGCTGCCTGCACAGAAGCCGGAGAGACGCAGAGCCAGACTTCCGGTTCGACTGAGAGTGAGACCACGGCAGTATCGGACAGTGACGCGGCCATGACGGAAGGAGAGTCCGGCGGCGAAGAGAAGGAAGGTATGGATGGCGTAGAAGCGGAAAACGGGACGGTACCCTATGCGGACAATGATACGGTCATCCTGGGGACCCTGGAGGCATATGACCCGGCGAACAGCGCGGAGATCAATGCGGGCCAGGCGATAGAAGGAAACGAGGAAGAAGAGCTACAGCAGGAGAGAATCGCCGGCGGCGCTGTGGGCGATGTGGTATCGGAGAACCTGGAGCCTCTGCACGGTATTGTAGATCCGTCGGAAGGCGACTATACCCCTGTGTATGGGGTGAATGGTCAATAGGTGATGCCCCCTGAGAGGAAAAAGAGATGCAAGAGGTACAAAAAGACATTGAGAACTGGCTGCACAGAGGCCTGACAGTGGCATTGGTGCAAGTGATTCATACCCAGGGCCCTTCTCCCAGAAAAGCGGGTTCCGTCATGGCAGTGGCCTCTGACGGGAGCCTGTCCGGTTCCGTGTCCGGCGGCTGCCTGGAAGGAAGCATGGTCCAGGCGGCGCTTCGGTGTCTGGAGGAGGGGGTGCGCGGGATCGAGTCCTATCACGGGGCCGCAGATGGCACGCTGGAGGCCGGTCTGGCCTGCGGAAGCAGCATGGAGGCAGTGGTTTCCATGCTGCAACCCTCTCTTTTTTATGCGGAGCGGGATGAGGCGAACAGAGGAAACGGGTATGTCCGGGTGACCTTGACAGAAGCGGCGGATGATACCAAGGTTTCGGATCCTGATTTTCTGATGCTTCGGGGAGCTGTAAGGGGAGACGGACTTTCCGGTGGGGAGACGGCTTCAGGGAAGTGGCATCTGGTTTTTGACAGGTGGCAGGAGGAATATGAGGACATTATGCGGGAAGCTGCCGGTGAGATCGAACAGAAGCTGAAGGCGCGAGAAGCCGTCTGCTGCAGCATGAGTCCTGTTCTGTCTGATGCGGCAGAGAGGCAGGAGGTGACCGTCCGGGGCTACCGCTTCTTTTACCATTATGTCAAGCCGAAACCGAAGCTGATCTGCATAGGCGGCGTACATATCGCAGTTCATCTGACGCGCATGGCCAAGGAGCTGGGATATCGGACAGTGGTGATCGATCCGAGAGGGGCGTTTTCCACAGAAGAGAGATTTCCCTTTGTGGATGAGCTGTGGAAGGAATGGCCCCAGCAGGCTCTGAAACATGTGATTCCGGATCAGGCGACGGCTCTGTGCGCGCTTTCCCATGATCCGAAGTTTGACGTGCCGGCCATGGCGGAGGCGCTGCGCTCCCAGGCATTCTATATTGGCTGTCTGGGGCGGACCACCACACAGCTGGACCGCTGTGAGGCATTAAGGAAGGAAGGCTTTACGAAGGAAGAGCTGGCAAGGATTTACGGACCTGTGGGCCTGAATCTGGGAGGAAGAGAACCGGCTGAGATCGCGCTGTCCATTTTATCCGAGATCACCATGGTCCGGTATGGAGGGAAGCTTCCCACTCGGACCATGGTGCAATCGGCTGAGATAGGGGCGGCTGAGAAAGAGAAGAGTGGCAGAAGGTGAGCAAAAAGATTGCGGTAATAATACTTGCGGCAGGCGGGTCGAGGCGCATGGGCGAGTCAAAGCTGCTGAAAAGCTTCTGCGGAGAGCCGGTGATCCACAGGGCGGTGCGGACAGCCTGTGAGAGCAGAGCGGATAAGGTCTATGTGGTTACGGGCAGCGACGCCGGGGCAGTGGAACAGGCGATCAGTGATCTTCCGGCAGACACGGTCTTTCATGGGGCGTGGGAGGAAGGGCAGGGGAGCTCTGTGGCCTGTGGGGTTCGGGCGGCAACAGAGGATGCCTCTGCCAGATGGGACGGGCTGATTCTGATGGTAGCGGACCAGCCCTTCGTGTGCCGGGAACATCTGGACCGCCTGATGAGCGCCTGTGAGAATCTGACAGATCCCGGGAGAGAGCAGAGAATCCTGGCGTCGGCCGAAGCAGGAAAAACGGGAAATCCGGCTTTATTCCCCAAAGAGATCTTTAAAGAGCTGATGGCGCTCAGAGGAGACAGAGGAGCCCGGCAGCTGTTTAACCGATATACGGTCATACCAGTGGAGCAGGGGGAGAAATCGCTCTTTTTCGATATAGACACACCGGAAGCCTTTGCGGAGGCGGAGCTCATCTGGCTGCTATGCGGGAGGGCGGCGAAGGACTTTCCCCTGCTTTGCAGGAAGAAGGAGGAGAATCCGGGTTTCATCTATTTGGACAGTGCGGCGACCTCACAGACGACGGAGGCGGTCATACAGGCTGTGAGCCGGTTTGAGCAAAACAGCCGTGCCAATGTGCACCGCGGGTTCTATCCGCTGGCCGAAGAGGCGGACGAGGCATATGAGCAGGCGCGGGCAGAGGTGGCGGACTACTTCGGCATAGCGGCGGCAGAGGCTGTTTTTACCCATGGGGCGACGGAGGGACTGAATCTGGCCATACAGGGTTGGGGAGCCCGAAATCTGAAGGAAGGGGATCTTGTCCTGATCGATACGGCGTGTCACCATGCTGCCATTGTCCCGTGGCAGATGCTGGCGCAGAGAAAGAAGCTGTCACTTCGGTATCTTTCCGTGGATTCAGATGGCTTAATCTGTGAAAAAGAGTGGAAAAAGGCGCTGGCGCTGCGGCCAAAAGCGGTGACCCTGACCTGTATTTCCAATGTCACAGGCCTGAAAAATGACGTGAAGCGGCTGGCGGCAGAGGCCCGCCAGGCGGGGGCAGCCGTGATCGTGGACTGTGCCCAGGCGGTGGGACATGAACATATCCGCTTTACGGAGCTGAGCGCTGATTTTGCCGTGGTGTCGGCTCACAAAATGTACGGCCCTTTTGGCATCGGTCTTTTGTGGGCTCGGGCCGGGATGCAGGAGCGAATGGAACCTCTGATGGGCGGCGGCGGGATGATAGAGCGGGTCACGACGGAGGGGACTGTCTATCGGGAAGGCCCCGCCAGATATGAGGCCGGAACGCCTAATATTACAGGGGCTCTGGGATTCGCAGCCGCCTGCCGCTATCTGAAGGGCTTTTCGCAGGCGGCGCTGAAACGCCATACCGGACTTCTGTGCCGCAGACTTTCGGAAGGTCTGAAGTCCATAGACGGAATCCATGTCCTGGGGGCCGGGAAGACACACCATGGGATCGTATCCTTTCAGGCAGAAGGGATTCATCCCCATGACATGGCAGAACTTCTGGCCGGACAGGGAATCTGCGTGAGGGCAGGGACCCACTGTGCCATGCCGCTTCATCAGGCGCTGGAGATACCGGCCACCCTTCGGGCAAGTATTGGCATATACTCCTCCGAGGCAGAGGTGGAGGAGATGATAAAGGCAGTAAAAAAAGTGCGGGAGCAGTTTGACAGGTATGAATGAAGAGATTATGAAACGATACCGCCATCCGGTCCATCGGGGCGATGTGGAAGAGTTTTCCAGGAGCTGTAGACAGCGGCAGGCAGGGGAAGTATGGATATCGGAGGGGGACAATCTGTTCTGCGGAGACAGCCTGCGCATTGCATACTGCCTCCGGGACGGCCGGATAGAAGAAGTCTGTTACGACGGATACGGCTGCTCCCTTTGTATCGCATCGGCAGAGTGCGTTCTGGATCTGATAAAGGGAAGAGAGCAGGAGGATGCCTTCAGGGTTACTACAGAAATGATTCTGGCAGCGCTGGGCGATGTAAAGGTCGGGAAAAGCCGGATGAAGTGCGTGGAGCTTGCGTTGACGGTTTTGCGAGAGGGACGCCAGGAGTCATAGGGATACCCTGACCGGGCGCGCTCTCGCTCTGTGCAGGAAGCAGCGGTTCTAAGTTCGCGTTTCGCTGCCGCTCTCGCTCACTAAGAACCGGCGTCCTGCAAAGGCCCGGACAGGGTATCCCTATGACTCTTGGCTGTGAGCTCCCGCGTCTCCATATTAAACGGCAAAACTTCAAATCTCAGATCACCCCGTCACGGGCTGGCTTCATAACGTCTAATTCTCATCCCTGCTTTCTTCCTTAATAAACACCCGTGCTGCCGACCAATTCCTTTCCGCGACAGATAAGTCTCGCCTATTGGCCCTCTCGCATATCCATCATGTCAGATACATAAAATCATTCTACTTAAATCACAAAAAAAGTGCCCCCATGGGCATCAAATAAAAACTCGCAGGCCTCCCGCGGCGGTCCCTTGCAGGGCAATGGGGAGAAGGCGAAGAAACAGCCCGTTTCCTGGGGGATGCCCGGTCGGACCCTTGCAGGACGCCGGCGCTTAGTGAGCGCAAGCGGCAGCGAAGCGCGAACTTAGAGCCGCTGCCTCCTGCACGGAGCGGGAGCGCGTCCGACCGGGCATCCCCCAGGAAACGGGCGTCCCTCTCTCCTCTCCCTCTCCTTCTCCCCCTTACCGCTGCCGCCATCGTGCATACAGCGTCATCGGTTCCGTGACCGTATCCGTTTCCATATCCCAGGGCTGAGTCGTATCCCGGTCCCGATACCAGCCGTCGAAAAGATATCCCTCCCTGGTGGGAGGCTCCGGCTCCTCTATGAGCTCGTCATACATCCGTTTCTGACTCTCCACCGTGGTGCCCCCCAGTGAATCGAAATTTACCATAAATCCCCGGTTTGCGATTCCGATTGCCATGGAGATGACCAGGGCGGCCGCCAGGACCAGAATGATAACATTCAGTGTTTTTACGGAGATATTTACCTGTCCGTAGAGCCCCCGTAAGGGAGGCCCGGCAGTCTGATTCGCTGCCGGGGCTGTGGTTGCCGGCCCACGGGCCGGTTCTTTTTTTTCATTCTCTGTCATAGTCTTTTCTTTTGTCTGTTCTTATTTGCGGACCAGATATTTGCGCATGTCGATAGCACAGGCAGTCAGGATAATCAGACCCTTGATGATATACAGCATATTCGGGTCCACTGCCAGAAAGCTCAATCCGGCGAAGATGATTTGCAGAAGCACGACGCCTACGACAATGCCGCTGATGCGGCCGATGCCGCCTACGAAGGATACGCCGCCGATGACACAGGCAGCGATGGCATCACATTCGTAGTTCAGACCGGTATTGGCATTGGCCGACGCGATACGCGCGCTGTCCAGAAAGCCGGTCAGGGCATACATGATACCAGCCAGCATGAATACCAGGATAATGGTCCGGGATACGTTGACGCCGGATACGTTGGCCGCCTCTTCATTGGAACCTACGGCAAACATATTCTTGCCAAAAGTGGTTTTATTCCATATGAGCCACATGAGCGCTGTCAGAAGAATCGAATAGAGCACATATTTGGGAACCGCCACATTGTTGCCGACCGTAAAGAGGGCGCCCGTGACGAAGCTGCGATAGCCATCGGTCAGGCCGCTTAAGGTCTGGCCGTTATTTACGCCCTGCATCAGATAGATCAGAATGATACCATAGACAATCAGCTGGGTGGACAGCGTCACAATAAAGGGATGCAGCTTAAACTTCGCCACGCTGAAGCCGTTTACAAAGCCCACCGCCGCACCTATGGCAATGACAAGCAGAAGCACCAGCGGAAGCGGCAGCGCGCTGTCCATATTTGGAAACACCTTAAAGGTTTTGGTCAGCAAAGACGCAGAGATACAGGCAGTCAGGCCTACCACACGGCCGGCCGAAATATCGGTGCCGGTCAGTACGATACATCCGCCGATACCCAGAGCGATGGGCAGCTTGGCCGCCGTCAGGGACAATACGTTGATAATCGAAGGAAGCTCTATAAATTTTGGCCGCATAATCGTTATGTATACAACCGCCAGCGCAATAATGATATACATGGCATTATTGAGCAGGATATCTCCGACTTTTTTCATTTTCTCTTTTTCAGCCACAGTTCATTCCTCCTGTCCTTATGCATATTTTGCAGCCAGAGTCATAATCTCTTCCTGCGTTGTCGTTCTGGCATCCACCTCGCCGGCCAGCTGTCCGCCGGACATAACCAGAATCCGGTCGCATACGCCCAGAAGCTCAGGCATCTCGGAGGAAACCATGATTACGGTCTTACCCTCCCCTGCCAGATTCAGAATCAGCTGGTAGATCTCATACTTTGCACCTACGTCTATTCCGCGGGTGGGTTCATCCAAAAGCAGTACCTCCGGATCGGTTAAAAGCCAGCGGGCCAGGATGACCTTCTGCTGGTTACCGCCGGAAAGAGAGCGGATCTGAGTCTTCTGACTGGGCGTCTTGGTGCGCATGGAAGTAATGCCCCATTCGGTGGCCTTGCTGAGCTTCTTATCGCTTAAGAAGGGGCCGGCTTTGTATTTGGGCAGGCTGGATATGGTGGTGTTGGCCTGAATATCACGGATACCAAAGATGCCGGTTGCGCGGCGCTCTTCTGTCAGCAGAGCAAATTTATTTGCAATGGACTCCCGGGCATTTTTGTTGTACACCTGCTTGCCGTGGAGATAAATCTCTCCGGTCTCTCGGGTGGCGATGCCAAAAATATTTTCCAGAAGCTCCGTGCGTCCGGAGCTGTCCAGACCGGCCACACCCAGGACCTCGCCTTTATTGGCCGTAAAGGACACGTTTGACAGCTTGGAGTACATGGCTGACAGTCCCTTTACCTCCAGAAGAGGCTCGCCGACTACGTTTTCCTTGTCCGGATAACGGTTCGTCAGTTCGCGTCCCACCATCAGCTTGATGATTTCGTTCATGGTCAGGGACGAGGCCGCGCGGGTGGTGATCCACTGTCCGTCGCGCATGATGGTGACTTCGTCGGAGATCCTCAGAATTTCTTCCATCTTATGAGAGATATAGATGATTCCGCAGCCGCGGTCGCGGAGCATGTTGATAATCCGAAACAGATGTTCTACCTCTTCCTCTGTCAGAGAAGAGGTCGGTTCGTCAAATACAATCACCTTTGACTGGTAAGACACTGCCTTGGCGATCTCTACCATCTGCCGCTGGGATACGGGCATGGTGCTCATGATTCGTTTGGGATCTACCTGGATATCCAGGTCGTCGAAGACTTTCTTCGTCTCCGCGTACATTTTTTTCTCGCTGGTGAGAGGACACCAGCTTGCTATTTTCGGAAAACGGCCCAGCCACATGTTGTCCATTACATTGCGCTTTAAGGCCTGATTCAGCTCCTGATGCACCATGGCCACACCGTTTTCCAGAGCTTCCTTGGAAGTCCTGAAGTTTACTTCCTTGCCTTCCAGGTAGATATGGCCGCTGTCTTTTGAATAGACGCCGAACAGACATTTCATCAGGGTGGATTTACCGGCTCCGTTCTCTCCCATCAGAGCATGGACGGTACCGGCTTTCACTGTCAGGGATACGTTATCAAGCGCCTTTACGCCGGGGAATTCCTTGCTGATCCCCTCCATCTTGAGGAGGACGCTTGTATTTTCGGTTGTTGCGGAAGCTGTCGTCTCTTGCATATTCTAATCCTCGCCTCCTGATTTATTATAGCGATACAGCCGCACCGAAGTGCGGCTGCATTGTCGATGCGTGAATCATTCGCCGGTATATGTGCCGTAAGGGATGTTTACACGCCAGGTTCCTACCACATTGGCAGCATCCACACCGTCAAAGGTGTCCTTACCGCTTAAGTAGTTGTTCGCGATGGCGGCGATGGTATTGGCCATACCCTCGGCATCCTGCTTGATCGTACCGACCATGCTGCCTTCTGCGATAGCATCCTTGGCAGCATCGGTGGCATCCACACCGAATACAGGGATTGTGGTGCCTCCTTCTTTGTTGTAGCCGGCATTCTGCAAAGCAGCGATAGCGCCGATTGCCATCTCGTCGTTATTGGCAATAACCAGCTCCACCATGTTGCCGCTGGCTTCGCTGTACTGGGACAGGATGGTCTGCATATAGTCGGTGGCTGCCGCTGAAGACCATGCGCCGGTCTGGTCTACCAGGTATTTGTTGGTATTTGCGCTGTCATAGAAGCTCAGAGCAGGCTTGTTGGCCGCGGTCAGAATCGCGTCGGCATCTTCCTGGCCGAACTGGGTACGGGCATCTGCCTCCGCATTGCCCTCCTGGCCCTTGAACATAACATAGGAGATTACGCCGTCGCCGTTTAAATCCAGAGTGTCATAGTTGGCCGTCAGATAATTGCCGATCATCTCGCCCTGCATATGGCCGGCCATCTCATAGTCGGTGCCTACAAATACGCACTTGTCGGAGCTGGTAACGGCCTCTTCGCTGACGGAACGGTTAAAGAAGATAACCGGGATGCCGTTGGCCTGCTCGATGATGTTGCGGGCCGCGTCGTCGGAACCGGTATCTACCAGATTTACCACCAGCACTTTGGCTCCCTGCGTGATTGCAGTGGTAACCTGCTCGGTCTGTGTGGTCTGGCTGTTATTGCTGTCGTAATCCTGATACTTGATATTTGCTGCGTCTAAGGCCGCATCCAGAGCGGTACGCACACTGGAAATATAGGTATCGCCGTATGTATAATAGAATACGGCTACGCTGCCCCCCTCAGAACTTACGCCTGCGTTATCACTGTCAGCTTTGGTGGTGCCTGCGTTATCACTGTCAGCTTTGGTGGTGCCTGCGTTATCGCTGTCGGCTTTGGTGGTGCCTGCGTTATCGCTGTCGGCTCCGGTGGTGCCTGCCGCAGGGCTGCCGCCGCAGGCTGTCAGGCTGGCGATCAGGCAGAGCGCCAGCAGGATACTGATAAATTTTTTCATTCTTTGTGTACCTCCTTTTTTTGGTTGTTGATTTTAACAATAACCTGTATCAAAAATTATACCCGATTCCTTTTTATTTGTAAAGTGTTACGGATTAATTTTTTGAAACAATATTCTCTTTGTGCAAAACCACATAATTTAAATGACAGTGTTTTTAAAAGAGAACAATTTATCTAAAAAAGGAGACAATATCCCTGTTGCTTTTATTTGTTTTTTGCGCGTGGTATGCGGAGAAAACAGGATAAAAACCTTAGAAGAGATAAGGCCATGGCCAGCAAAGACGGTATCAGGTGCCGGTTTCCTGAATTTCCATGTTATCAAGCGCATATTGCAGAGCCATATTAATCAGCTCATTCCGGGAGCGGTTGGTCTGAGCTGACAGCTTGTCGTATTTTTCCTGCAGGGATTTGTTGATTCGTATCGTCATCGTAACAGCCTGATCTTCTTTTGGTGTAATAACAAATTTAGACATATAATATCAAGACCTCCACATCTGAGATGTATTATACATTCCCTTTTTACACAAAAACATAACAAAAAATGAATGATAAAATACTATAAAATAGTAATATATATTGATATCAAAAATAAATATATCATAATTTATGAGGGTAAAGGTATACTTAATAAAGGGACAACCATCTGATCCTTTAAAAGTTCTGCAAAAATATGGTCTGGCGCCGATCATAAACTAATTACGTTTTGTAAGTGGAAGTGGTAATATCTTTTGGATACAAAAAAGGATCACTTTCTGATATATTTGCGGATTTTACCGGATAATAATCTATCTATTAAGTTTACATATAAAATGATTGATTTTTTATGGGAACATTACATAAATTAAATAAAATAATTTATGTTAATTCATATGGATAATGCGTTAAATCATACCATTTTTCTAGGAGGCTTACAATGGAGACATACTTAAAACGATATGAAACGCCTGAGGTACCACCGGATACGGCCAGACAGGATGAAACGCCGGCGGAAGCAAAACAGTTTGTGGAAGCTCTTTATAAGACATTGAATTACAGGCCGCTTCCTGAGAGAGAAAAAGTCCTGAACGACACACTGAAATTTGTGAAAAAATTTGCAGAACGCTACGAGATCGATATAGATATTGTCCGGGGAAAGACAGAGATTCAGGTGAAGCTGCGCTGTCGTTATATTTTAGGGTGGAATGGCTTTATGAAAGAGGATCTGGGAGTGTTGATCGGTTTATGTGATGAGATGAATATTGAAACGGATCCGGAAGGAAAATATGATTATATGATTGTACTGAGATTTTTGACTCATGCGATTTATCAGGGGGATCGGAAGGTGGCTCCGACAGAATAAAGAGACAGGGATATGAGGATTCCGGCCCCGGATCGGAATCCTCTGAATTGGTTCTTGTGGAAAATCGCTTACTTATTACATTCGGTTTGTTATAACGAAATAATACCCTCAGTGGACAAGGGGACACACGGTTTTGCGCCACTGAGGGTAAGATTATAAATTGTCGAATGCAACCGTTTCTTTTTCGAGTCCTTTCACAATTTCCTGATTGAGCCCCATTCGCCGGGTAATATCTTCCATATCATTGACGAGATTTCTGGTATTGCCGGCGACGCCGGTAATTCCGCTCACCCCGTCGTCGATGGCTTTTGTGATGGTGCCGATGGAGCCGGCAATTCCTGCCATGGAATGATTCAGATGCCCGGTCCTCTCATGAAACTCATCCATAGCCCGGCGGATATAGGCAGCGTCTTCTTTATATTGGCTGCCGGACTGTATGAACGCCTGGAATTGTGTGAGGACGGATTCGTTCATATAGTCGATCAGATGCTGGGCATTTTCGGACAGGTTATATACGGCGGATGTAATCACGTCATTGATGGCCTGAATCCGGTTAGCGGATTCCTGACTGGAGTGGGCGAGATCACGGACTTCCCGTGCGACGGCGGCGAAGCCTTTACCGGCCTCCCCCGCATTGGCGGCCTCCACGGAGGCATTCAGGGCGATCAGCCGGGTCTGCTGGGAGATGGCAAGGATATCGCCGGTGAGGGACTTGATCTGATCCACGCTTTTGCTTTTCTCTATGGCGTCATTGAGAGAGTGCAGGATTTCCTCTGCCTTGGCTTCTGTGCTTTCCACACTGCTCTGGGCAGATTGCTGCATGGCGTCGGCGCGGGCATTCATTTCTACCGTATAATTGGTGATGGCGCCGCATTCGTCCACCATATTGTGTACGTCTTGTCTGACCACTTCCGTATTGTTATTGATGACAGATACGTTGCCTGCCACTTCCTGAAGCGTGGCCGACAGCTGCTCGGTGAGGGCTGACAGACTTGCCGCGCTGCCCTTGGAGGCCCGGGTCTTGTTTAAAACTTCACCGGTCATGTTGTTAATGTGTCCTGAGCTCTCCTGTATGGTCTGAAGGATACTCTTGATGGGAGCCACCACAAAATTGGCGATGAGCTTCAGATCTGCAAAAATCAGTATGATGCAGGCGATGATGGCGGCAGCCCCGATCAAAAGCGATAAAAGATACACGAAAGAAAGCCGTGATCTGGCATCAGAGGTCTGTTTCTCGATCGAGGCATTCAGGGCGTCGATATCAGTCTCCATGGCGCTGGCACAGGAAGCAACATCGCCGTTGGCCAGGGCATAGGCGTCCTGGGTTTTGTGGCTGGCGCTGGCGCACACCAGGAGGACCAGGGCGTGCTTAAAGGAATCGTAATCTGACAGCAGGGCTTCGTACTGTGTCTGATCCTGCGGCTTTACATGCTGAGTATATTCGGCGAGCATGGTATCCAGGATGGCTTCCTCTTCCTTGATCTGGCCCACGAGCGTAATCATGGTGTCATAGTCCGTGGCCACGATATGGCTCAGGGCCATTTTATGTATATTCATGGAGGACTGACAGATTTCTGCCAGCTGCCTTTGACCATCCATATAATTATCTGCGATATTGGCAGCGCTTGCATTCACATTATGAATATTGAAAATCGAGAGGACGTTGGATAAAAGCGCCACTACGCCCAGAAGGACGATGGGCAGGATTAAACGTTTTTGCAGAGAGATATTTTTCATTATTACGAATACTCCTTTGGCTTCTGATAAAAGCGCTGCGCTAGGGGGCGGTGATTCCTTCCACCATGGTATCGAGCAGTTCCTGAAGGCTGGTTTTGGAAGGATTTCCGGCCAGTATCTCGGCAGTAAAGGCAGTGACCGGATCCCAGAAATTGCCGCCGATACGTTGCAGGCAGGAAGATTCCGACTGCTCGAGCAATGCGGAGATTGCGGGAGAGTTCTGTACCTCTTCGGAGGCGGCGGCCCTGATATTGGACGGGCCCTGGCCGCGCAGGTGAAAGCGAAGCTGCTGGTTTTCTTCGCTGGCGATCCATTCCGCCAGTTTTGCCGCCCATTCCGGGTGTTGGGAGTAGGCGTTTACCCCGATCAGCTTATAGCCGGAGAAGGAGGCCATCTGGACCTGCTGGCCGGCACAGGTATAGGAGGGGAGCTTCGCTGCTCCGAAACCGCTGCCCCAGGCTTCTTCCACAGCGACGGCATTCCAGACACCGTTGACACCGGCGATGATGGTTCCGTCCCGGACGCCCTTTAAGAATCCGGCGTCATCGGTACTGATAAAGCCGGGATGTCCGGCGATATTCATCATGGCCTGTGCGACATCGACTCCACGTATGGTCCCATCTGTCGCGTTCCAGGTGCAGTAATTGGTAATTCCGTCGTTATTTAGTCCCACAGAGAGTCCCGTGTTGCCGAACAGAGAGTATACATACCATCCGGAGGACCATTCCATGGAGATATTTTTGCCGTGTTCTGCGGCGATGTCCAGCATGCGTTCGAGAGAGGTGATATCCTCCTCTGAAAAATACTGTTTATTATAATAAAGAAAATATCCGTTATCGGCAGTCAGCGGCAGAGCATAGAGGGTGTCGTTGACAGAGGCGGCCAGGACTGCCTCCGCCAGATTGGACTGGCGGATGAGGGCCGCATTCTCTACCGGCTCCAGCGCACCGGCGGCCACCAGTGTGTTCAGCTGGTCGTCGGCAAAGGCAAATACGTCCGCGCCCTGTTCCAGACCGCCCATCAGGGCATTGGTGCAGTTGCTTTCACTCTGCGGCTCATATGTGATGATAAAATCCGCTTCTCCACGGTATTCGTCCTTAAATCCTTCGATGATCTGGCGAAGGAGTTCTTCGTCCTCCGCAGCGCCCCAGACAGTCAGCCTGACCGTATTAAAAGAGGAGGACGGTTCGTTTTCTGGTGAACCGGGATCGCTTTTTTGGCATCCGGATACAAAGAGGGCCAGCAAAAGGGCCAGTAACCATACGTTATACTTTTTTTTCATGACAGTCTCCATAATGTAATTTAAGCAGAAATAATCATACCATTTTTGGGTGGATTTTACAATCTGCTTTTGGGTCGCAAAAACGGGTAAAAACCGGCGAACTCCGATTCTTACCCGCGAATGATTTGGTTATCCCTTTTGAGAGGTATGTTCCTTTATGACAGGAGGGATCTGGGCCATCATATTATCAATATCTTCAAACATGGCGCTCTTCGTGGTGCCCAGACGGCTGGCTGAATTAATATGATTCATGACTTCCTGGTACTGGTTCTTCATCTGATCGAAGAATCCGCACAATGTGTTCAGTGCGTTTTTGGAACTGTCTATCACGCGGGAGATTTCATTGTGTACGGCGGTGGCTCCTTCCGCCGCCTGTGTAATTTCATCGAATTTTTCATAGGTTTCCTGGACCTTGTCGAGGCTGGTCCCCAGGGCCTGCTGTGAGGTGCGGATGCTGCTGTTAAGCTGGTCGGTTCCCTGCTCCACATCGCGAATACCGGAATCCACCTCTTTTGTCAGGTCTTTGATCTCTTCCGCCAGCTTCTTTACCTCCACAGCTACGACGGAAAATCCTTTTCCGTGCTCACCGGCCCGGGCTGCCTCGATGGAGGCGTTGATTGCCAGGATATTGGTCTGCTCGGCGATGGAGACGATCTTGCTGGTACACTGTTTGATCTTCTCCACAGCGGTTTGCAGGTCCTCAAAGGTATTTTCGGTTTCACTGAAATAGGTCTCTACCTGGACGGAGCTGTTTTTGAGCTCCTCGACGCCTCTCTGCGCGTGGGACACAGACTGGGCAATGGTTTTCTTCACTGTGTCGAATTCGCCGGAGGTCTGCTCGATATCGGAAAAGTTCTGACCAAAATCCTGGAGCTGCTCCTGGAAGTGCTCGGATTCTGAAAGTACGGAATGAAATGAACGGCCTATCCGGTCCAGCTCTCCCAGAGAGTCCACTTCCTTTTGCACCAGCTCCGTATGATACTCCTTCAGGCTGTTCATTACATGAAGGACAGGATAGAGGCTCGTGTTATTTACCGGCGTCCGGCCGGCATCCTTTTCGTGTTTTTTCCAGAGTGACATGTCTTTCCCTCCCTTCTACTCAAACGCCACACAGGTCATGGACTGGTTTACAAAACGGTTATTATAGTGCTCTCCGTAACCGACGAAACCGGCATGACTGCCAAGGGCTGCCATATCGGATAAATACTGCTCCATATAATGATTCTGCGTAAAAAGCTTATAGCGGAACAGGCAGTTTACGGAAAACACGGCGGATATCTTCGGAAAATCCTTCTTTATCGTTTGGATGGTGTTCTTAACGATGGCTTTATAATCTCCCAGCTCCAGAAGGACCAGGACGTCGGAATCGTTTACCTGCCTGAAACAGGTCAGGGCGTCGCCGTTGACTTCTTTTATGGAGATGATGCAGGTGTCGTCGCCGTTGATCTTACCGAAGGGATTCTGGAAGGTGCGGGTGAGAATTTCCTGCTCTGACACATGAAGGATGCTTTGATAGACCTTCTTGGCCGGCTGGCCGTTCAGAGCGCCCAGGATATATTTGGCTTTGTCTGTCCGGGAGGCGATGAAACGGTAATCTTTCATGGGATGATAGATATTTTCCTTGTAGGCTTTCACCCGGCCGTTTTGATTTTTGACCAGAGCATACGCCACGGCGTCTTGATAGACTTTTCCGTTGGCCGACACCATTCCTGCGTCGCCGGTGCCGCCGATGAGAGAGATATTCCTGTGTTTCAGTACGGTATAAATCGTAGTCAGCACACAGGCGTCATTGCCGGAACAGAAATCAATGCAGATGGTATCGCTCTGGGAAGCGTTTGTGTTCCTGACATCCTGTTCCAGACGCTCTATGTATTTGACAGGCATGACGGACACCTCTTCCAATACATTGGCAGCGGCGCGTATTCCGTTTGAAAAGGCAATGACGCTGACTCCTTTTTCATTGATTCTGTTGTCATAGCCCATACCGATGCATCCGATGCTGGGGACGCCGGGATAGAGTGCTTCCAACTCTTTCACATGGGATTGAAAATTTTCCCTGTTGGAAATCAGCATAATCAGCTGAGGGGTGCTCAGGCCGCGGACCGCCTCTTTCAGATCTCCGCGCTGGCTTGCTCCGAAGAATTGTTTCATGGCACGTGGTTTCTCCTTTTCATTTATATACGAGATGATACCGGGACTGTGGATGTGTGTGGAAAGAAGCAGTCCGTACGTATCACAGGGACGAAATTGCAACCTTAATTATATAGTATAGGCGGGGGAAACGTCAATGACATTTTTGCTTACCGCAGATTCTGTGAGAGGATAAAAATGAGCACATATTGGTGAGGTTATAGTTTGGAAGTAATAACAGGAATTGCCGACGATTTTGTGACGGAATCCCCCTGTTTTGACAGAGAGCCTGCGATTATATCATCAAATGTATCGCTTTTTCGTGTACTTTTCGGGCTGTTTTTGTGGAAAATCATGTAATGGAAATTCAAAAGGAGAAATGATATAATCCACACATCAGAACACGGTGAGCGGATTCTTTTTTGAAGGAAATGCGGGTTGGGCACAGGAGGCGGATATGTTGGGTGAAAGATTGACGAATCTTTTGAGCCTGTTATCACAAGATGAATTCCGGACGGCGGATCGTCTGGCCGGTGAGATGGGCATAAGTACCCGTACCCTGCGAGGCCTGTTAAAGGAGCTGGAGGAAAAGCTTGAAAATAATGGTGCGCACATTGTTTGCAGGCGGGGAGAAGGCGTGATGTTGGAGGTGACCGACCTGGAAGCTTTCGGAATGCTCTTTGCCATCCGCAGCCAGCGCATTCCTTCCGATTCCCCGGAACGGGTGGATTTCATCATCGAACAGTTTCTGAAAAGCAGTGATTACATAAAGATCGAGGAAATCTGCGATGCCGTATTTGTCAGCCGTAAGACCCTGGCGGCGGATATCCGCAAGGCGGAGGATTTCTTTGAGGAGTTTCATCTGAAAATCGAGCGCAAGCCCCATTACGGGATGCGCCTGACAGGAGATGAGTTTCAGATGCGTCTGTGCATGGCCCGCTATATTAATAAGAAAACCGGCCGGTACATGGCGGCGGACGAGCAGGAGAGACGTCTGATTGCGGACTGTGTGCTGGCGGCCATATCGGAGGAGGAGTTTCACCTGTCCGACGTGGGATTTGACAGTCTGGTTGTTCATATTGACGTGTCGATCCGGCGTATCCGGCGGGGACAGTACGTATCCCTTCCGGAGGCAGATTATCAGGCGTTCGTGGGCGAGAGCGAATACCGCCTGGCGAGGAAATGCGTACTTCCTCTCCAGGAATGGTTTCGTGTGGTGTTTCCCGAGGAGGAGATCCGCTACATAGCGCTTCATCTGGCCGGAAAGGAATCGCATCAGAATTTTGTCATCAGCCAGGAGGTGGATGAGCTGGCCACAGAGATGCTCTCGGAGATCAACGATATCTTTCAGATCGACTTCCGGGGAAATCTGGAGCTGGTGATGTCCCTGAAGATGCACCTGATACCTCTCATTGTCCGTATGAAGTATGGGATGCGGCTGAAAAATCCGCTTTTGTCCGAGGTCAGGAGACGGTACAGTCTGGCCTACACCATGGCGGTCCAGGGCTGCGCGGTGCTGGAGAGGCGCTTTTGTGTGATCCTGGATTCCAATGAGATCGCCTATATCGCGCTGGTATTTGCCCTGGGACTGGAGCGGCAGAAGCACAGCGTGGAGAAGAAGAGGGTGCTGTTCGTGTGTGCCTCCGGATCGGCCACGGCGCAGATGACGGCCTGGAACATGCAGCGCACCTTCGGGGACTATATCGGCCAGGTCATTATCTGCGATCAGTTCGGCCTGGAAAAGCAGGATTTCTCCCGGATCGACTACGTATTTACCACGGTGCCCATCCAGACAGAGGTCCCGGTGCCCATCTGTGAGGTGAAGCAGCTGATGAACGGAGAGGACGTATCGAATATCCAGCAGATCCTGCGATGTGAAGGCGAGGATATCCTGCGCTATTATCCGAGAGAACTGTTTTTTGCAGATCTGGAGGGAGAGAGCAAGGAGGAGGTGCTGCGCACGATCTGTGAAAAAATCGAAGCGGTGCATCCTTTGCCGGAAGGGTTTTATGAGTCGGTGCTAAAGAGGGAGGAGCTGGCCCGGACCTGCATGGGCAATCAGGTGTCCATGCCTCATCCCTGCCGGGTGATGACGGAGGATACCTTCGTCAGTGTCAGCATTCTGAAGCATCCGGTGCAATGGGATGCCAATGAGACGGTGCGGGCGGTATTTCTGGTCTCCGTATCGAGACAGAAGCATAAAAAAATACAACATTTTTATTCGGCCACAGCCAGACTTTTGCTCAGTGCGGAGGGAATCGGCCGGCTGATCAAGGAAAAGAGCTATGATACGCTGTGCAGTCTTTTGACACAGGAGGAGTGATGTGCCGGAGGAAATACCCGGTGAGCGTATGAATCGCCCCGGAAAGAAAGGGCGGGAAAGGAGTATTTATGGAGGAATCCTATGAAATCAGTTTTCAACTGATCCTGCATGCAGGGGATGCCAAATCCTCTGCCATGGAAGCGATTCTCTTCTCCAATGAGGGTGATTTTGACAAGGCGGAGGAGAGTCTGAAAAAGGCGGCGGATGAGCTGAAAGAGGCTCACACCATCCAGACCAAGCTGATCCAGGACGAGGCCGGAGGGAACGGAGCACAGCTTAATATCCTGCTGGTTCACGCGCAGGATCATCTGTGTATGGCCATGATGACGATCGACTTTGCCAAACAGATGCTTAACATGAATAAGAGAATCCGGGAGCTGGAAGAAAAGTAAAAGAATGACAGGAGGGAACGAATATGAAGATTATGCTGGCATGTGCCATGGGGATGTCCACCTCGCTTCTGGTGAAGAAGATGCAGGACGCGGCGAAGGAACAGGGGAAGAATTATAAGATCTGGGCTACGGATATCGACTCCGTGGAAGATGAAGAGGAGGACTACGATATCGTGATGCTGGGGCCCCAGGTGTCCTGGCGAAAGGCAGAGGTGGATGAGATCGTGAACGGCCGGGTGCCGGTGGTGGTGATCAATAAGCCGGATTACGGCTCCTGCAACGGTGCGGCGGTGCTGAAGGCGGCGGAAGATGTTTTAGCCTGACAGAGGAAGGGGACAAGAGATGAAAGAATTATTTGCAAAGGTCGAGAAGAGCCTGACTAAATTTTCGGATATATTTGCCAAGAGCATAGTGCTGAATATTATCAGCAGCGCATTCATGATGATCATGCCCATCACTATTGTGGGTTCCATCGCTTCTCTGATCCGGGGTATCGATATGGGCGGATATCAGGCATGGCTGCAGTCCAGCGGCCTGTATAATCTGGTGGGAGCCGTGTATCAGTTTTCCATTGGCCTGCTGGCCTTGTATATCGTGTTCTGTATCGGGTATCAGTATGCTCAGAAAAGCGGGATGAAGAAACAGTCGCTGACCATCGGACTTACCTCGATCTTCGCATTCCTGGTGATCACGCCGTACACGCCGGCAGAGAGCGCATATGGGGCGGCTACACTGTCCACGACATGGCTCTCCTCTTCGGGAATGTTCATGGCCATGGTGGTAGGCTTCGTGGTAGGGTATATCTATAAATTCAGCATCACGCGTCATCTGGAGATCAAGCTGCCGGAGCAGGTGCCTCCGACGATCGCCCGCCAGTTCTCGGCACTGATTCCGTCCTTCATCATTGCCGTTTTGTTTGTGCTGATTAACTGGATCTTCTCCATGACATCTATGGGCAATGCACAGGATGCCCTGTACGCGGTGGTGAAGATTCCGCTGAGCGCGGTCAGTGCCTCGATCTGGGGACTTCTGATACTGAATATTTTCGTGTATCTTCTGTGGTTTTTCGGAATCCATGGAGGCATGGCGATTATGCCCATTTCCATGCTGCTGTTTACCAGTCTGCAATTGGAGAATCTGGCGGCTTATCAGGCAGGCTTGCCTCTGCCTAACTGGATCACAGGCTCCTATATTGCCATAGGGAGCGGATCCTTTCCTCTGGTGGTGGCGATGCTGATCTGGGGCAAATCCAAGGCGAATCGTTCAATCAGTAAGCTTGCTGTGGTACCTGCATTGTTCGGAGTGGATGAGCCTGCCTATTTTGGTGTTCCGATGATTATGAATCCGATTTTCTTCCTGCCCTGGGTGATTCTGGTGCCCACATTGCTGACATTGGGAACGTACTTATTGCAGGCCATCGGTTTGGTAGGATACCATACAGGCGCCAGCGCGGGCGGCTTCGTACCGTTTTTTGTGACAAATATGGTAGGATATGGAATACCGGGTCTGATCTGGGGGGCTGTGTTCTTTATTTTAGCGGTTTTTATTTACTTACCGTTCGTAAAGATATATGATAAACAGTGCCTGGCCAAAGAAAACGGACAGCCGGATAAGGAGGAATAATGCCAGGACGCTTCCGGCGGAAAGAAGGTATCTATGAAACTGTTAGTACAATCCGATGATTACGGCATCACGGAGGCTCAGGCCCGCGGCGCCATCCAGGCGATCACCGAAGGAATCGTCAGAAATACGGGACTCTTTTCCAATATGCCCTGGGCCCCCCGGTGTGTGGAGTGGATCCGTCCCTATCTGGATCAGATCGCCTTCGGCCTGGATTTGAATATGAGCACCGGTCCGGCGCTTCTTTCCCGGCAGGAGATTCCCAGCCTGGTACAGGAGAACGGACAGTTTCTCACCAGCTCCATGAACAGGGCGCTGGATACCGATGAAAACGATCACGATCATGTGGTCTATGAGGAGGCCTACCGGGAGTTCGAGGCCCAGATCCTTCGCTTTATCGAGCTGGTGGGACGCAAGCCGGATTACCTTCATGGCCATGCCTACGGCACGAAGACCACCAGCCGGGTAAGCCGCGACCTGGCCGCAAAGTATGGCCTGCCTTACTCCATGGCCATCGGAGAGGATCCCCGGATGACGTCGGGGGGAATGGGCTGGTATCAGTTCCCGCCCACGCTGGAGAACCAGCTGAAGTCCGACCTGACGGACTTCATCCTGAAGGATCAGAACGGCTATCTGGGCAAGGAATACGGGATGCTCATCACCCATTGCGGCTATGTGGAAGCCTGCCTGTTCGGCTTAAGCAGCTTCACCCTCTACAGGGCAAAGGACCTGGAGGGCGTGACGGATGAGAAGGTGAAGCAGTGGGTAAAGGATAATCAGGTGGAGCTGATTACATATAAAGATCTGGAAGGCTGGTACTGATATTTACAGAGAAACGGCTGTCTGCCTTTGGCTGTACCACAGTGATCGGATAACGAGACTGGGGTACGGCAAGGGGCGGCAGGTCTTGACGTGCGGCTGCTTCCCGTGTTATCTTAATAACGACACCGGAAAAAGGGGCAAAAGATACCGGGGGCAGATATGCTGATATTGGGAATATGCGATGACGAGGCGAAAAACAGAAGGATGCTGTCGGAATACGTGACGAGAATACAGGAGCAGTCGCCACAGATATTTCAGATTCTGACATTTTCTTCGGCAGAGGAGGTGCTGGCTTCCTCTGCCGTTTTGGACATTCTGCTTTTGGATGTGCAGATGAAGGGAATGGACGGGATCAGCGCAGCCAGGCGGATCCGGGAGAAGGGTCAGGATACGGTCATCATCCTGGTGACAAACTACGCGCAGTACGCGGTGGAGGGCTACGAGATTCAGGCATTCCATTTTTTGAAAAAACCGGTGTCGCGGGAGCGGCTGGGCCGGGTACTCATGAAGGCTGCGGACGCGGCGTACCGCCGCCGCCAGGCAGCAATCACGGTGAAGGGAGACGATCAGATGATCCGAATCCGGACCGGTTTGATCGAATATTGCGAGACGGCCAGAGGCTGCGTGCTGATCCACACCGCGGCGAAGGAGGAGATCCGGTGCTATTCCAGCATGGCCAGACTGGAGAAGGAGATCGGCTGTGAGGGATTCTTTCGCTGCCACACAGCCTTTCTTGTCAATATGGGATATATCGAGCGTCTGGAGCCGTCTCAGGTGATGATGAGGAGCGGAGTCCTGATCCCGGTGAGCAAGCACAGACGAAAGGAATTCAGGGAGGCGCTGGCCGGATGCTGGGGAGGTGATTTCCTGTGATGAGTCTGAAGATGCCGGGCTGGGGAGACCTGCGGGGCTGTATCTATGCCGCTCTGTACTATGCGGTTTTTTTTCATAAGCTGTACCGGGATACGGATGTGATGCGAAAGGGTACGGCAGCAGCGGTCAATTTCCTGCTTCACATGTTTCTGTTCGGGATGACGGGCCGCCGGTCCTATCCCTTTGTTCTTCTGATCCATAGCCTGTGGTGTGCGGGAGAAAGCGTGCTCTTATACCGGCAGCTGCGTGTGCAGAAGCAGTATGCGATCTTTCTGGCTGTGATCTTTGTACTGACTGCCGGGATCTGGAACCGGCAGCTGTTAGTGTTTCTGTGCCCGGAGTTTGACGGTGCGTTTATTGATCTTGTGGCGACAGTCAACGCCGTTTTAAATATGGGGACTCTCTATGTGGTGCAGCGTTTTATTGTGGTCATCGAAAGAGGGAGAAGGATCAGCTGGTCGGAGCTGTTCGCAGGGCTGTTTCCGGCCTGTATATCCTTTATGGCCAGAATCGGAATCTATCATTATACCTATTATCTGCAAGAGATGAGTACCAGGCAGGCGGTGGCGGCGTTTTCGGGGATCGGCGCGTTTCTGGCCTTCTCCACCATCGTGTCCATCGGCGCCAGCGAAAAATACTTTGCCTATCTGCATAACCGCCATGAGCTGGAGATGGCGGAGCAGCAATTAAAGTCCCAGTATGATATGTTCAAGGAGCAGAGAAAGGGCGACGAGATGCTCAAACGGGTCTGCCACGATATGGCCAATCACATGAATGTGCTTCAGGGGATGGCGGACATGGAGTCGGTGCAGGAGTATATCCAGGGAATCAGCCGGGGAGCGAAAGAGGCTCTGGAGGATATCGACACCGGTAATGGTACGCTGAATCTGATCATCCGGCAGAAGCGGCAGGCCTGTGAGGAGCGGGGAATCGTACTGGAAGCGGCGGTGTCCTTCGGCCAGGGAGGCTTTTTGAATCCTCCGGAGATCTGTACGCTGTTTGCCAACTGCATCGACAATGCCATGGAGGCGGTGGAGCAGGACAAAGTGAAGGACCGAACCATACGGATGCGGGGCGGCCCGGAGCATGGCTGTCTGGTGGTGCGCTTTGAAAACGAATATAACCATACGCTGCGCGAGGGGCGGGAAGGTCTTTTGAGCAGTAAAAGCCAGGGAGTCCATGGCTATGGCCTGCGCAATGTAAGAAGCGTCCTGAAGCGGCATGACGGGGCGCTGAATATTCGGACGGAGGACGGCCGTTTTATCCTGGTGTGGATGATTCCCCTCCCCGGATGAGCCCACTTACCGGCCCAAAACGCCCAGTTTGCCCCGATGCATTGATTGTGAATTTCCCTTTTCCTATAATGGAAGCATCCATATTATCATCACAGAATGCAGGAGGGAAAGCGATGAAGAGAGAGATTTCCAGGCGGGATTTCTTGCGGGGGACTATGGGACTGGCAGCAGCCACCGCCATGGCGGGGATGACAGGCTGTGCGCAGGCGTCTGAGACACAGGGCACAACGGCGCAAGAGAGTACGGCTCAGGCGCCGGAGACGACGGCGGCTCCCACGACGGCGGCGCAGGAAAAAGGAATTTATATTCCGGGTACATATCAGGCCACGGCCAACGGAATGAAGCCGGTGACCGTGACCATGACTTTTGACGCTGAGAAGATCACGGATGTGGCGCTTGATGTGTCGGGGGAGACGGAGAATATCGGACAGGCGGCGGCGGACACGCTGATCGCTCAGATCCTGGAGAAGCAGGGGACGGATATCGACGGCGTGGCGTCGGCCACGGTCACTACCACCGCAGTGAAGGTGGCGGCGGAGGCCTGTATCGCTCAGGCGAAGGGGGAGAGCGTAAATATTCCGCAGCAGGAAGCGAAAAGTGGGAGTATGCTGGATTTAAGCTTCATGGATAAGCCGGATCCGATTCCGGAGAGTCAGATCAGCAGGGTACTGGACTGCGATGTGGCTGTGGTGGGCCTGGGAGTGGCCGGAGTCTGCGCGGCCAGAGCGGCGGCGGAAGGAGGCCTGAAGGTGGTGGCCATGGAGAAGATCAGCACCGTCTCAGCCAGGTCTTCTCAGTTTTCCATGTTTAACTGTGAGAAGTCCAGAGAGGTGGGGATCGAGGATCTGGATGCCGCGGCGCTGGTCAATGAGATGATGACGCAGATGAGTCACCGGGCGGATCCCAGGATCTTAAAACGCTGGGCAGATAACTGCGGCGAGGCGATCACTTGGTATGGCAACGGCTATGAGGGATTGCAGTGGCTGAAGGCCAGCGATCCCAATCCGGAGGATGAGAATGCGGTCTATGCCAAGCCCATGGCGGCGATGCCCGCCTATGATCCCCAGGTGGATCACGAGAGGATCTTCTCCGGCACGATGAACTTCCGCCCGAAGGGACATGCCCCTGTGCTGCAGGCCAATTTCGACCGGGCGGTGGCCACCGGTAATTTGGATGCTTACTTTGACTCTCCCGCACGCCAGCTTCTGACCGATGCGGAGGGACGGGTGACAGGGGTGATCTTCCAGAGTCTGACGGACGACAGCTATACGCAGGTCAACGCTGCGAGAGGCGTGGTCCTGGCTACCGGCGGCTTCGGCCACAATGACGCCATGATGGCCTACTACCTGCCCTGGATCCATGATATCATCGACAAATATAATGTGACCTACGGACATACGGATATCAAGGCCAATTATGCCAATATGGGGGACGGCCATCAGATGGGTATGTGGGCCGGGGCTCAGATGGAACCCGGGCCGTTGGGAAGTATGGCCCACGGTGATTTCGGCAAGCTGGGACCGGACGCATTCTTGCAGTTAAATGCCCAGGGACAGCGTTTTACCAATGAGGATCAGACCAACGACCATTACGGCGCGCAGTTTGTCCGCCAGCCGACTCCGATCTACATGGTCTTCGATGCCAACTGGCCGGATCAGCTCAAACACATGCAGGGAGGACTGGGCAGCGTGCGTTCCGCGAATCAGGACACCATCGACACTATCGATCAGTGGACGGCGGCCAGGGGGGACACCATCGAGGAACTGGCCACAAACCTGGGCTTCACCGGGGAGGCCTATGATAATTTTGTGGCGTCGGTGGCGCGCTACAATGAACTGTGTGATAAGGGAGTGGATGAGGATTTCGGAAAGACGCCCAAGAGGATGTTTGCGCTGAATACGGCGCCCTTCTATGCGATCCGGGACGAAGGCTCCCTGCGCTTCCTTGTGACACTGGGCGGTTTGAAGACCAATGAAAAGGCTCAGGTGCTTGACAGGGAGTATCATGTTATCGACGGTCTGTATGCCATCGGCAACACCCAGGGAGGCCGGTTCGTGGGCGATTATCCCACCACGATCGCAGGGGCCAGTCATTCCATAGCCTGCACCTACGGGTATCTGGTAGGAAATGAGCTCGCTTCTTTGTGACAGGGAGGGCTCTCAGGAAAAGTCAGAATCCCGGACAGAAGATCCGGTTATTGCCTGCATCGACGTAAGGGCCCCAGACGTGGGACATCAGCGCGTCGTAGGTGGTCACCCGGCCGTTATTTCTGGCCAGATGGACGACGATCTTATATTCGATCTGCGTCAGATGTATGGGCTCCCCGTTTTTGGTGATCTGCCTGCGGGTAAAATCAATGGTCAGGCCTTCGAGACAGAAGGTCTGGCCATCATTGCTGTCTGTGGCCAGGCGCTGGCTGTGGCGCAGGGCGGTGCGGATCCGTGCCAGAAGCTCGGAGGCGCCGAAGGGTTTTACGATATAGTCGTCGGCGCCCAGATCCAGAGCCGTCACCTTGTCCTTCTCCTGGGTCCGGGCGGAGATAACCAGGAGAGGCAGAGGGGACCACTGGCGCACACGGCGGATGATCTCCAGTCCGTCCATATCCGGAAGTCCCAGATCCAAAAGGATGATATCAGGGCACTGGGACGTGATCAGAGACAGGCCGGAAGCTCCGGTGTGGGCAGTGATTACGCGATAATCCTGGGCGGTCAGACTGGCGGTGATAAAATCGCAGATACTGCGCTCGTCTTCAATGATCAGAATGGTCAGTTTCGCTGGCATGTACTTCCTCCTCTCTGGGCAGGCAGAATGAGAATTCCGCGCCTCTTTGCGTGTTGCGGGCCCGGATGACTCCGTGGTGAGCCAGAATGATCGTTTTGCAGATGGACAGGCCGATTCCCATTCCCTTACGCCCGTCCGCGGAGACGCCGGGGGAAGGGGCGGCGTCGAAGATGGATTCCAGCCGTTCCCTGGGGATGCCGTCCCCGTAATCCCGCACAGTAAAGATCACATTCTGCGGATCGCAGGTCACGGTGAAAAGAACCGGATCGGGGACGCCGGAATGGATGAGGGCGTTTTCCAGGAGATTGATGATGACCTGTTCGACGAGGATCGCGTCCATGGGAATCATGAGGAATTCATCCGGGATGCGCACCCCGATGCGGGCGTCGGGATAGCGCTTGCGGAGCCGTCCCACCGCCTCTCCCACGACCTCCTCCACCGGCTCCGGCGTGCAGGTCACGGAGGAGGTGGCGTCGTCGATGCGGGTCACTGCCAGCAGGTTTTCCACCATATGGAGCAGCCACTGGGCGTCCTCGGAGATATTGCGGATCAGAGCCGTCTCCTCCTCCCTTGACAGCCGGCCGTCGCTTTCCAGAAAGGAGGAGCTGGCTCCGATGATTCCGGTCAGAGGGGTGCGCAGGTCATGGGAGATGGCACGCAGGAGATTGGCTTTCATTTTTTCCTTTTCGGCTTCGGCCAGAAGCTTTTCGTGGTGAGCCAGCTCTTTGGCCTGTTCCTTCATGTGGGTGGTGGTCGTGGTGATGGCCACGGAGATCGCCAGCATGGCCAGAAAGGTGATCGGATAGCCGCTTAAACTGAAATTCAGCGCAAAGGCGGGATATGTGAAAAAATAGTTGACGCAGATCACTCCGGTCAGAGAGGCCAGTATGCCCGGCAGATAACCGGTGGTATAGCGGGCCACCAGAACCAGAGCCGTCACATAGAACAAGGCGGTATTGGCCGAGTGTTCCGAGATGAGCCAGTAGAGGAAGGCGATGCCGGTGGTGGCTGCCATGATGCAGACCGTGGTCAGCGCGTTCTCCAGTGCATTGCGGCGGCGCAGCAGCGTATTTTTAAATGGCGGCATGGGTGCGTACCTTTCCGTTTGGGGGGAGGATATTTTGAAAACCGGCCGTCAGGCCATAGTTGCGGAATGAATCATTTATACCATAAAGACGAGGAGAAGTCCAGACCCTGAGGGCGGAAAGCGGGAAAGGGATGCCGGTTCGGTAAGGTTCGGCAGAATCTTAGCGTCTCCTTAACCTGCAATAAGATTTACATAAGTATGGGAGACCTGTAATATTATATGCAGTGGTATGCTCTCTGGCGCTGGAACGAATGATGAGACTGGGGTAAGACGGATAAGGAACATATATGGACAGGTCGTCCCGGAACTGTTTTTGCCTATGTTTTTCTGAGGTGAGAGCTTCCGTGCATTGCACTAAAGTGACGTTTGATATTGCGTGAATAAATTTTGAAATAACGATAAACAATACTTGACAAACACGTGACATGACGGTATAATGCAGGTGAGCAGCAAAGAGGAACAGATAAAACCAAACAGGAGGATGAAGATGGCATATTATGAAATCCTTGCCCGGTTTGCAAAATCGGGTGCTCCTTCCTTTCGGACGGCAGGATATCCGGAGTATCTGGAGGAAGCGAGGCGGTTCTTCAACATGAAATCCCTTTTGGCTACCAATCCAAAGGAAATGCTCATGCTGGATATCGTGGACGACGAGACTATACGCATGATTCTGAAAAGCGAGCGAGAGCTGGAGCTGGCACAGGCGTCCCGAAGCCTGCGTGTCTTCTCCATGTATCTGATCGACAGGACGCATGAACCGGTGAATTTTTCAGGATTCATCACAGGGAAACGGTTGTTCCGCACGCAGACGTCGGTCTATGACCCGGGCAGCGGCAACTTGCGGGAGAGAAAAGAGGGAGGCAGAGAAGGGGAAGGAGAGAGGATAGAGGAAGAGAATACAAAAGACAGAGAAGACCCGGGACAGAGGGAATATTCGGATGAGAACCTTCTGGTTTTGCTGGCCAGGCTGATTTATGAAGAAGATTGTGTACAGCGACGGGAAAAAATCGAAAAAGTATGGGAGGTTCTCGGATGATGGCAGAGACTAATACAAGAGAGGGAGCCGTCTTAAAGGCGGCAGGGACAGGGATCATGACGACGGCAAGAGAGGGAGGAGGACTTTCGGGAAGCGGAGCGATCGGATGGATGTTTCCTTATGTCTACGATCTGGAAATGATATTTGCAAATCCAGGGGCTCCGCTGTTTTCCGTTCCTTCTGTGGCGGCGATCATAACCAGGGAGACCGAAAGGGTCAACGCCTATTACCGCTCGGCGCCTTCTTGCCGTGTGTGGAACAGGAAATTCCTGGAGGTCAGAAACTGCGGAGACAGGCTGAAGATCGCACTGTACTGCCAGAAAGCGCTGACACCGGGACGGGAGGGGAATTCCCTGCGCCAGTTTTCACGCTTCCTGGTGCAGGGAGGACTTGGCTACTGTCTGACGCGGAGGGTGCGGGGACGACTCTTGGAGAGCGCGTGAGAGATAAGCCCGATAAGCCCGGGAAAGCCGGTCAGACAGGTTCCGGGGTAAATTCCGGGCTCCCGGGTGCGCTCCGATAGCACTGGACGGCAAACAGCGCGCCTGCGATACTTACGATGATATCTGTCACAGAGGGAGCGAAGGAGAGTCCGCCGAGGCCGAAGCACAGGTTCATAAGATAAAGAGCCGGAACATATACGACAGCCTTTTGCAGCAGGGAGAGCACTGTCGCACAGGCGGGCTTTCCGGCTGCCTGTAAAAAGGCGGTGGACAGCTGGATGATCCCGTAGACCGGCGCTCCGGCCAGGCTGCCTGTGAGCATCATCCGTCCGTACTCTGACAGCGCTTCCTCCTTCATGAAGATTCGGATCACCGGGTCCCGCCGCAGGATGATCAGACCGGCTGCCAGACATGAGAATATGGTTGTCACAGACAGGAAGGTAAGGATGATTTTCCGAAGCCTTCCTTTGTTTCCCGCCGCATAGTTATAGGAAATAGCGGGCTGAAGTCCCATGCAGATGCCCATGATAATCATGACGATCAGCATTCCGGCTTTGGAGGCGATGCCGCTGGCGGCCACGGCGATATCTCCGTAAGTAAGCAGCAGACGGTTGGCAAATACGTGGGAAAAGCTCATGAGGATCGTGCTGATGGCCTGGGGTGCTCCCAGGATGGGCGCCTGCCATACGGTACGGCTTAAGGAGAGATCCTTAATGTGCAGGGAGAAATGCTTCTGGCGTGTACCGATATACCAGGCCAGATATATACAGCTGACCAGATTACCGGCCACGGTGGCGATGGCGGCCCCCTCTATCCCCATCCGTAATCCCAGGATCAGGACGGGATCCAGCAGGATATTCGTGAGAGTTCCGGCTCCGTTGGCGATCATGGATTGCAGGGCGGAGCCGTCAGCCCGAATGATGTTTGCAAATACTCCGGCAAAAAGGATGGCAGGCGCGCCCAGGCCCAGAATCCGGATATAGCGGACGGCGTACGCCCTGGTCTGTCCGGCGGCGCCCAGAACGGTCATGACAGGCTCCATGAACAAAAGAGTGACAGTCGCGAAGACAATCCCCAGAAGCAGAGAGGAATAGCAGCAGAAGCTGGTTACATTTTTGAGCTGCTTTTCTTTCTTTTGCCCCAACAGCATGGAAATCAGGATACATCCTCCCCCGCCCAACAGGGTGCCCAACCCCTGCAACGCGGAGAAATAGGGTCCGGAGAGAGAAATAGCTGCCACCTGATCCAGATCGCCGGTCTTTCCGATAAAGAAGATGTCGGTCATATTGTAGAGCACCACTACGATCATCACGACAATGGTCGGAATACAGAGATTTAGAAACAGTTTTTTCATGGAGGCATTTTGCAATATCATTTCGCTGCTTTCTTTCATAAGCGTCTCCTTTATGATGAGTTTTGATGATAATGGTTTTTATGATTATTAAAGAAACATTTGCTTCTTTTATTGATTTTTATTATAATAGAGATCAGAAAATCCGCAATGGTCAATATAGATACAGATGGGGCTTTAATGAGGTGAAAGTCATTGAATACAAAGAATAACCAGAGATTTCAGCACACGGAGGAAGAGATCGTTTTTCATGGGCTGGCCCTGATTCGTGAGAAGGGGATCGAAGGCGCCACGGTCAGCGAGATCTGCCGTCGGACAGGCATTAACAGAAAGAGTTTTTATCTTCATTTTTCGGATATGTATGATCTGCTGGAGAAGGTGGAGCGGAAGATGTCCGGACGGATCGAGGATTTCTTCCGTTCCGGGGAGAACGAGAGCATCGGGGACAGTTTCCTCCAAATGTTTCGTTTTATAGAACGGAATAAGGAATTTTATAAGATATTTCTAAAACAGAGCAATCGGACTCATCTGGTAGATGCCATAGTCCCGCGGATAGCGGAGGAGGACCGGCAGGATATAGCGCAAAGGCTGGGCTATCAGACGGATTCGGAGCTGGATTATCATGAGGCTTTTTTCAAAGCCGGACTGATCGCGCTGATCTGGGAATGGCTTAAGAGAGACTGCCGGGAGACGCCGGAGAGCCTGGCACAGATCCTGGGGAGGGAGTATCACTCGGATCATTCGCTGTTTCAATACCGAAAGCAGAGAAGCGGAATGAGCCGGCGGGAAAAAGAGGATCATCTTCCGAAAGAATCCGGATAAAAGCGCAGATAAAAAAACTTAAATAAAACTAAAAAAACTCTTGCCAAAGCCTCCGGGGTATGATACAATAATGACCGTTCGCAGCGCGGGCATTTGAAATTGCGGTTGATTTTTTTCGTGATTTCGTATATAATAATCATACGGCTCCATGGTCAAGCGGTCAAGACATCGCCCTTTCACGGCGGTAACCCGGGTTCGATTCCCGGTGGAGTCATGAATTCCCTGACGACGGCATAGAATAGAACAGAGTGTGAACAGGGAATAGAGCAGGGCGTCATAGCCAAGCGGTAAGGCAAAGGTCTGCAACACCTCTATCACCGGTTCGATTCCGGTTGACGCCTCGAAGAACCTCGGAAAGCATTTGCTTTTCGGGGTTCTTGTCGTAGTACGCCAGGCGGCGCACGTTTCTAACGGGTTAAAGTCCCGAATCGCCCGTCTTTTTCTTACATGGCGAACAGAAAGCACGGGAGCATAAGCCCAATCATCAGAAACAGAGCCATGCTGTTCCCGCGTCAGACAGCGGAGCGCCGATTTCTGAAAAATTTTCCAGTTCACCAACAGTGTCCATAATTCTGTTTACGGCGTTTTCAGAGGCTTGCATAATTCAAAGGTAATATACTCCCGGATTTCGTCCGGGTCGTTCTGGGCTTCCGGGGAGTAGTGGATACTATTCTTCAAAAACCCTTGAGGAAAATGTGTCAACTTATCTTGACAAAATCAGCGTTTAGTTACCGCCTCCCACTCGATTCTGTGAGAGCATCTTGCCCGAAGAGAGGACTGCGTGAAATGGATTGCGGCGCCTTTGGACAGGGCAAATGTGTGAGCCTGGAGAAAGAACAGGTTTTAGGAACAGTAAAACCGGGTGTCAGTGAGCTATATAATATTTCATCTCGGCATCCAAAGTCAGAGTCAGATCCGCGCGGGCGGAATGCCCGTTGACGACAGACACATTGGGGGCATCGGTATGCATGTAATGCGCGGCGGCCTCGGATAAGGCGAAGCCTCCGGCATGCTTGCGGTCGATCAGGCGCTGTTTTAACAGACCAGGGTCGGCTTTCAGGAAGATGGTATAACCGGCATAGTCCCTGAGCCCTTTCCAGGGTTCCTTGTCAAGAAGCAGGTAATTTCCCTCCAGCAGGATAATCTTTTTATTCAGCAGGATACCGTTGTCGTCCACATCATGGCTGACACGGCTGTATACAGGCCATATTATATTTTCTTCCCTGAGCCGCCGCAGATAGCAGGTCAGTTTATCCGTATCAAAAGAGTCGGGAGCTCCCTTTACCGTTTTTAAGAGAGGCTGTGTCAAGTCATTATTAATATGATGCTCCTCCAGATAACGGTTGGTATGGTGAAAGCCGTCGATGCCGGCTGCCTGTACCGGTTCGGCATCTTTGATTTGTGCGGAGAGATTTTCCAGATAAGCGGCAAGGGCAGACTTACCGGTCCCGGGGGCGGCGGCGATAAATACGATTAACCGCCGGTTTTTCTGCCTTTGCATGGCAGTCAGCTTTCTCAGCAGGGGAATAAAAATAGTGTCGATATTATCCTGATAGAAAAAAGTATTTATAAGCAGTCCGTTGATGATTAATGGCATTCGGATCAATGTCTCCTGCATAAATTTATTTATGCTCCTTTCTCTGCTCCCGTCTTTTCGTTTTCCTACATCATAGCACAGAACACGCAAAAAGCAACCGGAAAAATAGATATGAAAACCAATCGGAACTTGCGTGGCAGGGAGCATTTGCTTTATAATAAAAAAGAGCGCTTACGCAGGCGCCCCTATTTTGATTTGAAAGGAGAACAGAACTATGAGAAAGAATTTCGGAGTCAAGCCCTATACCTACCCCCAGCCGGTTTTTATGATTGCTTCCTACGGCGAGGACGGGACGCCGGACGTGATGAACGCCGCCTGGGGCGGCATCAGTGAGAATAATGAACTGACCATGTGCCTGTCCGCCGGACATAAGACAGTGAAGAACATTCTGGCGAAGAAGGCGTTCACGGTCAGCATGGCGGACGCGGCGCATGTGACAGCCTGCGACTATGTGGGGATCGTATCGGGCAACAAGGTGCCGGATAAGTTTGCAAAAGCAGGCTTTCATGCGGAGAAATCACAGTTCGTCGATGCGCCGCTGATCGCAGAGCTGCCCATCGCCGTGGAATGCCGTCTGATCAGCTACGATGAGAGGACCTGCCGCATGGTAGGAGAGATCGTCAATGTCAGCGTGGATGAGAGCGTGCTGGATGAGGAAGGCAGGGTGGATGTGGCCAAAGCGGCTCCGATCACCTTTGATCCCTTTAACAATGCGTATATTAAGCTGGGCGAAAAGGTCGGAAACGCGTTTTCCGACGGGGCGGCGTTAAAATAAAAAGGCCGGCTGACAGAAGGCAAAATACGGAAAGAAATTCTAAGACGCAGGGACTTTACACCCGATAAGATTGTATAAGGTATTTACTTCCTGTTAATACTTGGAACAGGATAATGATCCGGTATGGACAGAATCGCCATAAATCAGAGATTTCGTATGGCGTGCTGCCATGACAGGGCAGGCATGTTCGGGCGGGAAAGGAAAGCGTTTTATGAAGATAATAGGAAGTACGAAAAAAGAAAAGAGGGGATGGTATGAGAGTATCGCAGCGTGGTACAGGAGACAGATTTTCTCTCTGATGATATTTCCTGTAATATTCTGGCTGTCGGCGCCGGGAATGGCAGAGGCGGCTGATTACAGAGAGGAGTTGCAGTGGAGCCAGATGGAAACCGATCTTCTGGAGGGTAACAGCGTGGAATGGCATCTGGACGACGGCATGGATCATGAGGCGCAGCCGGCCTGGCGGATCGCGATTGATGAGGAGCAGCTGGATCTGCTGGAGAGGTGCGTCATGGCCGAAGGCGGCGGCGAGAGCTACGAGTGTCAGCGGGCGATTGCCTGTGTGGTGATTAACCGGGTTTTAAATTCGGAGTATCCCGATACGGTGGAAGACGTGATCCGGCAGGAGGGACAGTTTTCCACCTGGCCTTACCAGATCAGAAACGCCCGCCCCACCAATGAGGTGAAGCAGGCGGTGAGAGAAGCGCTGTCGGCGGCGGCCCTTCCGGAGGATGTGGTATATTTCCGGGCAGACTACTACCATAAATGGGGCCAGGATTACTGCCGCATAGACAATACCTTTTTCAGTACGCCGTAAACGCTCTCGCGGCATAGGGCGTACCGGTCCGGGGACATGAAAAGTTATCCGGCGATATAGGCCAGCCCGGCAGCTCCGGGTCCCACATGGGTGCCGATGACGGAGCCGATCTCGGCGGAGTAAATCTCTGCAGGCTGATCCAGTGTGGGCAGAAGGAGGTTTTTCAGCTCTTCCATAGCTTCCGGCGCGTGGGTGTGGCCGAAGAAAATGGGATAATCAGGGTCAGGGGCGTCCTGGCCGCACAGCGTCAGGATATGACGGAAGGCGGCCTTGTGTCCCCTGGCCTTTCCTATGGCTTCCACGGCGCCGTCGATGACGCCGACCAGAGGATTGATCCCCAGAAGACTGCCCATGACAGCGGAGGCCGCGCTGATCCGGCCGCCCATCTGCAGGTATTTCAGGGTGTCTACCATGGCGACGAGGCGTACCCGCCCTTTAAGGTTCTCCAGTGTGTCGATGATCTGAGCGGCGCTCTGCCCTTCGCCACGGCACCGGCAGGCGACCTGTACAAGGAGCGCCAGACCGAAGGTGACATTTTTTGAGTCCACCAGATGAAAGCGGTCCGACTCGGACATGGCGGCCGCGATGGTAGCGGACTGGAAGGTGCCGCTGAGCTTTGAGGAGAGAAAGATGCCGATTACTTCATCGCCCTGCTCCAGCATCGGAGAAACCACATCCAGGATATCCATGGGATTGAGCTGGGAGGTGGTAGGCAGTTTATCGGCGCGGGAGAGCATATCGTAGAAGGTCTCCCGGTCCAGGGTGACGCCGTCGACGTAGGCGCTGTCGCCGAAGTGGAGCGTCAGAGGGATGATATGGATTCCCAGGCGCGCGGCGGCGTCTTTATCCAGATCGCAGGTACTGTCCGTAACAATTTGAATCATAATATCCTCCATTCAGGACTGTCATAACGGGGACAGCCTTTTTTGATGTGCCGCCGGAGACAAAGCCGGAGGCAGATAGTTATCTCATAAAAATATTTGATATTAAAAGTTTTAACTTCAAAGGATTATACAGGATGGAGGGCGGGCTGTCAAGAGGGGAACTTATCATTTGACTTTTTTGCCCGGCCGTTGTATCATCTACTGTGAAAACCCCGGATAACGGCACAACAGAAAGACGGTTGAGAATATGAATCCATTTGACAGCATGAAGCTGGCCAGCGGCGATTTTACGAAGTCAGATATCCGCATTTACGACTATATTATGTCAAATCAATACGATGCCGTACAGCAGAACATTGTGAGTATGGCTAAATCTATCGGCGTATCGAAGTCGGCTCTCCTTCGTTTTGCCAAAAAGATAGGATATGTGGGGTTTTCGGAATTTAAGTATGATCTGGCGAGGGCCGTTCATCGAGGGGGCAGCGAATCAAAGGATTTTTCCGGAGGAAGAATCGCAGAAATTGTGGAGATCTATCAGCAGACCCTCGGCTGCATATCGGAGATGGTGGACGAGCAGGAACTGATCGCCATAGCAAAGGTGATTGCCGCCGCCACACGGATCAAAATCTTCGGATTTAATATTACCGGACTGACAGCGCAGTATTTGCGGCTGCGTCTGAGCAAGATCAATATAGACGCGGAAGCGGTTACCGATGCCGTATTGATGTCAGAGATTTCACAGCAGGGGAAGAAGGGAGACCTGCACATCTATCTCTCTACGAAGGGAAGTGACAGTACGCTTCTGGATATGATAGAGGTCTCTCACAGCAACTGCGAGACCCTGCTGCTGACCATGAATGAGCGGTCTAAAATGCTTTCCGGCGCGGATTATGGCATCGTTTTACCTACGACGAACATGCTTGCGAATAAATTTTTCCTGAATCAACAGGCTATTAATTATGTATTTATAGAAATCCTGATTTCGGCGATCAGCCAGTGCCAACGGGATTGAAACTTTTCTCATATTTTTGAGAAAATTCTTGATTTTAAAAAACGGTTATGATAGAATCCTTTTACAGGGTTCTATTTTTTTAGGCTTATCGGATCTCCAAAAGGTGAAGGGAGGAATTATGTCACAGACGATGTTGGATTATATCCGGAAGATACCGGACTATATGAAGAAACAAATGAAAGCCCGGGAGCCGGGCTGGAAGGACTTGGCGGATTGCTTCTGTCTGGAAAAACGCCGGTCGGTCACGATCATTGCCAGCGGCTCTTCTTTTCACGCGGCAGGCTGCGCCCTGTACGATTTGCAGCGGTTGCTGGAGGCTCCGGTGTATATAGAGACTCCGTTTAGCTTTGTTCACTATGGACGTGTGGATCCAAATAGCTTTTACCTTGCCATCTCCCAGTCCGGACGAAGCCGGAATACTCTACAGGCGACGCAATACCTTACTGAAAATGGCGTTTCGGTATCCTTTCTGACGGATAATGAAGAGATAGTGCGGACAGAGAGACTATGGATTCATCCTTTACATATCGGAGGTGAAAAGATTCCTTTTGTGACAAAGGGGTTTTCGGCCACCGTGCTTTTTCTGCTGGGTTTTGGTCATGAGATCAGCCGCAGGAGAGGAAAAGAGAAAACGGCGTGGATAGATGAGGAACGGTTTTCGCAGGCATTTATGAGGCAGATGGAAAAAGCCGCAGTCTTTTTTGAGGAAAACAGAGATAAATTGTTGAAAATGAAGCGAATTCATATATGTGGCGGCGGACCGTGCCGCTACGTGGCGGCAGAAGCAGCGCTGAAATTTTGCGAAACTCTGCAGATGAGCGCCACAGGATATGAAATCGAGGAATTTCTCCACGGAGGAAATTTTGAGCTACGGAAAGAGCATACGGTATTTTTGATTGATTCTTCGGATGCGGTCCATGACAGGGCGTGTCAGCTTTTTGAGAATCTTCCCATTTTGTGCGATTCGGTATACTGGCAGGATCGGGTGGAGAATATGGATGAAGGCGCAGCATCTGTTCTGTATGCCTGTTTCTTTCAGACACTGGTGTACCAGATCAACAGAGCCATGGGAAACAGGATTCCGGTTATGAAGCCGGAGTATCTGAAGTTTGAAGAAGAGATGAAAGCAAAAACGATGAATTATTACAGATAGGAGGAAGAAAATGGGGCTGAAGGTGGTTACAATCGGAGGAGGAAGCAGTTATACGCCGGAACTGGTGGAAGGCTTGATAAAGAGATACAGGGAATTTCCCGTAAAGGAACTGTGGCTGTGCGACATTGAGGAGGGAAGGGAGAAGCTGGAGATTGTGGGCGGTCTGGCTAGGCGGATGGTGAAAAAGGCCGGTTTGGATATGGAGATTCATACTACCCTGGACCGGAGGGAAGCCTTGCCCGGGGCAGATTTTGTGACGACACAGTTTCGGGTGGGCGGTCTGGCGGCCAGGGAAATGGATGAAAGGATCCCGTTGAAATATGACGTGATCGGACAGGAGACCAATGGGCCCGGCGGGATGTTTAAGGCGCTTCGGACGATTCCTGTTATCTTCCGGCTGATTCGGGATTGTGAGGAGTTGTGTCCGGATGCCTGGATCATATCGTTTACGAACCCTGCCGGAATCATCACCGAGGCCGTATTTCGGCATACGGGCTGGCGGCGGTTTATCGGCTTGTGCAATGGCCCTGTGAACATGGAAAAGGATATCAAAAACGTCCTGCATACGGGAGAGGAGGATGTAGTAGACATAAGGTTCGGCGGCATCAATCATATGGTTTTTGCTTTGGATGTGCGTGTCAACGGCATCAAAAAGAATGAAGAGCTGATTGATGCGCTGGCAAACGCCGGCGATTCGGAAACTCTGAAAAATATTGTTTCGCTTCCCTGGAGTAAGCACTTTTTGAAAGGGATAAAATATTATGGTATCGGCTATCTGCGATACTATCTGCAAAAGGAAGAGATGCTTAGGCAGCTGAAGGAAGACGCAGCGAAGGGATGCTGCCGTGCTCAGGTGGTCCGGCGGGTAGAGAAGTCATTGTTTGAAAAATACGCGGATCCGGCGCTTGAGAGTAAGCCCAAGGAGCTGGAAGAAAGAGGCGGAGCGCTCTACAGCGATGCGGCATGTCGTTTGATGTCCTCGATTTATAACGACAGAGGAGATATACAGACGGTCAATACGCAAAATGGAGAGGGCATACCGAATATGCCGCCGGATGCGGTGGTAGAGATATCCTGCGTCATTACGAAAGACGGCCCGAAACCTGTCAGGGTGGGAGAGCTGCCGGTGCAGATTAGGGGCCTGATCCAGCAGTTAAAAGCATTTGAGGTATTGGTGACGGATGTGGCCTTGTCGGGCAATTATGACGACGCTCTCCTGGCGATGACGGTTAATCCGCTGGTGCAAAGCGAAATTACGGCAAAAAAAATACTGGATGAGATGCTGGAGGTTCATAAAAAGTTCCTGCCGCAGTTTTAGAATGTTTTCAGGTGCTTTGTTTATCTGCATGAGGAAGGTATTGCCTGAAACGAGAAAAGTTTTAAAATAAATGAGAAAAATGTTGACAAAAATAAGAAGGGGGATTATTCTGGAATCAGCAGCTGCCACTGTAACCGGTGTATAAGATGGATAAGAAAGGGAGAGGTAAACGTATGAGCATTTTTTTAGAGAAACTGGGGGAAAAGCTTGGGAAGGTAATGGATTTTCTGGGCGGGGAAAAGCATTTTTCTGCGATAAAGGACGGAATCTGCATCAGCATCCCTCTGACGATCATCGGAGCCATTGCGACGCTTCTGGCGAATCCGCCGATTCCCGTTACACTGGATATGAATTCCTTCATAGGGAGGGTGCTGTCCGTGTGGCAGACGGTGGCGACGAACGGCAGCAATGTGTTGAACCTGGTGAGCAGCATTACCATGGGATCGCTTTCGCTGTTTGTGGTTCTTGGGATCGCTTACTTTCTGGCGGGAAGCTATAAGATGAACCGGTTAAACGTTATGATTTCTTCGTTGATTTCTTTCATTATTGTGGCGGCTCCTTTCAAAACGCTGGACTCTGTAAAGGCGATTCCGATATCTTATCTGGATGCCAAAGGACTGTTTACCGCCATACTGGTGGCGTTAGTCAGCGTCGAGATCGCCAGATTTTTGCTGAATGCCAATATAAAAATCAAAATGCCGGACAGTGTTCCTTCTGTGATCGCCGGACAGTTTGAGTCGCTGATACCGATCACCGTGAATATTCTGTTCTGGCAGATGATCTCCTGGGTTGTTTTGCGGATGACGGGCGTATTGCTTCCCCAGTTTATACTGGATCTGATGAAACCGCTGATCGCCACCAGTAATTCCTGGGTGATGGTAGTGATCATCGGACTGTTTATCAATGGCTTCTGGCTGTTTGGCCTTCATGGCGGTAACATCGTAGGAGCGGTGATCAATCCCTTTTTACTGCTGAATCTCAATGAAAACATTGCTGCTTACGAAGCCGGAACCGAAATCCCCAATATTCTGGTGAGCAATTTCCATGTGCTGTTTATGAATTTCGGAGGAGCGCCGGCGGCTCTGGCGATCCTGATCGCGATCTTCGTGGCAGGCAGATCGGCGCATCAGCGGGCCATCGCAAAGGCAGCCATCGTTCCCAGCCTGTTTAATATTTCGGAGCCTGTCATTTTCGGATTGCCGGTTGTCTTAAATCCCATATTGGCGATTCCCGTATTGATCGTTCCCATTCTGAACGGCATGATCGTCTATTTCCTGATGTACTATCGTGTTCTGGGGCGGATGGTGCTGGCGATCCCGTGGACGATCCCGGGCTTCATCGGCGGGGCGATCGCCACACTGGACTGGAAAGCGGCGGTTTTGTGGTTTGTCCTGCTGGCTGCGGACGTATTTATGTTTATTCCTTTCATACGGATGTACGACGAAAAGCTGGGAAAGAGTGAGTGAGGGCATGGAGAGAAAAAGACCCAATATACTGCTGTTTGTTTCGGATCATCTCCGAAAAGATGCGATGGGACATATGGGAAATGAAAGCGCATGCACACCGAACCTGGACGATATGGTCTGCCAGGATGCTGTATCATTTTCGGGAGCTTTCTGTCAGAATCCGGTCTGTGTGCCGAGCCGATGCAGCTTTCTGTCAGGTCATTATCCTCATGTGGGAGGATTTCGCACCATGCACCATCTGCAAAGTGAAAAAGATGTGAATCTTCTGATGACATTGAAGAAAAACGGATATCACATCTATTTTGGAGGCAAAAACGATGTTTTTAAAGAGGATGTGCCTCTGGGCCTGTACTGTGATTACAGAAGCGACGCCTATAAGGAGATGGCGTGTCTGGCAAAAGGAGAGAGACTGCCGGAAGGATATGCCCGTATTTTAAAGCAATATACGAAAGAGCAGGCCATGGAGGCAGAACGGATTAAGGAGCGTGCCAGGAGAGAGCCGGACGGCAAATATTATTACAGTCTGTATCAGGGCAGTCAACCAAAAGACAATCCCCTGGCTGCCGGATATGTGGGAGCGGAGGATGCGCAGATCGCCGACGCCGTGCGATACATACGAGATTATAAAGGAAAAGCGCCGTTGTGCGTGTATCTGTCACTGATTCTGCCGCATCCCCCTTATACCGCATGGAAAGAGGATTACGCGGCCATCGACAGAAGAAAAGTAAAGCCGGCAGTTCGTCTGACATCTGGCCAGCTGGAAAAAAAACCTGCCATTATCCGGGGTATGAGAAGGAATCACCGGCTGTACCAGTGGAGCGAGGAGGAGCTTTTGGATTTCAAGCTTACCTATGCCGCCATGGTCCGTCATATCGACAGGAATTTTGGAAAAGTCATGGACAGCCTGAGGGAAAAAGAGATATACGATGATACAATGGTCTTTTTATTCAGCGATCACGGAGACTACGCAGGAGATTACGAGATAGCGGAGATCAATGCCAACACATTCGAGGATGTACTCACCAATGTCCCTCTGATCATTAAACCTCAAAACGGCGTACCGATAAAGAGCGGCTGCCGTCACAGCCTGGTGGAGCTGGTGGATATTCCCCGGACAGTGGCGGAGCTGGCAGGAATTTCTCTTTTGGAGGATGACTGTGGCAGATCGCTGGTGCATTTACTGTCACAGGAGGAAGAACACAGAGATTTTGTGATTGCGGAAGGGGGACGGCTGGAACACGAGATCCAGTGTATGGACGGGAATCATACGAAGGATAATCCCTACTGGGCCCGTACAAGCGAACAGATGAAAATGCCTCAGCACACGAAAGCAGTCATGATACGGGACAGGCGATACAAATATGTCTGTCGTCTCTACGAGCAGGACGAATTCTATGATCTGGAACGGGATCCCTGTGAATGTGAGAATCAGATAAATAACAGGGAATATGCGGATGCAGTCCGGAAATGTAAGGATCGGCTTCTGTATAAGATGATCGAAACATGCGATTATGTTCCCAGGAAGACAGACAGAAGAAGCTGAGGACGCATTTTTGAGGAGGCGTTCCCGATCAAATTTTCTCCCCCGTCGCTGTTTACAAGTCCCGGATCGGTATAGTACAATGTAGGGAGAATGAGCGGCTTTCTCTGCCCGGGCAGAAGGGATATCGGATACGGGACAGCCGCCGTCATACCGGCCCGCAGGGACGAATAGCGGCGAGGAGGAATATTCTATGGCAGATACGCAGAGTATGGAAGAAAAGAAAGAGATCCTTAAGCAGTGGTTATCCGGCAGCCATAATATTGTGTTTTTCGGAGGAGCCGGCGTCTCCACCGAGAGCAATATACCGGATTTTCGGGGAGTGGATGGCCTGTATCGGCAGAAATACCGGTATCCGCCGGAGACCATCTTAAGCCGTACCTTCTATGAGTCCCACACGGATGAGTTTTTTGATTTTTACCGTGATAAGATGCTTTTCCCTGAGGCGAAGCCCAATGCGGCGCATCTGGCCCTGGCGAAACTGGAGCAGGCGGGGCGCTGCAAGGCCGTCATCACCCAGAATATCGACGGCCTTCACCAGGCGGCAGGCAGCAGGAAGGTGCTGGAGCTGCATGGCTCGGTGCTCCGCAATTTCTGCCTATGCTGCGGGCGTTTCCATGGAATAGAAGAGATCCTGAGCTCCCGGGGGATCCCCCGCTGTGAGTGCGGCGGTGTGATTAAGCCGGACGTAGTTCTCTATGAGGAGGGCCTGGATGAAGCGGTTTTACAGGAAGCGGTGCGCTGCGTCCGGGCGGCCGACGTACTGATAATCGGCGGTACCAGCCTGACCGTATACCCGGCGGCAGGTCTCATTGATTATTACAGAGGAAATAAGCTGGTGCTGATCAATAAATCGGCCACCGGTATGGACAGCCAGGCAGATCTTCTGATCGCAGGCCCGGTGTCTCTGCTCCATGAATGCCTGCCGCAGGAATGAGCCGGCGCCGGAGCAGGGCCGCTCAAAGGGCGGGAGACCGAAAGGAGAGACGATATGTATTTTGAAGTAGGAGACAGGATTAAGATGAAGAAAGCCCATCCCTGCGGCAGCCACGAGTGGGGCGTGCTGCGGGTGGGCATTGATTTCAGGCTTCGGTGCGAGGGCTGCGGGCATCAGATTATGGTGCCCCGGACGCTGGTGGAGAAGAACTGCCGCGGCGTCATGCATGAAGGCGAGGGCGCGTACCATAAACCGGAGGCCAGAAAACCGGATGTCAGTCCTCACGCATGAGCTCCTTCATGACGAAGGAGTAGATCGTCTGATTGCTGGTATTTTTCCAGCGGTTGCACATCTCTTCGGCCTGGAGCCTGTCCGGCACGGCGATGTTTAATTCGATCAGGATGGAACGGCCCTCCCGCACCTCGCAGTGGACCATGTAATCCTGGTTGGTAGATTTATAGTATTCGGCAGTGACTCCTACCTCGTTGCGCAGCCGGACCTTATTGGCGCGCAGAAATTCATCCATATCGTCGACAATGGCGGGAGAGATTTTTTTACCGAAAAAGGACAGAGTCTCCTCTCCTTCCCGTGTGATCTCATAGAGCGAGCTGTTGCGTATGGTCTGGGCGGTAATGAGGTGGGCATCTTTCAGCTCCCCCAGCACCTGCTGCAATGTAAAATAGGCGGCGTATTCCTTGTCCAGAAAAAACTCTGACAGCTGAGAGCCTGACAGCGGAAACTTTACCTGCTTCAGCATATACAGTGTCATCAGCTTGTATAGTGTCAATGGTTCCGAAAGCATAAAACCCCTCCTTCTCAGGCCGGCCGGCGTGGCAGCGGCGCACACCGGATACCTCTTCCCCTATCATAGCAAGTTTGGAAACGGAATTCAACCGGAGAATGGAATAAAATGCACGGTTTTCTCTTCCTTTTTGTAAAATTGTGTGATATACTGTGTGGGAAGGCGCCGGCATGTCCGGTTCCCCATCTATATTCTTATCTGAAGATAATTCTGGCCGGCAGCATTCTGCCACCAAGATATTCCCACAAGAGGAAAGGAACATTTATGCGAGCGAAATATGAGAGTTTACCGTTGACTACCCTGAAGGATATTGCCAGGGACAGGGGGATTCGGCATCTTTCCGCCATGAGAAAGGCGGAGGTGGTGGAAGCCCTGTTGTCGACGGACCCGAAGCCGGAGGCGCGGACAGAGGAGAGACAGTCCGGAAAGCAGCCTCCGTTCCAGTCGGAGGAGAGGCAGTCCGGCAGGCCTCAGCCTCAGCCGGAGGACAGGCAGCCGATGAAGGTGGAATCCCGCTCTGCGGACCGGCAGCCTGCAAAACAGGAGACGAGATCCGGGGAGAGATCGGCACCGAGAGCAGAGGGCAGGCCCGGTGAGAAGCAGGAGGGCAGGAGCTGGCGCAGAAATGATATGGTGGCGGAACCGGCTGTGTCCTATGGCCGCCAGGAAAGACGCCAGGAGCGTCCGGAGAAGCCCGAACGCCAGGAGAGACCCGAACGTCAGGAGAGGCAGGAGCGCCAGGAGAGATTCGAGCGTCAGGAGCGTCCGGCATATGGGAACCGCATGGAGACCGGCGTCGCTGAGACGGAGAGCGAGATCCGCATGAGCGACGAGGAGAAGAGGATCAGCCTGGAGACGCTGGACAGCGGAGAGACGGCGGACGGTATTTTGGAGATCATGCCGGATGGCTTTGGGTTCATCCGCTGCGAGAATTATCTGCCCGGGGAGAACGATGTGTACGTGGCTCCCTCCCAGATCCGTCGTTTTAATATGAAAACAGGGGATATCGTGCGCGGTACGAAGCGGATCAAGACCGGCACGGAGAAATTTGCGGCGCTTTTGTTTGTCAATGAGATCAACGGGATGCCGCCGTCAGAGGCGGCGCGGAGGCCCAATTTTGAAGATCTGACGCCGGTCTTTCCCAATTCCCGCCTGCATCTGGAGACACCGGGAGGACGGCTGTCCATGCGGATCATGGATCTTCTGTCGCCCATCGGCAAGGGGCAGAGAGGCATGATCGTGTCTCAGCCCAAGGCGGGCAAGACGACCCTGCTCAAACAGGTGGCTCAGGCGATCAAGACCAATCATCCCTCCATGCACCTGATCGTGCTGCTGATCGACGAACGCCCCGAGGAGGTGACCGATATCCGGGAATCCATCGCGGGAAATAATGTGGAGGTGATCTATTCCACCTTTGACGAGCTGCCGGAGCATCACAAGAGAGTGTCGGAGATGGTGCTGGAGAGGGCAAAGCGTCTGGTGGAGCACGGTACGGACGTGATGATCCTGTTAGACAGCATCACGCGCTTGGCCCGGGCATATAACCTGACGGTGGCGCCCAGCGGCCGTACCCTGTCCGGCGGCCTCGACCCGGCCGCCCTGCATATGCCCAAGCGTTTCTTCGGCGCGGCCCGCAATATGCGGGAGGGCGGCAGCCTCACGATTCTGGCGACGGCCCTGGTGGAGACGGGCAGCCGTATGGATGACGTGGTGTTTGAGGAGTTCAAGGGCACCGGCAATATGGAGCTGGTACTGAACCGCAGGCTGTCGGAGAAGAGGATATTCCCTGCCGTGGATATCATCAAGTCCGGCACACGGCGGGATGATCTGCTTCTGACGTCGGAGGAGGCGGAGGCTGTGGAGAATATCCGCCGCGCCACGAACGGGATGAAGGGCGACGAGGCGGCGGAGCGTGTGCTGGATATGTTTGCCCGGACCCGCAATAACCGCGATTTTATCGCCATGGCGAAAAAGACAAGATTTATCTGAATCCACTTGCTTTTTTTTGACTGCTGTGCTATAATCGACAAGCGGTTTATATGGGATGTTCGGAACCATCCAAAACAGAATGACGAGGTGAGAAAATGAAAGACGGAATTCATCCTGAGTATCATCAGGCAAAGGTAGTCTGCAACTGCGGTAATGAGTTTGTAACCGGCTCCACGAAGAAGGAGATCCATGTGGAAGTGTGCTCCAAGTGCCATCCCTTCTACACCGGCCAGCAGAAAGCCACTGCCGCCAGAGGCCGTATTGACAAGTTTAATCGTAAGTACGGCATCAAAGCAGAGTAAGACAGAGAATGATAAGGCTGGAGTTTCGTGCGCAGGTCATGAAATGCCAGCCTTATTTGCGTATGACAGGAAGAGTTTGGAATACAGGACAGAGGGTTGCGACTTATGAAATCATCCGGTATCGGCGGCCAGGCCGTCATAGAAGGCGTTATGATGAAAAACGGCAGAGAATATGCCGTGGCCGTCCGTAAGCCCGACGGCGAAATAGAGATCCGGAAGGAGGAGTACGAGGGGATTACCGGCAAATGCGCCTTATTCCGCGTGCCTTTTATCCGGGGAATTTTTAATTTTATAGAGTCCATGAGTCTGGGCATGAAGATATTGAATTACTCGGCGTCCTTTTACGAGGAGGAAGAGAAGCAGAGCGAAGAGGAAGCAGGCAGGCAAAAGAAGAAGGAAGAGGCCGTCATGGCGGTCACCATGGTGTTTTCCGTGGTGCTGGCCATAGGGATCTTCATGCTGCTGCCCACATTTCTGGCGGGACTGGTCCGGGGCTGGCTCTTTCCGGCCGGCTATGATAATTATTTTGTGATCGCCGCCATCGAGGGGGTGATCCGGATCGCCATCTTTATCGCGTATGTGGCGGGGATTTCCGTGATGGAGGATATACGGCGGGTGTTCATGTACCACGGGGCGGAGCATAAGAGTATCAACTGTATCGAACATGGACTGCCGCTGACAGTGGAGAACGTGCGCAAGAGCTCCAAGGAGCACAAGCGCTGCGGGACCAGCTTCCTGTTGTTTGTGGTGGTAATCAGTACGGTGGTGGTGATGTTTGTGCACACGGATACGCTGTGGCTCAGGATGCTCAGCCGGATCCTGCTCCTTCCGGTGATCACAGGTCTGTCCTATGAATTCCTGAAGCTGGCCGGGCGCAGCGATTCCCCTGTCATCAATGGGCTGAGCCGTCCGGGGCTGTGGCTCCAGGGGCTGACGACCAGAGAGCCGGACGACGATATGATCCGGGTGGCGATCGCTTCGGTGGAGGCGGTCTTTGACTGGAGAGCCTATTTGCAGGAGAATTTCGGTCTCACGGTCCCGGAGGAGGAGGTAAAGAAGCCCTCCCGGGAACGGGCTGAGGAGGAAGAAAACGGTGAGCCGTAGCACAGAGAGGACGCCCTCTTATGAGGAGCTGCTTAGGGAGGCTGCGGGGGAGCTGGAGCGGGCAGGCGTCCCGGAGGCGTCGCTGGATGCCTGGTATATTCTGGAGGATACCTTTGGGATCAGCCGGGCAGACTATCTATGGAAGAAAAGAGAAAGTCCGCTGTCCGTTCCGGGCCGCTTTTATGAGCGGCTGGCCCTTCGCGCGGAAAGGATGCCGTTAGCCTATGTGCTGGGAAGCGCATGGTTCATGGGTCTTCCCTTTATGGTGGGGCCGGGCGTGCTGATTCCCAGACAGGATACGGAGACGCTGGTGGAGTGGGTGCTGGAGGAGGGACGAGGCAGCGCGGGACTCTCCGGCCGGCGGGTGCTTGACATGTGTACCGGCAGCGGCTGTATCGGCCTGTCCTTAGCCAGGCTGGGCGGCTGTGAGGTGACGCTGTCGGATCTGTCTTCGGAGGCGCTGTCCGTGGCCGGGAAAAATGCCAGAGCTCTGGGAGTGGAGGCCGGGATCTTCGCCGGAGACCTGTTTGAAGGGCTGCCCTCACGAAGCCGCTATGATGTAATTGTGTCAAATCCGCCCTATATCGCCAGCGGCGTAATCGACGGACTGCAAAGAGAGGTGCGGGAGTATGAGCCCCGGATGGCCCTGGACGGGCAGGAGGACGGCCTGTATTTCTACCGCCGGCTGGCGGCGGAAGCGCCCGGATGGCTGAGAGCGGGAGGACGATTGTATCTGGAGATCGGATACGATCAGGGAGCAGCTGTGCAGCGGCTCCTTGTGTCGGCCGGCTTTGAGGAGGTCGGGATCCGTAAGGATCTGGCGGGCCTGGATCGTGTGGTGAGAGGAGTTTATCGAGATGTTTGATCGTTTGGAAGATATATTGATACGTTTTGAAGAGTTGCAGGCAGAGCTGGCCACCCCGGATGTGGCGTCGGACCCGGCACAGTTTCGGAAGCTGATGAAGGAGCAGGCGGAGCTCTCTCCTCTGGTAGAAGCGTATACGTCCTATAAGACAGCGAAGCAGGACGCGGAGGACAGTCTGGCGCTTCTGGAAGAGGAGAGCGACGAGGAGATGAGAGCCATGGCCAAGGAAGAGCTGGCCGGGGCCAGGAAAAAGATCGAGGAGCTGGAGCAGCAGATGAAGATTCTGCTTTTGCCAAAGGATCCCAATGACGATAAGAACGTCATCGTGGAGATCCGGGCCGGGGCCGGCGGCGATGAGGCGGCTCTCTTTGCGGCGGAGCTTTACCGGATGTATGTACATTTTGCGGAGAGGCAGCGCTGGAAGGTGGAGCTTTTGGGAGTCAGCGAGAGCGGACTGGGCGGCATGAAGGAAGTGGAATTCATGATAAGCGGCCAGGGGGCGTACTCCAAGCTGAAATACGAGAGCGGCGTCCACCGGGTGCAGAGGGTGCCGGAGACAGAGTCCGGCGGGAGGATCCATACCTCAACAGCCACGGTGGCCATCATGCCGGAGGCGGAGGAATTCGATGTGGTCATCGACGATAAGGATATCCGCATCGACGTTATGCGCGCCTCCGGCAATGGGGGACAGTGCGTAAATACCACGGACTCGGCCGTGCGTCTGACCCACATCCCCACCGGGATCGTGATATACAGTCAGACGGAGAAATCCCAGCTGCAGAATAAGGAGAAGGCATTCCGTCTTCTGCGCTCCAAGCTGTACGATATGGAGCTGGAGCGGCGCCAGAATGAGGAGGCGGAGAACCGGCGCAGCCAGATCGGTACCGGCGACCGTTCGGAGAAGATCCGCACCTATAACTTTCCCCAGGGCAGGGTGACGGAGCATCGGATCAAGCTGACGTTATATAAGATTGATTCGGTGATGGACGGGGATCTGTATGAGATCATAGAGAATCTGATCGCAGCCGACCAGGCGGAACGCCTGAGCCGCCTGAACGAACAGGGATAAAGAGGACAGAGGGGCTGTTTTACGAAAAGGAGAAAGGTATGGAGATTACGATTATCGGTATCGCAGGGGGATCGGCATCCGGGAAGACTACGGTCGTGAAGAAGCTGCAGGAGCGCTTCACAGGGGAGATTCAGGTGCTGGGACATGATAATTATTACCGCGCCCATGACGACATGCCCTTTGCGGACAGGACGCTTCTGAATTATGACCATCCGGGGGCCTTTGAGACGGACTATATGGTGCGCCATATCCGGGATTTAAAGGCAGGGCGCAGCATCGAACATCCCACCTATGATTATACGCTTCATAACCGGGCGGAGGAGACGGTATGGATGGAGCCGAAGCCCGTGATTATCATAGAGGGGATTCTGGTGCTGGAAAATGAGGAGCTGCGGGAGCTGATGGATCTGAAGATCTTCGTGGATACCGATGCGGAGGAGCGCCTGACCAGGCGAATCCTGCGGGATACGAAGGAGAGAGGGCGCAGCGTGGAGTCTGTGCTGAATCAGTATATTACCACGGTGAAGCCGATGCATGAGAAGTACATCGAGCCCAGTAAGAAGTACGCGGATCTGATCGTGCCCAGAGGAGGACATAACAGGCCGGCGCTGATGCTTCTGGAGAGCTATATCGCTACTCTGCTTAAGGCCAGGGAGGAGAAGGAACCGGAAGAGGTCTGACGCTTACGAAAGACGGACAGGGGCCGGGACGGACTGGCGCGTCAGGATTTTGCCTGGAAAAAGACGAAGAATCGTAAGAAATGTGTAAGATAGATGCCTGAAAAAACCTTGTTTTTTCAGGCATCGGGCGTTATAATATAACTCTGTGAGCGTATGATTTGACAAGAAAAGGATATAGCTAAAGACAGCTCAGGAATCAAAAATACGGAGGATGCCCCAATGGCAAGTGCAAATACCAACACAAATTCGGACCCAAAAAAGAAAAAAAAGAAGAAAAAAAATACATCCACAGCGATCCTGATCGTGCTGATCGTGATTCTGGTGATCCTGCTGGCGATCGTATTTCTTCTGACCAGGAGCAAACCGGAGGAGAATACCCCCATAGATTTTAATCAGGTGGTGGACGATCCCAATGACGATGAGGAGGATGAGACGGTGGATCCCAATGCCCCCACTCTGAATGCGGATCTTGTGAATTCCACTCTGGAGGCCAGCGAGGACTTCGAGCTGACACAGGACGAAGGCTGGCATCATTATCTGCTGCTGGGTGTGGACGGCGAGACGGACAGCTATAAGGGTAAGCGCAGCGACGCGATGATCGTGCTCTCTGTCAGCGAGGAGGAGAAGAGAGTGGTACTCTCCTCAGTGCCCCGTGATACGCTGGTCTATATCGACGGCAAAGGGTTTGATAAGCTGACCCATGCCTATGCCTATGGAGGCGCGGCTCTGACAGTGCAGACATTCGAGGAAAACTTTGATATCGACATCGAGAACTATTTTACGATCAATTTCAAAGCCATGGAGGAGATGGTGGATCTGTTGGGCGGTCTGGAGCTGACGCTGACCGACAAGGAGGCGGAGCATATGGGCGACTATTATGCGGCCTGGGGACTAAAGGGCGGCACCCAGATCCTGGACGGAGCCGAGGTACTGGCCTACTGCCGTGTGCGTAAGATTGACTCTGACTATAAGAGAAACGACCGGCAGTATCGTGTGCTGATGGCCATCTATGACGAGGTCAAAGATATGCCGGCCAGCAAGTATACCGGTATGCTGAAGACCGTATATGACCATATGAACACGGATATGATGGTGGCGGATGCCATCGAGCTGGTGGGAACGCTCCTAGATATCACAAAGGAGAGCGAGATCGAGAATGTGAAGCTGGTGGACAGCGATCACAGCAAGACCGGCCGGTATAACAGCAAATCTGTAGTTCTGGTAGATAATCTGGTGGATACGGCGGATCGGTGGAGAGAGGCGCTGGGAATCGAGGATTATACGCCCAGCAAGCGTTTGCAGCAGATCTCTGACCGTCTGGAGAGTATGAAATAATTATTTGTGAAAGAGAATATTCCTGACTGTAAGATTTCAAAGAGTGAGACAGGGGAGCGCATCTGCGCTCCCCTGTACTGCGTCCGGCGGACGCTTATATCGCACATATCCGGTATGTTCATCGAATCCAGAACAGCCGCGGCCAGTAACCAAAGATAGCCTTGGCGTAGATGTTTTCCCGCGCGACGAAAGAATTCTGCCAGTAGCGGGAGTCATTGCTGTGATTTCGGTTATCCCCCATGACGAAGTAGCAGCCCTCCGGAATGACATAGGGCCCGAAGCTGCCGGTGGGCGTCTCCCGCAGGTATGGCTCGTCAAGAGGCACGTCGGAACCATTGATATAGACCCGGCCGTCCGTAATCTGGAGAGTCTCTCCCGGCATCCCGACGACCCTCTTGACATAATAATACTCGTCTCCGTCAGGCGGGTCAAAGAGGATTACGTCTCCCCGCTCAGGATCGCCGAACCAGTAATGGACGCGGGAACTGATGATGCGGCTGGGCTTGGGGATCGTGTCTTCCATGGAACCTGTGGGCACCTGGGTATTCATAATCAGGAGATGGTTGCACAGCCATGCGCCTGCGGCGGCTATGAAGAAGATCCGAAGCCAGTCCAATATCTCGGACAGGACATGGTTTTTTTGTCCGGCGTCTTTTGGTTGGGTACTGCTGCTGTTTTTGCTGTCGATGCTCATATCCGTATTTGTCACTTTTCTGTCTTCTTCTTTGTGCGTGTGGTCTTTGTTGTCTTCTTTATGTCGCCGGCTTTCTCCATACCTTCGCCCTTTTTCGCGGCAATCTTTTTCTTGGGCGTGGGCGGATAATCAAAGCGGTAAACCCGGATGCCGTAGGCAGGCAAAGGGGTGGCGACGGAGTAGTCGCGGCCGTCGCAGGGGGATTTGGCTGCCAGGAAGGAGTGGGCGTCGCCGATCTTCTCGCAGAGGCCGTTTTTCTCGTCCATCATCAGAGTATAGCGGCCACGGCAGGGAACTCCCACGCGGTAATCGTCGTAGGCCATGGGGGTGAAATTGCAGACAAAGAGCAGATTCCCCCGGCCGTTCTTGCTCTTGCGGACGAAGCTGATGATGCTGCGGTAGCTGTCGTCACAGTTAATCCACTCGAAGCCGGTCCAGTCATAATCATTTTCGTAGAGCGCCGGCGTCTTTCTGTAGAGACGAAGCAGGCCGCGATAGAAATGATGCAGGTCGCGGTGCTTGTCCTCGTCGAGGAGAAACCAGTCCAGCTCTTTTTTCTCGTCCCACTCGTGCCATTGACCGAAATCCTGGCCCATGAAAAGAAGCTTCTTGCCGGGATGGCCGGTCATGAAGGTGTAACCCACCTTCAGGTTGGCAAATTTATCGTCGGGATAGCCGGGCATCTTGGACAGCATGGAGCATTTCAGATGGACGACCTCGTCATGGGAGAGCACCAGGATAAAATTCTCGCTGCATGCATAGGTCATACCGAAGGTCATCTTATTATGATTATGGCTCCGGAAATAGGGATCCAGCTTCATATATTCCAGGAAATCATGCATCCAGCCCATGTTCCATTTGAAGGAGAAGCCCAGGCCGCCGTCGGCGGGATCTCCGGTGATCATGGGCCAGGCGGTGGACTCCTCGGCGATCACCACGGCTCCGGGATTGCGTTTCTTCATGATACCGTTTAAATGGCGGAAGAAGTCGATGGCCTCCAGGTTCTGATTCCCTCCGTAGCGGTTAGCCACCCACTGGCCGTCCTTCTTACCGTAGTCGAGATAGAGCATGGAGGCTACGGCATCCACCCGCAGGCCGTCCACATGGAACTGCTCCACCCAGTACAGGGCGTTGGCGATGAGGAAATTGGACACCTCATGCTTGGCATAGTCAAAGATCTTCGTTCCCCAGTCGGGATGCTCGCCCTTGCGGGTATCGGCATATTCATAGGTGGGCGTCCCGTCGAAGTCGGCCAGTCCGTGGGCGTCCCGGGGAAAATGGGCCGGAACCCAGTCCAGGATGACGCCGATGCCGTTCTTATGCAGATAATCCACCATATACATGAAGTCCTGAGGTGTGCCATAGCGTGAGGTGGGGGCATAATAACCGGTCACCTGATATCCCCAGGACCCGTCGAAGGGATGCTCGGCGATACCCATGAGTTCCACATGGGTATACCCCATATCCTCTATATAATCGGCCAGCTGATGGGCCAGCTGGCGGTAATTCAGAAATTCCTCGCCCTGCTTACGCCAGGAGCCCAGATGAACCTCATAGATGGCGTAGGGAGCGGTGCGGAAATCGGTTTCTCTGCGCTGCCTCATCCAGTCGCTGTCGCTCCAGGTAAAGCCGGAGAGATCGGCGACGACGGAAGCGGTGGCCGGACGCAGCTCCGCATAGGAACCGTAGGGATCGGCCTTCAGACGCACGTCGCCGGCCTGGGTATGGATCGCGTACTTATAGAGCTCGCCGGGTCCGATACCAGGTACGAAACATTCATAGATACCGGAGGTGGCGATGGCGGTCATGGGCGTGGCGGAAGCGTCCCAGTTATTGAAATTGCCCACCAGGCTGACAGAAGCCGCATGAGGAGCCCAGACAGCGAAATACGTGCCCTTCCTGCGGTTCTTCGTGGCAGGATGCGCCCCCAGCTTGTCATAGATCTCATAGTGAGTGCCATTGCCGAACAGATAGCAATCCATTTCGGTGATGAAAGGTGTTGACTTGCCCATAAAACATATCCTCCCCTTGGGTTTTCTTATGTTATTTTATCACTTTGCGTAGACAGAGTCAAGGCAGAACGAAGAAGGAAAAAGGATTGACAGGCCTCTTTCCAGGCGTATATAATAACAGCATTCAGATATCTATTTAAAACGGAGGTAAAGATAATGAAGAAGATTTCCACGACAAAGGCTCCTGCGGCGATCGGCCCCTACTCCCAGGGAATGATCCTGGGTAACCTGGTGTTTTCATCCGGTCAGATCCCGGTGATTCCGGAGACCGGGGAGATCGCCGGGGACACGATCGCCGAGCAGGCGGAGCAGTCCTGTAAGAATGTGGGAGAAGTGCTGGCTGCCGGCGGCTCCTCCTATGAAAAGGTGGTGAAGACCACCTGCTTTTTAGCGGACATGGCGGATTTTCCCGCCTTTAACAGTGTCTATGAGAAGTATTTTGTCAGCCTGCCTGCCAGGTCCTGCGTGGCGGTGAAGACGCTGCCCAAGGGCGTGCTGTGCGAGGTGGAGGCCATCGCGTACCGGGAAGAAGAATGAGCCCCTTTTGGGAAGCATGACATCATTCCCTGGGCCGTATCGGGCCCGAAAGACGAGAGAACTGTTGTGATGTCCCCCCGGACAACAGAGAGAATAAGCCGGAGCAAATCCCTGCGAGAACGCCTTCAGGATGATCCTGAGGGCGTTTTTGTGCGCGCGCGGCACATGAGAGGACACAATCCGCCGGTCCCTTGACATGTATTACGTTTAGTGATATAGTATTATTACATTAAACGTAATAAGGAGGGGAAATATATGCGGGATCATGTCAAGTCGGGCGCCCTGACGGAGGTGACTTTCTTCATCCTGCTGTCACTGTACCGGCCCCGCCACGGCTATGCGGTGATGCAGTTTATAGAGGAGCAGACCCGGGGGCGCCTGGTGCTGGGAGCCGGTTCTCTCTACGGAGCGCTGAACACACTGAACCGAAAGGGATGGATCGAACCGGCAGGGGAGGACGACGACAGGAGAAAGCAGTACCGGATCACAGATACCGGGCGACAGATCGCGGCGGGGGAGCTGGCCAGACTGCGGGCGTTGGCTGACACGGCGGCGGCGATCATGGAAGAATGCACGGAGACAGACACAGAGAAGGAGGCGCTGTATGGATAAGAGGGAGAGAGCCAAAAAGGCAGAGGACAGAAAGCGGCGTGTGTGTTACCGCTATTTCGCTAATCTGGTACGCCCGCAGGAGAGGTGGCTCAACCGGATGGCGGCAGAGGGCTGGCGTCTGACCGGGACGGGGAAGCTGAAATATGAGTTTGAACCCTGTGCTCCGGGCAGCTATGAATATCGTGCGGAGTTCGTCGGACAGCTGTCCTCCCACAAGAGCAGAGAGTACCGGACATTTCTGGAGGAGATGGGGTACGACGTGTTTTATAAAAACGTGAATTTGAACTGGTCTGTGGGGAAGGTGGCCTGGCGGCCCTACGGCCAGGGGGCCGGACAGATAGCCACAAGTCCGGGCTCCTATAATAAGGAAATCATGCTGGTGGGGCGGCAGGCCGGTGACGGTCCTTTCGAGCTGCACAGCACCTGGGAGGACAAGGCCGGTTATGCCGGGACCCTGGGCCGTGCCTGGCTGTCAGCGGCTGTGATTCTGCTGATGGCAGCCGCAGGGCTGGCCATGTCAGCCGGACAGGTCACACTGGCCGGAGGCGTTCTGGGCGGCCTGGGAGTATGTTTCTTGGTACAGGCCGGATTATACCAAAGAGAAGCGGAGTCCTGCCGCGAGGAGGCGCAGATCGAGGAACAGGAGGGAAGGCGTTAGCAGTACAGAAAGTGAAAAGCCAGATAAGGACAGAAGAGCCGTCGCTTTGAAGCGACGGCTCTTTGACGTATGGAAAAGACAGAAGGCCGGAGGGGAGGAAGCCTGCGAAGGAAAACTGTCAGTTTTAATACAATTTGTGCAAAATATAAGGGTTGATTCTCGCTTGTTTCTATATATTAACAATATATATCAGAAACCTCGCAGGATAAAAAATGAAAACAAAAATAAAATTTCGTTCAGAAAAAGGATTTTTTTAATGGCTGCTTTAATGGGGAAGGGTTTACAATGGAGAAAACAAAACGAAAAAAGTCCGCAGGGACAGTCTCAGACAGGATGTGCCAAAGGCCGGCGCGATGCATACGGCTTCTGGCCGGTACAGAGGATAGACAGAACCAACAGCGACCGGGAGACGGGAGCACAGATTCAGGAAAGAGCGGGTGACAGTCGTGGGAAGAGAAGAATTAAAGGGCAGGCGAGCCGGCCAGGCGACCTTCATCGTGCATGTGCAGTACCGGCAGAATGCTACCTGGCAGGGACAGGTGACATGGGCAGAGAAGGAAAAAATACAGTCGTTCCGAAGCGCACTGGAGCTGATTAAGCTGATGGATAGCGCGCTGGACAGTCAGTCGAAGACAGGCGAAGAGAATGCTGAAGATATAGGAGGAGATCATGAAGCGTAAGACACTGAAAAAGATACTTGCGATGGTGCTGTGTATGGCGCTTTTGGCGACGGATTCGCTGACGACGATGGCCAGCAGCACGGACATGGTGCAGGCTGAGACGGCGGCGCAGCCGGGAGACGGGACCGGCCGGAATACCGATACGATGACAGCCTCCGGGACAGAGGAACTGACGGAGCCGGAGAACACTCTGCCGGAGGAGACGCCGGATAACGGCGGGACTGCGGCGGCAGAGACCGCGGCCGAAGAGACGGCGGGGAATGAGAGCCTTGAAGCGGCGCCCTCTGAGGAAGGATCGTCTGAGAACACAGAGAATGTGGCCGATGAGAGCATGACAGAGGCAGAGACCGTGGAGGCTGCACAGACGCCGGAGACGGACGCTGCGACAGAGCCGGATCAGAAGCAGACTTCCGCGGAAGAGACGAAGACAGAGACAGGGGCTGCCACAGAGGAGACCGAGACCGAAGAACCGGCGGCGGGCGAGACCGGGGACGAAGAGCAGTCTGCAAAGACCGGCCAGGAGGAGACGGAAGAGATGCGCTCCCCTGCTTTCGACGGACAGTACGAGGACGCCAGCGTGACGATCCGTGTACATGCCGGAGAGGGTGTGCTGCCGGAGGGCGTGGAGCTGTCCGTGACTCCTATCTTTAAGAAAGATGTGACAGAGGAGATGACCTTTGCCGAGAAGCAGGAGGCGGAAGAGATCAATAAGCAGCACGACATGATTTCCGAGAAGCTGGAGGAGAGCTCCGGCGCGGGAAAGACCGTGGAAGGCTTTCTGGCATATGATATCAGCTTCCTGGTGGACGGCGCGGAAGTGGAGCCTGCCGGAAATGTGGAAGTGAGCATGAATTTCGCCGAGAACGCGGTGCCGGATACGGTGTCGGAGGACACTACCGTAGAAGTACATCATCTGGCGGAGAAGAATGATGAGGTGGTGGTAGAGAACCTGACCGGGCAGGCAGCCATCGAGATGGCGGAGCAGGAGCCGGCGGTGGAGTCGGTGACGATGAATGTGGAGTCGTTCTCGATATATGTGATTGTATGGACAGGTGCTTATGGAGCGATTCGTTTAAATCCTCATTGGTACGATGGAACTGTTAACGAATACAAAATGATTGGAAATGCAAATGAAGAGCTGGAGTATGTGCAAGGAGGAAAGGAATATGTCCTCGCAACATTGGCTCAACAGACTTTAAGAGATGATAATGGAGAATATATATATGAATGTGCAAAGATTAATATCAATACTCCATTTGAAGAAGAGATTGAGATTATAGGACGTGATGAACAAAATAATTTCTTTTATAAAAAAAGCGAATCGGAAAAAATATTGCTCCAAGAAGAAATAGTTAATATTTATCTGATCTATACAAAAGTTGAAGAAGGAACAGGGGATGAATTGCATCTGGTTGAGACCATTGATTCGGCGACGGCAGGAATATGGATTAACATGGTCAACTGGCCGGCAAAGGCTTTTGAAGGAGCTGATTGGGCATACAGTGAGGATGATGATGCACCCGGGAGAGGCGTTAAACAGGGGATTCTGAGCAGTAAATTAAATGATGCTGGGTATCCTGAATTTGTAAGTGATAATAATTATGGAATTAAAAGACCTGTCAACAACATGGGTCAGCAGCTGTCATTTCAGGAGCTGTTTCAAAATGGATTTACAATAGGGGGCGACAGCACCGAAATAACAACAGGAGTCAACTATTTATTCTTAAAAACCGAATATGATAAAACCGGATATTACTATTACAATTCTGGAGAAAATGCAGCAGTTTTAGATACAACAAATAGGCAGTTTACGGTATATAAAGAGTTAGTTACACCTGAGATTCCAAATCCCTCGAATGTCGGAGATACGACGGGGTATGAGAAAATATATAACAGAGGAAATTTCTTACCATATAATACCTTTAATCCTTCAAACTTCAAGGGAAACCGAAATCTGTACAGAGCCGACAGAAAACCATTGGACGAAAATGATCCAAGATATAATGAAAAAGTTTACCTTGTTGACGGATACGCAGAGGATGGCATCAGCGCGGTAGATTATAACTTTGGCATGGAACTTTCCACCACTTTTTATCAGGCAAAAGATGGTATCTATAATGATAAGCCGATGATATATGAATTTAACGGCGATGATGATCTCTGGGTATACATTGACGGCGTGTTGGTTCTGGATTTGGGCGGCGCTCATGATGCCAGAACAGGTACTATTAATTTTTCGACTGGTGAGGTTGAAGTTGAAAAGATCGGGAAGACGACGCTTAAAAAGTTATTTGAGGATGCCGGAGTAGAAACTGAGTGGAAAGAAGTCCATTGGACAGAAGATAACGGTGAAGAGAAAACCGGCTACATATTCCCGAATTTCAGCAGTCATACATTAAATATGTGGTATATGGAGCGCGGCGGAGCGGCTTCCAATCTGAAAGTAAAATTTAATTTGCCAGTCATTCCCAAAGGGGCCGTCACGATCGCGAAGGAGCTTTCCGAAGGGGATAAAAACTTAAATGCCGATGGCAGTCAGATTGAATTCCAGTTCAGATTAAGGGATGAAGAGGGTAAGCCGATTGCCAACCGTGACTTTACTGTCCTGGGTGCTGAAGGCGCGGAACTGACTACAGGAATTACGGATCAAAACGGATATTTTACCTTAAAGGCTGGTCATGCGGCACTGTTTAATGAGGTTGATAAGGAAGCGAAATACAGTGTGGAAGAAACGGGAGTCTATCTTGGCGGATACGAGGTTACATCCGGTAACAATGTTGAAATAGAACAAAACAAAGACGGAGTAACGATTCCCACATTTGGAACAGAAGTATTAAATGCTTCAGAAGTAAATCATGTCAGATTTATAAATACGGTAAGTCAGACAGGAACCTTGAAAATCACAAAGAAGGTAGAAGGGACGGCTAAGGAAGAGACTTTCCGATTCGAGGTGATAATTGGAGGCAAGAAGTACAGCGGGTCATATCAGATCGAAGGTGAGTCTGGACCTAAAACAGCGGAAAACGGGATTGTTTTTGTAAAAGCAGGTCAGACGATAGAAATTCCGAAGTTACCTTATGGTATTTCCTTTGATGTGAGGGAGATACCGGCGGAGGGCTATACTGCCACATATAAGATAGATGAAGCCTCAAAGGTATACGATCTGATTATTGACGGAAATTCTATCGCAACGGGTGAGGACGGATTCCCTGAGAATATGGGCAGCCTGTCAGGCAGCGTCTCTGTTGCCGGTAAGCTGGCTGGCGATGTCGGGGTAACAGTGACAAATAAGAATGGAGATGACCCGACTATAAAGAATGAAAAAACAGCAATACCAGCGGCCGGTGATACAAGTGGACGACTGTTTACCATCACATTAAAATCCACATGGGATCGTTCTGAAGCGGAAAAAATGAAGAACGTTACGATTGTAGACTACATTGATCCGCACTTTGAGGTGGTTGATGCAAAGGGTAATCCGATTGTTGTGGGAGGAAATGTCGGAGCAGGAACACTTACAAAGGATACTGACGGAAAAGTATATGTGGAATGGCACTATGATGATCTGAGCAAAGTCACAGCGTGGACAGAAAGTTTTCAGGTTAGGGCCAAGGGCGATTTCATAGGAGGAAATAATATTCCGACAAATGGCAGTGCATTTATCCGGGTAGGTGATTCAGAGATTCCCTTTGATCCGCCTGCGGTAAATGTAAAGCTGCTTCCCTTAAAGATAGAATCGAAAGAGATTACAGTATTCAAGGGGGAGACAGTCACACCTGAAAGTTATTTGGCGGAGCTGGTTCCTTCCCTGACGGCTGACGGGGTGAATCTTGAGGCAGTTAAGACGCTTTCAGACACGGAATGGCAGACATTGATCCACGGAGGAAAAGTGGAAAAGTGGTATTCCTATAATAGTAGCCAGATAGGTAAATTCACATATGAGCTAAAGATACTTAAAGGAAATGAACTGACAGACCACCCAGCTCAGACAGTGGGAACAGAAGCGGAGAAGTATCAGATTACGGTGACCTATACTTCTTCGGAAGAACCGTTGTCAGGCTCTTCCGGCCAGTCAGCCGGAAGTGTTTCAGCAGAAGGAATCTACACGGTCAATGTGGTGGCCGGTTCCATTCAGATCACAAAGACTGTGAATCCGTCTCTGACAAAGGCCGACTTCCGGTACGGAGATCCGATCTTCACTTTCAAGATCGAAAAGCTGAATGAAAGCGGAGAAGCAGAGCAGACCTGGTATCGCACCGTTCGGTTCACAGAGAATGCGGCAGACAGCCAGGCGACCGGGATCTGGGATCCGGAAAGCCTTCAGGATTCTCAGAACAATCTGGAAAAAGGAATTTACCGGATCACAGAGCTGGATACGCTCCGCTATGGATTTGTAAAGGCAGAGGCAATCGAAGGGAATGAATGCCTGACAGAAACAGGGACGAAGTCCATCACGGTAAAGATCGGCATGGATAAAGACGGAATGACAGATACAAAAGCCCGGAATGCCAAAGTAGGGTTTATCAATACAAAGGAGAGCGATTCCACCACGCTGACGCATACGGATGTAGTGACAAACGGCTTCCGTTTTGAAAGAGATGAAGACGGCAGGAATAAAGTCACATGGCATCAGGAGAGATATAAAATAGTGCCGGAGGGAGCAAGTGCTCTTACTATCATCGGAGATGAAGACGGAGACGAGGAAGGAGAGGATTGACCATGAAAAAGATCAAGTGGACACGTTTGCGGGTCTTGACGGCCGCCCTGCTGATAAGCCTGATCGGAGCAGGCGCCACTCTCGCGGCAGTGGCGGCACAGTCGAATCTGGTGCAAAATGTGTTCACGGCAAAGGACGTCGACGTGAAGACGGAGATACCGGAGACGGTGGAAGTGCCGGATATACCGTTAGGTCCTGGCCTGAGTCATGTGACCAAGCAGGTAGCCGTGAATAACAATGGCTCGGCATCCATATACGTGAGGGTGCGTGTGGCGGTAAGTCCCGCAAGTGTGTTTGCAGATGTCTCCGATATAAAAGCAGGCGCAGAGAAACCAGGCAGTGTCGGAGAGGGAGAAATCGCTATAATCGGCAGAGATGAAAACTGGACATACGGAGAAGACGGTTACTATTATTATCTCCTCCCTGTTGCCGGGGGCGCATCGACAGAGACGTTGATGCGGGAAGTCTGGTTTAGCAATTTCTTCTCCCAGGATTTCGAGATCACGATTTATGAAGAATCCATTATCGCGGCAGCAGTTACGCCGGCAGGGGAAACGATTACGGCAGCAGATATAGCGGACGCCTTTGCGACGGTAAATAACACAAAGAACGCGACGGTGGATAACACGATGCCATAAGAGCAGAGATCAGCATCGAAAGACTCGTTCAGGAAGGCAGAACACACTATGCTGAAAAAGATATGTGGATTTTTATCCGGAGTGATACTGCTGTGCCTGGCAGTGGTAGCAGGTATCATGGTGATACCGGCCCTGACCGGCTGCCAGAACATGGCTGTGCTCACCGGAAGCATGGAACCGGGGATTCCGGTAGGGTCGCTGATCTCCGTGAAGGAGACAGACCCTCAGGACCTGGCAGTGGGGGATGTGATCACCTACCGTCTCAGCAAAGACACGGTGGTGACACACCGGATCACACGGATCGACCGGGAAGCCGGGGAAGTGACAACCAAGGGCGATGCCAATGAGGCGGAGGACGGAAATCCGATCCCCTATGCAGACATCGTAGGCCGTGAAGTATTCCATGTACCGTATCTGGGATTCGTCAGTATCTATATAAAGACACCAATCGGGATCGCAGCGGTATGCGGGGTGCTGGTAGTAATTATTCTCCTTACCTTTATACCGGAGATTCTGGAGGCAGAGGATCCAAAGAAGGATAAGGCGGACAATAAAAAGGAATCAAAAAGAACAAAAAAGAATAAAGGAGAGAAAACGAAATGAAGAAAAAAAGAGTTTTAACACTGGTTTTGGCATGTATGTTAGTAGCCGCGCTGTCGGTGGGAGCGACACTGGCCTATCTGTCCTCCACGTCCAGTACGGTAACAAACAGCTTTACGGTAGGTACCGGATATGTGGATCCGGATCCCGATCCCGACCATCCGGATACAGAGCAGGCCATCCTTGTAGACGAGACAGATATTACGAATCCGAACGGTCCCCGTGTGCTGGAAAATGAATATCAGGATCTTCTTCCCGGAGATGAGAGAATCAAAGATCCTCAGGTATATTTAACCGGCGGTTCGGTAGAATCCTACGTATTTGTAAAGGTTACCGGCATCGAGGCTGCTGAGAACGAAAATATCTATGTTGACGGATGGAATGACGCGCAGTGGATAAAGGTTTATAATCTGGACGGAACAGAAGCAGCGGAAGATGATACGACAGGCGATGGAATTTACAGATACTATAGTGTAGTAAATTATTCGGATTACACCGAAGAGGATGAAGAATATGGGAAGTACATTATGGTAGGAGCTCCGATCTTTACCGGAATCGGGTACTCAGGCGAGGTTGAGGAACTTCCTGAGCAGTTTGAGTCTAAAATCCAGATTCAGGCCTGTGCAGTACAGAATGCGCAGAGTTTTACAGAGTGGACCGATGCGATTGCAACGACAGGATGGGTTGACTAATTCACATAACAAATCAGACATATGGGAAAGTATGACAACATCCCACTGAAAATATAAAAATCGGAGGAAAGAATGATGAAGAAAAAATCTTTAATCGTGATGGCAGTGGCCCTTTGCCTGGTATTTGCCATGGGAGCAGGCGCTACACTGGCGACACTGAGCAGACAGTCACAACAGGTAACAAACACCTTTACGGTGGGCGATGGCTTCAGAGCTGACGCGATTACTCTGGATGAGGCGCCCGTTGATCCCGATACTCATGAGGCAGATGAAGGTGCCGCCAGAGTACGGGAAAACACTTATACCGGAATTATGCAGGGCGATGTGCTGGATAAGGATCCCCAGGTACATATCGCGGCGAATTCCGCAGCCTGCTACATGTTTGTAAAGATCGAGGGTCTGGATGCTTTGGCTGCCGCCGGTATCACCGCTGACTGGAATGCTGAGAACTGGGTAAAGGTTGATGTTCCGGAAGGAAAACTGGATGGCATTTATGCTTATCAGGCAAGTGGTGAGACAGCACCCAGCATTATTCCCAGATCTACCAGTGTGACAGATCTTGCAAAGCTGTTTACAGAACTTAATGTTGCTGATACTGCTACCTTATATAATCAGGATGGTACACCGGTAAGCCTGGATGCAATTAAGATTATGGCGTGTGCCGTGCAGTCTGACAACCAGGAAAACGGTTATACTTCCGCTCTGGCATCTGCCACATTTTCAATCCAGTAAGCACGAACTTAGTAAGGGGAGCTGACCTATGAACAAGAAGAAACTGCTATCCATGCTCATAGCCCTGTGCCTGATCGCCGCCATCGGCGTGGGAGCCACGCTGGCCTACTTCACAGATGAAGAGACGGCCACAAACATCATCACCATGGGCAGTGTGGGTATCGCTCTGGTCGAGACTCCTGTGGAGCAGGATGAGGATGGAGCATACCATCCGGCGGCGGATGCCACCCCGGTCACAGACGGGCTGGAGTTCAGAGATGTGATGCCCGGAGATACCGTGCCGAAGGACCCGACGGTTGTTCTGGATGCTGACTCCCATGACGCCTATATCCGTGTCCGCATGGAATATGTGGTCCCTGAGGGGAGTACGATCACCGAGGAGGACCTGGAAATCCTGGACACCGCGCTCCGTGCACGGATCCTGGAGGACGCCAGATGGTATTATGACGCCGGTGATGATGTCTACTACTACAGCGAAGTGCTGACGAACAGCGAACCCGATGCCAACGCGGCTGCCCTGTTTACGGAAGTGACGATTCCCGGGGCCTGGCTGAACAACACGGCGGGTCAGGAATTCCGCATTGCTCTGACGGCAGAGGCCATCCAGGCGGAGAATCTTAATGAGGTCATCGCGGCCAATACCAATGCGGACGGACAGATCACCGGCTGGGGCGATGCCGCTGCCGCGTCCGATCTGAACTAAGAGAAGAACAACGGATGTTTGGCGATCCGGAAATCATCCGGGTATCCAAAGGAGGGTTCCGACGCTATGAGATCCAGACTGCTAAACCTGACAGGAGTTCTCCTGATGACTGCCATTCTCATCGTTGTGCTGCCGCTGAATCTGCCGAAGTGGTTCGGCTATGAGATCTACGGCATCGTAAGCGGCAGCATGGAGCCGGAATATCCGGTGGGAAGCGTTGTCTATGTGAAGGACGCCTCCCCCCGGGAGGTGGCCGTGGGAGATGTGATCGTCTTCCGAATGGGAACAAACACGGACCTGACCGGGACCCACCGGGTCATCGGAATCAACGAAGAGACACAGGAATATATCACCAAGGGAGATGCCAATCCGGAGGCCGATAAGGATCCGGTGGCTTTCTCCCGGCTGGTGGGGAAGGCAGTCCTGTGCATCCCTCTGCTGGGACGCCTGTCCGCCGGCCTGCATACGACCACCGGAATCATCGTTTGCGCAGCCATCTTTGCCGGCTCCCTGGCATGCTGGGCGCTGGCAGAATGTCTGAAAGGAAAGGAGAGAGGGAAGTGAAAAAGAAACTAATGCTGATGGGAATCACGGCTGCTCTGCTGTTTGCCACCATCATCGGCGGGTCCCTGGCGTATTTCCAGGCAAACGGGGACGCGGTGCAGAATCAGATTACCACCAGGCAGCTGGCGATCCGGCTGTCGCAGGGAAGTGAAGCAGAGCAAGAGACAGCCTGGGAAGAGACGGCCCGGGCAGACGGAAGCATGGTCTTGCAGCTGAAAGAAGCGGTAATGCCGGGATCAGAAGTATCCAAATCCGTGACGGTCAGCAATACGGCGGATACGGAGCTATACACCCGGGTGACGGTGACCCGGAGCTGGGGGCAGTGGGAAGAGACTACGGAAGGCTCCCAGATTTATGAATTTATGAAAGACACCAGCCTGGACGGATCGAAGATCGGCCTGCTGTCGGGAGGAGAAGCGCTGGACGCGCTGACCACAGGAGCGGTGAACGGCTGGATCTATGACGAAGAATACTCTACCGGCGAACGTCTGGTATTTTATTACACGAGCCCCCTGGCCCCTGGAGAGGCGGCAGAGAACCTTTTGGATTTGCTGGCCATCGACCCCTCTCTGGGAAATGAGTACGCCGGAAAGGCGGTGGAGCTGACTGTGGAAGCCGATGCCATTCAGATGCTCTCGGCATCCGATGCTGCCCTGTCAGAGTGGGGCGTGGTCCTGCATATCGGGGCCGACGGCGTAATCACAGGAATCGAGAACTAGACAGGAGGAGGACGCCATGAAGACAGAGACAAAGAAAAGACTGGCAGCCGCGGCCATGGCTCTGGCACTCCTGTTGGGGAGCGCCGCCCCGTCCCGGGCAGCAGAGGAGACCGGGCAGGTCCCTGAGGTGATCTTCGACGGCACCCAGGAGATTCGCTATGAGAACTATGACAGTTCGGCTAACTTCGGAACGAAATTTCAGAATATGCTCCCTTCGGAGGAGCGGGTCCAGGAGATTCTCCTAAAGAACGAATCGGAGCGCACCGTGGATTTCTTTATGGACACGGAGATCCTGGAGAGCCTGCAGCAGGTGGCGGACGACGCCTCCTACCATGTGAAGCTGGAAGTGGTCCGGGGGAGCGAGAGTACCGTGATCTTCGGAGCCGGTGCGCAGGCCGTCACCGTCGGAGGGACCTCCGGGGAAGGCAGGGCGGTCCAGGACGGGAACCAGGGACTGAAGGAATTAAACGACACCCTGAGCGGCTATCGGATGGTGACCACATTGGGCCGGGGAGAAGAGGCCGTCGTCAGACTGTCCATCACCCTGGACGGGGAGACCGGAAGCAATTCCTATCAGGCTCAGACCGGCCAGATCCAGTTCCGGTTTCAGGTAGGCTACAATGAGCCCGAGGTGGTGAATCAGGTGGTAAACCGGCCGAATCCGCCTCAGGTACAGACTGTGACGGAGCAGCGGACCGTGTATCGGGATTCTGTGACCGGAGAGATTGTGAGTCCCGAGGAAGCTCAGAGAATGATGGTGACAGGGAATAACCGGACTTCGGTGAACACAGGAGACCAGACGCCGGTGATCCCCCTGATGGCGATGGCAGGAGGAGCTGCGTTGGTGATCGTCCTGCTGTTGATAAAGAAGAAAAAGGAAGAGAAGCAGGAAGGCTGACAGGCAGGGAGGGAAACGATGAGAGCGAAGAGAAACGGCAGAGTGAAGAAAGCGCTGGCCATCTGTCTGGCCCTGATGATGACGGCAGGGATGAGCGTGACTGCTCTGGGAGCGGAGGAAAAGGCAGAAGGAAACGGAGCCGGAGTAAAGAGTGAGGCCGGAGCCCAGGGAAGCCGTGCCGCTGCCCAGGGGAATCAGACCGGCGCCGGCAGCCAGCCGGAGGCTCCGGAGAAGACCTACCGGGTCACCTTCCGCCCGGGCCGTCTGGGACAGTTCAGTGAGGATGTGTACGAGGGGTATGTGGCGGCCTACGGAGAAGAACAGGTGAAGAGAAGCAAAGCCACCGGAAGCATCTCCGTTACCGTAGCCGCCGGGGCAGAGCATCCGGCGCCGCCCACGGCCGGGCAGGTAGAGCTGGGTGAGAATGCCGGCCGCTACTGGGTATCCGGCTGGAAGACGGATGTGGCTGTCGGTGAACCGGTGGAGGGCGACGCCGAGTACGTGATCGCCTACGCTGCCTTAAAGAACGGAGTGGAATACACCATCCGCTATGTGGACGCCGTGAGCGGAGCCGAAGTGGCCACGCCTCAGATTACCATGGGCGAATCGGGAGCGGATATCACCGCCTACGCCAAGACCGTGACCGGCTACCGGGCCGACGCGGCAAGCAAGAGCATGACGCTGACAGGCGATGCGGCGGGGAACGTGCTGACTTTCCTGTACACCAGCACCCTGGCTCCCACGATTAACCAGATCGTTAACCCGGTGGACGGCGGGACCGTGATCCGTACCGAGACCGAGGAGAACGTAGTCTATGTGACGCCTCCGGAGGAGGTGGTGACACCGCCCACACCCTTAGGGCCGGGAGCCATTGACATCGAGGATGTAGTGGGACCGGATACGCCTCTGGGTCCGGGAGGAGAAGAGACGGAGCCCGCCCGGGAGACGGAGGAGATCGTAGCGCCGCCTACGCCCTTAGGCCCGGGAAGCGGGGAAGAGACGCAGCCCGGAGGCGATACGGAGGACGTCCCGGATCAGGATACTCCCATGGGCCCCGGATTCCTGACAGAAGAGGATGACAGTAAGAGCGCTCTGAGCGGCATGGTGCTGCCGGTGAGTATCGGCGGAGCAGCCGTAGCCGTGGGAGGGATTGCACTGGTGCTGTTAAAGAGAAAGAAGAAGGACGGCAAGGAAGAGACAGGCGGGAAATAAGAACGAATAAACCATATGGCTTTTATGGCGGTCAGAGAGCCGGGAACTGTGTCGACAGATTCCCGGCCCTTTTTTGATAAGGCATCTTTTGGGGTATGAATTAAGAGAACGGTTTCGCCATACTGCCTTGACTTATGGCAGAGCATTTCCTATAATTTATGATAACAAAGACAGATGGAGCGATGAAAGACCGTTTTGATCGGTGGAGGTCAGGTATGAAAACCATAGCAGTGATCGATGACGACATTCACATTAATGATATGCTCACAGAGCTTCTGACCCGGGAGAATTACCGCGTGCTGCGGGCGTGGTCCGGTACGGAAGCTCTGCTGCTTTTAAGAGGGGAGGCGCCGGACTTGATCCTCTTAGACCTGATGCTGCCCGGGATGAACGGGGAAGAGCTTCTGCCTCGCCTCAGGGGGATCCCGGTCATTGTGCTCAGTGCCCGGGGGACTGTGGAGGATAAGGTGGAGCTTCTCCTGGGTGGAGCCATGGACTATGTGACGAAGCCCTTTGACACACAGGAATTGCTGGCCAGGATCCAGGTACAGCTGCGGGGCAGAGAGGAAGCCAGGCTTCTCTGTTATGGAGCGCTCATCCTTCATCCTGAGACGAGGGAGGTGACGGTGGCCGGTACGCCTGTGCGGCTGACACCTACGGAGTTCGCGATCCTGAAGCTGCTTTTGAGGAATCCGGAACAGGTCATTACCAGGTCCCGGCTGCTGGAGAGAATCAGCGAGGAGACGCCGGACTGCATGGAGAGCTCCCTAAAGGTACACATCAGTAATCTCCGGCGTAAGCTGCGCCAGGCCGGAGCAGGGGACTGCATCGAGGCGGTCTGGGGAATCGGTTTCAAACTGAAATTCGATAGGGAATGACAGCCGGTAATCTTAACCTTATCTTTACTCCCTTCTTACTCCTTTTCTGAACCTTTTGCCGGTATTATGATGACATCAGAAAAAAGGAGGAGACATTATGGAATATATGTTGACCACAGAGAATCTTTCCAAGAGGTACGGCCGCTTCCGGGCACTGGACGGCTGTACGATGCGGGTGGAAAAAGGGGCGATTTATGGCTTCGTGGGTAAGAACGGCGCCGGTAAGACCAGCTTGATCCGTCTGATCTGCGGCTTGCAGGAGCCGGATCATGGGACCTATACTCTCTGCGGCATAAAGAATACGGACCGGGAGATCCATAAGGTTCGCCGCCGCATGGGAGTCATGGTGGAGGCGCCGTCCATCTGGCCGGATATGACGGCAGAAGAGAATCTGCGCCAACAGTACCGGATCCTGGGGCTGCCGTCCATGGAAGGGGTCCGGGAGCTGTTGGAGATGGTGGATCTCAGGGATACCGGAAGAAAGAAGGCAGGGCATTTTTCTCTTGGGATGCGCCAGCGGCTGGGAATTGCCGTGGCTTTAGCAGGCAGCCCGGATTTTCTGGTGCTGGATGAGCCGGTGAACGGTCTGGATCCGGAGGGGATCATCGAGATCCGGGAGCTGCTTTTGAAGCTGAACCGGCAGAGGCAGATCACCATACTGATATCCAGCCATATTCTGGACGAACTCTCACGGCTGGCCACCCACTATGGCTTCATCGACAGGGGACGTATCCTGCGGGAGATCAGCGCCGCCGAATGGGAGCGCTCCTGCGGCAGACATACGCGGATCACCGTATCGGATATGACGGCCCTGTCCCGGGTGCTGGAGGAGAGGCAAATCAGGTATACGGTCTGCTCCGATCATGCGGCGGATATATACGACAGGCTGAATGTGACAGATCTGGTGACGGCTCTGGCCTGTGAGAATTGCCGGGTGGAGACGATAGAGGAGAGGGAGGACAGTCTGGAGAGCTATTATGTCAATCTGTTAGGAGGTGGCCGTCATGAGTAATCTGTTCCTGGCCGGAATGGCGCGATTAAAGAAGGATAAGATATTCTGGTGTCTGCTGGCCGTAATGACAGCGTCGGCTCTCTTTCTGGTCATAAGCCGGCAGGACAGCCTGGGGAGAACGGAGAGAATCATAGAAGAAGGGATCCGGACGGGAGCGGACGTATCTTTTTACACTCAGATATGGGAGGAGTCCTCTGCTTCGGACGGATTGTTTTTCATGTGGGCCAGTGTCATCGGACAGGCAGTGGCGGTCTTCGGAGCCTTTTATATCGGAGCTGATTACAGCTATGGCACGATCCGCAATAAGATCATAGCAGGACACAGGAGGAACCGGATCTATTTCTCCGGTTTTGTCTTCTGCTGTATGGCGGGACTTACAATGGGCACGATCTACATGGCGTTAGTGACCGTCCTGGAGATATTTCTGATGGGGGGCCTGCAGTTTCACACGGCTGTCCCGCTGCTTCTGCTGTGGGATTGCCTGATGATGACAGTGGCTTTCGCCGCGGTGACAAATATGATCTCCATGCTGATCCCCGGCCGGAGCTATGGCCTGATCGTGAATCTGGCTGTGCTGGCACTGCTGATGTTTGTGGCAGGGGTGATGATCGAGTCCCTGAATGCGCCGGAATATATTAAAACGGGCCTGATCTCCTCCGAGGAGGGAACCATCCCGATTATGGAGAGGAATCCTGGCTATATAACCGGAATACTGCGGACGGTCTTCCGGACGGTGGTGGATATTCTGCCCTGCGGTCAGGCGATTCAGCTTGGCAGCGGCGGCCCGGAGAATCCGGATCGGCTGTGGATTTACTCGGCAGCGGTCACCATGGTAGTCCATGGGGCAGGCTGCGCGGCATTTCGCAGAAAAAATCTGAAATAAGGCCAGGGGCAAAGGGAGGAAATATGGTCTGGCGGTTGACATGGGAGATATTTCTGACAGTGACGGTAATGCTGTTGTTTTTCTATATATACCGGCTGAAACGGGCCATGGAGGAGATAGGCCGGGATTTCGCCGCCCATCTGGGGCAGGAGACGAATACGCTGATTACGGTCTCCTGTCAGGACCGAAGCGTCCGCCGCCTGGCTGCCTCTCTGAACAGGGAACTGACGGTTCTGCGGAACCTGAGACATCGCTATGAGCAGGGGGACCGGGAGTTTCGGGAGGCCGTGATGAATGTTTCCCACGATCTGCGCACCCCTCTCACGGCGATTTGTGGATATCTGGATCTTCTCAGGAAGGAGCCGTGGATAACCGGAGAGTCGGAGGGCCAGGCGGCAGTGCCCTCTGACTCCGTCCGCCGGGCGTCCCGGTATCTGGAGCGTATCTCGGAACGCACCATGGCGATGAGACGGCTTACCGGGGAGCTGTTTCAATATTTCATGATAGCCGGAAGGGAGGCAGGGGACAGACCCGGGAGCACGCAGCAGGAGAGGGAGGAGGTATCCCTGAATGCAGCGCTGGAGGAGAGTCTGGCCGGGTTTTACGCTGCCTTCATGGAGAAGGGGATCGTTCCCCAGGTAAAGCTTTCGGAGATTCCCGTCAGGCGCTGGCTGAACCGGAACGCCCTGTCGCGGATTTTTGATAATATCCTGAATAATGCGCTGAAATACAGCGACGGAGACTTGCAGGTGATTCTTACGACGGAGGGGGAGATCCTCTTCTCGAATCATGCCGCATCCATGAATCCTGTCCTGGCCGGAAGGCTCTTCGACCGTTTTTTTACCGTGGAGGGTAAAACAGAGTCCTCCGGACTGGGGCTTTCCATCGCCAGGATTCTGACAGAACGGATGGGCGGCGAGATCGGGGCGTGGTATGAGGATGGGAAGCTGGTGATACGCCTGAGGCTGGAGTAAAAGAAACGGAATACGTTTGCGGGTTTTGGCCTTTTTGTACCTGCACCGGCCGGACTGCCGAAAAGATTCGTATAAGCCCCGCCAAATCCTGTTAAAATACGGCACATTGACCAGTTGCCCCCGCCGCTAAAGTATGCTATGATACTATCTGGATTTGAGGGAAACAAACCACAAAGAAAGAGCGGGGTATACATTATGCAAAGAAAAGATGTACACAAGGTTCTGATCATCGGCTCCGGCCCCATCATCATCGGACAGGCATGCGAGTTTGACTATTCCGGCACGCAGGCATGTAAGGCGCTTAAGAGCCTGGGCTATGAGATTGTGCTGGTGAATTCCAATCCGGCCACGATCATGACGGATCCGGAAACAGCGGATGTAACGTATATCGAGCCTCTGAATGTGGAGCGTCTGGAACAGATCATCCAGAAGGAACGGCCGGATGCGCTGCTTCCCAATCTGGGCGGCCAGTCGGGCCTCAATCTGTGTTCGGAGCTTCAGTCGGCCGGGGTGCTGGATAAGTATGGCGTCAAGGTCATCGGGGTACAGGTGGACGCCATCGAGCGGGGCGAGGACCGGATCGAATTTAAAAATACGATGAACTCCCTGGGTGTGGAGATGGCGAAAAGCGACGTGGCCTATTCCGTGGAGGAGGCGCTGCAGATCGCCGATCGTCTGGGATATCCGGTGGTGCTGCGTCCGGCCTATACCATGGGCGGCGCCGGAGGCGGCCTGGTATATAATAAGGAAGAATTAAAGACCGTATGCGCCAGAGGCTTGCAGGCCAGTCTGGTAGGTCAGGTGTTGGTGGAGGAATCGATCCTGGGCTGGGAGGAGCTGGAGCTGGAGGTGGTTCGAGACGCCAGAGGCAATATGATTACGGTCTGTTTTATCGAGAATATCGACCCTGTGGGGGTGCACACCGGAGATTCCTTCTGCAGTGCTCCCATGCTTACCATTTCTAAAGATCTGCAGGCCAGAATGCAGGAGCAGGCATATCGGATCGTGGATGCCATAGAGGTCATCGGCGGCACGAACGTACAGTTTGCTCACGATCCCGTTTCTGACCGTATCGTTGTCATTGAAATCAATCCCCGCACGTCCCGTTCATCGGCTCTGGCCAGCAAGGCCACCGGTTTTCCCATCGCATTGGTATCGGCTATGCTGGCCAGCGGTCTGACTCTGGATGAAATCCCCTGTGGTAAATATGGAACACTGGACCGGTATGTGCCGGGAGGCGACTATGTGGTGATAAAATTCGCCCGATGGGCCTTTGAAAAATTCAAAGGAGTGGAGGACAGGCTGGGTACGCAGATGCGGGCCGTAGGCGAGGTCATGAGTATCGGTAAGACCTACAAGGAAGCGTTTCAGAAGGCTATCCGCTCTCTGGAGAAGGGCCGCTATGGCCTGGGCCATGTGGGCGGATTTGATAAAAAGAGCAGGGAAGAGCTTCTGAACATGCTGGCGACCCCGACCAGCGAGCGCCATTTTATCATGTACGAGGCGCTGCGCAGGGGAGCCACCGTGGAGGAGATCTATGCCCTGACGAAGGTGAAGCACTGGTTCATCGAGCAGATGAAGGAGCTGGTGGAGGAAGAGGAGGCTCTGACGGCCCGTTACCGGAATGAGGTGCCGGCACAGGCGGATCTGCGCCGGGCGAAGGAGGATGGTTTCTCAGACAAGTATCTGAGCCAGATCCTGTCCGTGACAGAGGAGCAGATCCGTGACGCCAGGGTGAAGGCCGGTATCGTGGAGTCCTGGGAGGGCGTCCATGTCAGCGGCACAAAGGACAGCGCCTACTACTATTCCAGCTATCACACGAGCCGGGTACAGACTGCGCCGGAGAGCGCCGCCGGGGATTCCCGGCCCAGAGTCATGATCCTGGGCGGAGGGCCGAACCGGATCGGGCAGGGGATCGAGTTTGATTACTGCTGTGTCCATGCGGCCAAGGCGCTCAGAAAACTGGGCTTCTCCACAATTATTGTAAACTGTAATCCGGAGACGGTTTCCACGGATTATGATACTTCCGATAAGCTGTATTTCGAGCCTCTGACGCTGGAGGATGTGCTGGCGATCTATGAGAAGGAAAAACCTGTGGGCATCATCGCCCAGTTCGGCGGCCAGACCCCTTTGAACCTGGCGTCCGATCTGAAGAAATATGGCGTGAATATCCTGGGCACCACGCCGGAGACCATTGATCTGGCGGAGGACAGAGACCGTTTCCGTGAGATGATGCAGCAGCTGGATATCCCCATGCCGGAGGCCGGGATGGCGGTGAACACGGAGGAGGCCCTTGAGACGGCTCACCGGATCGGCTATCCGGTGATGGTACGCCCTTCTTATGTGCTGGGAGGCCGGGGAATGGAGGTGGTCTACGACGACGAATCCCTGACCTTCTATATGAACCAGGCCGTGGGTGTGACGCCGGACAGACCGATTCTCATCGACCGTTTCCTGCACCATGCCACGGAGTGTGAGGCGGATGCTATCAGCGACGGAGAGAATGTCTTCGTGCCCTCGGTCATGGAGCATATCGAGCTGGCAGGGATTCACTCCGGCGACTCGGCCTGTATCATTCCTCCCAGGGGGCTGACACAGGAGCAGGTGGACACGATTAAGGAGTATACGCGCCGGATTGCGGCAAAGATGCATGTGGTGGGGCTGATGAATATGCAGTATGCCATCGAGGGCGGCAGGGTGTTTGTCATCGAGGCCAATCCCCGGGCCTCCCGCACCGTGCCGCTGGTATCGAAGGTCTGCGGGATCAATATGGTACAGATCGCCACAGACATCGTCACGATGCCTTTTACGGACCGGGAGAGTCCTGTGCCGGGGCTGCGGGAGAAGCGCTTTGCGCACTATGGCGTAAAGGAAGCGGTCTTCCCCTTCAATATGTTTCCGGAGGTAGACCCGCTTTTGGGGCCGGAGATGCGCTCTACCGGGGAGGTGCTGGGCCTGTCCTCAGATTTTGGCGACGCCTTCTATAAAGCGGAGGAGGCGGCGAAGAGCCAGCTTCCCGTCAAAGGTACGGTTCTTCTGAGCGTCAATGACCGGGATAAAGCGGAGCTGGTGGAGATCGCGGAGGGCTTTAACGCCTGCGGCTTTTCCCTCATGGCCACCGGCAAGACCTGCGATAAGATTACGGAGGCCGGGATCCCGGTCCGGAGAATCAGCAAGATCAGCGAGGGCCGTCCCAATATTCTGGACGAGATTACCAACGGAACGATCCAGCTGATCGTAAATACGCCCATAGGAAAGAAGGGGACGGTGGACGACAGCTATATCCGCAAGGCGGCGATCAAGAACAAGATCCCGTACATGACCACCATGGCGGCGGCGAAGGCCTCCGTGGAGGCCATCCGTTCGGCGAAGCGGGACGGAAAGCTGCCGGTGAAATCCCTGCAGGAGTTTCACAGGGAGATCGCGGATAAGTAAAATCTGCGGGAGAGACTGACTGTATGACGCGAATCCGAAACATGACCGAGGGAAGGCCGGCTTCCCTGATAGTGACCTTTGCGCTGCCGCTGATGGTAGGGAATATTTTCCAGCAGCTCTACACGGTGGTGGATACCATGGTGGTGGGAAAGGCCCTGGGGGTGAATGCTCTGGCGGCTCTGGGAGCGTCGGACTGGCTGAACTGGATGATGCTGGGGATCATCCAGGGGCTGACCCAGGGTTTTGCGATCCTGATGGCTCAGGAATTCGGGGCGAGGAGAGAGGAGGCCCTGCGGCGTGTGGTGGGCGGTTCCGCCGTGCTGGCCGCCGCCTCTTCCGTGGTACTGCTGGCGGCGGGACAGCTGGCGGCCCGGCCGGTGCTTCTGCTCTTACGTACGCCTCCGGAGATCCTGGGCGGAGCGCTTTTGTATCTTCGGATCATGTTTCTGGGCGTACCTGTGGTCATGGCCTATAATCTGCTGGCCTGTATCCTGCGCTCTCTGGGGGATGGCAGGACGCCGCTGCACGCCATGATCGTGGCGGCCCTTATTAACATCGGCCTGGATATGCTGTTTGTGCTGGTCTTTCACTGGGGAATCGCGGGGGCGGCTGCGGCGACGCTGATCGCCCAGTTTGTCTCCGGCCTTTTCTGCCTGTGGCATATACGCCGGATCGAGCTCCTCTCTCTGACCCGGGAGGACTTTCTTCCGGATCCGGCCCTGGCGGGGAAGCTTCTGTCTCTGGGCTCTCCCATGGCGTTTCAGAACGGCATTATCGCCGTGGGAGGCATGATCGTGCAGTCGGTGGTGAACCGCTTCGGCGTGATCTTCATCGCAGGCTTTACAGCCACGAACAAGCTGTACGGCGTGCTGGAGGTGGCGGCCACATCCTATGGCTACTCGATGATTACCTATTCCGGTCAGAACCTGGGGGCAGGCCGCACCGACCGGATCCGAAGGGGGATGCGGGCAGCTGTGCTGGTGGCGGTGGCCACATCGCTGGTGATTATGGCAGCCATGCTCTGTGGCGGCCGGCTGATTCTGAGCTCGTTTATCTCCGGCACGCCCCGGGAGGTGGAAGAGACCATGGAGGTGGCCTATTATTATCTGGCGGTGATGAGCGTCTTTCTGCCGGTGCTCTATATCCTGCATGTGATTCGCTCGGCGATTCAGGGAATGGGCAACACGGTGCTTCCGATGGTATCCGGAATCGCCGAGTTTGTGATGCGTACCGGGACGGCGCTCCTCCTGCCTCTGTGGATCGGCGAGAGCGGAATATTCTATGCCGAGATCATGGCCTGGACAGGAGCGGACGTGATCTTAATAATCAGTTACTTTGTAACAGTAAAAAAGGCAGAGCAGAGAGGGAACCCCGGATTCTGAGGGTATTTCCTCCGCAAAGGACAGCAGACATTATAAAGCTATAAAGCCGGGGACAGCAGCGGTGAGATTTTTGATTTTGCAGTTAGATGCCGTAATGGAGAGGCAGGAGATCACAGCCGGGGGGCATAGGGATACCCTGTCCGGGCCTTTGCAGGACGCCGGTTCTTAGTGAGCGGGAGCGGCAGCGAAGCGCGAACTTAGAACCGCTGCCTCCTGCACAGAGCGAGAGCGCGCCCGGTCAGGGTATCCCTGTGCTCCCCGGCGTCCCCATCTCCCCTTCCATCTACTATAGCACACCTGCCGAAAGGATTTATCCCCCAGTAATCCCTCCGGCTTCTATTTCAAATCTAAATACCCTCCGTGAACAAGGAGGTACTATCGCCAATAAAATCAACAGCCTGAAGGAAAAGAAAAACAGAGATCATCCCTGACAAAGAATACGGCATAGGACTAAAAGTCCAATGACAAAAACGCTTCTCTCTGGTATGCTTATGTAGACGGCAGGATACCGGCAGCGGACCGGTGTGCTGGAGGAGGTGCCTATGGAGAGAGACGGATCGGGGAGGATTCTGGAGTACAGGGGAAATGTATTTATGCTGGAGGACCGTTCCTGCGGCAGCCCCCGCAGGCGCTTTGCAGTCACCGGAATCGTGGTTCGCAGTCCGGAAGTATTTCTGCCGGACCGCTGCGGTGATGATCCCGTAATTGAGTGGGTGCAGACGGAGGAGAATCTGCGGGGAGGCCCCTGTGTGCGACTGCTGGGGATTCCGGCGGGAATTTTGATTATCAGAACAGAGAACCGTTTCTTTCCGGCCCTGGAACGGGTGGAGGTGGCTGCGGGACATACCATGTTTTCCACCGATGGCAGAATGCTTCTGTCCAGGGACGGCAGGAGACTTCTGTACGCGCTGGCCGCGGGAAACGGGGAACGGGCTGAGATTCCTGCCCGGGTACGGCGGGTGGAGGACGGCGCTTTTGCCGGGACGCGCTGCCGGGAGATCGTGGCGCATAATCCGGAGATTACGGCGGGCAGGGAGGCGTTCCTGAAGTCTGCCTGGCTGGAGGCCCAGGGAGATTTTGCGCTTCTGGGGAATATGTTTTACCGTCTGAACCGGCCGGTGGACGAGCTGCGGGTGCCGGATACGGTGCGCCGCTTCCACGGGGAGGCGTTTGCAGTCTCTGTGCCCCGCCATCTGATCACGCCCGTGCTACCGGGGGCGGGCTGCCTTTATGATCTGGGAGGCGGCAGAGGAGACCGCTGCCAAAAGGACGGCGGGGGAGTGGACATAGCGAAAGATCATGGGGGAGAAGACGACATAAGGGGGTGTATGGGCGGACAGGCCTGCCGGGAGATCACCTTTATTTCGGGGAAGGCGGATTCCGGCCTGGATCCGATGCTGCTTCGGCGGGTGGGAAGCCTGCGGGCGGTACATATGGAGGGGAGCCATAGAAGATACCGCTGTGCGGACGGCGTGGTCTTCTCCGGGGATGGCCGGGTGCTGGAGTATTATCCGCCGCAGCGGGAGGAGGAGAGCTATACGGTTCCCGACGGAGTGGTGAAGATCGCCTGCGGAGCTTTTGCGGGCAGCCGTTATCTGCGCAGTCTCACCATGCCGGACAGCGTAAAGACGGTAGGTGTGGCTGCGTTTTACGGGTGCGGGCAGCTCAGCGCTGTGCGGCTGTCCGATTCCATAGGCGAGCTTCCTGACGGTATCTATGGGCTGGGAGGCGTATTTGAGAACTGCCGTGCACTGGTGGAGGTCCGGCTTCCGAGAGGGCTTTCGTATCTGGGAAGCTTTGCTTTCTACGGAAGCGGCCTTAGAAAAGTCCGGCTCCCACAGGGGATTCGCGGGCTGGGGGAATATTCTCTGGGAGCGGAGGGGCTCAGGCGGATCTGCCTGCCTTCCTCCGTGGAGCGCCTGGGAAAGGGATCATTGCTTTTCGTCGGGGAGATCCACGCCTGCGCCGGTACGGCCAGGGGACTGCTGGAGGCGGTGAATGCGCCTGCGCCGGAGTCCGGAGGGCGGGGGGCAGATCTGGCATGGCGGCCATGCCGGGTGTTTGTTCATCACAGGGGCGGCCGGACGGAGAAATTCCGGATTCCGGGAAGCTTACGCCATGGTATGGCCGGCCACCTGGAGATGGCATGGGACGGAAAGGAGCCGGGGGAAAGGGCCGGGGGAGAGATCGACTATGAAGAATATGACGCCTGTTTTGAGGCGGTGGAGGATTCCGGAGAGAAACTGGAGATGGCGGGGCTGGCATGCCTGCGATACCGGGACGACGAGAACTGGCCCTGTAAAAGGTATATCGGGAAGATGACGTGGCGGATCGCGGACCGGTTGGTACAGGAGGGGATGGAGGAGGAGCTTCTGGCCCTCATGGGACTGGGCCTGTTATCGGCGCAGGCGATGCACAGGCTCTCAGAGCGGACACGGGAATGCGGGCTCACGGAGGCTTCTGAGGAGATCGAAAAGTATCTGGGCAGTCAGAGACGCGCAGAGAGACAGAGACATGGAGGATTGCAGGGCGGAGGGGCGTAGGACAGGAAACGGACCGCACGGGAGGAGCGGATATGGGAGAAGAGAGAGAATACAAGGCAGTACGGGAAACGGGACAGGAACCGGCTTACGGAACAGACAGATACACAGAGGACGAATACAGCAATATCGACATGAAGCTGACAGGGATGCTTCTGCGGCTGTACATGGGACAGAGCGGCTATACGGCGAAGGAGATACAGAACTTCCTCCATCTGTCCTGCCCGCAGCCCATATACCGGTGGATGAGCGGCAAGGTGCTTCCTTCCGTGAATCATCTGTATGTGCTCAGCCGTCTGTTCGGGTGCCATATGGAGGCTCTGCTGGCGACGGAGAGGGACGGGCAGGTGATCCGCAGTCTCTGGGGCCTGGACAGGGTACTGCTGATCCGGTGGCTGTGGGTCGTCGGCTAGAGGACGGACAGAAGCGGCAATACAAGCTTTTTTACAGTTTTGTCAGAAATTTTTGCAGCAGCGTATTCTGCGTCTGTCTGAAATAAAAGAGGCCGTAGGACATGGGCGTGGTACCGGCGATGGGGATACTCACCAGGTCCGGATCAGAATCTTTTTTCAGCTGCGGAAGGATGGCGAAGCCCAGGCCGGATTTGATCAGAGCGAGGGCTACCTGTACGCTGTCGCAATAGGTGACGGACGGCGGAGGGAACAGGGGCCGCAGCCTGTTCTGGAGATTGATGATGGATGCCGGCAGCCGGAAGGAATTGCAGAATATGAGATTTTCCGCAAGGAGTTCCTCCTCGCGGATTTTCACCCTTGCGCTGAACGGATGCCCGGAGGGAATCACGCAGCAGCAATTCAGCCGAATCAGCTCCTGATAACCGATATCCCTGGAAAAAGGGGCATTTTCCTGAAAGCCCAGTATGATATCCAGGCTTCCTTTGGTGAGCTGATCCAGAATATATTTGTGGGGGACGATATGTACATCCGGACGGATATCCGGTGCAATGCGCCTCAGCTTGTCCAGTAAGGACGGAAGAGTGGTCAGATCCACGCCGTCATAGCAGCCGACAGACAGAAAGGGGAGATTTTTCAGATAATTGTGCCGGACCCTGGCGGCGGCGTCATTCATTTTATTCAGGATATCATTGGCATCTCTGAGAAAGCTGACACCGGCGGGAGTCAGCGTGACGGTTCTGGTGGTCCGGTGAAGCAGTCTGGCGCCCAGCTCTTCCTCCAGTGACTGTATCTGCCGGGAGACGGCCGGCTGCGTGATGTGCAGCGCTTTGGCGGCACGGGCAAAGTTTAAGTATTCCGCCACAAAAATAAAACATTCCAGCTGTTGCGTGTTCATAGGAACCTCCTCTATTAATACGGTTTTGTTATTAATGATAACATATTTTTTCTTCTCTTTCAAAACAATCTGTGGTTTAATGGTGTTGTTGTAGGTATTACAATAATTATTTTATTAACACTTTAGATAATACGGAATGAAAAGAGGAGGAACGGAGAATGGCAAAACTGTCAAGAAGAGATTTCCTGAAGAGCAGCGGCGCGGCTGCCTTATCAATCGCAGCGCTGGGGCTGACAGGATGTACGGCGGCCGCGGCAGGAGAATCCGACGGCTCTGCCGCAGAGAGCACGACCATAGCGCCGGAGACTGCGGCTATGGCGCCGGAGACCACGGCGGCAGTACCGGAGACCACGGCGGCCGCGCCGGCGGGAGGGATGCAGACGCCCCAGGCAGAGGCGGCAGATAAGATATGGACAGCATATGTGAATCCGCAGAGAGAGGATTACCGGACGAATACGAAGGAGCTGAAGACGCTGTTTTCTCCCCTGAAGATCGGCGCCGTCGAGATCGGCCATCGCATGGTGAAGTCGGCGGCTGGTTCGGCCACTTATCTGGCAGGGCTGACAGATGAACTGCTTCAGTATTATGTAAATTTGGCCAAGGGCGGTCTGGAGCTGATCTATGTGGAAGGGATCGCGGCACTGGAAATACCGGCTGACGGTTCCGGGTACAGCGCGGAGACGCTGGCCTTTGGCAAGAAGCTGGTGGAAGAGTGCGCGCAGTACGGAGCCAGCCTGGGCTATCAGTGGGCACAGTTCGGCGGCGGGGAAAATGATATGACGGCGGACGACATCCATGGGATCCAGGACCGTGGCGTGGCCATCGCCAAAGGAATGCAGGAGCTGGGCTTTAAGGCTTTTGAGATCAATGCCGCCGGGTTTAACATGGGCGAGCATTTCCTCTCCCGCTTCTATAATACCCGAACCGACGAGTACGGCTGCACCAGTCTGGAGAACAGGGCCCGTTTTGTTACGGAGTGTATCGAGAAGATCAAGGCGGAGTGCGGGGCTGATTTTAATGTTCAGATCCTGATTGACGCCATCGAGGAAAACGATAATATTACCAATAATCCGACACTGATGACACTGGATAACTATGTCACCGTACCTCATACCCAGGTGACGACGGTGGAGGAGGGCATCGAGTTTGCGAAGCTCTTTGAGAAGGCAGGCGCCGATTCCATGCATCTGCGTCTGGGGCCGCTGGGACATCATGTGGCACAGTTCGGAAGCGATCTTTATTTCATCCTGAACGGAATCGAGGGCGCCACGGGCTTTGGCATGCAGTATGACTTTAAGAAGCACTGGCAGGGCCAGCTGATCGGAGATACCAGCGGTGCGGGGATGCTTCTCGATGTGGCGGCCCGCTATAAGGCGGCGGTGAGCATTCCCTGCGGCGCCGTGACCTACATGGATCCTGCACATGCTCCGGACTTTTTCGAGCAGGCGCTGGAGGACGGTAAGGTGGATTTCTTCCTGATGACCCGGCCGCTGACGGTGGATATGGAGTATGTAAATAAGCTGAGAGAGGGCAGGATCGATGAGATCGCTCCCTGCACCCGCTGCCTGCACTGCCATATCGGCAGCAATGAGCTGAACTCCATGTTTGGCTACTGCCGTGTCAATGCTCTGACTCAGCGCGTCATGCGTGAAAACGGCCCGGCCACCTACGAGCTTCCGGCTGCCGAGAAGGCGAAGAAGGTCATGGTCATCGGCGGAGGACCGGCAGGTATGGAGGCGGCCCGCATCGCGGCGTCCCGTGGCCACGATGTAACGCTCTATGAGAAGAAGGGGATGCTGGGCGGCCTGCTGGATTTTGCCCATATCGTAAAGGGACCCCATGAGAATCTTCTGGATCTGAAGAATTATCTGATTCGCCAGCTGGATGTATGCAAAGTGAAGGTGGAGACCGGAGTGGAAGTGGATGCTGCGAAGATCGCGGCGGAAGCTCCCGACGCTGTGATTCTGGCGGCGGGCGGTTTGCGTGACACTCTTAACGTGGCAGGCGACGGCAACACGCCGGTGATTGATATGGAATCCTTCATGTTTACGGAGATGGGAGAGAATGTGATCGTATACGGCTCCAATGCGCAGGCCTTTGATGCGGCCCTGTGGCTGACCGTACATAAGAAGCATGTGACCATGGTGACACCCAATAAGGCCGATGAGATGGATATGCAGCAGTCGCAGCATGCCATGCGCATGATGACCACAGCGCTGTATTCCCTGGGCTTTCATTCCTGGCCCCAGTCGTCGATTAAGTCTGTAAACGGCGGGGTGGCGACCATCACCACGGAGACCGGAGTGGATATGGAGATCCCCTGTGATGCTATCGTGAACGCTGCGGATATGCTTCCAAACAAGAGCCTGTTAGACGGTATTTCGGTAAGTGAGGTCTATGCCGTGGGCGACTGTGAAGCTCCGTTTAATATTGCCAAGGCTATTCATGCCGGTAACGATGCGGGACGCGCTGTATAAATAACACGGAGCAGAGCGCCGATGAAGCGTGTCTGCCTCACAAATGAACAGCATCCCCCCGGATTCCCCCTGGATTTTTGTGACATTTACTGCTTGCGGATTCCGGCAAAAAAGTATAATATATCTTTTCAAGCCGGCGATGACAAAAACAGTGAGCCGGCCGGGAGGAAAGATTATGACGAAGGATCTGACGAGGGGTAAGCCTCTTAGCCTGATAGTGGGCTTTGCTGTCCCCGTACTTTTGGGGATGCTGTTTCAACAGTTTTACAATCTGGTGGATACGATGATCGTGGGTAAGATCCTGGGGCCGGACGCGCTGGCGGCGGTGGGCTCCACCGGTTCTCTGAGCTTTATGATTATCGGTTTTTGCAGCGGCGTGTGTTCCGGATTTTCCATACCGATGTCCCAGGCTTTCGGCGCGCAGGACGAAAAAGCTCTGAAAAAGTATATCGGCAACTGCTTCTGGCTGTGTGCCGGATTTGCGGTGGTGATGGCTGTGGCCACAGGGCTTTTATGCAGGCCGATTTTGCAGCTGATGAAGACGCCGGAGGATATCCTGGAGGATGCCTATGGCTATATTGTGATTATTTTCTGGGGTATTCCGGTGATTTACCTCTATAATATGCTCTCCGGTATGATCCGCTCGGTAGGCGACAGTAAGACGCCGGTGCTGTTTTTGGCGATCGCTTCGGTCCTGAACATTATACTGGATGTGGTTCTGATCACGGTGATTCCTCTGGGAGTGGCCGGGGCGGCTGTCGCTACGGTGATCGCTCAGGGAGTCTCCGGTATCAGCTGCCTTTTCTACATACGAAAGAAATTCCCGATTTTGCAGCCGGAGAGGTCTCAGTGGCATCCGGATAAGCTCTATGCCATGAAGCTCTGCGCCATGGGAATTCCCATGGGGTTGCAGTATTCGGTGACGGCCATCGGCAGCGTGATTTTACAGTCGGCGGTGAACTCGCTGGGGACGCTGTATGTGGCGTCAGTGACAGCCGGTTCCAAGCTGAGCCTGATCTTTTGTTGTCCCTTCGATGCACTGGGCGCTACCATTGCCACCTACGGAGGACAGAATATCGGGGCAGGTAAGGTGGAGCGCATCCGGGAGGGTGTGAAGGTCTGTATGCTTCTGGGAAGCGTGTACTCGGTGATGGCCCTGGGGCTGTTTTTTCTGGCGGGAAGCCGGCTGGCACTGCTGTTTGTAGACGGAGAGAATGCACGGATCATCACCAATGCCAGGATGTTTCTGGTATATAACAGTCTGTTCTATATTCCGCTGACAGCTGTGAATGTGTACCGCTTTGTGATCCAGGGGATCGGTTACAGCCAGGTGGCGATCTTGGCCGGTGTGTTTGAGATGGCGGCCAGAGCGGCTGTGGGCCTGGTGTTTGTGCCGATGATTGGCTTTACGGCTGCCTGTGTGGCGAGTCCGGCTGCCTGGATTGCTGCGGATCTCTTTCTGATCCCTACTTATTTACACTATATGAAAAAGCTGGGTGGAAAGCGAGACGTCAGGACAGGCGGCAGCTGGCGGCAGGTCCGGAAGAGGAACCGGTCGGGGAAGCGACAGACGGCAGGCTGATCGCCTGATCCGGCATGTGATCCAACATGCCGTCGTCGGGTATAGAAATAACGGCTTTCGATTTCTCAAAAGCCGTTACCCTCAGTGAACAAGGGGACACACGCCCCCTTGTCCGCTGAGGGTATTTTCGGATGTGACAAATTATATTGTGCGGTGTTTTTCTTTTGCCATCCCGTGACAGGCGATTTTTATTTAATGGGGGTGACAACAGGCTTGCCGTCCTGATCGACCAGAACAGTCAGTCCGGTGCCATTTGCCTTATTATGGGAACCCATCAGGTAATTTACGCCGGTTTCCGTATCCACGATGACCTTTGTTACATTCACAATGCCCTGGCTGTAGACTTCCACAAAACGCTCATTCGCCATATGCTCACCTCCTTTCTCATTCTGCCGTTTGCCAGTACAAACATACCACATACATGCGGCTGTGTGGTTTATATTTCCTGAATGAACAGAAAAACTTCCTAAATGGAACAGGAGAGAACCTCACTGGCTCCCTCCTGTTTTTCTGCGAAGCTCCGCTTTCCCGGCACGGGAAAGAAGGCATTCGTGACCACCGGCCCACAGTTTATTGCGTTTCAAATCTACCGTTTCAATCTTATCCGCTGCCACCAGATAGGCCCGGTGTGTGCGGATAAAGCGATTCCCCAGCTGAACTTCCAGCTCATTGAGACTTCCTAAAAAATCCATCCGGCTGTTGGATGTATGGAGCAGGACATGGTGGGGGGCGGAAGCAGTCTCAAAAAAGAGAATCTCGTGCAAAGGGACATGGCGCACGGTTTCTCCTGTCCGCAGTGTGAACATCTCCACCGGGTCCCGGCGTTCCGCCAACAGACGCATTTGGATTTCACCCAAACACTGTGATACGGATGGTCCGATCTGCTCCGGCTCCTTTATGATATAGTCGAATGCCTCCAGATGATATTGAAATGTGCGCCAGGCCAAATCGCCATAGCTGGTGATATAGACCAGCGTACCGTGAGGATCGCGCCGCCGTAACTCCTGTCCCAGCCGAAATCCGTCCCATTCTCTATCCTTTAGTTCCACATCCAGGAAATAAATCCCCTGTTTTTCGTTTTTCGCTGCAGCCAGCAATTCCTGCGCATTGGCGGCACTGCACATAACCTTCATATCGTAATCTTCAACAAAGATTTTCCATTCCAATGCAGTCTGAATTTGATGGCGGACGGCCTCATCATCGTCACAAAGATAAATCCCAATCATGACTTTCTCTCCATTGTCGGTTTCCAATCTCTTTTTGCATAATTTCGTTTTTCGGCGTACATTATTATAGCATTGCCTCAGGAGGATAGCAAGGATTGAGTAAAACCGTTTTCCTTTCCGGCATGGTATCCGCTGACGAGCGGTAAAGTTAACGTGGAACAGGTATAAAAACCCACCATTTACAAATACTAGTGTTACGTACAAAAGCCCTGCCCGGCTTTTTCGGCGTGAGGCGCCGGATATGCGGGTATCCATATGAGAATACTAAGATTTGCAAATGGAGGAGTTTTTATGAAAGCAACGGGAATTGTCAGAAGGATCGACGATCTGGGCCGCGTCGTAGTCCCCAAGGAAATCCGTCGTACCCTTCGCCTGCGCGAAGGGACGCCCTTAGAGATCTTTACGGACCGGGAAGGCGAAATCATCCTGAAAAAATATTCACCCATGGCGGAGCTGGGCGTTTTTGCCAGGCAGTACGCGGAAGCGCTGTCCCAGACCACGGGTCTTTCGGTATACATCACGGACCGGGATCAGGTCATCGCCGTGGCCGGAGGCAAAAAGGATACGCTGCAAAAACCGATCAGCAAGCAGTTGGAACAGATGATTTTAAACCGTGAGAGCGGGATAGCTCTGAAAGACGATAAGAAATTTTCTCCGGTATCCGAGGAGGATAAGGAGGAGTATACGGCTCAGGCGGTGAATGTGATCCTGTCAGAGGGAGACGCCATAGGTTCCGTGGTGCTTTTGAGCAAGGAGCCCCGGGTGAAGATGGGCGACACGGAACAGAAGCTGGCCGCCACGGCAGCCAGCTTTCTGGGACGGCAGATGGAGTCGTGAGGAAAGGGCGGAGACAGCAGCCTGCGGGCCGGAAGCGGTAAAAAGCTTGCCGCCGGCTGCCGTACCTCAGCGGGAAAAGAGGGAGGCCAGAGGGTTGACGACCCGGTACAGGTCATTGATGGCCTTATTCAGGGTGTCGATGTCCATGGCCTCCATCTTTTTCAGAGTGATGCTCAGACTTTCGGAGCTGTCATCCACCAGATCACCGATGGAATCCAGCGTATCGGCCAGGGACTGGATGGTGCCATTCAAATCGGCGGATTTTAATTGCTCAGTGATTTCCTGAGTATTGGCTACCACCACATTCATCTCATTGAGCGTATCCGTAAAGCGGGGCAGCAGGGTAAGGAGCGCGGATAAGACAGCGGCAGTGAAGCAAAAGAGGAGAATACCCAAGAGCCTGGTCAGGCGGCACTGTCTTTCAAGCAGGCGGCGCTGACGGACGTTTTCTTCCTGCATCTGATGAAGCAGGGAGATGAGCTGGCTGTTATTCTGGATTTCGGGATATTGTTCCATGGTGAGATCCTTCCTTTCTGGCGGGATGGCGGCATAGGGTATACTATGCCGGTTTGATCCTGGCTGAGCTGTAACTATTATATTGGGACGCGGAGGCGCATTTGTCAATAAAAATCTATATGTGCGGGAATTCATAATAAAAATCTTGCATTTCCCTCCCCTTTTCTTTATAATGGGAACAACAGGTTCATCGGGCCGGCCAGATATGGCAGGCGGTACATCCCGTCCGGCGGCCAGACAGAATTCGGGAGGCTCTGTTATGAAAGAAGACAGAAACGGGCATATTTTTCAGCCCCCTCTTCATTCGGATTTTTCCGGCGAGGTAGAAGCTGCTTTGGAGAGGTACGACTTTAATGATCTGCAAAAGATCATCCGGAGGCTCTGTGCTCCGGACGGCTGTCCCTGGGACAGGATACAGACCCATGAGACGCTGATTTCCTGTCTGAGAGACGAGACGGAGGAAGCGGCGCAGGCCATAGAAAACGGAGACATGGAGAATCTCTGCGAGGAACTGGGCGACGTGCTTTTGCTGGTTTTGATGCACAGCGAGATTGCCAGAAAGAGAGGGACCTTCACACTGGCGGATGTGATCCAGGGTATCAGTGAAAAGATGATCCGCAGGCACCCGCATGTGTTTGGGGACGCCCGGGCAGACACACTGGAGGAGAGCCTTCTTTTGTGGAAAGAGATTAAGAAGCAGGAAAAGGCGCAAAAAGAGCGCCAAAACACAGGAGAAAGGCCAAAAAGCCTTGACAAACCGGGTTGTAGCGAGTATAAATAGAGAGCAGATAAAAACATGAAAATAAGTTTACAGGAGGAAACTATGAATAAGACAGAGTTTATCGCAGCCGTTGCAGAGAAGGCTGGCTTATCCAAGAAGGATGCAGAAAAGGCCGTAAAGGCATATTCCGATGTTGTGACCGAAGAGCTGGTAAATGGCGGACGCGTACAGCTGGTTGGTTTCGGTACTTTTGAGGTGGTGGAGAGACCGGAGCACGAGGGAAGGAATCCCAAGAGCAAGGAGCGCATCACCATCGCCGCTTCCAGAGTTCCGAAGTTCAAGGCCGGCAAGGCTCTGAAGGATCAGGTAAACGGTTAAGATCATACGGAAATGCAGACGGTCAGGGCTATATGGGTCCTGGCCACTTTTTTACATTTTGGCAGTGAATCATGCCATGGAGAAAGGACGACATATCATGAGACTTGACAAATTTTTGAAGGTATCCCGCGTTATCAAGAGACGTACCGTAGCCAACGAAGCCTGCGACGCAGGCAGGGTAAAGATAAACGACAAGGTGGCGAAGGCTTCTGCGGAGGTAAAGGTGGGGGATGTGATAGAAGTTCAGTTTGGCAGCCGCCCGGTGAAGATCGAGGTGCTGGATATTCAGGACACGACGAAAAAGGAAGCGGCCGGCGAGCTGTTTCGGTATCTGTAGGGCAAGCCGGTTCTAATGTCGGGAGACATGGCATAGACTGATAAAAAGGAGGCGGGCTCTGCCTGCCGGCAGGAGGATATGCTATGATCTTAGAAGAAAAGGCAGCTGTTTCAAAAACAGCTCCCGCACCCAGGGGGCAGAATCAGCCACACAAACTGAACCTGGTGAATCGGGAGACGATGACCGTAACCGGCGTCAGAGATGTCCTGTCCTTTGATGTCAGCGAGGTGCTGCTGGAGACAGCACTGGGAATGCTCAGTATACGGGGGAGCGATCTTCATGTCAACCGGTTGACACTGGAGAAGGGAGAGGTGGATGTGGCTGGTAAGATCGACAGCCTGACTTACTCCGATGTGGGAACCTATAAAAAGCAGGGTGAATCCCTTCTGGGGCGGCTGTTTCGGTAGTTTATGAGCGAGGTAATAACGGGCGAGCTGCGTTTTCTTCTGGTATCTATCGTATGGGGAGCAGGAATCGCGGCCTGCTATGAATTCCTCCGTCTGGTCCGGCTCGTATTCCGCCACGGGCAGATGTGGACCGGCCTGGAGGATCTGTTATACTGGACGATCTGTGCGATACTTATTTTCATCATGGTAATGGAGGAAAATGACGGGATGGTGCGCTGGTATGTCCTGGCCGGATGTGCGGCGGGCGCCTGTGTTTACCAGTTTATCTTTCATCCTGTGGTTGTCTTTGTCCTGACACCATTAAAAATTGCGGTGAAATTTTCGGAAAATTTCCTGCGAAAGCTCTTGAAAAAAAAGGAGAAATCCTGTAAACTGGAACGTAATACAAAGGAAGTTGTTACACAAAGTAAGGAGGAGCGCCATGGCCAGTTATGGAAAGAGAAAGAAAAAAAAGCAAAACCGTCTGGCCATGCTGGGCATCATACTGGTGGTAGCCGCGCTCATAGCCGTCCTGGGCAATAAGACATTGCAGCTGCAACAGAAAAACGACGAGTACCTGCGGCGCCTGGCCTCCATCGAGCAGCAGCTGGATGAAGAGCAGGAGAGAGCTGAGGCTCTGGAGAGGCAGAGGGTGTATGTCCAGACCATACAGTATATTGAACAGGAGGCCAAGGATAAACTGGGTATGGTCAATCCCAATGAGATCATACTGAAACCGGAGCAATAGAAGCGAAACAGAGAGCACGGGCCAGAGAGCCGGTGCTTTTTTGTTGTTCTCACAGAAGGTTCTTTTGCTTTTCACGGAGAAGGGCAGAGAGAGGGCAGGCGTTGCGAATTCTGCGGATAAAAATGTATCGGGCCTGTCCTGTTTTGACAAAATACGCGTCCCTTTTTTCTTATAATAATGCTCTGTGGTATGGTAAAAAATGGATACTCGGGAGGGCAGGACTATGGAAAAACGGGCGCGCCTGTGGTTTGCCAGGCTGATCGTGATCGTGTTTCTGGGGATTACACTGGTGCAGCTGGTGGCGGGCAGGACATCGGTATGGCTGGCTATGCGGGCAGTCTGGTATTATGCGGTACTTTTGGCCGGGTATCGTTTTGGGGCAGCCAACGGCGCCGTGGCCGGGGCCGTGTTTGGCATCGCAGAGACGCTCCGGTCAGGCGACATGGCGCCTCTGGGGATTTTGTGCCTGATGGGGGTGCTGGCCGGAAGCTTTCGCAGCCTGGGGCGTCTGGCTTCGGCAGCCGCCTATCTGTGCGGGGCATTGGGGATCGGAGCTTTGTATGCAGCCGAATATCTGGCCGGCTCGCTGCCGGGGATTCTGACGGCAACGACCCTCTTCCTGCTGACGCCGGAGAGCTTTTTACAGATCCGAAAAGAGGAGAAGGGGGGACCGGGCAGCTGGGAGGAGCTACAGAGGCACCGTCTGAAAGAGGCGGCGGACTCATACGGAAAGCTGTCCCGCTCTCTGCTGAATCTGAAGCCGGGAGAACGGCAGCTGGGAATGAGAGAAGCGCAGGAAGCGGTGGGACGCGCCTCCTCGATGGTATGCGGAGGCTGCCGTCAATGCCGCATGGGGAGGCTTACAGGCAGCGACGGATTGGCAGAGAGCCTGGATTTTGAACAGCTGTGTACTTCATTTCAGGAGAAAGGAAATCTGGAAGCAGGAGACCTGCCGGAGGACTTTTCCAGAGCCTGCCGCCGCAGCGATCTGTATCTGGAGACTCTGGTGGATTGTCTGGGCAGCGTGGATTACGAGGAAGGGTGGAAAAGCCGCTTTTTTGAGAGCCGGGAAGCGGCGTCGCTGCAGTTTCGGGAGATGGAGCGGACGCTTATGGAGATGGCGGCACAGCTGGACCAGGCGGTGGATGTGACGGAAGCTTTTGAGAAAAAGGTGCGAAGAAGCCTGAGAAGACGTCATCTGAAGCTGGAGCAGCTTTTAGTGCTGGAGGGAGAAGACGCAAGGCAGGAAGCCTATGTGACCATCGGATCCGGGTACGGGGGCTGCATGACGGTCAAGGAGCTGGGAGAGACCGTGGGAAAGAGCATGTCCCGCAACCTGAAGGCGGTGGAGGGGGGGCGCAGCGTAGTGGGCCGGGAGCCCTGCACCATCCGCCTGGTGGAGGATACAAGATACCGCCTTTTATCCGGAGTGGCCCGGGTGTGTAAGGAGGATGAGGAGCTGTCGGGGGATAATTTTTCCTGTCACAGTCTGCCGGACGGACATATGATGCTGTGTTTGTCGGATGGGATGGGATCGGGCCGCCGGGCGTTTCTGGAGAGCGAGCTGGTAATGGAGCTTCTGGAGGAGCTTCTGGACGCAGGCTTTTCACCGGAGCGGGCTATATATATGCTCAATGCCCTGCTTCTGGTCAGAGAGGAGGAGCAGACCATGGCGACGCTGGATCTGGTACTCATCAATCTGTACACGGGACAGGCCCGGTTCTTTAAACAGGGCGCGGTCAGCACCTTCATCCGCCGGGGGGACAGGGTGTTGCAGATTGAACCCGGATCGCTGCCTATGGGTATCGACTGCAATGCGGATCCGCTGTCTGTGGATGTTCTCCTGGAGGATGAGGATATGATCGTTATGGTGACGGACGGAGTGTTGGATGCCCTGGAGGGGGAGGACAAGGAGGGGGCCATGAGTGATTTTCTGGCCCGGACACAGAAGAATAATGCCAGAGAGCTGGCCGAGGAGGTATTGCAGGCGGGGTGGTCGAAAGACCAGCCGGCCAGGGATGATATGACCGTGCTGACAGCAGGGTTCTGGAAAAAATAAGTACCATTCCCTGCCGCGTCGCGCGGCAGGGTTGTTGACTTTTGGATAGGAACTGCTATAGTAGAGAGGAGAAACACAAAGAAGCGGGCGAAGAGGATGAAGCGTGGATAGCGTTGGTGCTGTGACCGGACAGGTCAGAAAAATGATATTGGACTACAGTATGATACGGACGGGGGATCTGGTGGCCGTGGGATTATCGGGCGGCCAGGACTCGGTCTGTTTGTTGTCTGTGCTGAGAGCTTTGTCAGAGGAGATGGGGTTTACGCTGGCGGCCCTTCATGTACATCACGGCATCCGTGGGAGCGAGGCGGATGGGGATGCTCTTTTCTGTCTGACTTTGTGCGGCAGCTGGGGGATTCCCTGTGAAGTGGCCTATGCGGATGTTCCGACGGCGGCGGCCAGTGGGAAGCAGTCCCTGGAGGAGGCAGCCAGAACAGAGCGCTACCGCTGCCTTTCGGAATACGGGAACAGGCTGGGGGCCCGGCGGATAGCCGTGGCTCACCATCAGGAAGATAACGCGGAGACGGTACTCTGGAATCTTTTTCGGGGGAGCGGTCTGAAGGGGCTGGGAGGGATGGAGCCGGTGAATGGCTGTCTCATCCGTCCTCTGCTGAATACCCCCAGAGAGGCGATCCTGGAATACCTGCAAAGAGAGGGCCTGTCCTGGCGGCAGGATGCCACCAACGAGGAGGACGGCTACACACGCAACCGGATTCGCCATCATATTCTGGGATATGCGAAAGAAGAGCTTAACCGTCAGGCTGCGGCCCATATCTGCCATGCCGCCGGGCTCTTATCTCAGGCGGATACTTATCTGTGCCGTCAGGCCCGCCATTGGCTGGCGGAGCAGGGACACGAGGAAAAAAGTGGGGACGGAGGGAAAAAAATCCGTCTGGATGTCAATACTCTCAGGCAGGAGGAGGAATTTTTCCGGACATATATCATTCGGGAGGCCTGTCGGTCCCTGGAGAGCCTGACGGATTTGTCACAGCGCCATGTGGCGGCGGTACAGGCGCTCATGGAAGACCGGCCGGGCGCCGGCGCCTGTAGGCAGGTGCGGCTGGCACGGGGCCTGGAGGTAAGCCGCAGCTACGGAATGCTCTGCTTTGAGAGGGCGGCAGGACAGGGCGAAAAGAGAGCGGCAGGAGAGAAACAAAAGAGAGCGGCGGAGGAATGTCTGAAGGAGTATCCGGTGGATGAGAACCGTCTGACTGTAGGAGCCGAACCGGTCCGGATCTGTTTCGGCGGCGAATGGTTTGAGATGAGAGCAAAGATCCGGGATAAAACAAAAAAAATTCCCACAAACCGGTATACGAAATGGATAAATTATGATAGACTAAAAGGACCGCTTGTTTTGCGGACCCGGCGGGTGGGAGACTATATTCTTCTGCCGGACGGCAGGAAAAAGACAGTAAAATCTTACATGATAGATGAGAAGATTCCGTCAGTCCGGCGGGATGAGGTGGCGCTCTTAGCCCAGGGCAGCCATGTACTGTGGATTGTGGGATACCGTCTGAGCGCGGGAGCCAGGCTTTCGGAGGATACAAAGACGGTATTGCAAATTAAAAGGTACGGAGGAAAAAAGGATGGAGAAGATTCGTGTATTGATCCCCGAGGAGGATGTGGACAGGAAGATCAGTGAGATCGGGGCGGAGATCAGTAAAGATTACGCCGGCAGGGAAGTACATCTGATCTGTGTGTTAAAGGGAGGCGTGTTTTTTACCTGTGAGCTGGCCAAACGGATATCGGTGCCGGTATCCTTGGACTTTATGTCGGTATCCAGCTACGGCGCCGACACCAAATCCAGCGGTGTGGTGCGTATCGTAAAGGATCTGGATGAATCTCTTAAGGATAAAGAGGTCATTATCGTGGAGGATATCGTGGATTCAGGACGGACTCTGGCATATCTGAAAGAGCTCCTGATGGACCGGGGACCTAAGAGCATACGGATCTGTACGCTTCTTGACAAGCCGTCCCGCCGCGTCAAGGCAGTGAATGTGGACTATACCTGTTTCAGCATTCCGGATGAGTTTGTGGTGGGCTATGGTCTGGATTACGCGCAGAAGTACAGAAACCTGCCTTATATCGGCGTGGTGGAGGGGATAGAATAAACAAAGCATCGGAAGGAGACATTCTTTGGACAGTCAGTCAAACAAAAATAATCTGGGGCTTTTGATGCCTTTACTATTTATCATCGGGCTGTGGCTTGCCTGGTCCTGGATCCGGGGAGGCATCGCGCAGGAACCGGAGATTACGTTCAGAAGCTTTCAGGAAGCTCTGAATGACGGAGAGGTTAAAAGCGTGACGGTAAATCAGTCGGAGACCGTCCCCACCGGTACCCTGTCCGTCACCATGAAGGATGGCAGCATCCGCTCGCTGGCGGTATCGGACGTCAATGAGGCCCAGGAGATCCTGGCTGCTTTTGACAATGTGATCGTACAGGTGAAGCCGGTGAGGGAGCAGGATCTGGGAATGACAGTGGTGATGCCGGTCCTTTTGGGCATTTTGCTGATCGTGGTGGGCATGATCGTGGTCATCAGCCGGATGATGGGGGCCGGCTCCAACAGCAAAATGATGAATTTCGGCAGAAGCCGGGCGCGGCTTGCCAAGGATGCCAGCGAGATGGGGCTTGACAAGGTGGCCGGGCTCAGAGAGGAGAAGGAGGAGGTCCGGGAGGTCATAGATTTTCTGAAGACTCCCGATCAGTTCACCCGGATGGGGGCGAAGATCCCCAAGGGTATTCTTCTGGTGGGCCCTCCCGGCACAGGTAAAACCTTGCTTGCCAAGGCCATCGCCGGAGAGGCAGGCGTACCGTTTTACAGTATCTCCGGTTCGGATTTTGTGGAAATGTTTGTGGGCGTCGGCGCTTCCAGGGTCCGCGACCTGTTTGAGGAAGCGAAGCGCAATTCGCCGTGTATCGTATTTATTGATGAGATTGACGCCGTGGCCCGCCGTCGTGGCAGCGGTATGGGCGGCGGACATGACGAGAGAGAGCAGACGCTGAATCAGCTGCTGGTGGAGATGGATGGCTTCGCCGTCAATGAGGGGATTATTGTCATGGCGGCTACCAACCGGGTGGATATTCTGGACCCGGCGATCCTGCGTCCCGGCCGGTTTGACCGCAAGATTATGGTGGGCAAGCCCGATGTGCGGGGACGGGAGGAGATCCTGAAGCTCCATGCGGCGAATAAGCCGCTGGGGGACGATGTGGATCTGGAGAAGATCGCCCGGACTACGGCCGGCTTCACGGGAGCCGATCTTCAGAACCTGCTCAATGAAGCCGCCATCGCGGCGGTACAGGCCGGCAGGCGTTACATCCTCCAGGGAGATATCGAGAAGGCTTTTGTAAAAGTGGGAATCGGGACGGAGAAGCGTAGCCGTCTGGTTTCTGAGGAGGAGAAGCGCATCACGGCCTATCATGAAGTGGGGCATGCCATCCTGTTTGAGTGCCTGCCCGACGTGGGGCCGGTGCACACGATATCCATCATACCCACAGGGGGCAGCGCAGCAGGGTATACCATGCCGCTACCGGCTAAGGACGAGATGTTTAACAGTCGTAAGAAGATGATGCATCATATTATGGTGTCTCTGGGCGGAAGGATCGCAGAGGAGCAGGTCTTTGACGATATCACCACCGGGGCGTCCCAGGATATCCGTCAGGCTACCGATGTGGCCCGCTCCATGGTGATGGAGTACGGTATGTCTGACAGGCTGGGCTTAATCCATTATGGCAGCGATAATGAATTTGTGCTGGGAAATGAACTGGGCCACACGAGAAATTACGGTGAAAACATTGCTACACAGATTGATGCCGAAGTAAAGCGGATTATCGACGAATGCTACGAGGAGGCTAAGCAGATTATCCTGACCCACAGGAGGGTACTCGATCAGGGGGCACAGCTCCTGATTCAAAAAGAGAAGGTGGGGCGGGAGGAATTTGCAGCATTATTTCAGGGTGAGGATGGGGCAATGGCATAAAGCTGCACAAAAACGAAAGGCGTTTTTTGTAAACTTTGTGCACACTTGTTTGATGATAAATGCTATACTATGTATCGTAAAACAACCCCCCCAATACATTAGTTTTACAAACCCCATAAAATGAAATACCTTCTCCTAAATCGGGCAGCAATGAAATATTTGCTGCCCCTTTTACTATCTGCTTAAGGGGCTGTTTTCTGATCCGCAAAGCGGCAAAATTGAGTATTTGACGATAGGGTTCAGGGATTTTTAATTTCAGAGGAAGAGAAAAATGAATTTTGAGGCGATCTTCAGTGATGAGACAGAGGAATACCGTTTTCCGGTGGAGCCGGCGGCGGGAGACAGAGTGACGCTTCGGGTCCGCACGGCAAAGGATGACGTAAAGCAGGTATGGCTGGCGACTCACACGATGGAAAAGCAACTGAATAAAATAAAGAGCGAGGGGTGCTTTGATTATTACGAGACACAGATTGAGATCGGTGAGGAACCGCTCAGCTACTGGTTTCTGATTTCGGACGAGGGAGAATTCTGCGAATATAACCGTCTGGGGATCAACGGCGATAAGGATGAGGCGTCTCTGTTTCAGATAAACCCGGGCCGCCGGACGCCTGTATGGGCCAGAGGAGCGGTCATTTATCAGATTTATGTGGATCGGTTCTGTGACGGAGATGCTTCCAATAATGTGCGAACCGGGGAGTACCGTTATCTGGACCGGGAAGCGGCGGCGGTGGACTGGGATTCGCTGCCGGAGAGCTTTGACGTACATCGTTTCTATGGCGGAGATCTGCGGGGAATTATTAAAAAACTGGATTATCTGCAGGATCTGGGAGTGGAGGTCCTGTATCTGAATCCGATTTTTGTATCGCCTTCCAATCATAAGTACGACAGTCAGGACTACGATGCAGTCGATCCGCATCTGGCGGTCATCGCCAGGGACGGAGATTATCAGACCAGGGTGACAGATCCGGTGAATCTCATGGCTTCCAATGCTTTTTTTGCTTCTTTTATCGAAGAGATTCACAGAAGAGGGATGAAAGTAATTCTGGATGGCGTCCTGAATCACTGTGGTTCGTTTCATAAATGGCTGAACCGGGAGGGACTGTATCGCCAGGAGGACGGCTATGAGCCGGGAGCCTATGAGACAGAGTACAGTCCATACCGCGATTATTTCTATTTTCATTCTCAGCACTGGCCGGATAATGGCAGCTATGAAGGCTGGTGGGGCCATGAGACCATGCCGAAGCTGAATTATGACAACAGTGACAGGCTGTGGCAGGAAGTGCTGGGAATCGGGCGCAAGTGGGTATCCCCTCCCTACTGTGCGGATGGCTGGAGGCTGGATGTGGCGGCTGACCTGGGGCACAGCATGGAGACAAACCATCGTTTCTGGCAGGACTTTCGCCGGGAGGTGCGTGAGGCGAATCCGGAGGCGCTGGTGCTGGCAGAGCATTATGGGGATTCGTATGCCTGGATCCGCAACGGCGAGTGGGATACGGTTATGAATTACGACGCCTTCATGGAGCCGGTGAGCTGGTATCTGACCGGGATGGAAAAACACAGCGATGAATTCAGAGAAGATCTTCTGGCCAATGGAGAGGCATTCTGGGCCAGTATGCAAAGGGGCATGACACGTCTGGACGGAGGAGTCCATATGGCGATGAATCAGCTGTCTAACCATGATCATTCGCGTTTCCTGACGCGGACGAACCGTATGGTGGGACGGCTGGGCGCCAGAACCAGCGAGGAGGCGTCGGAGGGGATCCGTTTCGGCTCCATGTATCAGGCCATTGTCATGCAGATGACGTGGCCGGGGGCTCCTGCCTTATATTATGGAGATGAGGTCGGGCTGTGCGGCTGGACGGACCCGGATAACCGGCGGACGTATCCCTGGGGACGGGAGAATACCGAACTGTTAAGGCTGTACAAGGAAGCCATCCGGATTCATAAATCACATCCGAGCCTGCGCGTCGGATCCTTTTATAAGCTGACCTGCGATGGTCCGGTCATCGCCTATGGGCGCAGCCGGGGACGGGAGAGGATCGTGGTGGCGGTCAACGCGGCCGGGGAAACCCGTACGGTGGGGATTCCGGTGTGGAAAACAGGCGCCTCACCGGAGGGCTGCTTTAAAAATCTGCTCAGGACTTCGCCGGAGGGGTTTGATCAGGAAGAGGGAAATTATCCGGTATCCGGAGGGTATCTCGTATTGGATATGGCCGGAGAGTCAGCGGCGATACTGGAGGAATGTACGCAGGAAGAAGCGGTCTGTTAGTAAAAAGACTCCGTTGCCGGAGTCTTTTTTATGTATTGATTTTGACACATGATATTGATATAATACATTATCAGACAATGAAAGAATCGAGGTGGGTGATGAATAAATGTTTCCGTTTCCTTCGTTCCATGAAATTTGGTATCCTGCTTTTGGTCCTGATTATGGCAGTGTCCTTTTTTGGGACGGTCATCACCCAGGGCCAGGCGGACGAATTCTATCTGGCAAATTACCAGGCGGCTTACCTGATACTGGCGCTGGGGCTGGATCATGTCTATTATACGCCATATTTTCTGGGACTGGGGGTCCTGCTGATCGGAAATCTGACCCTGTGCTCCCTGGTGCGTTTTCGCTCTTCCTTCCATGGAGGAGAGAGCCGTCTGGCGGCGGCACAGAAGATCAGGACCGGCCGGCCGGCTACAGAAGAACAGCTGGCAAAGATCTGTGCTCATCTGGAAAAACGGCGTTATCACAGGAGGGAGAACGAAGCTGTCGCAGTATATTATAAGAACCTGATCGGCGGCTCCGGTTCCTTTTTGGTGCATCTGAGTCTGGTGCTGATCCTGATTTTCGGAGCGGTGGTGATCTATACGGGCAAATCGCAGGTGTACGGCGTGAATTATGATGCGCCTCTGACACTGGAGGACGGTACGACGGTGAGCCTTCAGGATTTCGTGACAACGGACAGCGAGGGGAATGTGCATTATGAGAGCACTCTGACGGTCACAGCGCCGGACGGCCGTGAGATAACCGAGTGTGCCAGCGTGAACCATCCCATTAATTTCGCGGGAAAGAAATATTTTCAGGATACCTACGGTTATGCCGTATGGCTCACGATAGAAAATACCGTCAATGGGGCGGTGGATGAGATCTTCCTGACAGAGCCGGCATTTCTGCGGACCTCGCAGAGCGGGGCCGGTATCTATTATATGGCAGTCAGCACGGATTATATGCAGGGGCCGGACGGCCGCCTGGAAGTCATATCCGACCGGGTCGAGGAAGGAAAAGAGGCGGTCTTTATCCTGTCGGTCATGGATGGTACGGACAGCGGCATGACTACGGGAGTGGTGGCGCAGGACCAGGAGGTGGCGGTGGAAGATATCATCTTTACCTTCCGGGGAATCAGACCCTATCCCGGCATCCGGATCAAAGAGACCAGCCGCGTGCTCATGGGGCTTTTGTACGCCAGCTTCGGCCTGATGATCGCAGGATTATGGTTCTGCTTTTTCCAGCCGCCGGTCTGCGTGACGGTAGGAAAGACGGCCGGAAAAGGGTTTTATCATATCGGCGGGCTGAGAAGCCCGGAAGGACTGGAAAATGAATTGCAGCTGTGCATGGAGGGAGACAAATGCAAGACCTGATGAATATCACCTTTTTTGCGTCGATCGTATGTTTTTTTATCGCCGCTGCCGCTCAGATGGTGGGCCTTATCTTCAAAAAAGCTCGGATTGCAAAAGCAGCCTGGCTTCTCACCTCGGTGAGCACGCTGGTGCTGGCCTGCTATCTGGTCATGCGCGGCGTGGCGGCGGGACGTCTGCCCCTGGCGAACCAGTTTGAGTTTGCCACGGCCTTTGCCTGGGGGATTGCAGGAATGACAGTCTTTCTTCATGTTAAAATGAAGCTCGACTGGCTGGGGGCCTTTTCGGTTCCCGCAGTATTTCTGATGCTGTCCTACTCGGCGCTGCTGCCCCGGGACATCACGGCGTTGATGCCTGCACTAAAGAGCGCCTGGTTCGGCCTGCATATCGCATCGGCCGTAATCTCCTATGCCAGCTTTGCGGTGGCCAGCTTTACAGGTCTGCGCTACCTGGTTGACTTAAAGCATGGCAGAAAAGCGGAGGAGGCGGCCATGAAGCAGTTAGACTACCTGACCTACCGCATGATCGCACTGGGCTTTCTCTTTCTGACGGTGGTGATTTTATCGGGCTGTATCTGGGCGGAGCAGGCATGGTCTTCCTTCTGGTCCTGGGATCCCAAGGAAACGTGGGCTTTGATCACCTGGATCATCTATGCCATATATCTGCACCTTCGCATCAATAAGAGAATGGCGGGTCGGAAGATGGCTGTGTTCGCCGCGGCTTCGTTGGTCTTTGTGATCTTTACATTCATCGGAGTCAATCAGCTGCTGCCCGGTCTGCACTCTTATAAATGACAGGGATAATACATAAGGAGAACAAAATGAAGCGTCTGATGATAGAGGATATGGACCGGCTGGTATATCTGTCGGCGCCGGAGTTGAGATGTGACGCGGGAGAGGTCGTGTATATCGCCTCCGGAGCGAGACCGGACGGGGCGGGCTTTGTATCGGAGGCCAGGAGACTGTCTCTCGGTCCTCGGGCCGGTCAGGAGACCATCGTGGTGGCGGCCGGCTGCGATCTGGCCCGCTATTCGCCGGACGGCAGCCGGATCGCCTGCCTGTCGTCCATGAGCGGAGAAAGGCAGATCTGGCTGTGGGAAGAAGGACAGCTGCGCCAGCTCACGAAGCTGCGCCACGGCGTCTCGGATTTTTCCTGGGCTCCGGATGGACAGAGCCTTCTGTGGGAAGCTCTCCTGTGGCCGGAGGAGACGGACAGCCCCTTCGGCGAGATGACGCAGGAGGAGAAGAGGGTCTGGGAGCAAAGGAGAGAGCGTGAGCCCATAGTGGTGGAGGAGCTGATCTATAAGCTGGACGAGACAGGACTCTTTGACGGCAGCGTCCATCAGATCGGCGTGACCGGACTGGACGGCGTGTCCCGGCTGCTGACCCGCACACCCTATGAACACAGAAAACCGGTGCTGTCGCCGGACGGGCGGACCGTGGTATACTACGGCTATCCCGACGGCAGCATCCACCGGCTCAGGGCGCAGATCTTTGCCCTGCTGCTGCCGCAGGAGGATCAGGACGGGGACGAAGAGAAAACCGCGCCGGAATTTCCTGCGGAGCGCCAGATCACCCATGAGGATTATCTGATCGACACCTGCCCTCTTTTGTTTGATCCGGCAGATGATACGGGAGAGCGGATGGTGGCCCTGTCCTATGTGAAGGAAGAAGAGGGCTTTTTGCAGCTGCCGCAGCTTTTTGATCTGGAAAAGGGCTCGCCCTGTCCGCTGTTTGAAAAGCCCTGTCCGGCCGGCGAGATCAATAATCTGGCGGTGGGACGCAATGCCTATGGGCGGGAGGGATCGCCCTGCGCCTTTGACGAGAGCGGAGAAACCTTTTTCTTTTCCGCCATATGGATGGGGAGTCAGCATATATTCGGCTATGAGCGGGCCACGGGGGAATTTCGGTGTCTTACCCGGGAGGGAAGCTCCGTGCAGGCATTTGCGGCGCCAAAGAGAGGGAATCTTGTCTTTTTAAACAGTACGCTTCTTCGTCCGGCTGAGCTGTACCGGCAGGAGGCGGCAAAATCTCTGCCTTACCGTCTGACCGATGAAAACGGCTGGCTGTCCGGATATGAGCTGAGCCAGCCGGTGGCCATGGATGTGCCATCGGCAGACGGCAGAGCCACGATTCATGGCTGGTATCTGAAACCGGCGGGACTGGCGGAGGGAGAGCGGGCGCCGGCGGTTCTCGACATCCATGGAGGTCCGGATTGCAGCTATACCTCCTGCTTCTGGTATGAATTTCAGTATCTGGCGGCCGGGGGGACGGCGGTGGTATACTGTGACCCCCGGGGAAGCATAGGCTATGGGCCGGGGCACCGGGCCGGCGACTGCGCTTACGGGGAGGAGGCGAAAAGCGATCTGCTCACCTTCCTGGACGCGGTGATTTCCCTGGGCTTCATTGATGAGAAGCGCTGCGGCGTCACCGGCGGCAGCTACGGCGGCTATATGACCAATCGGATGATCACGGAGACGGACCGCTTTGCCGCGGCCGTGACCCAGCGTACCCTGTGCAATCTGAGCACCTCCTACGGTACGGGAGATATGGGTTTTGTCACCGGAAAGAAGGACTTTCATTCCATGCTGGGGATGCTGAAGGAAAGGGTAAATTCCCGAACGACTACCCTGGGGCTTGTGGACCGGATCCATACCCCTCTTCTGATACTCCACGGGACGAAGGATTACCGCTGTTCCTTCGAGCAGAGCGAGCAGCTTTTTATTGCCATGAAAGAACGCAATCCACAGGTGCCGCTCCGGTTTGTGGCTTTTCCCGGTGAGAATCACGGGCTGACCAGAGAAGGAAGCCCGTGGGCTCAGAAGGCGCACCTTAAAGAGATGGCGGACTGGTTCAGAATATATTTAAAAGCGGAGGAGGAGCGGGATGAAGAGACGAAATGCTGAAGTCAGAGATTATTACCGCCTCCGCTATGTGGGCGAACCGGATTACTGTGCCGTCACGCAGAGCCTGGCCCATACGGTGGTGTATGCCAGGGAGGATGATGACAGCTACCGCAGCGAGATATGGGTCAAAGATTTGGAGAGCGGACAGAGCGTAAGAGTCACGGCAGGCGGCGGTTATGAGTGCAGCCCCCGGCTGTCGGAGGACGGGGCGAGCCTTCTCTTTGTCTCCGATGTGAGCGGCACGGCGCAGATTTACATAGCAAAGAGAGGGACGGCAGAAGGCGGCGGGAGCCGTGAAAGGCTGGGTGAGACCTGCTTTTCGGCTCCGCGGCCTTTGACACATATGCGTTACGGCGTACATGGACCGCGCTGGTCGCCGGACGGGAGCCGCATCGCATTTCTGTGCGACTGCGAGCCGGATCTGACCGATGAGCTTCTGACGGTTCCCCTGACGGAGACAGAGCGGGAAGAGGTGGAGGCGCTTCGGTCCCGCCGCCCGGTGGCCATCACCGATTATGGCTATAAGGCCGACGAAGACGGAGGATTTACCGAGACGCGGACGACGCATCTGTTCGTGGTCGATGCACAGAGCGGGCAGGTCAGAAAGCTGAGCGACGGGGAGAGGGATCATGTGATGCCGGTCTGGTCGCCGGACGGCCGCCGGATTTTAGCGACCAGCAACCGCCAGCGCCCCAGGGAGGAGAGCATCGGCATGGATCTTTTTCTGATCGATGTGGAGACAGGGGAGATCCGGCAGCTGTCAAAGGAAAACTGGATCGCCTACTATCCGGCTTCTTTCTATCCCCGCTTCACGCCGGATGGCCGTCAGGTGGTCTTTGGCGCTCTGTATCCGGACCTGTCCGGCAATATGCCGCTGACACGTCTGTACCGGATGGAAGCAGAGCCGGGGGCCCCGGAGGAGAGTATCTGGCCGGAATCCGCGCCGTGCCATGAGGCTACCTGCTTTCTGTATAACGGAGAGACCATGGCCCGGGGCTATGAGAAAGGACAGGTCAGTGAGGACGGCCGGTATCTGTACTTCATCTCCGGGTGGAAGGGAGAGGTCAATCTGTACCGGGCTGCGGTTACGGGAGAGCCGGAGATCGTGCAGCTGACGAAGGGGGAGCATTATTACAGCTCCATGGGAGAGATCCGGGGCGGCCGCATGGCTCTTCTGAAAGGGGATTTTACCCACACGGCGCGGATCGTATTATATGATACTGTCACCGGCGAGGAGACGGTGGCGGTGGATTCCAATGCCTGGCTGCCGGAAGAGGTGGCGCTGGAAAGCCCGCGGGAGATGTGGATCGATACGATGGACGGCATGAGCCGTGTCCAGGGCTGGGTACTGCCGCCCATGAACCGGGAGGAGGGACGCCGGTATCCGGCAGTCCTTTATATCCATGGAGGCCCGACTCCGTTCTACGGCTATGGTATGACCTATGAGCATGAAGCGCTGGCCGGGGCGGGGATGGCAGTGATTTTCTGTAATCCCAGGGGCAGCAGCGGCTATGGTTCGGAGCATGAGAGCAATCGGGCGGCCATGGACGGGACGGCGATGTATGATCTCTTACAGTTTGTGAGGGAGGCCTGCCGCCGTTTTGACTTCATCGACAGGGAGCGTCTGGGTGTCACCGGAGGAAGCTACGGAGGCTATATGACCAACTGGATTGTGTCTCACAGCCGGGTATTTCGGGCAGCGGTGACCCAGAGAAGCATTGCCAGTGAACTGATCGAGTACGCCTCTGCCGATATGGCGGGCTCTTCGGCAGGTTACCGGGATTTTCGGGATTTTATGACCCATGAGATCGAAAGATCTCCGGTGGCTTACGCTGACAGGATCCATATACCGTTTTTGATTCTTCATGCTCTGGGAGACATGCGCTGTCCGGTGGAACATGCCCATCAGCTGTTTACGGCGGTGAAGGATACCCACCCGGATCTTCCGGTACGCATGGTACTGTTCCCGGGAGGGAATCACGAGATGAACAATCACGGTTCCATGTCCCACAGAATCCGTCATTATCAGGAGATGATCGACTGGTTTGTACGGTATCTGTGAAAGGAGAGCCGGTTCCGGCCCCGGATGGGGCGGAGAGACAGAGTCAGACAGAGAGGTGAAGAGATGATATATTTAAAGGGTAGAGTGATCGACGTCATATCGGGGGATGTCATACAGGACGGTGTGGTCATAATAGACGGCGATCAGATTCATGCCTGCGGACCGGTCCGGGATCTGCCGGCGCCGGAAGAGGGCGAGGTGTATGAACTGGAGGGCGGCACGATTCTGCCGGGATTTATTGACTGCCATGCCCATCTGACCGGGGAGGAGGATGCGGGCTCCTTTGCGGAGGGTAAGCTCTTCGGCGATCAGCTGGTGGGTGCGGTCTATCAGGCGGGACTTTTGCTGGATGCCGGTTTTACCGGGATACGGGATATGAGCGAAGCCGGCGTCTATGTGTCGAGAGGAGTGGAGCGCGGAGTGATCCGCGGTCCCCGTATTCTGCCGGGAGCGAAGCTTCTGGGGATTACCTCCGGCCATATCGACGGGTTTCCGTGGCTGACGAAGGAGCAGGCCAACGCTATGGATCATATGGGCCGTATGGTGGACGGACCGGACGACTGTATCCGGGGCGTCAGGGAGCAGTTCCGCATCGGCGGCAAATTTATCAAAATCTGCGCCACCGGCGGCGTGTCCTCACCCACGGACCGGGTGGATGACGTGCAGTTTTCCCGGGAAGAGCTAAAAGCTATCGTGGAAGAGACAGAGCGCCATCACTCTTATGTATGCGCCCACTGTACGGGCAACGAGGGCGCTTATGAGGCGCTGTTAGCCGGGGTCACATGTATCGAGCATGGCGTGATGCTGACCCAGAGGGAGATCGATCTCATGAAGGAGAAGGATGCCACTCTGGTGACGACGCTGAGCGTGGCTCTGGGAGTGGCGGATATCCCGGGTCTGCCGGACTGGATGCATGAGAAGGCTTTGGGCTGTGCCGAGGCCAACAGGCGCACGATTGCCATGGCGAGAAAGGCGGGGATTCGCATCGCCCTGGGCACGGATTACTCCAATTCACCCAACACGCCGTATCTCCGGCTGGGTCGTGAGTTTGAGGCTATGACCCGGGCCGGCATGACGAATCTGGAGGCGATTCAGGCCGGAACCATCCATGCCGCACATCTGATGATGATGCCGGACAGAATCGGTTCTCTGGAGCCGGGCAAGCTGGCCGATATCGTGATAGTGGACGGAGATCCCCTGGCCGATATCTCCGTGCTGGCTGATGCCTGTCATGTGAAGTATGTGTTTCAGAGCGGCCGGCTGGTAAAATCAGCCGGATAAAAGGACAGGGAAAAACAAAAAGCAGGGAGAGTGGCAGGAATGACGCTGGCGGATAAGGTATACGAGGGTATTCAAAGCGATATTCTCATGGGCCGGTACGGAATGAATGAATTTCTGGTGGAGGCTGAGATCGCCAAGAAGTACGGCGTCAGCAAGGGAACTGCCGGAGAAGCCCTGCATCGTCTGTGCCTGGAAGGACAGCTGGTGAGCTACCCCCGCAAGGGGTATCTGCTGGCCCTGGTGACAGAAAAAGAATTCGCAAAGCTGATGCGTCTGCGCATTGTGCTGGAGAAGCTGGCGGCGGATATCCTGATTAAAGAAAAGACGCAGGAGGAGAGGCAGCAGCTGGCAGAAGAGCTCAGCCCGGGAGAGATTCCTACGAATATGCAGTTTCATATGAAGCTCTGCGAGGCGACAGGAGATAAATTCCTGGCCAGCGCCATATACTGTACTCTCAGTGCGCTGGCCCGCTCCGAACGCTATGTGACGGCGTCACGCGGTCAAAAAGGAATACAATATCATGGGGAGATTCTGGAGGCTATTGTGGAAGGAGATTATGAGAGGGCGGCCTCATATATTGAGAAAGACGCCCGGGGACAGAAAGAGTGATTTCCCTGTAAAATTTTTCTGTGGAGGAGAGTTTATGAAATTCCTTGTAAACAAAGAGCTTGCTACGCGTATAGGTATTATTACATCGGCAATCATCCTGACCGGGATGCTGTTGCTTTGGATTATCGTGTCGGCGAATACCGCTTCCATGGTTAAAAGCGATATCGGCAATCAGATGACCGACGCAGTAGAGGCCAGAGCCGCTATTATCAACGAGTATGTGGCGTCTGCGGAAGAATATATGACCGCCTTTGCTCTGGGGGGAGAGGTCCGGGATCTTCTTTTGAATCCTCGATCCCCTGAGCTGTTGGAAAGGGCGCAGCAGTATACCGAGGATTTCGCTTCGGTCAAGGGTATTTTTGAAGGGCTGTATATCGCCACTCCCGATACCTATGTCCTGACGCATACCTCTCAGGAAGCGATTGGCATCACGACACGGACAGGGGATTCTCTGGAGACGTTCCGCAATACGATTCTGTCCTCGCGTCAGCTGACGAACCTGGGAATCATGAAATCGCCCGGAACCGGAAGTATGATTCTCTCCATGTACTATCCGATCTTTGACGGGGACACATGCATCGGCTATGTGGGAGCCGGCGTGTATGCCAGCAGGCTGATGGACTCTTTGCTGAATCTGAATATCAAGGGTCTGCCCAACAGTGAATATGTATTTTTAAATGTGGACACAGGCGTATATCTTTACCATGAGGACGATGCGCTCCTGAATACGGAGACGTCTGACAGCGGATATCGGGAGATCATCCAGCGAATCCGCAGAGATGGCAGTACGGAGGCGGGCACATATTCCTATCAGGATGAGAACGGTGTGGATCAGCTGGTGGTATACAAATATCTGAAGGATCGCGGCTGGGTCTTTATGGTCCGGGACAGCGCCTCAGAGGTTTTCGGCGCTGTGGTGAAAGTGCGTATTGTAGTCGGCATACTGTGCGCAGTCGTGGCGGCAGTGATTATCCTGGTTACCCTTTTGATTTTATACCGCGAAGGAAAAGAGCTCATGACGGTGGAGCGCGCCATAGGCCGTCTGGGAGAGCTGAATCTCTCCGCAGATCAGGAACTGGAGGCTTTTTACGGCAGGTCGGACGAAATCGGCATGATTGCACAGACGGCTCACCACGTCTGCGGCTGTCTGCGCAAGACGATTGACGACGTGGGCCGGATCCTGGGAGAGATGGCGGACGGCAATCTTACCGTAGACGTCACAGAAAACGAATCCTACTATATAGGCGATTTCAGAGTCTTGTCGGAGAGCCTGAAATCCATTCATGCCAATCTCGTGGCGGTAATCCGCGATATCTCTGAGGTTGCCAGCCAGGTTGACACAAGTGCGGACCGCGTTTCGTCAGGGGCTCAGGCGCTGTCTCAGGGAACAATAGAACAGGCGGCTTCCATTGACGGACTGGTGTCCAATGTGTCAGATATCACCACGCAGATCAGGACCAGCACCGTGCGCTGCGGCAACGCCAGCGAGCTGGTAGACAAGGCCACCGGCTTTGCCGCGGAGGCGGATGAAAAGATGAGCCAGCTGATTGCGGCCACGGAAAATATTGACCGTTCTTCGGCTCAGATCGTCACGGTGGTAAAAACAATTGAGGATATCGCTTTTCAGACGAATCTTTTGGCGTTAAACGCTTCCGTGGAAGCTGTCCGTGCCGGGGCGGCCGGGGCCGGCTTTTCCGTGGTGGCGGAAGAGGTCCGCAGCCTTGCGGCCAAATCGGCGGAAGCTGCTCAGAATACGAATAACCTGGTAAACCGCTCGATTCAGGACGTAAAGACAGGGACAGGATCCACCAATGACGCCGTGGCTGCCATGCAGCTTATTTATAATTGCGTTCAGTCAATCAAGACCCTGATGGATGAGATCGCCGCAGCCAGTGTAACACAGTCGGAAATGATCGTCTCCGTGGAGAGAGGCATAAAAGAAATCTCTGCGGTGGTGCAGGCCAATTCTACCGCGGCGGAAAAGAGTGCCGCCGTGTCAAAAGAGCTGTCCGGGCAGGCGAGAACCCTGAACGGGCTCATCAGCCGGTTCCGCATCGGGTAAGGAAAATATCGGTACGAACCGGACAAAGGCGGCTGCCATATGGGAGTGAGAGGAACCGATGAATATCGTAGTCTGTGATGATGACGCCGGCGCCCGGATGCAGATGAAAGAATATCTGTGCCGGTTTGAGAAGGAGCATAACACGGAACTGACGCTTCGTTTTTATGAGAGCGGAGAGGCTTTTCTTTCGGATTACCCTGAGAAGATGGATATTCTGTTTTTGGATATCCGGATGTATCAGGTGTCGGGCATGGATATCGCGAGGCGGATCCGGGACTTTGACGATGAGCTGTGTATCATTTTTATCTCCAATATGACACAGTATGCGCTGGAGGGATACCGGGTCCACGCCTTTGATTTTCTTGTGAAGCCCTTTGGTTATCGCACTTTTGAGCGGGAGATGGCGCTGGCTGTCAGGAGAGCGGAGGGGCAGAAGAACGACAGTATCACCATAAAAAATGACGACGGTGTATTCCGGCTTTTTCTGCGGGAGATCCTGTATGTGGAGACCGGCGATCACAGACTTTTGGTTCATGGGAGAGAGAAGGATCTGTACTGCTATGTTACCATGGGACAGCTGGAGAAAAAACTGGGTGAGAAGGGTTTTTTCCGCTGTCATCAGTCGTTTCTGATTAATCTGGCTTATGTGGAGGAGCTGGGAAAAGATTCTGTGACGATGCGGGATGGAGCTTGTATGCCTGTGAGCCGCCACCGGCGAAAGGAGCTGTTACAGGCGATGACCAGGTATGCGGGGGAGGTTTTGTGAGATGTGGTGGGGATCAATGAAGCTGCGACTGGCTGTCATGGGGGCTGCGGAAGCAGCCCTCTTCTTTCTTTTTATGAAAAAGCAGAAATGTGAGCGGGGAAAGGGATGGCTGTGGGGCGGGGCTCTGCTTTTGTCCGCCGTGTATATTCCGTTGCAGATGATCATTCTGCATTCGCTTTCGGATCTGACGCTGCGCCTTCTGGCGGGAGTTTTACTGACCCGCTTTCTCTATAGCCTTGCGTGGAGACGGTCCTGCTTTCTGTGTCTCTTATTTTATCTGACGATCGGGGTATCCAAATCCCTTTTATCCCGGCCGATTCTGCTGGGCTTTGGATTTGATCTGGCCGTATATGTTGATGGCAGCAAGTGGCGTCAGTGGGGACTTAGTCTGGCCACGATGGTATTGGAGGCTTTTGTAGTGTGGGTCTGTGCCAGAAACGTGTTTGTGGAAAAGGAAGAGGATACGCCGGCGCTTCAGTTGATGTCGGCGCTGTCTTCCTGCGCCACCTATATCATTACCCGTCAGGTCTTGCGAAGCTATAGCGCAGATAATATGTCTCTGGGAGGCTGGGAGATCACGGCCGCCATGTTTGCCCTGTGCATTGCCACGCTTCTCATCGCGCTTTTCAGCGAATACTATTTTATATCCGTGCGGCGCAGAACACAGATACAAAAGCTGGAGCAGCTTTTACACATGCAGTATGTTAATTTTGAACATCAGCAGGAGGCGGATGAGGCGGTTCGGCAGATGTATCACGATATTCGGAATCATCTGAACTGTATCCGGAATATGTCTCCCGGCAGGGAGGTGGAATCCTATGTGGAGAATATCTGCCGGGAGATTTCCGAGCATGAGCGATTTTTCAGGACGGGAAACCATGTGCTGGATATTATTCTGCGGGAAAAGACCCTTCTGGCAGGGAGAAAAGGAATCTCGCTGCAAGTGTACACAGACTTTGAGACTATGGACTTTATGGAAGCCATGGACATCTGCGCTGTCTTTGCCAATGCGTTAGATAATGCCATCGAAGCCACGCAGAAGGTGCAGGAACAGGCGGAGAGGATGATCCGGATCAAGATACGGACTATGTCACGCTGCCTTGCGGTGAAAATCGTGAACCCCTGTGTGACAAAGCTGCACAGGGAGAATGGCCGTCTGCTCACCAGCAAACCGGACAGGGAGAATCACGGACTGGGTCTGGCCAGCCTGGAACACAGTCTGAATAAATATGAGGGGGAGTGGGAGATCCGGGAGGAGGGAGGGATATTTACCCTGACGATCCTGATCCCGGTTCCGGAAAAGGCATCGGAGAGGAGCTATTGAGACGGCAGCGATACCAAATGCGAAGTCACAGCCGCCAGATACGGAAGAAATATTGTTTGCTATATATCTGTCTATTATAATGACCTCATCACAGAAGAAGGAGGGAACGAACCATGACAGGTAAACGATGCAGACAATTATGCGCCTGGCTGCTGACTGTGTCTCTGGGGCTGGGGACAGGATGCGGCACGCCCCAGGGCGGGACGACAGACGGGAAGGAAAGTGTGTCGCAGGAGAGCACATCCCGGAAGGACGGATCCGGGGAAAGTGCGTCGGGAGACATGTCGCAGACAAAGGGACAGGAGCAGGAATCAACGGATTCTGAGTTTGTAGGGGCACAGGGAAATATTGCCTCCTACAGCGCCGTCGCCAAAGGCTATGGAGAGCTGAGCGTGACGATCCAGGTGGAGGATACAAAGGTATCGGCGATCATCATAGATGGTCCCGATGAGACCGATCAGGTGGGGGGAGCGGCCATAGAGGAGTATTTTGCTCCGGCCTTTGCCAACCTGGTGGGCACGGAGCTGGACCAGCTGAGCTTCGATGCGATCGACGGCGTGGCGGGAGCCACACTTACCTCCAACGGGGTACTGGCGGCAGCAAGAGGCGCGCTGGCTCAGGCGGGCGTCAAACCGCAGAAGGCCATGACGCCGGGAACATACAGGGCGGCAGCCCTCGGTTATAAGGACAATCCGGGAAAGGTCAGCAACGGTATGCTGGATGTGACCGTGACTGTATCGGAGGATGAGATCCTGGATATCCGGGTGGATTTTGCCCGGGATGAGCAAGGGAATATTCTTGAGAAAAACGGAGCTTCTCTGACGGAAAATCCCAGGTATGCGGATGTATTTGAGGAGGAACCCTACGCCTACATTCAGACCACCAACTACGGCGGTTTTGCACTGGAGATTTTGACGAAGCAGATACTGGAGGGGCAGAGTGTGGCCGTGGATGCGGTTTCTAACGCCACCTATACCAGCGCCGGCTTTCTGTCGGCGGTCACGGACTGTCTGAAACAGGCAGGAGCGCCGGAGAGCTTTTATCTGTCGGGAGCTGTGACAGAGGAGAGTCGGACAGAGAAGGCCCAGGTGGTGGTGATCGGAGCCGGAGGATCGGGACTCACGGCGGCGGCCAGCGCACTGGAGGCAGGAGCAGATGTAATCCTTCTGGAGAAACAGGATTTCACCGGCGGCACGACGGCGTCTTCCAATGCGGCCACCCGTGTGACGAACAGTCAGTTGTTTCTGGCAGCCACTTCGGGAATGGGGGAGGATTTGGTGGGATCTGCGGATCAGGCGGAACTGGACGCTTACACGGCGGCCAGAACAGAGGATCCGGCAGCCTACACTTCTCTGACCTGGTTCTGGTACAACGAGACGCTGAAAAATGGCTATAAGGGCTGGTACGATATCGACCTGATCCACTATGTCGCAGAAAACGGCGGTCATTTTGTGGACTGGCTGATGGATACGGTAAATATTCCCTATTCGCTGGACAAGATTCCGGATCTGGCGACGGCCCGCTCTCATCGTCCCTATGATGTGGGTGCAAATCCCTTTGAAAACGGCAGTCGTCCTCTGAAGGGGTATATGAGGGCCTATGGACTGACGCATGGACTGGAAGAATATTTTGTGAATCACGGCGGCAGGTTGATGCTGAATACGGAAGCGGTCTCCCTGCTGACAGATGAGGCTGGCAATGTGACAGGGGTGACGGCCATACAGACGGTTAGGAACGGAAAGAGTACCGTGAGAACCACCTGTACGATTCAGGCAGATGCGGTGGTCATAGCCACCGGAGGCATTGACAACAATCCGGAAATGATGGCGGAATTTACACCTTACCTGCAATATACCAATTCTCTGGGCGCCAGGGCTGGTGACACAGGAGACGGTATCACCATGGCCTATTATGATGAGAGAGTGGGCGCCGTAGTACAGTTTAACGGCTATGCGCCTACTGCCGGTCAGGCGGGGCTGCGCAACACAGATGCTCTGAAAGCGGCCAATGTGGCGTCCAATGTGCGCTACGATACCGGTTTGATGGTCTCGCTGCAAGGCAATGTGATAGACTATGAAGGATACGTTCAGGACGCGGGAATCGTGGCTCTGTGGGACGACGCGCTGTATCAGGCCCGATATGAGCTGCCCACCGGCGTATGGTTTGGACTGATCCCGGCAGGGGGGCTGGAGGAGAGCGCCAGGGCCGCTGCCGATGCCGTCGAAGCCGCCGGGGTGCGAGCGGTATACAAAGCCGATACAGTGGAAGAACTGATTGCGATCCTGATACAGGAGGATCAGATGGATGGCGACGCTCTGCGCCGTACTATCGAAGAGTGGAATAAGTCGGATGTGGAGGAAAATCTGAAGATGCAGGGGAATGGTCCCTTCTATGCCATCACCAGCGTTCCCTCCACCAACGGCAGTTATGGCGGGCTGAAGACGGACAATTCTTTCCGTGTTCTGCGCCTGAAGCCGGACGCGGCCTCCTATGCGGCAAGTCTGACTGTGCCGGAGGGGAATTATATATCCGATGATTTTCGCACGATCCGATATGCCACCCACGACTTCTGGAAGACCGTGGACGAGGATAAGCTTTATGAGCCGGTGGGCGGTCTGTATGCCTGCGGCGAGGTGGCCACGTCAGAGTTTTACGGAACGATCTATCCTTCAGCGGGGACATCCATTGGACTGGGTGTGACGATGGGGCGGACGGCAGGTCTGGCCGCAGCAGCCTATGCCCTGGGAGATGCCTGTGAATACCGGTATATCCCTCATTCCAAGGCGATCATCGAGCTGGCGGAGGGAGAACTGGAGATGGGAGCCTACTACAGCTTCAGCGGCCGGGGAGCAGCCGGATCAGAGGAGGGAGAGACCGTGACACTGTCGATCCGTCCGTTGACCGGAGTAGAGATGTCGAAAGATATGCGGATCCGGTGCGGCGACAGGGAGTACGGCTATGAGGATATGACAGAGGACGGCCGGATCCTGGTGGAGCTTCAGATCAGGGAGAAGGAGCCGCAGAAGGTATTGACCATCGACTGGGACGGCGACGGAGAGAAATATAAGAGCAGCGTCTATACCATGGATTTCTCGGGAATCTCGTGGGAATAGAGATCATGACAGAAAAGACAGCCGCGGGCCTATAAGCCCGCGGCTGTCTTGCAATATATCGGATGATTCCTATCATGAGAAGAGGGGAGCGCTTTCCCGGGAATACATTACCGCCTGTGAAGCCCCCGGACATCCAGCTCATATACCGTATCACAAACCTCCCTGATATACTTCCTGTCATGAGATACGCTGATAATGGCTCCGGGAAAATCGGAAAGCAGGCGGCGGATCACCGGGCCGGACAGAGGAGAGAAGTTTCTGGTGGGTTCATCCAGAACCAGCACATTTCTGTGATCCATGCTCATGCCCAAGAGCAACAGCTTGGCTTTCTGTCCTCCGGAAAGGTCACGGATCGCATGATCCATCTCGCCGGCCGTGTATTTCATGCTGCCTAAGTATGTGCGGATTCGGGTGGTCTGTTCCTTCGTCCCCTCCTCCTTAAGATACTGAAGCAGAAACTCCACCGGATTTTTGTCCATGGGCAGCAGCTCCTCATAGTTCTGAGGCATATAGGCTGTGCGCAAATCCTTTCGTTTCAAAAGATCCTCTGCCAGGTTCCGCAGCAGAGTGGTCTTGCCCGCTCCGTTTTTTCCGATGATGCAGATCTTTTCGGGTCCTTTCACCTGGAGGCGGATTTCCTCTGCAAGGCAGCGCGTTCCCTGCGTATGGCCTGAGTCTGCCCCGGAGCCTGATTCCCCTGCGGTCCGGTCCGCCCCCTCCTCTTCCTTCACGTAGAGTCCGGGCAGACAGATATCCGCCACCCATTTTCCGGCAGGGATTCCTTCCCCCGGAGCAAAACGGAAAAAGATGGCTTCTTCGGATTCCGGCATCTTCGTCATATCCTCCGCCTGCTTCTCGAAGCGGCGCTCCATGGACTTGACTGCGTGCATTTTTTTCTTCAGAAGCCTGGCTCCGGCAGGGTTCTGTCTGGAGATATTGTTCTGATCCCGTTCCACCTTATCGTGGATGCGCCGGAAGCGTTCCATCTGTTTCGTATAAGCTGCCTGTTCTTCCGTGGCCAGCCGCTCCTGCCGTTCCATTCCCTCCAGCCGTTTATCGACATAATCCCGGTATCCGCTTCGCGCCACCGTACAGCGGCTCCGGGTTTTGGTCCTGAGCTGTTCCATGTGGAGAATCATATTGGCCGTATTTTCCAGGAGCGTCTCATCGTGGGAGATATAGAGGACACCAAAAGGGTACTCCCGGATAAACTTCTCCAGCCATTCCAGCGTGGCGATGTCGATATCGTTGGAAGGCTCGTCTAACAGGAGAACATCCGGGCGCTTTGACAGAATCCTTATAAGCTGTATCTTTACCTTCTCCCCGCCGGAGAGCAGACCCATTCGTGTATCCCCGTAGAGCAGATCTTCCGGGATCCCCAGCTGACCGGCCCATGTGACCAGCTCCGCATAAGGCGTATCCCAAAAGGCCGGTTCCTCCGAGAGATATTCGCAGACCGTGCGCTTTCTGTCCTCCGGCGGCAGTTCCTGGGCCAGATACCCGCAGACCGCGCGGCCTTTCAGGATCTCCCCGGAATACTCCGCATAATCTTCCACCAGGCTGCCGTCATACAGAAGCTTTAACAAGGTGGACTTTCCGTTTCCCTCTTCCCCGATGACAGCCGCCTTATCCCCGTCGTTGAGGACAAAGGAAAGCTCCTCCACCAGAGGATGTAGATCTTTTTTATGATATAGATTTAAATTTTTGACCTGTAGCATAAAACCCTCCTTACATATACAAAAAAATCTGCTCTCGGCTTCCCATATACCGAAAACAGATTCCCACATGTATACCCCGTAAGCAGACGTAATACAGGTCACCGGACTCCTGGCGCGGAATACTACCGTAACCGCTCCACGCCGGCCCGCATCTGCGCTGGCAGAGGGTGATAATGTCTCTTCTCCATGATCGGTACACAAAAAGCGCATCCGGCGCCGCTGACGCCGTCCGAAAGCCTCTGTGCAGTTACTCGTCATAGATCAGATAAACATTCCCGTCCTCCCAAACTTTTGAATCGTTCTGCCCCGCCGCTCGTAAGCCCGCGGATCAGACTCTCCTATTATAGCAAGCCGGCAGGGAGAAAGCAACCGTTTTCTTTAAATTATTTAAAAGTCTTTGACAATAAGAAATGTGGGCAGGCAAGGACCGCCCGGCGCCCTGTAAATACTAAAGCCGGTATCTAACATGGCTACATAATAGAAAACACGCCGCATTACGGGAACGCAGCAGGAATACGCGATGGAGAGGCAGGGGGCGTTGCCGGGCAGCGTTTGGGGGAGGAGTGTGAAAGACAGCCAGGGAGGATAGAGGATTCGGGGCCGGGCCCTTGGCGGATGCCGGTACTTAGTGAGGGCGAGCGGCAGCGAAGCGCGAACTTAGAACCGCTGCATCCGGCACGGAGCGAGAGCGCGCCCGGCCCCGAATCCTCTATCTCCCTGGCGTGCCATCGCTTTATCCTCCCTCTTCCCTCCCGAGGAAACGCCCCCAGCCCCGAAATTTCACCAAATTAAAGTGATAAATTACTTGACAAACGCCTCGCCCCCCGTTACTATTATTTATGATAAAGTTATTGAAACATTCAGTGATAAAAACAAGGAGGAACGTTATGAAAAAAGTAATTGCGCTGTTTGTGGCGGCGGTGCTGACGCTGTCACTGGCGGCAGGGTGCAATTCGTACACCGGCGGTGACAAGGAGAGCGAAGGCTCCGGCGACGAGCTCTTTACCTGCCTGGCAGGCGGGCCTGTCACGCTGAATCCGATCCTGTCCCAGAGCTCCAACGACGGGGACGTGTTTTATCTGATCTATACGGCGCTGATGCGCATGTATCAGGACGAGGTGCTCTATGACGCGGCTGAGAGCTATGAGCACAATGATGATTTTACCGAATACACTTTCCATCTGCGGGACTGCACATTTGCCGACGGAACGCCCATCACGGCGCAGATGTTTGAGTACACAGTATACTGTATGCTGACACCCAGCTTCGGCTGCGGCAATGCGGACGTGTACTACATGCTGTCCGGCGCCGAGGCCTATAATATGAGCGAGGAAGACGGCGACTGGTCTACGGTGGGCTGTAAGGCCACCGACGATAAGACGCTGGTGTTTACCCTGGCTTATCCCGACACGGATTTTGTCACGGAGCTGGCGGCCAATTTCCTGATTCCTCTACAGCAGTCCTTTGTGGAGGAGAAGGGCGACAGCCTTGGCTCTTCCGTGGAGAATACCCAGTGCAGCGGTCCCTATATTCTGACGGACTGGCAGTTAGAGTCTTCTCTTACCTTTGAGAAGAACGACAAGTACTGGGATGCGGAGAATTCCTTCCCGGTGAAGAAGATCGAGATGGTGGAAGTGGACGATGCCAACACGAAAGTGGCCATGTTTGAAAACGGGGAGGCGGACGCCATGTTTGTGGTGCCGGCGTCCTATATCGACCACCTGGGCGATGAGGTGACGACCTCTCCCGCCAACGGGATCAATATGATGTGGCGTAATTCCCAGGGGACCAACGGTGCGCTTATGAGCAATGCGAATTTCGGTCTGGCCTTAAGCTACGCCCTGGACCGGGAGAGCATGATGAACAGTATCAATCCCACCACGGCCCCGGCCGTGCGCGTGGTCAGCTCCATGTTCCAGAATGATGCCGGAGTGAATTTCCATGAGGCCTATCCGGTGGATTATGTGGGAGTCGGCGGAGATGTGGAGAAGGCGAAGGAATATCTGGCGGCCGCCCTTGCGGATCTGAACTACGCTTCCGTGGATGAGCTGCCCACACTTCGTTTCGTGACCTACGAAAACAGCGAGCAGAAGCTGATCGCCGAAGCGATCATCGACCAGTGGAAGCAGAACCTGGGGATCAGCGTGACGCTGGAACAGTACACCATCGGTACGGCCATCGGCATGTTCTACACCGGGGATTTCGATATCTTTGATATCGGTATCGACGTGGGTGTGACCTGCCTGAGCACCATGGATTCCTTTACGTCCGGAGGCAGCTATGACAATGGCTGCTGGCACAGCGACGAGTTTGACGCCCTCATTAAGCAGGCGAAGAACACGCTGGATCAGAGTGAGCGTTTTGCTCTGGCCAGCCAGGCGGAGCAGCTGATGCTCAGCGAAGCGGGCATCATTCCGGTATTCTTCCAGGGCAATGCCATAGCGGCTCATGATTATGTGGAGAATTTCGTGGTATCCACCATCGGAGCCGGATGGCAGTTTAATAAGCTGCATGTAAATAAATAGCGGACATGTAAAAGAGAGACATACGCCGCCTGCGCGGGCAGCCAGGGACTTTTGGCTTCCTGCACAGGCGGTCTGCGTTTTGTGTATCCCGGACCTGGCAGCGGCGGGAAATCCCGGACAGCTGCGTTTCATGGAGTGAGCTCATGAGAAAATACATACTGAGAAGACTTATTATATCTGTCATTACCGTCTGGCTCATCGCCACCAGCTGCTTCTTTTTGTTGCGCACGCTGCCCGGCAATCCTTTTCAGACCACCAGTCTGTTAAGCCCGGATATGGTGGAGCGCATGATGCATTACTATGGCCTGGACCGGTCGCTGTGGGAGCAGTACATAACCTATATGCAGAACCTTCTGCACGGCAATTTCGGATACTCGCTGAAATACGCGGGCCAGTCGGTCAACGGCATTATTGCATCCACCTTTCCGCTGTCGGCGCAGCTGGGCCTGCAGGCGTACTTTCTTTCCATCCCCCTGGGATTTCTCTTTGGCATCATTGCTGCCCGCTGCCGGGGGAAGGCGGTGGACTATGGCCTGGTGGGATTTTCCGTACTGGGAGTGTCGGTGCCGGTGTTCATACTGGCGGCCATGCTGCAATACGTCTTTGCCATCCGGCTGAAATGGCTGCCGGTGGCCCAGTGGAAGAGCTTCCAGCACACGATTCTGCCCACGATCACACTGGCGTTTTCCAGCATCGCAGGCAGGACCCGTTCCATGCGGACCTTTATGCTGGAGATCGTCAACGAGGACTATATCAAGACGGCCAAGGCCAAGGGTCTGTCCAAATATAAGATTATCTGGAGCCATCAGATCCGCAACGCGGTGATTCCGATGATCCCTACCATGGGAATGGAGATCGTGGGGATGCTCATGGGCTCCTTCGTGGTGGAGCAGATCTATGCCATCCCCGGAATCGGGGCTCAGTTCGTGACCTCCGTTCAGAACCTGGATTACACCATGACTCTGGGGCTGACGGTGTTCTTTGGTGTTTTTGTGGTGACGGCCAATTTTATCGTGGATATGATCTACGGCATCGTGGATCCCCGGATTCGAGTGAGGTGACCGGTATGAGCAGGACAGTATCGGCAGCGAAAGCTGCGGCAGTAACAGAAGAAATCAGAGAAATCGAGATCACGGAGGCGGATTTTGAGCCGGTACCGGAGAGCGAGAGGGATACCGATATCATCGTCCGCCCCAGCGTCAGCTACTGGAAGGACGCGTTTCGGCGTATCACCCATGACAGGGTGGCCATGGTGAGCCTGGCCTTTATCGCGGTAATCGTCCTTCTGGCGGTCTTTGCTCCGTTATTCAGCCGGTTTCAATATGAGACCAATGATCTGGCCTCGTCCAATCTGCCTCCCAGCGCGGAGCACTGGTTCGGGACCGATACCCTGGGCCGTGATCTGTGGGCCAGGGTCTGGGTGGGAGCCAGGATCTCTCTGATCGTAGGTCTCTTCGGAGCCATCGTGCCCCAGGCACTGGGAATCGTGATCGGCGGGATCGCCGGATACTTCGGAGGCTGGGTGGATATGGTCATCATGCGGATCATTGACGTGGGCGTCTGTATCCCGGAGCTGATCTATATCACGCTGATTATGCTTTACCTGGGATCCGGCCCGCTGCCTCTGATCCTGGCCTTTGCCATGGTGGGGTGGATGGGCAGCGCCCGCATGATCCGGGGACGCATCATGCAGTTTAAGAACAGGGAATTTGTGCTGGCCAGCAAAAGCCTGGGCGGGACGCCTTTTCATCTGATCTTTCGGAGCATCTTTCCCAATATCCTGGGACAGCAGGTGGTGTCTCTGACGGCGTCCATCCCCGGGGCAATCTTTATGGAAGCGTATTTAAGCTTTATCGGTCTGGGTATCCAGTCTCCCCTGACCTCCTGGGGACAGCTGTCCCAGGTGGGAGCCGGCAATTACCGTCTGCATCCGTACCAGCTGTTTATCCCGGGCATTCTGATCAGCCTGACCATATTGGCGCTGTATCTGTTTGGCAACAGCCTGCGGGATGCCCTGGATCCTCATTTGAGAGACTGACAGGAGGGGACTATGAAACATTTACTGGAAGTAAAGAACCTGAAGGTTTCCTTTGACACCTATGCCGGAGAGGTACAGGCGGTCAGAGGCGTCAGCTTTCATCTGGACCAGGGGGAGACGCTGGCCATCGTGGGCGAGTCCGGCTGCGGCAAATCGGTATCCATCCAGACGGTCATGCGCATCGTACCCATGCCTCCGGCCCGAATCAAGGAGGGAAGTATCCTCTATAACGGGGAGGAGCTGGCGGATAAGAGCGACGCGGAGATGGAGCAGTACCGGGGCAATGAGATGGCCATGATTTTCCAGGATTCCATGACCAGCTTAAATCCCACCATGCGGGTGGGAAAGCAGCTGATGGAGGGGATCCTGAAGCATCAGAAGACCGGCAGGGACGAGGCCCGAAGAAGGGTGCTTGCCATGCTGAAGGAGGTGGGGATCCCGGATCCGGAAAGCGCATTTCGCCGTTATCCCCATACCATGTCCGGCGGTCAGCGCCAGCGCGTCATGATCGCCATGGCACTGTGCTGCGGGCCGAAGATTCTCTTTGCCGACGAGCCCACCACGGCCTTGGATGTGACCATGCAGGCCCAGATTCTGGATCTGATCGGCCGCCTGCAACGGCAATACGATATGGGGGTAGTGTTGATCACCCATGACCTGGGCGTGGTGGCCAAGATGGCGGACCGGATCAACGTGATGTATGCAGGCAGGATTGTGGAGTCAGGCACATCGAGGCAAATCTTCTACCATCCCAGCCACCCCTACACGCTGGGGCTTTTGGGCGCCATGCCTAACCTGATCCAGGAGCGCAAGGAGGAGCTGTACAATATCCCCGGAGCGCCTCCGGATCTGTTTGCTCCGCCGCCCGGCTGTGCGTTTGCGGGCCGCTGCCGCTACTGCATGGGCGTGTGCCGGAGAGCGGACGCGCCGGAATTTACGACGGAGGACGGCCACATATCCCGCTGCTGGCTGTTGGATGAGAGAGGAAAGAAATATCGTCCCGAGGGCTTCGGCGGGCGGACGGCAGAGAAAGGGGGATCTGACGATGAGTGAAGCGCTGCTGGAGGTACGGCATCTGAAGAAATATTTTCCCGCCGGGAGAAACGCCCTGTTGAAGGCGGTGGACGATGTCTCCTTCTGCATCAATAAAGGCGAGACCCTGGGACTGGTGGGGGAGTCCGGCTGCGGCAAGACCACGGTGGGACGCACTCTCATACGGATCTATGAGCCGGACGGAGGAAAGATACTTTTCGACGGGCAGGATATCAGCCGGGTGAACCGGACTCAGGCGAAGGAGCTGACCCGCAGGATGCAGATGGTATTTCAGGATCCCTATGCGTCCCTGAATCCTTTTTATACGGTGGGCGAGGTCATAGCGGAAGGATTTTCGATCCATGGGATGTACCCCAATAAGAAAGAAAGGCAGGAGCGGATCTGTGAGCTCCTGGAGATGGTGGGGCTGCACCGGGATCACGCGGGCCGTTTTCCCCATGAGTTTTCCGGGGGCCAGCGCCAGAGAGTGGGCATCGCCAGGGCGCTGGCGCTTGATCCCAGCTTCCTGATCTGCGACGAACCGATCTCGGCGCTGGACGTGTCGATTCAGGCGCAGGTGGTCAATATGCTGATCCGTTTCCAGGAGCAGATGAATCTGACCTATCTCTTTATCGCTCACGATCTGTCCATGGTGCGCCATATTTCTGACAAGACGGCGGTGATGTACTGCGGCACGATGGTGGAGTACGGAAAGACGCAGGAGGTATACGACCATGCGGCGCATCCCTATACCCGGGGACTTTTGTCCGCGGTGCCGGTGGCGGATCCGGACTATGAGGCCAGTCACAGCAGGATTCCCATGGACGGGGAAGTCCCCAGTCCTGTAAATCCCGCGCCTGGCTGCCGCTTCGCGGGACGCTGTCACCATGCCACGGATCAGTGCCGCGGGGAGACGCCGGTGCTTAAGGATGTGGGAGGCGGGCATCTGGCGGCCTGCCATCTTCTGTAGACCAGACACAGAGAGGAGGAGCAGGGATGATCGGCGAGAATCGGATGAGGGAGATCCTGGCGGAGGCGCTGGGGGGCACAGGAGACTTTGCGGAGATTTTTTTTGAGGATTCCATTGAGAACAATCTGTATCAGCGCAACGGGACTCTGGATAAGGCGGAGGCCGTGCGGATCTGCGGAGCCGGTATCTATGTGCTGAGAGGGACGAACAGTGCCTATGTATACACCAATGACATGAGTTTTGAAGGCCTGGCTGAGGCCGCCCGTCAGGCGTCGGGGCTTCTGGCCTGTGCCGGGGGTCTCCCGCAGCCATGGAGTAAGGGCGGCGCGGATACCGTGGCGGTGTCGGGAAAAAGGTATTTTCCGAACCCCAATCCCTGCCGGGTGCGGCCTTCGCAGGTGGAGGGAAGTAAGAGGACAGCGTTGGTGGAGGAGGCGGCCCGTATCGCCAGGCAGTGCAGCCCGGATCTGATACAGCTGGAGGTGGCTCAGTTTGCCAGGGAACAGCATGTCACGGTGGTGAATACGGAAGGGCTCTATACGGAGGATGATCGTGTGACGGACCGTCTGCGCTTTCGCTATGTACTGAGCCGCGGCGGCGAACAGAAGTCCGGCTGGGGAGATTACACCAGGCCCCAGGGCTGGGAGGCGTATGACTGCATGGAACCGGTGAGACAGACGGTGAGAGAGCTCTTTACCGGGGCGTCGGCTTCTTTCTTTGGGAAGCGGGTGAAGGCCTGCCGGGTTCCGGTGATCATGGAGGCCGGCGTCTGCGGTACTCTGTGGCATGAAGCCTGCGGCCATCCGCTGGAGGCTTCGTCCATCAGCAGCCACAGCAGCGAATATGAAGGGCTGCTGGGACAGAAGATCGCCACGGATAAGGTGACGCTGATCGACGACGGCACGATACCGGGGCTCTATGGCAGCCGGGCTATCGACGATGAAGGTCATCCCACGCAGAAAAACGTGCTGATCGAAAAGGGTGTGCTGAAGGGATATCTGTGTGACCGGCTGGGAGGACGCAGGCTGGGAACGGCATCCACCGGCAGCGGACGGCGTCAGGGCTATATGTACGCGCCCATGGCCCGGATGAGCAATACCTACCTGGAGGTGGGGGAGGATTCGGAGGAGGATCTGCTGTCCTCCGTCGACGAGGGCCTGTATGTGAAATCCTTTGGCGGCGGCAGCGGCGGCCGGGAATTTTCCCTGGAGGTCAGTGAAGGCTACTGGATTCACAACGGGCAGATCACATATCCGGTGAAGGGACTGATGCTGACCGGCAGGGGGCTGGATCTTCTCAAAAAGATCGACGGCGTAGGCCGGATCCAGGGCTATGACGGAGGCGGGTTCTGCGGAGCAGATTCCGGTCTGTGTCCGGTGACGTCCTATCAGCCGCGGATCCGGGTCAGTGAGATGAGTATAGGAGGGGAGGAAGCCTGATGGAAAACATAAGGGTCATGGATCGTTACCGGGAAGCCTGTCTGGCGCTTCCCGAAGAGATCAAAAGAGCCGGGGCGGAAGGGCGCAGGGAAAAGATCCTGTCTCTTAGCGTCACAGGCGGAGCCCTGGCGGGTTCGCGCAGCTGCGATGTGACCACGGTGTCGGTGAGCGCCGCGGGGGATGACGGCCGATGGGGTTATGCTTTCACTCAGAATCTGGAGGAAGAGCCCCGGGAGGTATTCAGGCGGGCGGCGGAGGCCGGGAAGCTGGCCGGAGATACGGTCGCGGAGCGGGCATTCGGGCAGGACGGGGGTGCCTCCTCTGTTGTGGAAAGGGCAGAATCGGTTCTGCATGCAGAAGATCTTCTGCATACCGGGATTATGGTGGAAAAATGGGCCCTGGAGAGCCACGAGGCGGTGACGGAGGCCACCGTCACGGTATCCTCTTTTGAGACAGACAACTGGGTGGTGAATTCCGAAGGCCTGTCCCGAAGCGCTGCCCATACCTGGCTGGACGTGGAGGTGGATGTGGTGGTGGTGAGAGAGGGGCGTAAAGGGAATCTCTCCTGGTACGCCTCCCTCTCCGGTCCCGATGATCTGGAGGGCAGAAAAGAGGATCTGGAAAGGAGCCTGCGGCGCAATCTGACAGCCAGACAGACGCCGGTTGCTTTTACCTCCGGTGTGTACCGGGTGCTCTTAAGCAGGGAGTCCATAGATATGATCCTGGTGACGCTGTGGCAGGCCTTCAGCGGATGCCATCAGAGAGAACAGTCTTCCTTTCTGACAGACCGTATGGGCCAGAGGATCGCGTCGAAAGCGTTTTCCATGGTGGATGCGCCTGAAATGCCGGGCTGCGGGTATGGCCGCAGACTGGACTGCCAGGGGATATGGGCCAGAGAGACGGCCCTGGTGACAGATGGCGTGATGACAGGGAGGATTCATAACCTGGCAAGCGCTGCGTATTTTGGGGAGGAACCCACGGGAAATGCCGGAAGGGCGGAGGGATTTTTCTCAGGGCTGCCCACCGGCATGACAGCGATCCCCAACGTGACCTGTATCCTTCCGGGAGAAATGAAGGAGGAGGAGATGCTGTCCCGTCTGGGCGACGGCGTGTGGATCACGGAGACATACGATCCGTTTCACTCCATAGAGATCGGGAGCGGCGAGTTTGCCATTCCCTGTAACGGTGTGCGGGTGATCGGCGGAAAGCCGGTGGGAGCGCTGAATTCCCTGACAATCACGGGAAATCTGGCGAAGCTTTTGCCGGAGATCGAAGCGGCTGGGGACACGGTGGCTTTTCGGCGGTTCTATACGGGACTTTATTATCTGGGAGGACCGGAGTTACTGATAAGGCGGTTGCAGGTAAACGGATAGAGCGCCGTCAGACATCCCGGGGATCCACCATCAGATCCTCGCACAGGCAGGCAAGGGCCGTTTCGCAATCCTTTTGTAATATGGCGTCCAGGATCCTGGCATGGTAATTCGTGTAGTCCTTTTGGGTGGCCGCAGGATAATGGAAGATGACGACGCAGCGGCTGGCATGATCCAGATAGGTTTGCAGGGCCTCCTCCAGATACCGGTTGCCGGTGAGCCGGGCCAGGCGCAGATGAAACAGCGTATTGTTGGTCAGATAAGGATGCATGGGATCAGCGGGGGAATCGTCGCTCTCCGTGCAGGCGTAGAGGGCGCGGATTTCATCGGGGTCGCCATTTTTTATCAGCAGGCGGATACAGTAGGCTTCCAGCTGATAGCGGACCTGCTGGCTCTGGATACACTCGTCCGGTGTGATCTCCCGGACCATGTAGCCCTTGCGGGGATAGCTTTTCAGATAGTTCTCATGGCAGAGGCGCTGCAGGACCTCCCTGGCGGCGGGCTTGCTGATCCCGTAGGTATCGGCGCAGTCCTGCTCCAGGATGAGCTGCTGGGTGGTGATGGTACCGTCGATGATGGAATTGAGAATCGCATAGTAAGCAGAATCTTTTCGGGAAGCCATATTTTTTCTCCAGAATATAATGGGGGACTGCCAAAGCATAAAGGGCGGCAGGTCCGCAGGTAAGATTAAGAACAGTTTAGCACACAGATGAAAGAAAGTAAAGTCAGGAGGAGCCTTGTGAAAATCGTAGAAGCAAAGGAAGTGTTTGAACGTCTGGACATGAAAACCTGTATCGGTCTGATGCGGGAAGCGCTGAAAGGGCTGGCGTCAGGCAGCGCGTATCAGCCGCTGCGTTCCATTCATGTACTGCCCGGCGGGGAGAAATTTGGTTTTATGCCGGCTTATCTGGGGCCGGACAGCTGCTTTGGCAGCAAGATCGTGGTGGCCTGCCCTCAGAATGCCGGGACAGAGTACCCTTCCCACATCGGGTATGTGATGATCTTTGAGTCGGCCCATGGACAGGTGACCGGGATGGCGGATGCGGGAGCCATCACACAGATCCGCACCGGAGCGGTCAGCGCGGTGGCCACAGACCTGCTGGCGGTAAAGGACGCGTCCCGTCTGGCCATCGTGGGGGCCGGGGCTCAGGGACGCTCTCACCTGGAGGCGATGCTGTGCGTGCGTCCGGTAGAGAGGGTGACGGTGTATGACCTCTGTCCTCAGGCGGCCAGGCGGTTTGCGGTGGAGATGGAAGAGAAATTTGGCGTCTCTGTCACGGTATGCGAGTCCGTAAAGGAGGCCGTAGAAGAAGCGGATATCATCTGCACTGTGACTCCCGCAAAGGAGGCCTACCTGGAGGCGGAGTGGATCAGGCCCGGCGCTCATATCAATGCCGTCGGGACCTTTACGCCGGATACCAGGGAAGTGACCTCGAAGCTGGTGCAGGTCTCCCGGCTCTTTGCCGATCAGGTGGAGGCATGCCGTAAGGAAAGCGGAGAATATCTGACGCCGCTTAAGGAGGGGCTCATCGGAGAGGATCATATCCTGGGAAGCATCGGCGATATCCTGTTAGGACGGGTAAAAGGGCGCACCGGCGCGCAGGAGATCACACTGTTTGACGCCCTGGGGCAGGCGGTGGAGGATGTGGCCTGCGGTATGTATCTGTGCGGGAAGGAATAGAGGCTGGAGGCAGGATGGAATTAAAAATTCGGTGTAAACCTTGCTGGGATGAGGCAGGGCGTACGGTGGGATATATGGATATCCGCGTCAGCGTAAAGACAGCGCCGGACGAGCAGCCGGCGGCGGATAAGATGGCGTCTCCTCCAAAGGATGACGGCAGGGAAAAAGAGGACGTAATTCTGGCGGAGATCGTCGAGCAGATCGTGGGGGTGCCCGGCTGCCGGACGGAGGGAATGCGATTCTCAGGACCGCGGGGAGAGATCCCGTATCGGGAGGCAAGGCAGGAATCGAGCCCTCATATCCACACGATCCGCTATCTGGCAGAATCGGAAGAGGTGGGAGAATATGAGTATGAATACCGCGTTTTTCCACGTCAGGTGGGACCAGAAGGCCACAGTGCGCCTCTTTTTGACCTGAGAAGGGAGGAGGGGGGAATCAACGGGGCCGGAGCGGCGTTTCTGGCGCTTCCGGCTTTCGAGACGGCCAGGGTATCCGTGACATGGGATATGTCAGAGATGCCTCGGGGAGCGGAGGCTGTCTGCGCGTTTTTCGAGGGAGACGGGACGCTTAGCGCCTCGAGAGACCAGCTGCTCTACAGCTATTACGGATGCGGACTCCTTAATAAGGAGGCAGGAGGAGACTTTGGCATGTACTGGTTCGGGCATCCTCCCTTTGACGCGGCGGATGCCGCGGACCGCCTGAGACGGCTCTTTGAATATATGAAAGATTTTTTCGGAGAGAGGGAGGAGAAGCCCTACCGGATCTTCGTGCGAAAGGATCCCTTCGATGACAGCGGCCACGGTACGGCGGGCCAGCGGTCCTTTCTGTTTGGGTACAGCGACAAAATGGCGCCGTCGGTGGATGATCTGATGGATCTTCTGGCCCATGAGATGGTGCACAACTGGCCCGCCATGGAGGACGAACCGGCGGGACTGGGCACCTGGTATGTGGAAGGGTGTGCAGAGTATTACAGTATAGTCCTGCCGCTTCGGGCAGGCATTACGGACCCGGCGCATACGGAGAAGGCGCTCCGGCGCCGCTGCGCGCCGTATTTCGGCAATCCCTGGCGGTATACGCCGAATCTGGAGGCAGGAAAGGCCTACTGGAAAGACAGCGCCGCCCAGAGAATGCCCTATGGGAGAGGATTCTTTTATCTGGCCCGCACCGATATGCATATTCGCCGTGCATCCTGCGGCCAAAGGAGTCTGGACGATATCGTGCTGGCCCTGTGCCATATTCCGGGAGGCCGGCCGACGGAGCTTTGCTACAGGGAGCTTTTAAAAAAGGAGCTGGGAGAGGACGGACTCAGAGAGTACGAGGCCATGTGCCAGGGAGCCCTGATGCTGCCGGAGGAAGGGATGTTTGACGGGGCTTTTTGGCTTCGGGCAGAAGACGGGCCGGATGATACGGGAAAGGGCAGCTGTACCCGGTATGAGTTTGTCCTGCGCAGGGACAATACGGATGGAGCAGAATGAGGAAAGAGACATGGGGTATGATTTTGAGACGATAGCAAAGAGAGAGCGGATGGGGTCTCTGAAGCTGGCCATGACGCCAGAGGTACTCAGGGAGAAGGGGCTGGTAAGTTTTGCCGCAGGCGAGATGGATTTTCCCACGGCGCCGTCTTTGGTGGAAGCGGTGGTACGGGCGGCGGAGAACGGCCTCTTTGGCTTCACCTTAAAGGATGAAACGTATCTGTCCCATGTCCTGTGGTGGATGGAAAAGGCCCGGAACTGGCAGATCCGGCCGGAGTGGGTGGTGACAGCCTATGGTACGATTTTTTCCGTAGCCACCTGTATCCGTGCGTTTGTGGGGCGGGATGAGAGAGTCATCGTACAGCCGCCCTTTTATTCCCGATATCAGCAGGCGGCGGACCGTCTGGGACGGCAGACCGTATATAATCCCATGGTTTTGGAGGAGGGCTGCTACCGGATGGATCTGGCGGGCCTGGAGCGCCTCATGGCAGATCCCGGGAACCGGATGCTGATTTTATGTAATCCGCATAATCCCAGCGGCCGGGTGTTTACGAGACAGGAGCTGGCGGAGGTGGCCAGACTGTCGGCCCGTTATAAAACCATCGTGTTCAGCGATGAGATCTTTGCGGAGGTGATCCCGGGAGGCCGGCCGGTGACGCCCTATGCCTCTCTTGCGGAAGGACAGCGCCATGCCATTACCTGTACCTCCCTGGGAAAGGCGTTTAACTGCACCGGTATGAATCTGGCCAATGTCATCATACCGGATGAGGATCTGAGGACCCGTTTTCAGGCGCAGAGAGACAGGGACCATTACGGCAGCATTGATCCTGGCGCCTATGCGGCGGTGACCGGGGCTTACTCGCCGGAGGGCTTTGACTGGCTCCAGGCCATGGTGAGGCATGTGAAGGAATGCTCGGATTATGTCCATGGCTTTATGAAAGAGAGGCTTTGGCAGTTTCCGGTATTGCCTACGGAGGGCGGTTTTGTCTGCTGGATCGATTTCGGGGCGCTGAAAAAACCGGCCGAAGAGCTGGAGGGATATCTGTTAGAGAAAGCGCTTTTTCATGTCGATCCCGGTATCGGCTACGGTGGGCAGTGCGGAGGCTTTGCCCGGATGAATCTGGCCAGCACAAGAAAACAGCTGAAAGGGGCGATGGAGAGGCTGGAAAAGGTGTGGGGAGGGGGCCGGTAAAATATTGCGAATCGTAACAGATACTTGCCTTACCAGTAGAGCTGCCGATATTTTCTCTTGACACCAAAAGAAAATCTCTCCACTTTAATATTTACGGAGATGACAAATGAATGGCTGGACTGCCTGACGCTTAGCCGGAGTGAGGTGGTTTATGACGGATAAGGAAAAAAACGATTTCTTTTATGTTTGTTCTCTGATCGAATACATCGGGCCGGACAAAAAACAGAAGAGGTGTCGTGGCGGAAATAATCGGACAGAAAGGAATGGAGAAACTGCTGTCTGACGCGCCGGTGAATCATTGCCTTTCTTTTGAGCAGGTGGGGGATGAGGTGATAGAAAGATATCATTTGAAAAGTATGATTCCCCTGCGATTAGATCCAGGGGGATATAAAGACGAAAGAGCGACGCCTCCGCGTGGACGGAGACGGCGCTCTTTCGATTATTTTTTATTTATGTTCCGCCAGCTTCGATAGCAGAAGACAAGACTGCCGATCTTGGTGCCGAACAGCAGGCTGCAGGGATAGCCTTTCATAAAATCTGTGCGAAATTCATCCCGGGTCAGCAGGTTATCCTTGCCGAACTTGTCTTGGGCCGCTGCCAAAAAGAGCTTTCCGGTATCCTGGAACAGCTGTTCAAAGACTTTCAGGACGGCGCCGTCGGGCAGCTCGTCGGACTGCGTGATCTGTGTTCCGTAGATCTTGTTAACGCCGCGCAGAATCAGCGGCTCCTCGATTCCGAGCAAAAGACGCAGGCGGATATCTCCCTCGATATCATAACACTGATAAGAATAAAAAGCGTTGCCTATATTCTGTCCTTTATACTCAGAGCTGGTGAGCTTGGACTCGATCTGGAACAGCTCTGTGGTATACCGGTTTACTGCAAGAGATATGGTGGCGATCTGAGAGGAAAGATTGTTCCCTTTGCGGGCGGGGCCCTTTCCCACGATGGCCTGGTCTTCTTTCATAATATGCTCGGTGAGCCAGTTGCTCATAACGCTCATAAAACGCTGGACAGAGGTCGGAGAATAGTTTGACAGATCCAGATCCCTCTTGAGGGAAACCAGGGTTTTGTCCCTGAAATTATCATGAATCCGCTTATGCTGTCCATAGTTGGCGTACCGAATAGAGCGCATGAAAGATTCTTCCTCCGAAAAGTGTGTCATGGTATAGCCTTCCAGGTATTTGAGCCCCTCCTTATACGTATGCGGATCGATTCCGGTATCAGTGGAAAGGGAGAGCATTTTTCCCATGATCCGGAAAAGCCTGGAATGGGCCTTGTCTACCAATGGCACACCAATCTTGTACTTGTCATCCCACACTATCTTTTCCATGAAACGTTCTGCCTCCTGTAACATAGTAATAATATTCTTTACTGTTATTATATAGTCAACTTTTCCTTTTGTCCACTCCTGCCGCCTTTTTTATCCCTTCCTTGCAAAATCCCCCCTGCTGTGCTATGATATTAGGCAGAAATCTGTGCCAGGCCTGTCTCTGCGGCCGAGACGGCGTCGGAAAGAAACCGGTGTCCTGGCTAACTTTAGGAGGAAATCCCATGAAAGGCATTATTCTCGCCGGCGGAAGCGGTACGCGCCTCTATCCGCTGACCAAAGTGACATCCAAGCAGCTGCTCCCGATCTATGATAAACCGATGATCTATTATCCTCTGTCTGTGCTGATGGATGCGGGCATTCGGGATATCCTGATTATCTCCACCCCAAACGATACGCCCCGGTTCGAGGATCTTCTGGGCGACGGCCACCAGTTTGGCGTGCGCCTGTCCTATGCCGTGCAGCCCAGTCCGGACGGGCTGGCTCAGGCCTTTATTATCGGAGCCGGTTTCATCGGCAACGACAGTGTGGCCATGGTGCTGGGAGACAATATTTTTCATGGCCATGGTCTGCGCAAGCGTCTGCTGGCTGCGGCGGGGAAGGAAAGCGGCGCCACGGTGTTCGGCTATTATGTGGATGATCCCGAGCGGTTTGGGATCGTGGAATTTGACAGGACAGGCAAAGCGGTCTCCATCGAGGAAAAGCCGGCGCATCCCAAATCCAACTACTGTGTGACCGGTCTGTACTTCTATGATAACCGCGTGGTGGAGTACGCGAAGAATCTGAAGCCCTCCGCCAGGGGAGAGCTGGAGATCACGGATTTGAACCGCATCTATCTGGAGAACGGTGAGCTGGAGGTCACGCTCTTGGGACAGGGCTTTACATGGCTGGACACCGGCACACACGAGTCGCTGGTAGACGCCACGAATTTTGTGAAGACCATAGAGACGCACCAGCACCGCAAGATTGCCTGTCTGGAGGAAATCGGATATCTGAACGGCTGGATTACCCGCCAGGAAGTGATGGAGACCTATGAGATTCTGAAAAAGAACCAGTACGGCGCTTATCTCAAAGATGTGCTGGACGGAAAATACATCGACCGACTGTAAAAAGGAGGAAACGGACTATGAAAATTTTGGTAACGGGCGGAGCCGGCTTCATCGGCGGTAATTTCGTTCATTATTTGCTGGATCATTATCCTGAGGATCAGATCGTCAATCTGGATCTTCTGACCTATGCCGGGAATCTGGAGACGCTTAAGCCTGTGGAGGATAAGCCCAATTACCGGTTTGTGAAGGGAGATATCGCGAACCGTCCCTTTGTGATGGAACTGTTTGAGAAGGAAAAATTTGATGTGGTGGTGAATTTTGCGGCCGAATCCCATGTGGACCGGTCTATCACGGATCCTGGCATCTTTGTGCGCACCAATGTGATGGGGACCACGGTTCTTCTGGACGCATCCCGCACCTTCGGGGTGAAGCGGTATCATCAGGTGTCCACCGACGAGGTATACGGGGATCTGCCTTTGGACCGCCCGGACCTGTTTTTTACGGAGGAGACGCCCTTACACACATCCAGCCCCTACTCCTCCAGCAAGGCCAGCGCGGATCTGTTCGTGCTGGCGTATCACAGGACCTACGGGCTGCCGGTGACGATTTCCCGCTGCTCCAATAATTACGGCCCTTATCATTTCCCGGAGAAGCTGATTCCTCTGATGATCAGCCGGGCTCTGGCGGACGAAAAGCTGCCGGTCTATGGAAAGGGAGAAAACGTGCGCGACTGGCTCCATGTCTATGACCACTGTGCGGCGATTGATCTGATTATCCGAAAAGGGCGCGAGGGTGAAATCTATAACGTGGGAGGCCATAATGAACGCACAAATCTGGAGGTGGTACGGACGATCCTGAGGGCTCTGGACAAGCCGGAGAGCCTGATCCAGTATGTGACGGACCGTCCCGGACATGACCGGCGCTACGCCATTGATCCGAGGAAGCTGGAGACAGAGCTTCACTGGAAGCCCACATATAATTTCGATACGGGTATTGCCCAGACCATTCAGTGGTATCTGGATAATCAGGACTGGTGGAAGCATATCCTCAGCGGAGAGTACAGCCAGTATTTTGAGACCATGTACGGAGACCGCCTGTAGGCGGAGGGACCGGACCCTGTGCCCGGAGCGTCTCTCGGGTATATACCGGATTTTGAAATTTATCGTGGGGTGGCCAAAACGGATGATTGCGGGGGAATACGGCCGGCATATAGATATAGAGAGCGGAGCTTTTCAGGAGCGCTTCGCATAAAAGCGGACCGGAGACAGAATTTTGTGAAAAAGGAGACTGGAAATGGGTAAGTATTTTGGAACAGACGGCTTTCGGGGCGAGGCAAACCGGGAACTGACAGTGGAGCATGCCTTTAAGGTGGGGCGCTTCCTGGGATGGTATTATGGTCAGGAGCACCGCTGCAAGGTCGTGATCGGCAAGGATACCCGCCGCAGCAGCTATATGTTTGAGTACGCTCTGGTGGCGGGACTGACCGCATCCGGGGCCGATGCCTATCTTCTGCATGTCACTACCACCCCCAGCGTATCCTATGTGGTGCGTACGGAGGACTTTGACTGCGGGATCATGATCAGCGCCAGCCACAATGTGTTCTATGACAACGGGATTAAGGTAATCAACGGTCAGGGAGAGAAGCTGACGGACGATGTGATCGAGAAAATCGAGGCATACCTGGACGGCGAGATGGGAGAAATTCCTCTGGCGGCCAAAGAAGATATCGGCTGTGCGTCGGATTACTCCATGGGCCGTAACCGCTATATCGGTTACCTGATCAGTCTGGCCACCCGTTCTTTCAAAAACATGCGTGTGGGACTGGACTGTGCCAACGGCAGCGCCTTTGCCATCGCGAAAAATGTCTTTGACGCGCTGGGAGCCAAAACCTATGTGATCAATCACAGCCCCGACGGCACCAATATCAACCGCAATGCCGGATCCACCCATATCGAGGTCCTGCAGCAGTTTGTCCGGGATAACAATCTGGATGTGGGCTTTGCCTATGACGGAGACGCCGACCGCTGTATCGCCGTGGATGAGAACGGAGATGTGGTGGACGGAGATAAGATTCTCTACATCTGCGGCCGCTATATGAATGAGCGGGGAATGCTGGACACCAATACCGTGGTGACGACGATCATGTCCAATATGGGTCTGTATAAGGCTTTTGACAAGCTGAATATCCGGTATGTGAAGACAGCGGTGGGCGACAAGTACGTGTATGAAAATATGGCGGAAAACGGTCATCGTCTGGGCGGAGAACAGTCGGGCCACATCATATTCAGCAAACATGCTTCCACCGGCGACGGCATCCTGACCTCCCTAAAGGTCATGGAGGTCATGCTGGAGAAGAAGGAAAATCTGTCCAGCCTGACCAGAGGACTGCGGATTTATCCTCAGCTTCTGAAGAATGTGCGGGTGGAGAGTAAGCCCGCCGCTCTGAATGATCCGGATGTGCAGGCAGCTGTGAAGAAGGCGGAAGAGGAACTGGGCGACGAGGGCCGTATTCTGGTGCGTCAGAGCGGTACGGAGCCGGTGCTGAGGGTCATGGTGGAGGCGTCCACCGACGAACAGTGCGCCAGATATGTCAACTATGTGATCGATATGTTAAACCATAAGGGCCATGTGATTTTATGATTTGGGACAATATACGAAAGGTGACGCCGTACACCCCGGGGGAGCAGCCGGACCGGCCGGGGATGGTGAAGCTGAATACCAATGAAAACCCCTATCCGCCGTCGCCGGGAGTTTTACGGGCGCTTCGGGAGCTGGACTGTGACGCTCTGCGCCTGTATCCGGATCCGGCGTCCTCCGGCCTTACGAAGGCGCTGGCAGATTTTTACGGCCTGGACGTATCGCAGGTGTTTGTGGGCGTGGGGTCGGACGATGTGCTGGCCATGTGCTTTCTGACTTTTTTTAACTCGCAAAAGCCGATCCTTTTTCCGGATGTCACATACTCTTTCTACGACGTCTGGGCGGAGCTGTTTCGGATTCCGTTCCGGCGTCCGGCGCTGGACGAGGAACTGCGCCTGCGAAAGGAAGATTATTATCAGGAAAACGGAGGCATTATTTTTCCGAATCCCAACGCGCCTACGGGAGTGGAGGCGCCCCTGTCGGATATCGAGGAGATCCTAAAACGTAACCGGGACGTGGTGGTCATCGTGGATGAGGCGTATGTGGACTTTGGGGCTCACAGCGCGCTTAAGCTTCTGGACCGCTATGAGAATCTGGTGGTGGTGCAGACCTTCTCCAAGTCGCGTTCTCTGGCGGGGATGCGTATCGGCTACGCCTTTGGGAGTCCGGCGCTGATACGGGCTCTCAACGATGTGAAATACTCTTTTAACTCCTATACTATGAACCGGACAGCCCTGGCCGCAGGGATGGCAGCCCTGGCGGACCGGGAGTACTGGCGGCAGACGCTGGATAAAATCATAGCCACCAGGGAAAAAGCCAGGGAGAGGCTGGGCAGCCTGGGCTTTACCTTCCCGGATTCCAGGGCGAATTTCCTGTTTGTGACGCATCCGGTGTGGAGGGCGGAGACGCTTTTTGCAGCTCTGAGAGAGGCGGATATCTATGTCCGCTATTTCCGGCAGCCCCGTATCGACAACTATCTGCGTATCACCATCGGAACGGATGGAGAGATGGAGAAGCTGTATCATTTCCTGGAAGGATATGACGCAAAAGGAGGCAGGATCTCACTTTGAAAAAGCTTCGTGAGCTGACACGGATTGTATTGAATATTCTGATTCCTCTGGGATCTATCGGGCTGACCGCATGGCTTCTGCCGAAGCTTCTGCGTTTTTTCAGCCCGTTTGTGGTAGGCGGAATCATTGCGCTGATCGCCAATCCTCTGGTGCGCTTTCTGGAACGGAAGGTAAAAATGGGACGGAAATACGGGACAGCGCTGACCATCGGCGGCGTCCTGGCCTTAGTAATCGTCGGGGGCGGCCTGCTGCTTATGCGTCTGGGAAGAGAGCTTTTTTCTTTTCTGACAGACCTGCCGGCGGTGCTGGAAAATGTGGGAGATCAGCTGCAGCTTGTCTTTGCACGCCTGGAAGAGCTGGCCGGGCGTCTTCCGTTATATAAGACCTCCTTTGACCTGACCGATACGATGGAGAAGCTGGGAGACGGGCTGATTGAAATGGTGAAGGATTTTGTGGCCGGGCTGGGCGCTCCCACGGTGGAGGCGGCGGGCCATATCGCCAAAGGAATTCCCACCATGTTCGTCATGGTGTTTATCACGATCCTGTCCGCCTACTTTTTTCTGGCGGAAAAAGAAAAGGCGGCGGGTTTTTACCGCAGAGTCATGCCGGGCAGGATTCAGGAATACCTGGATTTGATGCGCCGCAATATCAAGCGTCTGGTGGGCGGCTATTTCCTGGCGCAGTTTAAGATCATGATAGTGGTGGCCCTCTTGCTGGTGGCGGGTTTTCTGATTTTGCGCGTGCCCTATGCGGCCATATGGGCGGCGCTGATTGCGTTTCTCGATTTCCTGCCGGTATTTGGCACGGGTACGGTACTGATTCCCTGGGCTGTGATCGAGATCGTGAACAACCGTTTTTATATGGCGGCGGGCCTCATTGCCTGCTGGCTGATCACACAGGCGGTCCGTCAGATGATACAGCCCAAGGTGGTGGGAGACAGTATGGGATTGAATCCGCTGCTGACTCTGTTCTTTCTGTATCTGGGCTTTCGCTTCCGGGGGATCGGAGGCATGATTCTGGCAGTCCCTGTGGGGATGATTGTCATCGAGTTCTATGAATACGGCGCTTTTGATCCGCTGATCCGGGCGGTCAGAGAGCTGACGGAGTTCATAAATACGTTTCGCATGGAAAAGACAGGCGAGGCATGTGTGCCTTCGTCTGAGACAAAGAATAAGGAGGAAGAGGAGAAATGATTGCCGAGAGAATAAACGCCCTGCGTGAAGAGATGAGAAAGGCCGGTATCGATGCCTGCCTGGTGCCGACGAATGACTTCCATGGATCGGAATATGTGGGAGACTATTTCAAATGCCGCCGCTATCTGTCCGGTTTTACGGGATCTGCGGGGACGCTGGTGGTCACGGCGGATATGGCGGGGCTGTGGACAGACGGCCGGTATTTTCTGCAGGCGGAGGAACAGCTGGAGGGCACGGGCATTGATCTGTACCGGATGGGACAGGACGGCGTGCCAAAGGTCAGGGAGTTCCTGGCGGATAAGCTGAAGGAAGGGCAGTGCCTGGGGTTTGACGGCCGCACGGTGGCTAAGGCAGAGGCTGAGGAGCTGAAAAAGATTCTGGAAGAAAAGAAGGTCCGGATCGATTTCGATCATGATCTGCCCGGTCAGGTGTGGACCGACCGGCCGTCCCTCTCCTGTGAGCCGGTGACGCTTCTGGACGAGATCTATACGGGAAAGAGCCGGAAAGCCAAGCTGGCAGATGTGAGAGAGAAGATGGAAGGAAAGAAGGCGGACTGCTTTGTGCTGACCTCTCTGGACGATATTGCCTGGCTTCTGAATATCAGGGGAGGAGACGTGGAGTGCAATCCGGTGGTCCTGTCCTATGTGGCGGTTCTCAGGGAAAAGGTGCTTCTCTTTGCCAATGAAAAGGCCTTTGGCGAAGAGGTGAAGGCAGCGCTGGCGGCGGACGGTGTGAGGCTGCTTCCCTATAACAGTATTTATCAGTGGATCCGGCGTATCCCTGTAGGGCGCAGCGTGTGGCTGGACGGGAGCCGGGTAAATTATGCCATCGTGGCCAGCATTCCGAAGCAGGTGACTGTCATAGACGAGACGAATCCGACGCAGCTGATGAAGGCGGTGAAGAATCCGGTGGAGGTGGCCAATATCCGCAAGGTCCATGTGAAGGACGGCGTGGCGGTGACCCGTTTCATGTACTGGTTAAAGCAGCGTGTCCGGGCGGCCAAGGAGGCCGGCGTGCGGCAGATCACCGACGAGAGCGGCCTGGCGCTGACGGAGATCGGGGTGGCAAAGCGGCTGGAGGCATTTCGGGCGGAGCAGGAGAATTATAGGGGGCCGAGCTTCGAGACCATCGCGGGCTTTGGGCCTCATGGGGCGGTTATCCACTATTCGGCTACGCCGGAGACGGACTGCGGCCTTTGCACGGATGAGCTTCTGCTGGTGGATTCCGGCGGACAGTATCCGGAGGGGACTACGGATATCACCAGGACCTTCGTGCTGGGAGAGGCGGATGAGGAGCGCAGAAAGTATTTTACCATGGTGCTGCGGGGGAATCTGAACCTGGCGGCGGCCCGTTTCCTTCATGGCTGCTGCGGCCTGAACCTGGACTATCTGTGCCGGGAGCCTTTGTGGGAGGCAGGCCTTGACTATAATCACGGCACCGGTCACGGAGTGGGCTGCTATCTGAATGTCCATGAGGGGCCCAACGGCTTCCGCTGGAAGATCGTACCGGAGAGAAGGGACAGCGCGGTCTTCGAGGCCGGTATGGTGACATCGGATGAGCCGGGCTTCTATCTGGAGGGGCGTTTCGGCATCCGCCATGAAAATCTTATCGTGTGCTGTGAGGGAGAGAAGAATGAGTATGGACAGTTTATGTACTTTGACACTCTGACCATGGCGCCCTTTGATCTGGACGGTATTGACGCTTCTCTGATGAGCGAGAGGGAGAGACGCCTGCTCAATGAATACCATGGGAAGGTATATGAGACCATTGCGCCGTACCTGCCGGAAGAGGAGAGACAGTGGCTTAAGGAGGCCACGAGAGCGGTGTAGAGAGGGGAAGCAGCGCCATGGCCCGGCAATCGCCATTTGTGGTGACGGGAAAGAGCGGCCGGAGAGTCCGAAGGAGATCCGAGCCGGCCAAAGCCGCCGTTTCGGATGTCCCTGTGAGATCCGGAAATTCTGCAAAAATCGCTTGCAATCCCTGTAAATCTATGCTAAGATTATAGACCGTAACACATCAAATCTATCCTTGCTCCCTGCTGTCAAACGGGGGGCCGGAGACCAGAAGGAGGTACGAGAAAGCATGAACAAGTATGAATTAGCCGTAGTGCTCAGTGCTAAGCTCGAAGACGATGAGAGGGCGGCAGCGATCGAAAAGATCCAGGGTTATATCACCCGGTTCGGCGGTACTGTCACAAACATCGATGAATGGGGCAAGAAGAGACTTGCCTATGAGATTCAGAAGATGAAAGAAGCCTTTTATTACTTCATCCAATTCGACGGGAATTCTGAGACGCCGGGTGAGCTTGAGAGCCATGTACGCATCATGGAGCCGGTGATCAGATACTTGTGCGTAAAGCAGGAAGCATAAGCCGCACAGAACAGGAGAAAGTATGAATAAAGTAGTGCTGATAGGACGTTTGACGAGAGACCCTGAAGTGAGATATGGACAAGGCGGAAATCAGACCGCAGTGGCCAGGTTTTCTATTGCGGTGGACCGCAGATTTAAGCGCGAAGGCGAGCCTGACGCAGATTTCTTTAACTGTACTGCTTTCGGCAAGCAGGCAGAGTTTGTGGAGCGCTATCTGCATAAGGGAATCAAGATGGTGGTGGTCGGTCGGATTCAGAATGACAATTACACCAACCGTGACGGCCAGCAGGTCTACAGTGTCCGCGTGATGGTCGAAGAACTGGAATTTGCGGAGAGCAAGAACGCAGCCGCAGGCGGCGATAATTTCGGCGGCGGCTTTGGCGGTAATAATTTCAGCGGCGGCAGCGCAAACAGCGGCAGCGGTTACGGTGCTTCCGGGTCCAGGCCGGCGCCTGCTCCGGTAGGAGACGGCTTCATGAATATCCCCGACGGCGTTGAGGATGAGGATCTTCCGTTCAACTAAAATTGGCAGAACGAAATTGGAGAAGTTTGGAAGAAGGAGGTAATAACGATGGCTTTTAATAAAGAAGACAGGGAAGGCGCTCCTATGAAGAGGCGCGGCGGCATCCGCAGAAGAAAGAAGGTCTGCGTATTCTGCGGCGATAAGAGCACACCCATCGAGTATAAGGATGTTGCCAGATTAAAGAAGTATGTTTCTGAGAGAGGAAAGATTCTTCCCCGCAGAATCACCGGCAACTGCGCCAAGCATCAGAGAGCTCTGACTGTGGCTGTAAAGAGAGCCCGTCATGTGGCACTCATGCCCTATTCCATGGAATAGGAAGAATCCGGTAATAACAGGCTCCCTGTATCGCATGGTACAGGGAGTTTTACTTACATGAAAGGGAGGATGCGGGAAGATGGGGATCAGACTGATTGCGGTGGATATGGACGGGACCTGTATCGGCGACAGGCATCGGGTGCCCGGGGAAAATCTCAATGCTTTAAAGAAGGCCCATAAGGCGGGCATTCTGGTCGTTCCTGCCACAGGCAGAACGGCGGCAAACTGTCCGTCGGAGATTCGCAGTCTGCCATTTATCCGCTATGTCATCTCCTCCAATGGGGCCAGGGTAACGGACCGGGAGAAGGGAACGACGATTCACGAGGTGCTGATACCCGGCACAGAAGCGAGGGAATTCCTTCTTAAGCTACGGGGATGGCCGGTGTGGACAGCCCTCCATATGGACGACAGACTGATAGACAGCAATCTGATCCCTTCCATCCACAGGAAATTGGTGGGCACGGGGGATCCCGCAAAAAACAGGTGGGTTCCGAGCCTGCCCCGTTTTCTGGAAGGCAGAAAGGGAGGCGTGGAAAAGCTGGAGCTTTTTTATCTGACAGAGCGGGCCGGCAGCAGGATACGGAAATTATTGAAGGAACATCCGAAGCTATCCTGTGCGCAATTTCGGAATCACTATGTGGAGATCACAGCGGCAGGGGCCTCTAAGGGGGAGGCGCTTCGGTTTCTCTCCGAAAGGATGGGGATACCGGCCTCCGACGTCATGGCCATAGGCGATTCTGGCAATGATTTATCCATGCTTCATTTCGCCGGTTATCCGGTAGCCATGGGAAATGCCTGCGCCGAGGTAAAAAGAGCGGCGGTTACCGTCACCGCTACGAACGCCCGCTGCGGCGTGGCACGGGCCGTGAGAGAGATACTGCCATAAAACAGACACAGATAAAGCAATAAAGGAGGTAAAAGGTCATGTTTGGTTTTTTGAAAAAGGAGAGCGGCGAAGTGGTGGCGCCGGTGAAGGGAAAGTGCATCCGGATTGAAGAAGTGCCGGATCAGGTATTTTCTTCTAAAATGATGGGAGACGGCTTTGCCGTGGTGCCGGACAGCGATACGGTGGTATCTCCGATGAACGGTGAGATCGTCATGATACCGGAATCAAAACATGCTTTTGGGATGAAGACCAAAAGCGGCGTGGAGCTGTTGGTGCACATCGGCCTGGACACGGTGGAATTAAACGGCAAGGGATTTACTGTTCTGGCGAAACAGGGCAGCAGGGTAAAGGCTGGTGATCCGGTGATTCGCTTCGATAAGGCGTTTATGGAGGAAAAGGGGATTAACCTGACTACCATGGTGATTTTTACCGGCGGATTTGATAAGGAAATCAAGTTAAGCGTCTACGATCAGAATGTCAATGCAGGCGACGTGGTGATTCCGGAATAGAGGCCGGGGCTTCTTTGCGTTCTTTGAATCCTGCGTATTTCCCGAAGATTATTTGTAGACAAATAACATACTTTTGTGATAAAGTAAATTATAAACGCACAAAAGTTAAAGTCTCAGGATCATGAAGGGAAGAGGAAAATGGATGACAGAAAAGAACAGAGAACATCAAAAAATATCTTTCTGACAGATATTTGCATGGAAGGAAAATCCCAGCCGGTTGAGGAGCGGGTGAAAAACAGTGAAGCAGTCCTCGCTCTGGCCAGAAAGTTCGCCGGCCTTTATCAGATTGGTCTGGATGTGAAGCAGAGCGGCGTGGGATATCAGATCTGTCTGTATTTTGAGGATACGCTTTTTACCAGATATATGCTGGAGGATATGGCACAGCTGTTTTTACAGTGCGACGACATGAGTATCATGGTGAAGAATGTGGGAGACTATGATTATATGATTTCTCTGAATTACTATACTCATGACGTGTATGTAAACGGGAGGAGGACGCGGCTGACTAACAGGTAAAAAGATATCTGCGCGGAGAAAGAAAAGAGGATGAGATCGGGCGGCGTTTTTGAGCCGCCCGAAAAATTTAATAGCCAATCGCATGGAAATCTGGTATACTTAAAAAAATGGGCGTGTTTGCCGTTGACAGAAATAACTGGGAGGCGGACAATGGAAAAAAACAAAAAGAAGATGAAGGGCCGGCTTTTACAGTATCTGGTCTGGCCGGTCTATTTTACGGTAGCAGTAGCGGCTGTGAATGCGATTGTATTTTTTGTTAACAGGACTTCGGGGCTGGTGGTGCTGCCGCTGACGGTGTCCTGCGCAGCGGGGGCCGGCCTGCTGTACGGATATCAGAGAAGGCGGATATATCAGGATATTCTGGATATGACGGTGGACCATGCGCAGATTCAGAATACGATCCTTAAGAGGCTGCCGGTCCCTTATGGCATACTGGATGAGAACGGCAGAATTCTCTGGGGAAACGAACGTCTGGAGGCGCTCTTAAAGGCGGATAAAAACAGCCGGCATCCGGTCTGGGAGCTGATTCCGGAGCTCAAAGAAAAGGATTATCCGCCCCAGGAGGGACGGCTGATCCGGCAGATCCGGCTGGGAGACGAATATTTTCGTCTGGAGATCGATAATGTTCCGGTGTCCGAGGAAATGGTTTCTGTGGATATTCTGGGACTTCGCAACGATCAGGGCGGTCTGTATACCCTCTATCTGTTCGACGAGACAGAACAGGTTCTCTTTGCCAGGGAGAGGGAAGACGAGAAGCTGGTAGTGGGCCTGATTTATCTGGATAATTATGACGAGGTTCTGGAGAGCATCGAAGAGGTACGCCGTTCTCTGCTGGTGGCTCTGATTGACAGAAAGATTAACCGTTATGTGATCCGTATGAACGGATTCATTAAGAAACTGGAGAAGGATAAGTATCTGGTTCTCATCAAGAAGAGATGCCTGACCGGTATGAAAGAGGATAAGTTTGCTCTGCTGGAGGATGTGAAGACGGTCAGTATCGGCAACGACATGTCGGTTACGATCAGCATTGGCCTGGGGTTGGGGGGCGACAGCTACAGTAAAAACTACGACTATGCCCGGGCCGCCATTGACATGGCGCTGGGCCGCGGCGGCGATCAGGCGGTGATAAAGGAAAAGGACAGCATCACATATTATGGAGGAAAGTCGCAGCGGGTGGAGAAAAATACCCGCGTGAAGGCCCGCGTGAAAGCCCATGCGCTCAGGGAGCTGATCGAGAACAGTGAGAAGATCCTGATTATGGGTCACAGGATCGGAGATGTGGACTCCTTTGGCGCCGGAGTGGGAATTCACAGGATCGCGGCCACTCTGGGCAAGCGCTCTTATATAGTGGCTGATACCATAGAACCGTTACTGCGTCCCATGCTGGAGCGGGTACAGGCTAATCTGGAGACAGAAGAGCCGTTCATCATATCCTGTGAAAAGGCTGTGGAGATGGTGGATGCACTGACTCTGATCGTGGTGGTGGATGTAAACCGCCCGTCCTACACGGAGTGCCCGGCTATTCTGACAAAGGGCAGCAATATCGTGGTGCTGGATCATCATCGCCAGATGACGGAGAGACTGGAGAATGCGGTGCTGTCCTATGTGGAGCCCTACGCATCCTCCACCTGCGAGCTGGTGGCAGAGATTTTGCAGTATGTGGATGAGGAGGTACGTATCAGTTCCAGCGAAGCAGACCTCATGTATGCGGGTATTGTGGTGGATACGAACAGCTTTGTCAGCAAGGCTGGTGTGCGTACCTTTGAGGCGGCGGCTTTTCTGCGGCGGAACGGAGCCGATGTGGTCCGTGTGCGCAAAATGCTGCGGGACAATATGGATGATTATAAAGCCAGGGCGGCGGCGGTCAGCCAGGCGGAGATATTTGAGAAATACTATGCCATCAGCGTCTGCCCGGCAGAGGGGCTGGACAGTCCCACCGTGGTGGGGGCGCAGGCTGCCAATGAGCTTTTGAATATCGTCGGGGTGAAGGCCTCCTTTGTGCTGACCGAGTACAATAACGTCATATACATCAGCGCCCGTTCCATCGACGAGGTGAACGTACAGGTAATCATGGAGAAATTCGGCGGCGGCGGCCATATGACCATTGCCGGGGCGCAGCTTAAGGACTGTACCATCGGGGAGGCGAAGGATCTGTTAAGGCAGACCGTATCAAAAATGATAGAGGAAGGAGATATCTGATATGCAGGTAGTATTGTTACAGGATGTAAAAAGTCTGGGAAAAAAGGGCGAGGTCGTCACGGTGAAGGACGGCTATGCAAAAAATATGCTCCTGCCGCAGAGACTGGGAGTGGAGGCTACGGCGAAGAATCTCAATGATCTGAAGCTGCAAAAAGCCAATGCGGACAGGAAGGCGGCGGAGCTTCTGGCGGAGGCGAGGGAGCTGGCGGCAAAGCTGGAGGCGGCTCCGGTGAAGCTGTCCGTGAAGATGGGAAGCGGCGGTAAGGCCTTTGGTTCCGTATCCACGAAGGAGATCGCCGAGGGCATTAAGGCGGAACTGGGACTGGATATCGACAAGAAAAAGATCAGTACCGACGGTGCAATCAAAGATGCGGGGGAATATACCGTGAATGTGAAGCTGCATCCGGATGTGACTGCAAAGGTGAAGGTGCTGGTGGCCGCGCTGTGATTTGGGCTTTGTTTTACCTGCGGTAAGACCCTGCGCCTTGGAAGTCAGGGTGAATAACGGGAGATAGAGATGGAAGAAGCGCTGATTAAGCGGATATTGCCCCACAGTGTGGAGGCGGAGCGATCGGTATTGGGTTCCATGCTGATGGATCAGGAGGCTGTGCAGACAGTCTCCGAGCTCATTACCAGAGACGATTTTTACCAGTATCAGTATGGCGTCATATTTGAGGCCATGGTGGAACTGCATCAGGAGGGTAAGGCGGTGGACCTGGTGACCGTGCAGGACCGTCTCAGGGGAAAGGATGTGCCGCCGGAGGTATGCAGTCTGGATTTTATGAAAGAGCTGCTGGACTCCGTGTATATTTCCTCCGATGCGGCCCTTCATGCCCGGATCATCTCTGATAAATCTATGCTTCGCAGGATTATCCGGCTGAACGATGAGATATCGGGTATCTGCTATGAGGGAAAGAAAAAGACGGAGGAGATCCTGCAATATACGGAGAAAGCGACATTTGACCTGCTCAGACGCCGGGCCAGTAAGGATTTTGTTCCTATTAAAGATGTGGCGCTGAGTACTCTCGACAAGATCGAGGCGGCGGCCAGGCAGAAAGGGAATGTCACAGGCATCCCCACTGGTTTTGCAGATCTGGATTATCGCCTGTCGGGCCTGCAACGGTCGGATCTGATTCTTCTGGCAGCCCGCCCCTCCATGGGCAAGACGGCGTTGGTTCTCAATCTGGCGGACTATATCTGTTTTCGCAAAAACTACAGTGTGGCGATCTTCAGCCTGGAGATGAACAAAGAACAGTTGATGAACCGTCTCTTTGCCATGGAGGCCAGGATCAATTCCCAGTCGTTGCGAAACGGAGATCTCACCGATAATGAGTGGAGTCAGCTGGTGGAGACAGTGGGGATGATCGGCAATTCCAGGATGATAATTGATGATACGCCGGGAATCTCGATTTCAGAGCTGCGCAGCAAGTGCCGCAAATTTAAGCTGGAATTTGGCCTGGACCTGGTGATGATCGACTACTTACAGCTGATGAGCGGTAATGGGAGAAGCGATAGCCGCCAGCAGGAGGTGTCGGAGATTTCACGGTCTTTGAAAGCGCTGGCCAGGGAGATCGACGCGCCGGTCATCGCCCTGTCTCAGCTGTCGAGAGCCTGCGAGACCCGGCCGGATCATCGCCCTATGCTCTCGGATCTGCGTGAGTCGGGGGCGATCGAGCAGGATGCGGACGTAGTCATGTTTCTGTACCGTGACGAGTATTATAATAAAGATTCGCCGGATAAAAATATCGCCGAGGTCATCATCGCCAAGCAGAGAAACGGCCCGATCGGTACAGTAAACCTGGTGTGGCTTCCGGACTTTACCAAGTTTGTCAATATGAGCCGGGAAGAGCAGATGAAACGGCGCTCCGGAGACGGCGGACAGTGATATATTCGGGAATGTGAGAAACTTCTTGCATTCCCGTCTTTTTTTTGCTATACTTGTAATTGTAAAAAATTTCCAGTCATAGAATGGTAAGTTCTATATCGTTACGGCAGAGGATATCCGGAGAGGGCGGAAAAACGATTGCGGCAGAAAGGAGTACATAGATTTTGGCCAGATATCTGATATCGGAGGCAGCCCGTCTGACGGACGTGGAGGCTCATGTGTTGCGATACTGGGAGGAAGAGCTGGAGCTGGAGATACCGAGGAACGAGCTGGGGCATCGTTATTATACGGAAGAGCACATTGCGATCTTTAAGCATATCAAGGATATGAAGGCGCAGGGGTTTCAGCTGCGGGCCATCCGGGAGAGTCTGGCCCGTGTGGACGCGGTGAAGCGGGTGGTTCGGGAGACAGAGGCCAGACTGGCGGCTGTGAGAGAGCTGGAGGCGGCGCAGGAAGTGGCGGCTTCAGAGTTTGAGCTGCCAAAGGAGGATGAGGCCGTTTTAGAGGAAACATGCCAGGAACAAGAAAAGAGCGATCCGGAGGAGCTGAAGATCGTGGGTCTGGAGAATGAGTCGGAAGAAGAGATAGAGGAGGCGGCAGAACCTGCCGCAGGTCTTTCGGTATCACCCCAGGCCAATAAGCTGGTAGAATTCGAGAGCATCGTCTACGATATCGTTACGCAGGCCCTGCGCAATAACAACGAACGGCTGGGGCGTGAGGTCAGCGAGAGGGTGAATGACAAAGTAGTCAAGGAGATGAACTATCTGATGCGCGAGAATGAGGAGCACATGGAAGAACATTTTCGTAAACTGGATGAAGCTCTGGTCCGGAAAGGCCGGCGTTTCAAGCTGGGAGGTCAGAAGGAAGCGGCAGTGACCAGAATTACCAATTCGCCTGCCATTGTATCGACGAAGCGAAAGCGCCGCCTGTTTGGCAGAAAGAGAAAGACCACCATATATTAATCAGACGGGAGAGACAAAAAACAGCGGCATGACCCGTATAAGGCCATGCCGCTATTGTCCTTTGCAGGAATTGTCCTGAAATAGTTTCGCTTCCGGGACAAAAACGCTCTCCGGTGCCTGAGATTATTCGGGCTGAGGAGCGGCTACGGGACATGTGGAAGCACAGGAGCCGCAGTCGATGCAGAGGTCGGCATTGATCTCATAATGCTCGGAGCCCTCGGAGATCGCGTCTACAGGGCAAGCCTCAGCACATGCTCCACAGGAAATGCAGTCATCGTTAATTTTGTATGCCATACTGAAATCCTCCTTCAGATAATAATGATCCGGCGAATCCGCCTGCCTGTATTGTAATATAAAAAGAGAGGGAATTCAAGTATAAAATGAAATACAGAGAAAATCTTGTACGAAAGAGACCTATTGCGTTTGCAGGTATTTCGTGGTAATATCATAGATACAGGAAAAAACGGTGATACTATCACCGATAGAAGACAGGAGGAAACGATTATGACAGTTACGAAGGACATGCTGATCGGCGAACTGCTGCAGCTGGATTCGGGTGTGGCTCCCGTGCTGATGGGTGCGGGAATGCATTGCATTGGCTGCCCGGCATCCCAGGCAGAGTCTCTGGAGGAAGCGGCGTTCGTGCATGGGATCAACCCGGACGAGCTGATCGGGGCGATCAACGAATATTTTGCGGCGAAAGAAGCCTAAGCAATGCCGTAAGAACCACAAGCAGCCTGTGAAGTCTCAAAGACCTTCACAGGCTGCTTTTTTCGCGAAAGCACTGAGCAGTGCGCAGAGGCTGAATGAAAGTCCCTTCATGCTGGCATGAAAGGGACTGGAATTCGGCCGCTGCATAGGGCGAAAGCCCGCGACTGAGATGGAGCGAAGCGGAATCGAAGTGCACTGCGTGACGCGGTGCAAGGGTGGCTGCGCAGAGGCTGAATGAAAGTCCCTTCATGCTGGCATGAAAGGGACTGAAAGCCCAACTATGCCATCCTGGCCAGTTTGTCGAGAGCCCGGGAGGCGACGACCGTCTCGCAGTGCTCCTCATAATAGGCCAGTGCGCCGGCCCGGCTGCGCTTTAACATACCATATTCCGACAGGATATTGGAAGTGCGCCGGAATGCATCCTCGTCATGGGCGGGACGGATGCAGAGACAATACTGTCCGTTGGCCGGATCCTTATAGAGGGTGCTGTGGACCAAAATCATTCCTTTCAATGCCGCGGCGGCGGCTATGGTTTCATCCAGATTTCTAAAAATAAACAACCGGAAGGTATGGGCATCCGTACTGTCGGAGGAGGAAACCGGCGTTCGGGAGGATGCGTCCGTACCGGCGGAAGCGCCGGTCTTCAGCTGACGCAGCTCATTCAGGATACCGGCGCCCTCCAAAAGGCCCTCTGCCGGTTCGGAGGGGTCTTCCTGTTCTCCCCAATCATCGTCGCTGTAGGGAGAAAAACGGGAAAAACGGGTGTCCAGTTCGTCCGGATCCTCCACACGGGTGACGATCAGCATGATGCTGTCCAGATTCAGAGGAATCGCCTCCACCATAAGAGGCATATTCTCCACGTCAAATCCCACTTCAGCAGCAGCTGTCTGGATCATCTCATGGAAAAGGCGCCGGGCTTTTTCACTGCCGTAGGCCAGTTCACTCAGTTCGATTTGCCGTTCCGCCAGATCGGAGCGGTTCAGGGTACAGCGAATCTGATTTTCGCTGATTCGTTCTATCTTCAAATATATCACTTCCTGTTCTGTAAACACATTTAAACCTCACAATTACATAGTATACCCAAAGGCGTGCGGAATGTAAAGTAAAGAATCAAAAAATAGTGCTGGAAAAGATGGCAAAAAGTTGCCGGAAAGTGAGGTTTTTCCCCCGAACCCTCACTTTCTCGCACGGAAACAAAATGTTTCCTGCCGTATGCTTGCGGCAGGGACAGGAGAAGGGTAAGATAAGGGCACAGAGGAAGACAGGGCGCCGAAAGCCAGGATACTCCGATGACAGAGTGATGTGTTACGGAATAAAGCTTTCAGACGCTGTAAAAAACCGGAGGTGATACGAATGAGAAAAACGCCTGAGACTTTCCACAGGAGTGAGGGAAGCCGGGAAGATATTCCGTTTATGGAGCAGTTGAGACGGTATCAGTCAGCCGGTGTGGAGATCACGCTGAAGGATGCCAGACTTCCGCTGGAGGATATTGCAAAGATCTGTACGGTCAGGGAAACGGGGGTGTATATGTGCGATTTTGTGGCGGATGAAGAGAACCGTATTGTTCGGATTAACATCGACGATGTGAGAGAGCGGGAGAACGAGGATGTCTGGGATGGCATCCGGGCTGACGAAAAGTGGGGAGAGATGCAATAGCCGGCTTTCCTTTTGCCCAAAATCCTGGACGCCCATTGAAAGTCTGACGTATTTGTGTTAGAATGATGGATGAAGATCGACGATACACAAAACGGAGGGATAAAATGGGAAACAGGCCCAGGAAATGGATACCGGCGGCGATTTCCAGTACATTGATTCTGGTGATCTGCGCGGTTGCCGGTTTTGGATATATTCGGGATCGCTACAGTCCGTCTAAGGAACGGGCGGATTTGAATGACCTATATCGCATCACGTCGCCCGACGAGGCCGCCGTGCTGGTGAACAATCTGCTGACAGAAGAGAAAGCGAGGCTGCGTGACGGGGAGGCTTATCTGGCCTGGACCTACGTGACAGAAGCGCTGAGTAAGAGAGTTTACATTGATGAGAGGGAACGGCTTCTTTTATATGCTCTGCCGGATCAGGTGGTCCGCGTCGCAGAGGGAACGAAGCTTTCGGAATTTACGGGACAGGCAGGGGAGAAAGATGCCCTGGTATGGTATGAGGAGGATGCTGTCTTCTATATATCCGCTACTTATATCAGCCGTTTTGTGAATCTGACGTTTGAGTTGTATGAGGAGCCGGGCCGTCTGTACATCGATACGGCGGAAGGGCTGTATCAGCAGGCGGAGGTCAGCAGCGATACCCAGCTGCGCAGGCTGGGAGGAATCAAGAGCGAGATCGTGGCCGATGTGGAAGCCGGGGCGATGGTGACAGTTCTGGATGCCATGGAGGACTGGAGTCAGGTGCGCACGGCAGACGGCTGGACAGGTTATATCCGAAACAGTGATCTGGGCGCATCCCAGGTGGCAGAGAAGGTCTCTTCGTTTTCAGAGCCGGTATATACCAGTCAGACCAGGGATCATGAGATCTGTCTGGTATGGCATCAGGTATTTGACCAGGACGGCAATGATAATCTCGAGAATCTGCTGGCAGAGGCGCAGGGGGTAAATACCATATCGCCGACATGGTTTTCACTCAGCGATAACGAAGGGAATTTCACCTCTCTGGCGGATACGGGATATGTGGAGACGGCGCATGCCAGGGGCCTGGAGGTATGGGGGCTGGTGGATAATTTCAGTTCGGACATCAGCACCTATGAGATTCTGTCCCGCACCAGCTCCAGGACCGCTTTGATCGGGAATCTGATTCAGGCGGCGAAGGAGTATGGCCTGGACGGGATCAACATAGACTTTGAGAGCATAAAGGAAGAGTCGGGACCGCATTTTGTACAGTTTATCCGGGAGCTGTCCGTGGAATGCCGTGCCAATGGCATCGTATTGTCCATAGACAATAATGTTCCCACTGCCGGCACCAGCTTCTATGACAGGAAAGAGCAGGGGATTGTGGCGGACTATGTCATTATCATGGCATATGACGAACACTGGAGGACATCGGACGCCGGTTCGACCTCTTCTCTGCCCTTTGTACAGGCTGGGCTGGAGAGGACTCTGGAGGAGGTGCCTCAGAATAAGGTGATAAACGGCCTTCCCTTCTATACGAGGGTATGGCGGTTTGATCCGGAGGCAGAGATCGCAGAGGGAGCCGACCCGCTCAGTGCGGAATATGTGTTGGAGTCCACGGCAGTGGGCATGGACCGGGCCCGCAGAAATCTAGTGGAAGGCGGGGCCGAGCTTACCTGGAATGAAGAGACAGGCCAGTATTACGGTGAATATGAGGAGGACGGGTCTCTGTGCCGTATCTGGCTGGAAGACGCAGAGTCTATAGAGAGAAAATTGGATGTAACAGCGTCATTTGATGTGGCAGGAGTCGCATTCTGGAAGCTGGGGCTGGAATCGGCCGAGGTCTGGCAGAAGGTCGCGGCATATATGGAACGCTGATAAAACAGAACAGGGCAATATCAGAGCAGGTGTTCTTCCCATACGGATGGGGATGGACGCCTGCTTTTTTGTCTCATGGTAAAGGCAGGTTAGGTAGGGCAGCCGACAGCGGCAGGACATGGGATATAAAACAAGGAATCATACCGGGCAGGCCGCATATACTGTTTTGAAGAGGACGAATAGGCGGTGTGAGATGCGCAAAGGTATGCTGGAGCTGGGGATGGGGCTTATGATGGTTTTTCTGGTGGCAGCTGTGTTTTACAGTCTGAATGGGAAACCGGCGGCAGCTGTGGAGGAAAGGGGTCCTGTGGTGGTGCTGGATGCCGGGCACGGAGGCAATGATCCCGGTAAGGTGGGGGTGGACGGAGCTCTGGAAAAGGATATTAATCTGAGTCTGGTATATAAGCTGAGGGATCTTCTGGAAGCTGAGGATGTCACCGTGATCCTGACCCGTGAGGGAGATGAAGGACTGTATCAGGAAAGCGATACGAATAAAAAGAGGGCAGATATGAATGCGAGATGCCAGCGGATTGAAGAGGCAAAACCGGATATAACGGTCAGTATTCATCAGAACAGCTTTCATGAAGAGAGCGTGAACGGCGCCCAGGTTTTTTACTATACCGGATCTGAGGAGGGAGAGCGGCTGGCAGGGTTTCTGGAAGAGAGCTTCCGGGCGGAGATCGGCGGGGAGAATACGAGAAAGTCAAAGGCCAATAATGAATATTATCTTTTATTACATACCTCCTGTCCGATTGTGATCGTGGAGTGCGGATTTTTAAGCAACTGGGAGGAGGCGGCAAAGCTTCAGGATGAAGGGTATCAGGATAAGCTGGCATGGGCGATTCATCTGGGTATTTTGAAATATCTGAACCGATAGAAAGAAAAACATATGAGCCGGGCAGGAGTGAGCCAGGGAAGATCATAGCGGGATGCCGAATCCTGTACACTCCTGCTTTTGATTGCAAAGAAACAGAGCATTTGCTATAATGAGGAGAAAATACAGGCCATATGTGAATGGTAAGAGGGAGGTACGGATATGGAGCCGGAGGAGATATATCAAATAGAAAATGAGGCAGAGCAGGTTCAAAAAACCTATGAGTATTTCTGCGAAGATTCCCGGCTGAACAGGTCGCAGGCGGCCCGGGTGGAATTTCTGACCACTGTCCGGTATATCGAACGTTTCTTAAAGCCGGGGGACAGGCTTTTGGATGTGGGGGCCGGAGCAGGAGAGTACAGCCTGTATTTTGCCGGGCTGGGTTATGAAGTCTGTGCGCTGGAACTGGCCGAAAGTAATTTGAGGGCGTTTCAGAAAAAACTCAGGCCCCGGGACCGTCTGGAGCTGGTGCAGGGAAATGCTGTGGACCTGGGACGCTATGAAGACGGCAGTTTTGATGTGGTTCTCGTTTTGGGGCCGCTGTATCATCTGCACAGAGATGAGGACAAACAGAAATGTATCGCCGAGGCGAAGCGGGTTTTAAAGCCGGGAGGCAAGCTCTTCTTTGCTTTTATCTCCAACGACATGGTGATACTCACCGAATTTTTCCGCTTCCAGGATTACTTTACGGAAGGAGACTATGACAAGGAGACCTTTCGGCTGGAGGACTTTCCCTTTGTGTTTCACACAGTGGACGCTGCCAGAAAGGTTCTGACAGACGGGGGAATCCATATCCTTCACGAGGTGGCCTCCGACGGGGTCAGCGAGCTTTTGGAGGACAAGATCAACGCCATGGATGACAAAAACTATGCCCAGTATCTCCGCTATCATTTCTACATCTGTGAGAAAAAGGAGTTATTGGGCATGAGCAATCATCTGTTGTTTGTGGGGGAGGTATGAGCTTTCCGGTCAGTCCAGCGCCCTTTCGTAGATATCTTCCACTGCCTCAGCGAAATGGCTCTTATCAAAGGTGGCGGCGATTTCCTCGCTGCTGCGGCTGGCGGCGTCGCGCCAGTCAGGGTTCCAGAGAATGGAGTTAATGTCGCGGATGAATTCGTCCGAGGCGGTGTACTCATAGCCGTTGACGCCTTCCTCGATGACGTCATCCAGGCAGGGATCCTGGCGGCAGACCAGAGGCAGGCCGTTGGCGGCAGCTTCTATGTAGGTGAGCCCCTGGGTTTCACTGGTGGAGGCGCTGACAAAGATATCCCCCAGCTGATAGTAATTCTGTACCTCCGCAGGGTCTACCATTCCGGTGAAGATGACATGGTCTTCGATCCCCAGCTTCTTTGCCTGTTTTTCCAGGTCCTCCTTTGCAGGTCCGTCGCCTACGATCAGGAAGGTGATCTGACGGTTCGTCTCCAAAACGGCGGGAAAGAGTTCCAGCAGCTCGCCCAGGTTTTTCTCCGTACCCAGACGTCCCAGATTGATCAGAACCTGATGATCCTCGGGGATTCCCAGAGCCCGGCGCCGTGCCATTCTCTCTTCGTCACTCATACGGTGGCGGTAGCGGTCGATGGAGATTCCGCTGGGAACCACCTGTATGGGGTTGCGCAGGCCATAGCGGCGCAGAAATTGCTCCACCTTGCGGGTGGGGGCGATGACGGTGTCCACATGCTTTAGCCGCTTGCGGGAGAGGAGCGCCACCATTCGCCTGCCCAGACGCTTGCTGGGAATCACATAGGTGGCATACTGCTCATACAGCGTGTGGTAAGTGTGAATCAGCGGTGCGCCTGTGGCTTTGGAGATATGCCGGGCAAACTGGAAGCTGAAAAATTCACATTGACTGTGAATCACGTCCGGCTTCCAACGGATCAGCTCCCGGATCAGAGGATTGTGGTAGGATACGGGCATGCGCACATCCGGATAGACAACCCCCAGAGGAATGGACTTGATATAATAAATGTTGCCCTCTTTATGACTCTTCAGGTTAGAAGAGAGGGTGAGAATACGGACCTCGTGGCCTCTTTTGACCAGCTCCTCGTGCAGATTGCGCACGGAAGTAACGACGCCGTTGGTGGCGGTCACATACAGATCGGTGGTAATTAAAATCTTCATAATCCTGTTCCTTTTTGCAGAGCAACCGTGTTCGCGCTCTGGTGATGCGCCGTGGGCGCAGATAAAGTTACTGTGGGAGCAAAATTGTAAACAGTAACATTTTATCATAGAACGCCGTGAAAATGATTTAAAAAATGTTTACAAATTATAACGAATTTTTGTATAAAATATTTTTCGTTATCCCGAATCCGAATATGGCATTGCTGCCGTTTCCCGGACAGCGGGGACGATTCCAAAAGGCGAAAACAGGGAGTATCGGAGGCTTAACCGGCCGGGGAAATGCTGTAATTATGGCGTTTTTTAACAAAATGTGAAAAAATATTTACAAATTAATGACATGTGGTATAATAAGGATACGCGAAGTTGATATGGGCCGGGTCGTAAGAAGGGATGATTCGACTGCATACGCAGTTTTCTGAAATATAAAATTAAGCTGAGGTGGCTTATGCGATATGTAATGAAGGGTGGCAATCCTCTGGTGGGAGAGGTTGTCATAGGAGGAGCTAAAAACGCTGCGCTGGGGATTCTGGCAGCGGCGATTATGACAGATGAGACAGTTGTGATTGATAATCTTCCGGATGTCCGGGATATCAATGTACTATTGGAAGCGATTCGGGATATCGGCGCGGTGGTGGAACGCCTGGACCGGCATACGGTGAAAATCAATGCCAGGTGTATCGGCTCCGTCACGGTCAATAATGAGTTCATCAAGAGGATCCGGGCCTCCTATTATCTGTTGGGCGCTCTTTTGGGAAAATATCGCCGGGCCAGCGTGGCTCTGCCCGGGGGATGCAATATCGGCAGCCGCCCCATCGATCAGCATCTGAAAGGCTTTCGTGCTCTGGGCGCCAGCACGGTGGTGGAGTACGGCATGGTGAATGCGGATGCAGCCCGCCTGCGGGGAGGTCACGTATATCTGGACGTGGTATCTGTGGGAGCGACGATCAATATTATGCTGGCGGCAGCGCTGGCGGACGGCAGTACGATCATCGAAAACGCGGCCAAGGAGCCTCATGTGGTGGATGTGGCCAGCATGCTTAACAGTATGGGTGCGAATATCAAAGGCGCCGGTACGGATGTGATCCGTATCAGCGGCGTGTCAAAGCTTCATGGTACGGAGTATTCGATTATTCCGGACCAGATTGAAGCAGGAACTTACATGGTGGCGGCAGCCATCACCAAGGGAGACGTGACGGTACGCAATGTGATTCCGAAGCATCTGGAGGCTATCACCTCCAAGCTGATGGAGATGGGCTGTGAGATATCGGAATTTGACGATGCGGTTCGCGTCGTGGCAAAAAACCGGATGAGCCACACGAAGGTAAAGACGCTTCCCTATCCTGGCTTTCCCACGGATATGCAGCCCCAGATTTCCGTGGCGCTGGCGCTGGCCTGTGGGACCAGCATCGTGACGGAGAGTATTTTTGAGAATCGTTTCAAATATATGGATGAGCTGGCCCGCATGGGAGCTAATGCCAAGGTGGAGGGTAATATCGCCGTAATCGACGGCGTCGGACGGTTTACGGGAGCTGAGGTGTGCGCCCCGGACCTGCGGGCAGGAGCAGCACTGGTATTAGCCGGTCTGGCCGCAGACGGCTGTAGCGTGGTGGAGGATGTGGAATATATCATGCGCGGCTATGAGTGCTTCGTGGAGAAGCTGCATGAGCTGGGAGCAGAGATTCGGCTCGTGGATACGGATAAGGAGATACAGAAATATAAGCTTTCCCTGATTAGCTGAGACCGGGGAACTGGAATAAAAAAGACATTGACGTGGCGGATGGATTGTGCTATGATGAAATCCGTCAGATAAGATAAGCCCTGTGTGGGCAGACGATTATAATAAAAACAGAATAGAAGTTCTCTTATTCAGAGTGATGGAGATACATAGGATCTGTGAAGTCACGGCAACCCCTGAAAGACGGAAGGTGCCAACCTGAGCGAGCGAGTCGAACAATAAGAGGATTTGAACCAGCAGGTTTCCTGAAATCAAGTCCGCTTTTAGCGGACTTTTTTGCGCATAGGAAATGGTCATTGCGCCAAGGCAAGGAAAAGCAAGAAAGACGCAGTCGAAAGGGAGGATATATAGATGAGGCGACCGTTTTGTAACGGACTGATCCTGATGGCTCTTGTGCTGATGGCTGCGCTTACGGCGGCGGGCTGCGGCAAAACAGAGGATTTTTCAAAGAAACCGAAATATCTGAAATCGGCCACCTATTTCGGCGGCGAATGGGCTGTTAATTTCTGGAACAGCGAAGACGATCATCTGGAGGAAGAACTGAGGCAGATTCAGGAAGACGGATTTAACAGTATCATTCTGGTGGTGCCATGGAGAGAATTTCAGCCGGGGCTGGAGCCGGTATCGTATAACGAGTACGCCTTTGAAAAGCTGGATCGTGTCATGGAGGCAGCGAAGGAGCAGGGCCTGTGGGTGAGCCTGCGGATCGGATACACATGGGATTACTGGCCGGACGGACAGGATGTGAGAGAACGTTTTCGGAATCTGATGGGAGATGAGGCGGTCCTGGCGGCCTGGGATGACTATGTGAAGACACTGTATGAGAGAGCTTCATCACATGGAAACCTCTATGGCGGATTCATTACATGGGAGGATTTCTGGAGCTTTACCTACTATGCCAAGAGCCTGGGCGACACTTTGGAGGGAATCCGGTGGGCGCAGTTTTCCGGATACACCGAATATATCCGGTCCCACTACACCCTGGAGGAGCTGTCTGTCCTGTATGGCCAGGACACGGCGGATTTTGACAGCCTGTACCTGCCGCAGGATAATCAGCCGGCAGTGAAGCTTTTGTATGAGTTTTTTGATCAGTGGCTGAACGGCTTCCTCCTTCATAATCAGGAGATTTTTCCGGATCTGTCCATGGAGGTGAGAATGGACGCGGACCCGATCCCGGATGAAGACGGGGAGATGTACTGGTATGGCCATGAGGCCACCTACGCCTGTGAAAACGCCTCTTACACAGCCCTGATGTACGGTGTGCCCATCGGCCATATCAACGAAGGAGAGCGGCTGGAGGCCGGGGAGGCGGCGGCGAAATCGCAGGAAATGCTGGATGAGGTGCTTCGCAGTACAGACGGGAAGCTCTTATATATCGAGCAGTTTCTGTATATGGACAATACCCCCGGCTTTGAGCATAATGCCCAGGTGAAGGAAGACCAGGTGGCCGATTATATCCTTGCCATGGCCGATGTGCTGAAGAGCCGGATCACCGGTTACGGTGTCTGGACGTATAAGAATTACGGGAATAACCTCCTGTATAATCCCCAGTTTGCTCTGGGGGAAGCGGGCTGGGAATTCGAGGGCGGAGCCCGCGTGGTAGAGTATGACGGCTCCGGCCAGGCAGAGCTTGTGCCCGGCGCCGTATTGCGAAACGCCGTGGCCAGTGAAGGCGTGTCCACCCGGGTCCGCTTCACCGCAGACGCACAAGAGAACGTACAGGTGACGGTTTCGCTGGGAGGCGAGACACAGACCGTGACGGCTGAAGGCGGGCAGGTGACAGAGCTGGTGTTTGAAAATGGCGGCAGCGGCCTCTGCTTCAGCAGCAGCGGCCTGTGCTACATCGACAATGTAAAGGTGTATACCCATGTGCAGGAGGGGCAGCTGTATGATCTGGACGGCGAAGAGGGCGCCTGTATTGAGGCGGTGCGCAAGCTGAACCGAAAACTGCGCTGACAGAAAGAGAAATAAGAAATAACATCCCCCTGCGGGGAAGACGGACCTGGTCCGGCAATCTATCATAAATAACATTTCCCAACAGAAGAAGGAAGGAGAAAAGAAATGGAAAAGAGATTATTTACCTCAGAATCGGTGACAGAGGGACATCCTGACAAGGTATGTGACGCGGTATCTGACGCGATACTGGATGCGCTTATGGAGCAGGACCCCATGAGCAGAGTGGCCTGCGAGACCTTTGCCGGTACCGGATTTATCATGCTGGTGGGCGAGATCACCACGAAGGCATCGGTGGATATGCAGTCCATCGTCCGAAAGACCGTGACAGAAATCGGTTATGACAGCTCGGAGGTGGGCTTTGACGGAAATACCTGTGCCGTGATGCTGTCCATCGACAAGCAGTCGACAGACATCGCCATGGGAGTGGATAAGGCGCTGGAAGTGAAGGAAAATATCATGTCGGAGGAGGAGCTGGAAGCCATCGGAGCCGGCGACCAGGGTATGATGTTTGGCTATGCCACCAATGAGACGGAGGAGTATATGCCCTATCCGATCAGCCTGGCCCATAAACTGACCCGCCGTCTTACGGAAGTTCGCAAAGACGGAACTCTCACATACCTGCGTCCGGACGGCAAGAGCCAGGTGACGGTAGAATACGATGAGAGCGGTAAACCGGTCCATATCGACGCAGTCGTGATTTCCACTCAGCACAGCGACCGTGTAACCCAGGAGCAGATACATAAGGACATCCGCCGGTACGTCATCGATCCGATCCTGCCTGCCGGGCTGGTGGACAGCAATACCAAATATTTTATAAATCCCACCGGACGTTTCGTCATCGGCGGTCCGGCAGGAGACACCGGACTGACCGGCCGTAAAATTATTGTGGATACCTACGGCGGATATGCTCGCCACGGCGGCGGCGCTTTCTCCGGTAAGGACTGCACCAAGGTAGACCGCTCGGCGGCCTACGCAGCCCGTTACGTGGCAAAAAATATCGTAGCGGCGGGACTGGCAGATAAATGTGAGATCCAGCTGTCCTATGCAATCGGCGTAGCCCGTCCCACTTCCGTGATGGTGGACACCTTCGGCACAGGCAAGGTGTCCGACGAGCGTCTGGTAGAGATCATCCGTGAGAACTTTGACCTGCGACCTGCCGGCATTATCAAGATGCTTGATCTGCGCCGTCCGATTTACAAGCAGACGGCAGCTTACGGACATTTCGGACGTACGGATATTGATGTGAGCTGGGAGAAGCTTGATAAAGTAGAGCTGCTGAAGAAGTATCTGGCTTGATCCTGTTTTCCAGTGAGTGCAGTGATCTCCGGAAAGGACTTGCCATGCGCTATCCCGCTCCCGCAGAGGGTATCTTTATCTCCCGCCCTAACCGCTTCCTGGCAAAGGTACAAATCGCCGGCGAGGAGGTTCTGTGTCATGTAAAAAACACAGGCCGCTGCCGGGAGCTTCTGAGGCCGGGCGCCAGGCTGATTTTGCAGCATCATGACAATCCCCGCCGCCGCACGGCGTATTCGGTCATCGGAGTTTATAAGGGGGATGTCCTGGTCAATATGGATTCCCAGGCTCCGAATCAGGTGGCATATGAGTGGGCACTGGCCGGTGCGGACGGCCTGTTCGGAGAGGTGGTGTCCGTTAAACGCGAACAGACCTACGGCAATTCACGCTTTGATCTGTATCTGGAATGCATCGGTGAGACAGGCGCTGCGTCCCGGATTTTTATGGAGGTGAAAGGGGTGACCCTGGAGGAGGATGGCGTGGCCCGGTTTCCGGATGCGCCCACCGAGAGAGGATTAAAGCATGTGGAGGAGCTGGTATCCTGTGGGAAGGAGGGTTATGGGGCCTGTCTGCTGTTCGTGGTGCAGATGAAAGGAGTAGTCCGTCTGGAACCCAACTGGCAGACCCACAGGGCCTTTGGGGAGGCTCTTTTGCGGGCAAAGAGCGCGGGGGTGCGGATTTTGGCCTATGACTGCCTGGTTACGACAGACAGTCTGACTCTTTGCAAGTCGCTTCCTGTACTATTGAAAAATGAACAGGAATATGGTAGAATAACATATCCGGTCTGAATCAAACGCCGGAGGGCGTGAGGCAGCGCCCGGGTATCAGGGGGCCGGAGGAGTTCCGCCCTTAGGTCTTTTTGCAAAGAGGAGTAGTTATTATGAAGTGGAAACAGTACGGGATAGGATTTCTGGTCCTTATGGCAGTATGTCTGTCGGGCTTTGGACAGACGGCCTATGCCGCGGAGGATTCGCAGGATGTGATCGTGGACGGTGTGACGATCGGAGGCCTGGATGTGAGCGGCATGACGGAGGAGGAGGCGAGACAGACGGTGGAGGAATATTTTGACAGATTCCGAAACGGTACGCTTCGTCTGTCTTTTAACGGTACGATCGGAGAGATCGGCTTTGACGAGCTGGGTATCTCCTGGGATAATCCGGAGGTGGTCGCGGAGGCGGCAAAGTGCGGGCAGAACGGCAATGTGCTGGAGCGGTATAAGATACTGACCCAGTTAAAGACCGAGAAGAAGGAATATCCGATCGAGTATTCGGTGGACCGGTCGAAGGTGGAGAATTATTTGCTGGAGAAGGCCGAGGAGCTGAAGGTCGAGCCTGTGGATGCTACGATCACGAAGGAGAAGGGAAAGCCTAACTTTGAGATAACACAGTCTGTCACAGGACTTACGATCAATGTCTCCGAGACGCTGAATCATGTGATGGACAGTGTGGATCATGAATGGGAGGGCGGCGTCTTATCGCTGGACGCCGATGTGGAGATCACGGAACCGAAGTATAAGACAGAGGAACTGGAACTGATCACGGACTGTCTGGGGGAGCATCAGACCAATTTTAACCCCAGCGTAGCCGGACGCTCCCAGAATCTGGTCAACGGCACTCATTTTATCGACGGTGTGGTGCTGATGCCGGGAGAGACACTGTCGCTGTATGACTATCTGTATCCCTGCACGGAGGAGAACGGATATAAATCCGGTATTGCCTATGCGGACGGCGGCTATGTGGATGCGATCGGAGGCGGTATCTGCCAGATTTCCACGACGCTCTACAATGCGCTCTTGAAATCGGAGCTGAATGTCCTGACGCGTTCCCCTCATTCCATGACCGTGTCCTATGCGGAGCCGGGATTCGATTCGGCTGAGTCAGCCGGAAGCAAGGATCTGAGCTTTGAGAATTCCACGGACTATCCGGTCTATGTGGAGGCATGGGTACAGAAGGACCGGGTATATACGGGTCTTTGGGGTAAGGATGACCGTCCGGATAACAGAGTAGTAAAATATTATAATAATATCCTGAGCCGGGTAGGTCCCGGAGAGCCGATCTATACGGAGGATCCCAATCTGCCGGAGGGAGAGATTCACTATGACCAGCCGGCCTATGACGCGGTGAAGGCAGAGCTGTATAAGCAGGTGATTATCGACGGACAGGTGGTGGAGACCACACTGCTGCATACGGACCGCTACAGGGCTTCTCCGGCAAAGATCCGGGTCGGAACCGGCGCTCCTGTGGAGGAGGTTCCTGTGGAGGAAGCCCCGGTGGAAGGCCAGGAGAATCCGGAAGGATAACTGAGACAGGAACTGTAAGAGGCCAAATCGCCTTTTACAGTTCCTGCTGTCATGAAATGACAATATAACCGGGGGGAAAACATGTATACGTTATGAAGAGAAGGAACAGAAAGAGAATTCTGGCATGGATCATATTGCCGCTGGGATGCGGTCTCCTAATATGCGGCTGTAATTCCGGGCCGGAGACACAGGATACGGAGATATCGCGGGAGGATCAGATCTGCTGTCTGGATGAAGACACGGATCTGGAAAGATATACCGGACTGTCAGAGGGAGAGGAAGGCCGTACGGCAGTGACGGCTTCCGATGAGAGCGAGACGGAGTCCGATACCATAAAACCTGCCATACGGGATCACATCCGTGTGGAGGCCGGAAAAGAAGCTCTTGTGGCAGAGGATTTTTTTGAGGAGTACCATGGCGAGGAGATCCTGTGGGAGCCGGAGCTTTCCACGGAAGAGCTGATGAAGGCCGGGGAGACCTACGCGCTCTCGGTGGAGTATCAGGAGGCACAGGTAAATGTCACGGTGGAGATCGTGGATACGACGCCTCCGGTGATCGAGGCGCAGGATATCGAGGTGGAGCAGGACGAACCGGTTTCCTATAAGAAAAATGTGAGCCTTACGGATAACAGCGACGGCGAGATTATTCTGGATGTGGATGCATCGCAGGCAGACACGGCCGTACCGGGCGTGTATACCATCCTCTATACGGCCACTGATTCCTCGGGCAATTCGTCTACGGCGGAGTGCAGTCTGACAGTCAGAGAGAAATCGGGAATTTCACAGGAGCAGGTGAATCAGATGGCGGATGAACTGATTGAGGAGCTCGTCACGTCGGATATGTCGTCCTGGGATACTGCCTATGCGTTATGGAACTGGTGCAGAACCAAGATCAAATACACGTATTCGGCCGGGGATATGAGCAGCATATATACCGGCGCCTACGAGGGACTTCATGACAGGAAAGGCGACTGTTTTGTGTATTATGCCACCTTCGCTGTGCTGCTTAACCGGGTCGGGATTGAGAATATGTGCGTCACAAGAGTCGGAGGGGACACGGATCATTACTGGAATCTGGTAAATCTGGGGGATGGCTGGTATCACTGTGATTCCAGTCCGCGCCGTTCCGGGCATACGTATTATTGTTTCATGCAGACAGATGAGCAGGTGCAGTGGTATACGGATTACTATACGGAGAAACCCGATTACTACACCTTTGATCCGGATCTGTATCCGGAGCGGGCGACAGAGATCGTCTTTGAACATTACTGACCGGTTCGGTGCGTGCCGGCAGGAATTAACAGGAAAGAGAGGCTTTTGCGATGCCGGATCAGAAGACAGAAAACACACAGGAAAAGAAGACGGCTTCCAGGAAGAGGAAGAGGCGTCCTTCCGTTGTCTGGCGCCTTGTTATGCTGGCCGCTGTGGCGGTGCTGGTTTTCTCACTGTGGCAGCTGGTCAGAGTCTTTCAGAATTACCGGGAGGTGGATGAGGATTACGGCAGTATCACGGCTCAGATGGAGAAGCGCAGCGTCCCGGTGCCTGTGACGACGGCAGCCCCCGGGGAGGAGAGCGAATCGAACGCGCAGGAGAAGGAGCCGGGAGAGGAGTCGGAGGAGGGAGAGACCGGGCAGGAATTGGTCATGGCCGTTCCGCAGGAGACCGAGGAGCCTTATGAGCTGACCGTGCCGGATTTTGACTATCTGCGCGGTGTCAACGAGTATGTCATCGGCTGGATTCAGATCCCTGGCACGAAGATCAATTATCCCGTTGTGCAGGGGACGGATAACGAATATTGGCTGTCACATACATTTGAGAATAAGGAGAAGTTCTGCGGTGCGATCTTTATGGATGCCGGAATCGAGGACCGATTTGACGATAAAAACCCGATTATTTACGGCCATAACCTGCGAAGCGGGTCCATGTTCAGCCGTCTGAACCGTTATGCGGAGAAGGAATTTTGGGACGAGAATCCGTATATCTATATCACTACACCGGATGAATTGATTATCTGCCAGGTATTTTCGGCCTATCAGACGACGGCGGATGCAGATATCTATTATTTTGGTTTTGGCAGCGACGACCAGTTTCAGGCGTACATAGACCGGGTGACCTCGTACTCCGTGTACGACGCAGGCATCACGGTCACGAAGGAAGACAGTATTGTCACATTGTCCACCTGTGCCAATGATGTGACACAGCGTTTTGTGGTACATGCCAAAAGAATCCAGAATTAAAAAAAGTGCTTGCATTTTGACCGGGGATGGTGTAACGTAGGGACATGAGGAAACGGTATTCCCCGGAAAAACTGAGCTGTTGACAAACAAAGATGTTCCTGTGGGACATCTTTCTTTATCTTTTGGGAAAGTATCCAAAAATGTGCCGGGCTCCTGTGGTCGGTTCGGGCTTGGCCGGGCGAGGAAGGAGAGGATGATACATCTATGAATGAAAAGATTAATGTGACAGATATTTTTGGCGCTGACGTATTTAGTGATTCTGTCATGAGAGAACGTCTGCCGAAGAAAGTGTATGCCGAGGTGAAGAGGACGGTGGAGACAGGGGCGGATATGTCCCTGGCCACGGCTGACGTGGTGGCCAACGCCATGAAAGACTGGGCGGTGGAGCGGGGGGCGACCCATTATACCCACTGGTTTCAGCCGCTGACCGGCATCACGGCGGAGAAGCATGACTCCTTTGTGACGGCTCCGAAGAATGGAAAGACGATTCTGGAATTCTCCGGTAAGGAGCTGATTAAGGGGGAGCCGGACGCCTCCTCCTTTCCCTCCGGAGGTCTGCGCGCCACCTTTGAGGCCAGAGGCTATACGGCCTGGGACTGCACTTCCCCGGCTTTTTTGAGAGAGGACGCCACGGGCGTGATTCTGTGCATTCCGACGGCCTTTTGTTCCTACACCGGAGAGGCGCTGGATAAGAAGACGCCGCTGCTGCGTTCCATAGAGGCGGTCGGCAGCCAGGCTCTGCGGATTCTGAAATTATTTGGCAATACCACATCCACCAGGGTGACGCCCAGCGTGGGGGCGGAGCAGGAATATTTCCTGATAGACCGGGATAAATATCTCCAGAGAAAGGACCTGATCTATGCGGGCCGTACGCTGTTCGGCGCCGCGGCGCCCAAGGGACAGGAGCTGGAGGACCACTATTTTGGCACGATCCGGGAACGGATCGGCGCATACATGAAGGATCTGAACATCGAGCTGTGGAAGCTGGGGATCCCGGCGAAGACCCAGCACAATGAGGCGGCTCCCGCCCAGCATGAGCTGGCCCCGATCTATGAACAGGCCAATATCGCTGTGGATCATAATCAACTGGTGATGGAGACGATGAAAAAGGTGGCTGGCCGTCATAATATGACCTGCCTGCTCCATGAGAAGCCCTTTGCAGGTGTCAATGGTTCCGGCAAGCACAATAACTGGTCTCTGACCAGCGATGACGGCATCAATATGCTGGACCCCGGTAAGACGCCCCATGAGAACATCCAGTTTCTGCTGGTTTTAGCCTGTATCATGAGGGGGATCGACATCCACGCGGATCTTCTGCGTCAGTCGGCTTCCAATGTGGGGAATGACCACCGTCTTGGCGCCAATGAGGCCCCCCCGGCCATCATTTCCATGTTTTTGGGCGTGCAGCTGGAGGATGTGGTGAAGCAGCTGGTGGAGACCGGGGAGGCCACATCCTCTATCCGCGGAGGAAAGCTGGATACCGGCGTCCACAGCCTGCCGGTGTTGGCAAAGGATGCCACGGACCGCAATCGTACGTCCCCCTTTGCCTTTACCGGCAATAAGTTTGAATTCCGTATGGTGGGCTCGGCCGATTCCATTGCCGATCCCAACACCACCCTGAATGCCATCGTGGCCGAGGCATTTTGCCAGGCGGCCGACCGGTTGGAGCAGGCGCCGGACTTTGACACGGCGGTCCATGATCTGATTAAGGAATATATGAGCGAGCATCAGAGGATCATCTTCAACGGAAACGGTTACTCCGATGAATGGGTGGCGGAGGCCGCCAGGCGAGGCCTGCCGAACATTCGCTCCATGGTGGATGCCACGGCGACTCTGACTACGGACAAGGCGGTGGCATTGTTTGAAAAATTTGGTATTTTCACCAGGGCGGAGTTAGAGTCCAGGGAAGAGGTGCTGTATGAGACCTATGCCAAGGCCATCAACATCGAGGCTCTGACCATGATTGATATTGCCACCAAACAGATCATCCCTGCTGTGATCTCCTACACCACAGAGCTGGCCACCTCCATGAACGCCGTCACAGGCGCCTGTCCGGAGGCGGATATCAGCGTGCAGAGGGAGATTCTCATGGAGGTGAGCGCTCTGCTGTCCGATACCAAGGTGGCGCTGTCTTCCCTGAAGGAGCGTCAGACGGAGGCGGCGTCCTGCCCGGAGGCCAAAACAGCGGCTTTCTATTATAAAGACGAGGTGGTTCCGGCCATGACGGCTCTGCGTTCACCGGTGGACCGGCTGGAGATGCTGGTGGATAAGAAATACTGGCCCATGCCTTCCTATGGCGATCTGATTTTTGAAGTCTGAGAAATTCAGGTACGGATGATAAAAAGGGACCTTCCCGGCAGGGGAGGTCCTTTGCTCTGAAAATGAAAAGGAGGTGGGCTGATGTTGTACATCAGCCCGCTTATGAAAAAATGAAAAGAAACATTCTCTATATTATTTATCATACAGAAGAAAAGTGACGAAAAAATGGAAGCCATGTGAAATGTCGTTAAATGTTGTATGAACAATTTATGAACGGAGTCTGGCAATGAAAAAGGAACCGTTTTGACGAGAAACGGTTCCTTTTTCATATGATATAAAACAAAAAAGGGAGGAGAGCTGATGCTGCAAATCAGCTCAATTATGAAAAAACATAAAGTCAGTAAGCATTTCTTATGATTATACTATACAAGGGAAAGATGAAGAAAAATTGTGGAGTTTGAAAACAAAATTTAAAACGATTGTAAACAAAATATGAATGGATCAGGGGAAAATTCTGTGGTAAAATGGTGAGGAGAGGAGTGATTACAGATATGGTAGTAACATATAAATGTCCGGGCTGTGGCGCAGCCATGGAGTTTGACGGACAGAGGGGGAAGCTGTACTGTGACAGCTGCGGACATCAGATGTCGGTGGATCAGTATGAACAGCAGTACGGGAGCCCTCTGAAAGAGGAAGGGGAGGATTTCGATGAGGAATCTCCTCTGGGGGAGGACAGTTATACGCGGGCAGAGACAGACGGCGAAGAGCAGACGGTGCAGGTGCAGCTGTATCATTGCCCCAGCTGCGGAGCGGAGCTGATGACCGACGAGCATACGGCAGCGACGATCTGTTCGTTCTGTGGCAGTCCGGGGCTGATCGCAGACCGGATGAGCGGTGTGCGAAAGCCCAGAGCAGTCCTGCCCTTTCGGATTACGAGAGAGGAAGCAAAGGAGCGCTTTCTGAAGTGGACGAAGCACGGCCTTCTGACACCGCCGGAATTCACATCGAAGAACACGCTGGAGAAAATCGTTGGCATGTATGTGCCCTATTGGCTGTATGATTATCAGGTGAACGTAGCGCTGCGGGCCAGGGCTACGCGCAGCCGCACGACGGTAAGGGGAGATACGGAATATACATATACGGATCACTACAGTGTGTACCGCAGCGTGGATACGGCCTTTGAGCGAATTCCGGTGGACGCGTCGGAGCAGATGGAGGATGCGGCCATGGAGAGCCTGGAGCCCTATGACTACAGCGGGCTGAAGGACTTTGATATGGCGTATCTGTCCGGCTATCAGGCGGAGAAGTATAATTTCACCAGCGATGAAGTACAGGGGCGTGCCAAGAACCGGGCCAGGGAGGCAGCCATCGGCGTGGCCCGCAATACCATCGGCGGATACCACACGGTCAATGTGGTGGATCAGAGAGTGCAGATCCAGGAGCGGCATGTAGACTATGTCATGCTGCCGGTCTGGGTGCTGAACTATCGCTATCAGAATCAGAATTACACGTTTTTGCTGAACGGGCAGACCGGAAAGCTGAACGGCCGGCTGCCGGTCAGCGTCGGTAAGATGGCGAAGTGGTTTGGGATTATCAGCGGTCTGTCCTTTGCGGGGCTGATGGCGATTGCTTTGATGGGGGTGCTCTGATGAAAAGGAAAAGAACGAGACTTACGGCACTGCTTCTTCTGATAAGTATCGCGGCGGCGCTGCTGTTATGCGGTTACGATAAGGAAGACACGAAGGTTTTTGATCAGGCGGGCCTTCTCACGAAAGAGGAGGAGGAAGCGCTGCAGGAGGATATCGTAAAAGCGGCAAAGAAGCTCTCCCTGGATGTGGTGATTGTCACGACGGATGACGCCGGGGGAAAGAGCGCCAAGGAATACGCGGATGATTTTTTTGATGAGAATCATTTTGGGTATGAGAAGGACGACGGCTCAGGAATCCTGCTTCTGATCGATATGGATAACCGGGAAATATGGATTTCCACGGCCGGGACCGCCATGGAGACGTATACGGACCGAGATGTAAGCAATATGGTGAACAACGAGGTGCTGCCTTATATGAAGCAGGGAGACTATTACGGTGCCTGCCGGAAATTCATAGATGCGGCGGTGGAGTACGGAACCAATTCGGAGACGGCGAATAACGGGTATTATGACGAGGAGAAGGATACTTTTGTGGAGTATACCTCGCCGGAGGAGAGAAAGGAGAGAGAGAAGCAGCTGGCCAGAGAGCGCCTGTTTTCAGCGGGAGGGATTCTGGGGCGACTGGGGATTTCTCTGATAATCGGAGCGGTGGGCGTTGTCATAATGCTGCTTAATGTAAGGAGCAAAAGGGCGCCGGGAGGACGGGTTTACATGAAACCCGGCAGCGAGTATATCCGGGACAGATATGACAGGCTGGTGAATACCACCGTTACGACCCGGCGAATCGAGAGAGAGCACAGCAGCGGCCGCAGCGGAGGAGGCGGCGGACACACCAGCACCCACACCAGCAGCAGCGGCCGCAGTCACGGCGGCGGCGGCGGCAAGTTTTAAAAGCGAAAGAATCCGTATATACGGGTAGTAAAGAAAAGGAGAATGAGACGATGGAACAGAAGAATCCGGTAGTAACAATCACGATGAAGGACGGCGGCATAATCAAAGCGGAGCTGTATCCGCAGACAGCCCCCAACACAGTAAACAATTTTATCAGCCTGATCAAAAAGGGCTTCTACAATGGGATCGGCTTTCACCGCGTAATCAAGGGCTTTATGCTGCAAGGCGGATGTCCTCAGGGAGACGGCACCGGCGGGCCGGGCTACAGCATCCGGGGAGAATTCCGGCAGAACGGGTTCGATAATATGATAAAGCATGAACCCGGGGTGCTGTCCATGGCACGCACGATGATTCCTGATTCCGCCGGTTCCCAGTTCTTCATCATGCACAAGGCAGCGCCTCATCTGGACGGCGCCTATGCGGCATTTGGCAAGGTGACGGAGGGCATGGATGTGGTGGAGAGGATCGCGCAGACACGGACAGATTACAGAGATAAGCCTCTGGAGCCTCAGATCATGGAGAGCGTGACAGTGGACTGCTTCGGGACAGAGTACCCGGAGCCGGAGACCGTATAGAAAGAGAAAATTTTGGATTGTCAGGGCCGGGAGGCCGGCGAGGGAGCCGGTTTACCGGCCCTCGCCGCTTTCGGTCAGAAGACTGGTGACGGCATAGAGCGTCTGTCCCTCGTAGATGACCCGGGACCAGCCGTTGGAGCCGATGGCAGTGCGTGTCACGAGATCGCCGCTGTAGATGGTGGCGATGACCTGAGAATCGTCCTCCGTGGTGGGCTTATCGCGGAGGTTCGTTTTTTCTTTGGCTGTCATGGTATCGTCACAGGGCGTCCAGACGATATTGCGGCTGTCCACATCGGCAGGATCGAAGTCCGCGTCGGTGGTCAGATAGCTGGTCAGGGCATAGAGAGTCTGGCCGTTATAGTCGAGCCGGGACCAGCCGTTGGAGCCAATGCCGGTGCGGTTCACCCACTCTCCGTTTTTGATGGTGGCCACGACAAGGGTTCCCTCCGTGCCTGCCCCGTCGCGCAGGTTAGTCTCCGTCTTGGCAGTGACCGAATCGCTGGCAGCCTGATAGACGGTGGAGACCGACGGCGCAGTGGGTCCGGCAGGCTGGTTTTCGGCTTCCTCCTCTGTCATCAGAAGACTGGAGATGGCATAGAGCGTCTGCCCGCCGTACTCTACCCGGGACCAGCCTCTGGTGGAGATGCCGGTGCGGCGAATCCATTCGCCGTTTGTCAGGGAGGCGGCAATGGTGTCATCGGAGACCGTGCTGGGTTCAGAGCGCAGATTTGTCACCTCCTTGGCGGTGACGAGCTCGTCCGTGATCTGAAAGGTGCTGTCTATGGGAACATCGTCCGCCTCGGCGGCGGCTCCGGGGTTTCTGGGAGAGGCGGCCTCATCGTATGCAAAATAGGCCACATTCAGGTCCACATAGGCGTCGATACCGGGGACAGTGCCCTGACTGGTATATTGCCACATGGTGTGATTGCCTTCATAGGAGGAGGCAGCGGTATCCGGGTATGGGCGGGCCGGATACTGGGCCACCCATATGGGGCTTACGGCCTCGATGCGATCGGTGAGCCAGGCGGTCTCCTCCGCCAGGTCGGACCGGGAGGCATGAAACAGGGTCTCATAACCGGCTTCCTGCATGGCTTTCAGGAAAGCGAGGGCACAGAGGGTGCGCTGTTCGGCGGAGATGCCGTACATCCGGCTGTCAGGGGAGAAAAATCCCTCGCAGTTATAGGCCACCGGATAGGTGACAGGATAGCCGGCCAGAAAGTCCGCAGTCCAGGCAGCCTCCAGGGCGGCCTCCTCCTCGGTGACGGCGGTGGAGAAGAAATAAGCGCCTAAAAGAATCCCGGCTTCGGAGGCATGCTGCAGATTATAAGCGGCGTAGGGATCCGCAGAGATTTCGCCAGTATCCTCGCTGCGAAACCCCACGCGGATCATGGCAAAATCCACGCCGGAAGCGGCGGCCAGCTCCCAGTCAATACGTCCCTGCCACTTGGACACATCTATGCCCAGTGAGATGTCGCTTTCGCCCTGTCCGGACGGATCTTCCAGAGAGGCTTCGGCGCCGGGCTCCTTTTTGTGCCGCTGCGGATCGCCGGGAATATCGTCGGCAGGAAAACCTTCGGAGTCCGGACCAGAGGTGCGGGACTCTCCGGGACTGTTTTCGCGGCTGCCGGAGGTCAGCGTCTCTCCGACGGGGGAGGGCGCCGTCTGCGTATTTTCCTCCTGTCCTCCGAAGAGAAGGAGCCCTGCCGTAATGAAAAGAATCAGCGTCAGAACGACAGCGATGACAGCCGGCTGTGTCTTTGCCCGGTTCGGTTTATTCATGTTTCATAACTCCTTTTTGCTTCAGCCGTTCAGTACAAATGTGCGGATCACTTCCGCCACGGCGCTTTCGTCATTGCTGGCTTTGGTGATATAGTCGCAGAATGGTTTCATGTCTTCCACGGTATTACGCACTCCTACGCCCAGTCCCGCGGCCCGGATCATGGAGAGATCGTTGAAATTATCTCCGATGGCGATGGTCTCTTCCGGCCGGATTCCCAGCATGGCGGCTAAGGACAGAAGGCCGGAGCCCTTATTGACGCCGCGGCTGTTGAATTCGATATAGCGGTTGGAAGAATAGCTTACATCGATATCGCCGGTAATATCTTTCAGATCGTTTTCGATCTGCTTCAGATACGAATAATCCGTATTCACATAGAGAAGCTTGACGATATCCTGTCCTTTCAGAAAATCCAGATTTTCGTCAAAGATCTCCCGGATCTCCATACGGTTGGCCAGATAGTCGATCTCTTCCTGCCACAGGCGATAGGCGTAGACCATTTCTTTGGTGTAGACGTGGATACATACATGGTATCCCAGGCCGCGGCGGTAGAGCTCCTGTGCCAGATCAAAAGAGATTCCCTGGAAATGCAGCAGACGTTCTCCTTTGTTTTCGGTGATGGCTCCGCCGTTATAGGAAATCACGTATTCCTGTTCCTTATCGGCTAAACCTAACTCTCTTAAGGTGTCCCTCACGGAATTGTAGCCGCGGCCGGTGGCAGGAACGAATTTGACGCCTGCTTTGTCCAGAGCGCGGATCGCCTCCAGATTCTTCTGGGAAATGGTACGGTCGCTTTGAAACAGGGTCTCATCTAAATCACATGCGATCAGTCTGTACATGAAAACTCCTCTCTTTGCTTTGTCTCTTGTGCCGGTACGGTCCGGGACGCGGCGAACCGGTTCTCCGCAGACAGGTACCACAGACAGTTATAAATATTGTACGCGAAAAAAGAATACTTTTCAAGAGGTGTGAGAATCTTAAGATTTCCGAAAAAATGAGGTACCCCCCTTGAAATTCATAACAACAGGCTCTACGATAAGAGAGAAGCCAAAAACCGGTTCTGTTGCGGGCCGGTATGGCGGTCGATAAAAGAAAGAGAGGGTACATAATGAAAAAGAGCAATTATGGTTTTAATCTGTGGTTTTATCCTGCTATCGTGTTCGCACTGGCCATATTCGGTCAGACGCTGCTCTGCGGCCTGATCACCATCTTTGCCATTGCGGCGGAGAAGGACGAGTGGACTTCCCGTCAGACGCTGGAGGCGTTTTTTCTCAGTCTGGTAAATTCGGTGGTGTCAGTGGTGCTTCGTCTGTTCGATGTGGTGACTTGGATTCCTTTTCTGGGTACAGGGGTCGATGTGATCCTTAAATTCTGTACCAGCGTGATCGGGCTTGTGGTTCTGCTTCTGGCGGTCATGGGAGTTCTGCGGGTCAGCCGGGGAGAAGAGGCCAGGATTCCCGGTATCCATGCGCTGGTAAACCGGGTTTTTTCCTGAACCGGAGAAACGGCCTGATGAAAGCTGGTGAAGATGGAAGAGATACGGATTAGTGATATCGTTATTTCCCCGATGAAAACCGAAGACGACATATGCCAAAAGATGTAATATGAATTTCGATTATAAATAGCTGAAAGCAAGAATATCTGCCTTCAGCTATTTTTATACGGCAAATCCTGTGAAGACGGGACTTAGGAGAGGGAGGGGCTGGGAATACAAATCAGGTCAGCTTCTTTACACTGTCCCTCACCACCAGGTTTACGTTGATCCGGATATTTAACAGAGCGCTGTCATGGTGGTTTATCTTATCGATCAGTCTCCGGACAGCCTGCAATCCCAGGACTTCCTTGTGCACATGGACGGTGGTCAGCTTGGGAGAGGTCACATAGGAGACAGGCATATCGTCGAACCCGATGATAGAGATATCCTCAGGGATGCGGTAGCCGTGCTCCTTCAGAGCGCGGATGCAGGAAACGGCGATGATATCGTTATCCGCGAAGAAAGCCGTGGGAAGCTGCGGCTTCGTATCGAGAAAAGCGGACATATCGCCATAGGCCCCGTCCTGTGTGGACTCGACGCGGATCACGCAGGAGCGGCAGTCCGGCGTCCCGGAAACAGCCTGGAGGAAGCCTGCGCTTCTCTCGCTGAAATTATTAATAAAAACGCTGGAGGCCAGATGGCCGATCTGACGGTGGCCGCAGTCCAGGAGATAACGGGCAGCCAGAAAAGCGCCCTGATGATTGTTGATGGCAATGCTGTCAAAATATCCGGCCTCAAAATAGCTGTCCAACAGGACCAGCGGCTTGGGCAGGCTGAGAAAGGGAAGAATATCCTCCCTGAGCATTTCGGTGGCCAGAAGAATGATACCGGCGCTCTCGGACAGCCGGAGGAAGTTCAGCTGTTCGGTATGGTCCTGGTCTTCATAGAAGTAGGAGACCTGAAGATTATATTCGGATTGAGCTGCCTGACTGCTGATTCCTTCGATTACGGAGGAGAAAAAGGCAGTGTCGCCGTAGACCAGGCCATGCTTCTTATAGATCACCAGGTTGATAAAACGGGGGGCACCGCTTTTGCGCCGGATTTTTTTCAGCCCATGGGAAGCGGCAGCTTCCAGAATGGCCTGGCGGGTCTTCTCGCTGATGCCGGGCTTACCGTTCAGTGCGATGGATACCGCGGAGGGAGATACTCCCAGAATAGCAGCCAGTTCTTTGGCGGAAACAGACATGTCTTTCACCTTCTTTCTGTTGATATACTAACAAAAAGATTATCACTCTGTCAAGAAAAGAATCAAAAACAGATAAATTCTCAGTACTAATTTAGAAAATAATATCGGGCATACCATAGAAATGCAGCCGGGGAGTCAGAGACTATTGGTCTGAAAGCACAAAAATAGGCGGATAAAAAGAAATGGGATTGTGAAAATTTGGGTATGAGATCTGAAGAGAATAGGATTGTCTTGCTGAAAAATACAGAAATATTATAATTTAGTTAGGATGTTTAGCCGGTTTTTTTAGCAATTTTAATTTAGATATAGTATATAGTGAACAAAATATAATCGAAAAAACTATACATTCCATAGAAAATATACACGAGAGCCAAAAAAGAATTGACATATTATCCAACAGGGCTTAATATTTTAGTAGATTATAAATTAAATTTAGCTAAAGTTGATAGGAGGAGTACATCTTGGATAACAATGTGATACTAAAAGCGGAACACATGTACAAGTCCTTCGGAGTCACGAAAGCGGTGGCGGACTTCTCTCTGGAACTTGAGCGGGGAGTCATCCATGGACTGATAGGCGAGAACGGTTCGGGTAAGAGTACCTTCTCATCCATGGTCGCCGGACTTTATAAGCCGGACTCCGGAGAGATGACCGTCTGTGGCGAGAAATACGCGCCGTCATCCACGGAGGATGCGGCGAAGCGCCGGGTGGCCTTAGTGGTACAGGAGATCGGCACCATCGGCTCGGTTTCCGTTTCAGCCAATATTTTCCTGAATAAAGAACATGGATTTTCAAAATTTGGGATGATAAATTATGCCAGGATGGATGAGGAAGCCAGAAAGATCCTGGACAAGATCGGCGGGGAGCATATCGACCCGCGGGCCAGGACAGAATCTCTGAATCTGGAAGACCGCAAGCTGGTGGAGATTGCCAGAGCCATGTACTGTGAGCCGGAGGTGCTGATCATCGACGAGACCAGCAATGCCCTGACTACCAGAGGACGGCGGATCCTCTATCAGAATATGCGGGCGGTCCGTGACAGGGGAGGGGTGGTGCTTTTTATCACCCATGATCTCAATGAGCTGGTGGAGATGTGCGACTCCGTCACTATCATGCGGGATGGCGTGTATGTACATACCCTGATGAAGCACGAGATGGACACTTCCCGGATGAAGGAGCTGATGGTAGGGCGGCAGATCGCGGATAATTACTACCGTCCGGACTTTTCACCGGATTATGAGGATGAGGTGGTGCTGGACGTAAGGCATATCGTATCTCCTGAGGTAAAGGATGTGAGCCTTGCGCTGCATCGGGGCGAGATTCTGGGGATCGGCGGTCTGTCCGAGAGCGGAATGCATGAGCTGGGAAGGATTCTCTTCGGCGTGGAGAAAGCGGACAGCGGAGAGGCCGTGGTGACGGCCAGTAAGGAGAAGGTGACAAATCCCGGCAGGGCCATCAAAAACGCCATCGGTTATATGTCCAAGAACCGCGATACGGAAGCGCTGATTCTGGGCTACAGCATTGAGGGAAATATCTGCCTGCCCTCCCTTTCCAGGCTGAAGAAAAAAGGACTGATTTTCCATAAGGAAGAAAAAGCTCTGGCGGATAAATGGAGCGGGGAGCTGGCCATCAAGATGCGCAGCACGGCGCAGAACTGCTCGGAGCTGTCCGGCGGCAATAAACAGAAGGTGGTGCTGGCCAAATGGATGGGCAATGATTCCCGCATCCTGATTATGGACTGTCCCACCCGCGGGATTGATATCGGCGTCAAGGAGAGCATCTATAAGCTGATGATGCAGTTTAAGAAGGAGGGCCGTTCCATGATTATGATCTCTGAGGAGCTGCCTGAGCTTCTGGGGATGAGCGACCGGATCCTCATCATGCGCGACGGAAAGATCTCCCACGAGGAGCTTCGCAGTACGGAACTCAGTGAGAAAAAGATAATCAGCCATATGATTTAGGGGGTGCGAAATGACGGAAAAAACAAAGGGCGGAGCGGGAAAGACTGCGGAGACAGAGATTAAAAGGGGGATTGATACCAGGCAGCGCATGATCAACCTGCTGTTGGAGAATTTTCCCATAGTCGGACTGGCGCTGGTATTGATCTTTTTCGGAATCGTGACCAAAGGGCAGCTCTTCACCCCCTATAACATCAAGACCATGTACAGCCAGATGTTTCTCTATCTGCTGGGCGGGCTGGGATGTCTGTATCTGTTTGCACAGGGAGGAATTGATCTGAGCATGGCCTCCAATATCGGCTGTGCCGCCATCATCGGTGTTCAGGTGATGAAGGTGAATATTGTGCTGGGAATCCTGGTGACCTTCCTGGTGGCCATGGCCATCGGCCTGGTGATGGGCCTTCTGTACGCCTATTCCGGGATCCCCGTATTTATCCTGGGGCTGGCCATGAACTTCCTGCTGGCAGGTCTATTGTGGCCGCTGTGTTTCGGACAGTCTTCCATCGCGACGCCTCTGGCCCTGACGGCGCTCAAAAGCAATACCAGCGAGCTGATCATCGCGGCGGTCTGCATCATGATTACACTCGTCATCTACAACCATACACGATTCGGCAAGGAGTGCCGGGCCATGGGCGCCGGGATCACATCCGCCGTACAGTCCGGTGTCAATATAGAGCGAAATAAGATTCTGGCCTTTGTCATCACCGGCTTCACCTGCGGCCTGGTGGAGGTGCTGACGTTGATACGGACCGGAGCCGGTTCGCAGACCACCGGGGCCAGCTTTAACTTCAACGTAATGATCTCCCTGGTATTGGGCGGCTGCGTCATGAGCGGAGGAGACGGCGTAAAGGTCCGCAATGCCATTGTCGGCGCGATCATCCTGATCGTGTTGCAGAACGGCCTGTCGGTGTGGGGAGCCAATATCCGTGTGCAGGATATCGTTAAAGGCGTCATGTTTGTCGTCATGATTGTGGTTACGACTAAACTAAACGCCAGAGTCCGCAAATAAAAGTCTGCTTTTGCCGTCAAAGGAGAGAAACAGGAATTGAGCTTAGACGGGGGAACCGTTTAACGATAATATATCCCAAAAAAGGAGGAAGAAACATGAAACGAATGATCGCACTGATCCTGACCGTGGCCATGATGCTGTCGCTGGCGGCATGCAGCAGTCCCGGCAGTGAGACGACGGCAGGAAATGCCGGTGGAGACGTCCCGGGGAACAATGGGACGCAGGGGAACGGCGGGGATGAGAATCCCGGTTCATCGGACGGCGGGCTGATATCCTGGAAATTAGGCATGATGGATCCCGGCGCCTGGAACGCCACCTCGGGTCCTCTCTATGCGCAGATGGAAGCGGCCTGCGAGGCTCTGAATGTGGAGCTGATGTATGTGGCGGCGGATTCCAATTCGGCAGAAGGCCATATCGCGGCAGTTCAGTCCATGATCGCCGGCGGCTGCGACGGCATCATCCTGTTAAACGGTCCGCTGGTACAGGGCTGTATCGCCCAGATCGCCCAGATGTGCGACGAGGCCGGAGTGTACTGGTCTCTGTCCTGGACGAAACTCATCGAGGGAGAGGATAATTACAACGCCTGTGTGAATTCTCCTTATTTCGTATCCACCACCTATGAGGACGATGTCCATTCGGCCAACTGGTGCGCGACTTTGTTAGGGCAGAAGGGCTGCAAGAATCTGACTGAGATCGGTTTTACCCCCGGCAACGCCACCGGCGACATGCGTGACGCAGGCGTGAAGGCCGGCTGTGAAGAGTATCAGATGACCATCATGGCAGAGGAGCGGGACGTAAATCTGACCATGACCTCCGACGGCGGCAAGACGATCATGGACCGTTTTATCAGTTCCTATCCGGAGATGGATGGCCTGGTGATCGCCGGCATGTCTCAGTTCGTGCTCTCGGGAGTGGTTTCCTCCCTGGAGGAAAATAAAATGCAGGATAAGATCAGCGTCACCTGTATCGACTTCCACGAGTATCAGACCGAGTACCTAAAGAGCGGCGTACTGGACGGCATTATCGGCGGACATGTGGTGGGCACCTACTACAGTCTGATCCTGATGGCCAATATCATGAACGGTACTCCTCTGACCGATCAGAAGGCGATCATACAGGATAACTTCATCGAGCTGGCCAGCGGCGAGGATGCGGAGACATGGGATACCTACGGTAAGCCCGGCAATATCTACAGCGCCGAAGAGACCCGCAATATGATGGTGAAGCTGAATCCGGATTTTACCTACGACGATTTGATGCAGGTCATCGCCGCTTATTCTCTGGAGGATATCGTACAGAGAGCCGGCGGAGCTAACTGACCGGTACCTCCGGTATAACCTGTAAAGAGGCGGAAGAGGGACCAGCCGGACATCATCCGAAGTCCGGCAGTCCCGCCGCCCATATCACGCAAAAGGAGTAAAGCACAATGCAAATGTTAAAATCCCTGCTCAAAAAAATCGGGATTACGGTTTTGATTCCGGCGGCGGTCTATGGGATATTTTCCATTCTGCGTCCGGCCGTGTTTTTAAGCGGGAATATGGTGTATTCTGTCTGTCTGCAATCTGTCACTACCTGCATTCTGGCCTGGGGCATATCTTTTTCCATGACGGCCGGCATTGTGGATTTCTCCGTGGCGGCAGAACGTATCCTGGGCAGTGTCCTGGGGGTTCTGCTCTCCCGTACCATGGGTATCCCCGGCCTGATCGTGGGGGCCTTCGCGGTGGCGATTGTGATGGGTGCTGTCAAGGGTATCCTGAATTCCATGATTAAGATGAGCTCCATGGTCATCAGCGTGGCCTACTGCTTTATCATCGGCGCCATCGGTTCCATGATCCAGGGGACGAATTCCATGATACTGACCAATGACGTATGTGTTCTGGGCCAGTCTCCCGCAATCTGGATTATCTTTATGGTCTGCGGAGCCGCGATATTCTTTCTGCATCAGTACAGCATATTCGGGGCGAACTGCCGTGCCCTGGGCGGCAATGGCAAGATCGCCGGGGACGCCGGTGTCAGCAAAGGAAAGACGGAGGCCAAGGCTATCATGATCGCGTCCCTGTTCGGAGGAATCTCCGGTATTGTGGCCACCAGCTACGGCGCAGGCACAGCGGCGCAGGTGGGCCTGGCATCCATGAGTCTGATCTTCCCGGCCATCATCGGCTTTAATATCGGCCTGCTTTTGCAGAAGACGGTGAACATCACCTTTGGCTGCATCGCAGGCGTCGTAACCATGAACATTCTGGCTACCGGCCTTATCTCACTGGGGATTCCGTCTCAGCTGAAGGATACGGTGACAGGAGCTTTCCTGCTGTTTTTGATGTGCTGTAATTCGATCCTGGATCGGAAACGGGCGGAGAGTCTGCGCCGTCAGGCCAGTCAGATGAAGGCATGAGGTGTGATTTATAAGGAATAAAGCTGCAATGACAAAACGGCCGGCGCAAAAAGGCGAAAGAGGCCGCACAAATGAGAAGGAGGTCGCTATGAAGAAAGCACCCTATGAAGTACCTGCATCCAAGAAGATCCGTGTGCTGATCGATACGGACTGTGCCTGCGAGGCAGATGACCAGTATGCGGTGGCGCATCAGCTGATGACGCCCAAGTTCGATGTGGTGGGCATCAACGCCGCTCATTTCAATACCCGCTTCGGTATGATGACAGTAGCGGAATCGGCCCGGAGAAGCTTTGACGAGGCCCGGAAGGTGGTGGACCTGATGGGACTGCACGATGAAGTAAAGGTGTATCACGGCTGTGCGGATGTGCTGCCCGACGAAAAGACGCCGGTGGACTCTGAGGCCAGCCGCTTCATCATCGAGGAGGCCATGAAGGAAGATGAGAGGCCGCTGTTTATCACCGTGCAGGGCGCCATCACCAATGTGGCCAGCGCCTACCTGATGAAGCCGGAGATCGCCGGACGGGCCACCGTGATCTGGATCGGCGGCGGAGCGTATCCGGAGGGGGAGTGGGAGTTTAACGCCTGCAACGATATCAATGCGGCCAACGTCATTATGGATTCTCCTTTTGAGCTGTGGCAGGTGCCTAAAAACGTCTATTCCATGATGAAGGTCAGCTTTGCCACCCTCTATGACCGCGTATATCCCTACGGTGAGATCGGAAAATATATCGTGGATTATATGGTGAACACGATCAATCAGGGCCTGATGGGAACTCTGAGCACCCAGAGGGAACAGATGCTGCTGGAAAAAGGCTACAGCCGTGCCGGAGCCAGAGCCTCCTATCCCGGAGGCGAGAGCTGGCAGGTAGGAGATTCCCCGGTGGTGGGCCTCATGCTGACCGACCATGATGGCCATTACACGATGGAGGGAGCGCCCCGCTTTGATCCGGAGACCGGCCGGTATCTGCTTCGTCCCGGCAACCCTCATAAAATCCGCGTCTATAATTATGTAGACAATCACTTTATTCTGGAAGACTTTTTCGCCAAGATCAAATATTATTTTGGATAATGTCCGGCGGGGCAGGGAGAAGAAGCTCCGGCCCCGCTTTTTCAATATCGTACAGGCATATACACCGAAAAGGGATCGTAAAAGGAGGATTTTATCATGAAGAAAGCGCCCTACACCGTACCTGAGAGCAAAAAGGTCAGAGTTCTGATCGACACGGACTGTCACTGCGAGGCGGATGACCAGTATGCGGTGGCTCATCAGCTGATGACGCCGAAGTTTGACGTGGTAGGCATTGCGGCAGAGCACTATGCGAAGAACTTCGGGGCCGCATCCGTGGCGGATTCCATGAAGCAGAGCTTCAACGAGGCTCAGCTGATCGTGGATCTCATGGGACTGCACGATGAGGTGAAGGTATATAAAGGCTGCGAGGAGCAGCTGCCCGATGAAAAGACGCCGGTGGACTCCGAGGCCAGCCGCTTCATTATAGAGGAGGCTATGAAGGAGGATGACCGTCCTTTGTTTGTCACGGTACAGGGAGCCATGACGAATCTGGCCAGCGCCTACCTGATGAAGCCGGAGATCGCGGGGCGCATGACGGTAATCTGGATCGGCGGCGGTGTGTATCCGGAGGGAGGCTATGAGTTTAATACCATCAATGATCTGAATGCGGCCAATGTGATCATGGATTCTCCGGTTGAGCTGTGGCAGGTGCCCATGTCCGTATACCGGACCATGAAGGTGAGCTTTGCCGAACTGTTTCTGAAGGTTCGCCCCTATGGTGAGATCGGTAGACATCTGGTGGACTATATGATGGAATTTAATCACAGATTCGTAGAATACCTTTCGGAAGTGGATCAGTGGATGCCCCGGGGCGTCAGCGAGGCGGCTTTCCGTGCCACCTATCCCGGCGGGGAGAACTGGCAGCTGGGAGACTCTCCTGTGGTGGGCCTGATGCTTACGGATCATGAAGGGCATTATACTGTGGAGGGGGCTCCCCGGTTTGAGGCTGAGACCTGCCGGTATCTGCTGCGTCCCGGCAATCCCAGAAAGATCCGGGTGTATAATTATGTAGATACGCACTTCATTCTGGAGGACTTCTTTGCCAAGATCAAATACTACTTTGGGGACTGAGCGCAGTAAGAGAGCAGGGAGAACAGTATGAAACAGAATCTTAAGAAAACAGCGTTTGCGCATCGCCTGGATGTGCTGGAGATGTGTTATGGACATAAGGCGGGCCATATCGGCGGGAGCATGTCCTGCATGGATATCCTGACGGTGCTTTACTATGATGTGATGGATATCGAAAAGATCAAAACGAAGGCCGCGGACAGGGACCGGTTCATCATGAGCAAGGGACATTGCGCGGAGGCTTACTATGCAGTGCTGGCCGGAACCGGTTTCATCGGGAAAGAGGAGCTGGATACCTTTACCGCATTCGACACCCGCCTGGCGGAGCATCCCAGCCATAAGATTCCCGGTGTGGAGATCGCTACAGGAGCTCTGGGACACGGTCTGCCGGTGGGGGTGGGCATGGCGCTGGGGCTAAGGGACGAGGCTCCAAAGGCCCATGTGTACGTGCTCATGGGCGACGGCGAGCTGGCGGAGGGCTCCGTGTGGGAGGCGTCCATGGCAGCAGCCAAATACCGTTTATCCAATCTGACCTGCATCATCGACCGCAACCGTCTCCAGATCAGCGGCGGTACGGAAGAGGTGATGCCTTTAGATGAGCTGGGAGAGAAGTACCGTGCCTTCGGATTCGAGGTGATCCGGTGCAACGGCCATGATTATGAGGCATTGGGCCGGGCGCTTAGGACGCGTCATCCCGGGAAGCCCATGGCATTGATTGCCGATACGGTGAAGGGCTTCGGTTCACCGGTGATGGAGGATAAGGCGCCCTGGCATCATGCGATACCGACGGCAGAACAGTATGAACAGATTAAGGCAGATCTTATGAAAGCGATGGAGGAGGGGTGAATATGACAAAGGTATCCAGCAGAAAAGCATTTACGGCCAGACTCCTGGAATGCGGCCGCCAGGATAAGAGCATCTGGGCGATCGCTACGGATTCCCGCGGCAGTGTCACCTTGAACGGCTTCTGTGATGAACTGACAGATCAGTTTATAGAGTGCGGAATCGCCGAGCAGGACGCGGTGGGAATCGCCGCCGGCCTGGCTAAGACGGGGAAAAACGTGTTTGTCACAGGGCCCGCCTGCTTTCTGGCGGCCCGGTCCTATGAACAGATCAAGGTGGATGTGGCCTACAATAAGACCAATGTGAAGATCATCGGCGTCAGCGCCGGTGTCAGCTACGGCCCTCTGGGCTGTACTCACACGACCATGCATGATTTTGCCGGCATGAGGGCGCTGCCTAATATTACGGTGGTGGCTCCCTCGGACGACGTTCAGACGAGATGGCTGACCGGGGAGCTGGCGAAGGTACAGGGGCCCTTCTATGTGCGTATGGGACGCGGTGATGTGGAGGGCGTCTATGAGGCAGGGGAGAGCTTCTCCCTGGGAAGGGCAAAGACGGTTCGAGAGGGCACGGACGTGACGATCATTGCCTGCGGTGAGATGGTGGCGCCGTCTGTCCATGCCGCAGAGCTTCTGAAGGCCTGGGGCATCGGCGCGAGAGTGCTGGACATGTTTACGATCAAGCCTTTAGATGAGGAGGCGGTGCGCCGCGCCTGCCTGGAGACCGGAGGAATCGTCACGGTGGAGGAACACAGCACGCTTGGCGGTCTGGGCGAAGCCGTATCCCATGTGGCGGCGGAGCTGGCAAAGGCTCCGGTGAAAACATTGGGCCTGCCGGAGGAGGTTATCATAGGAAAGAACAGCGAGCTGTTTGCGTATTACGGACTGACCGCAGAGAATATCGCAGCCGGAGCGAAGGCGCTGATCGGAGCATAGGAGGAAGGCGATGGACTATATTCTTGCCATAGATCAGAGTACGGCCGGTACGAAGGGGATCGTCTGCCGGGCGGACGGGATGCTCATCGCCCGGGCAGACTTACCCCACAGGCAGATCACAGACGACAGAGGGTGGATCGAGCATGATCCCATGGAGATCCTTGCCAATGCGATGGCGGTTTGCCGTCTGGCGGTTGAGAAGGCCGGAATTGATCCGGGACAGATCCGGGCGTTGGGAGTCTCCAATCAGAGGGAGACGATCGTCTGCTGGGACCGGAAAACAGGAAAACCTGTGTACAATGCCATCGTCTGGCAGTGCGGCCGGGCAAAGGCCGTTGCAGATCGCCTTGCCCCGGAAGCCGGCCGGATCCGGCAGATCACAGGACTTACGCTGTCTCCCTTTTTCTCGGCGGCCAAATTTACCTGGATTCTGGAGCATGTGGAGGAGGCGAAACGTCTGTCGCAGACGGGGCGGCTGTGCTGCGGTAACATCGACGCCTGGCTGATCTGGCATCTGACAGAGGAGAGGGCGTTTAAGACAGACTATTCCAATGCGTCCCGGACCCAGCTTCTGAACCTGACCACACTGACGTGGGATGAAGAGATGCTGTATCTGTTCGGGCTGAGAAAAGAGATGCTGCCGCAGATCTGCGACAGCGGCAGCGTATTCGGCCACACGGATGTGGGAGGACTGCTGCCGGAGGCGGTGCCGGTCTGCGCCGTCCTGGGGGACAGTCACGCGGCCCTCTATGCCAACGGGTGTCATGAGCCCTATATGGCTAAGGCCACCTTTGGCACGGGGACCTCGGTGATGATGAATACCGGCTCTGTGAGGCCGGCCAGGCCGTCGCAGGATATCGTCGAATCCCTGGCCTGGGGGATAGACGGGCAGGTAGACTATGTATTGGAAGGAAATATTAACTATTCGGGGGCGATCATAAAGTGGCTCTGTGATAATGCGCGCCTTTTGAAGGACAGCAGCGAATCGGAAGAGCTGGCAAAACGCGTGGCGGATACAGGGGGCGTATATCTGGTGCCTGCCTTTGCGGGGCTGGGCGCACCTTACTGGCAAAGCGATGTGCGGGCGATTCTGTGCGGTATGACGACGGCTACCAGGCGGGAACATATCGTGCGGGCCGGTCTGGAGGCTATCGCTTATCAGATTAAGGATATCGTCTGCGCCATGGACAACTATAGCGGAATGCCTCTTCGGGAGCTGTGCGTGGACGGAGGCGCCACAAAAAATGGTTTTCTGATGGATTTTACGGCGGGGTTGCTGGGGATCGATATATGCGTCTCGACGGTGGAGGAGCTGTCGGCCGCAGGGGTGGCTTACCTGGCCTCGATCCGGACGGGGTGCGCGGACAAGAAGGCGATCTTCGACAGAGTGAGGCACGAAAGGATCGTATCGCATATGACAGAAAAGACCGGAAGACAGCTGTATGACGGCTGGAAAGCTGCCGTTTCTATGCTGATTAAATAAATTTGGAGGAAGAAAAGATGGCAAAGCAAACATTTGGTGTAATCGTATCAACCCGATCCTTTTTTCCGTCGCATCTGGTGAAGACGGCGAGGGAGGCGGTGACCGCTCTGCTTGACAGGCTGGGCTATGGCTATGTGATGGTGGGTGAGGAGGATACGCAGTATGGAGCGGTACTCTCCTATGAGGAGGCGAAAACCTGTGCCAGGCTGTTTCGTGAGAACAGGGACCGGATCGACGGGATTCTGGTGATTCTGCCGAATTTTGGCGAGGAGCTGGGAATCGCGGAGGCCATATCCCTGGCGGAGCTCCATGTGCCGGTTCTGGTGCAGGCCTGTGACGACAGCTTTGATAAGCTGGACATGGCGAATCGGCGCGACGCCTTCTGCGGCAAGATATCGCTGTGTAATAATCTGTATCAGCGAAATATTCCCTTCACTGCCACCACGCTCCATACCTGTCCCATCGACAGCGAGGAGTTTGCGGCGGATGTGCGGCGATTTGCCGGAGTGTGCCGGGTGGTGAAGGGGCTTGGACATTCGCGGATTGCCATGCTGGGCGCCCGGCCTGTGGCCTTTAACACGGTGCGCTTTTCTGAGAAGATCCTCCAGAAATACGGAATCGCTGTGCAGACCGTGGATTTTTCCGAGGTAATCTTCAAGGCCATGCATTATCCCGACGGACAGAAGGTGGAGGATAAGATCGAAGAGATTAAAGCCTATGGCACGGTTCCATCCTCCATCGCCCCGGAGCTTTTAAAAAAGCAGGCTAAGCTGTGTCTGGCCATCGCCGAGACGGTGGAGGAGCTGGAGTGTGACGCATCCACCGTGCAGTGCTGGGACAGTGTGGAGAATAACTATGGCTGCGCCACCTGTCTGGCCATGAGCATGATGGGCAATAACGGCAAGCCCTCCGCCTGCGAGAGTGATGTGACCGGCGCCGTCTCCATGCTGGCGGCCACGCTGGCGGCGCAGGCTCCGTCGGCCCTGATGGACTGGAACAATAATCTGAGGGAAGACCGCAATGCCTGTATCGCCCTGCACTGCTCTAATTTTCCAAAGGATTTCTTTCAGAGCGAGGTGGAGATCGAATGTCTGGATGTACTGGGAAGTACCCTGGGCAGGGAAAACTGTTTCGGCGCCTGCAAGGGACAGGTGGCAGCAGGCGATATGACATTCGTGCGGCTCTCAACAGACGACCAGAGAGGAAAACTGAAAGCATATATCGGCGAGGGAGTATTCCGGAGTGAAAAGCTGCCCACCAAAGGCGGCCTGGCCAACTGCTATATCGAGAACCTGCAAAAGCTTATGAGGGTCGTGTGCAAGAACGGGTATGAGCATCACGTGTGCTTTGTGAGGGGACATGTGGCAGATATCCTGGAGGAGGCGTTCTCCAATTATTTGGGAATTGAGGTGTACAGGCATCGCTAAAGTATATTATGGATATATTTGCCGGAATCAAATACTGTTTCGGAGTCTGAAGGGAGGCGCTGTCCTCCCTCTTCTTATGGAGCGGCGCTTTACATGCCTCACCGCGTTACCGAAAAAAAGTGCTTGCATTTTTGCAGAAATCCAGTATACTTAATAACAACGAAGAAATAGTTACAATGGCGTAGCTGCTTATTTGGCATGCCGCCTTTTTTTATAATTACGGCCATCCGGCATCGTAAATGCGGCGGAGCCGGTCAGATAATACTTATTACAGAAATCTGCTTTTCCGGCGGCTTCTTCAGCAAATCCACATGCGCCTGTCCGTGCCGGCTTCCAGGGAGTCTGTCTATTATGTATAAGGAAATTTTTTCCGGCCTGTCTGCCCTTCCGGGTAAGATCAGCCTTTATTATGAAAACCTGTCCACAGGGGAACGATTCGGATTTCATGAGGAGGAGCCTATGATGGCGGCCAGCATGATCAAGCTTTTCATCCTGGCGGAGGCCTACCGCCAGATGGAGGCAGGGCTTCTGGATAAGAACCGTCTGATTACGGTGCGAAGACAGGAGTGCGTTCCCTCCTGCGGGGCTCTGACCTATATGCATGACGGACTGCGGGTGACGGTGGAGGATCTGTATACGCTGATGATTATCCTCAGCGATAACAGCGCCACCAATTATATGATCGACATTCTGGGGGAGGAGGCCATCCGGACCGGAATCCGCTCGCTGGGCTTTCGATGCACAGAGCTAAACCGCAGGATGTTCGACAGAGAGAAGTCGGAGAAGGGAATCCAGAATTATATTACGGCAGAGGAGACCGGCCGGCTTCTGGCCTGTATGGCGAGAGGGGAGCTGGTGAGTCCGGAGGCCTCGGCGGATATGGTGCGTATCCTGAAGGACCAGAGGCTCAATGGAAAATTTCCGTTTTATCTTCATGCCCTTCCCGGACATGTGGAGATCGCTCATAAGACCGGTGAGGACACAGGAATTACCCATGACGGAGGGATCATCTTCGCCAACCGGCCGTTTGTGCTGGTGATATGCGGCAACGAGACCGACGTGCCTGCCTGCGAACGGGCCATGGCGCAGATCGCTCTGGATCTGTATCAGAGAAATATGTAAATTAGAAGAAAGAGGGGAGCCATATGAAAATATCCCGGATCGAGGTGGGGGAAGTACATATCCCGTTGGTAACACCTTTCAAGACAGCCCTGCGCACAGTGGATTCGGTGAACGACCTGGTGGTGCGTGTGACGGCGGACGACGGCAGGACAGGATTCGGAGAAGCGCCGCCTACGGCGGTTATCACCGGCGATACGCTGGGTTCTGTCCGCTGTGCCATAGAGGATTTCATCGCCCCGTCCATTCTGGGGATGGACATCGAGAATCTGGACGGAGTCATGGAAAAGCTGCACGGCTGTATTCTGAAGAATACCTCAGCCAAGGCCGCTGTGGATATGGCGGTATACGATCTCTATGCTCAGAGCTGTGGTAAGCCCCTGTATCAGGTGCTGGGCGGCCGCCGGGCGCAGATTGAGACAGATCTGACCATCAGCGTCAATCCCGTGGAGGAGATGGCGGCGGACAGCATAAAGGCCGTGGCGCAGGGCTTCCATATCCTGAAGATCAAGGTGGGCAAGGAAGGCCGTGAGGATGTGAGACGCATCCAGGCGATCCGTGAGGCTGTGGGGCCGGCGGTCCGTCTGCGGGTCGACGCGAATCAGGGCTGGAGTGCAAAGGAGGCTGTGAGGATCATCCGGTCTCTGGAGGATAAGGGCCTGGATATCGACCTGGTGGAGCAGCCGGTGAAGGCTCATGACTTTGCCGGAATGCAGTATGTGACGGCCAATGTGGCCACGCCGGTGCTGGCCGACGAGAGCGTATTTTCCACGGAGGATGCCATCCGGCTCATACAGGGGCAGGCGGCGGATCTGATTAATATCAAGCTGATGAAGACAGGGGGAATTCACGAGGCTCTGAAGATCTGCGCCGTGGCTGAGACCTACGGCGTGGAGTGCATGATCGGCTGTATGCTGGAGAGCAAGATCGCGGTCAGCGCGGCGGCCCATCTGGCGGCGGGAAAGGGAATCATCACCCGGGCAGATCTGGACGGCCCGTCGCTGTGCAGTATGGATCCTTATGAGGGAGGCCCTTCCTACGAAGGCCCCCATATCCGCATGAATAAAACGCCTGGTATCGGAATCGTCAGTGCGCCCTGCTTCACCTCTTGAAGCAGGATAGATATATACCCCGGGGGCGCTTTTTTATCCGGGTCTGCCGGGAGGGCGGCGTTTGTGCCGAACACTGAATAAGAAAAAAGGAGGAAAGGCATTATGAAAAAAAGATGGATTGCCATGCTTTTATGTATGACCATGGTCCTGTCCGTGCTGGGCGGATGTTCCGGCAATGCGGACGGGACGACACAGGCGGCGGGGACGGACCCGGCCGGAGGCACTGTGGGCAGCGCAGGTACACAGAGCGCCGGCGGGGAAAGTAACAAAGAGGAGGGATCGGTTTACCGCGTGCTGTATTCCGGCGAGGTGGAGACTCTGAATTATCTGACCTCATCCTCGACCTCGGAGCAGACCGTGGGAGCCAATGTGGTGGATACGCTGATCGAGTATGACAGCAGCGGGGATATGACGCCTCAGCCCGGTATGGCGACGGAGTGGAGCTATGATGAGGCGTCCATGACGTGGACCTTTAAGCTTCGTGAGAATATGAAATGGGTGGACCACACCGGAGCAGTGGTGGCGGATGTGACGGCGCAGGATTTCGTGGATGCGCTTAAGTACGTTCTGACCCCTTCCTATGACAGCGGCACGGCTTATATCGTCTTTGATACGATTCTGAACGCAGAGGAGTATTATGACGGGCAGGCCGGGGATGCGGACCCCATCGACTTCTCGGAGGTGGGCGTCAAGGCGGTGGATGAGCTGACCCTTCAGTATACCCTGAAAAAGGGCGCGCCCTATTTCCTGTCGCTGATGACTTATGTGTGCTTTATGCCGGCCTATGGCCCTCTCTTAGAGGAGCAGGGGGCTCAGTTTGCAACATCGGCGGAGACCATGTATTACTGCGGCGCCTATTACATCGCCACGTTTGAGCCCCAGGTGCAGATGATATATCAGAAGAACACGACCAACTGGGATGCGGAGCATGTGTACATAGAGACCATCAAGCGGACCTACAATGCCGAAGCCGACACCATCGGTGCGGAGATGGCCAAGAGAGGAGAGATCGACTACACGGTTCTGGGATCGGATGTGGTGGACTCCTGGATGAATGATCCGGCGACCAGCAATATGGTCAGCATGGGACGTCCTTCTCTGGACTATTCTTATTTTTACTGCTTCAATTTCAATGTACATAAGCTCAATGAGAACTTTTACCGGGACGGCATGGAAGGATACAGCATAGACGAGAAATATGAGCCTGCCAACTGGGAGATCGCGGTGAATAACGAGAACTTCCGGCAGTCGATCCGCCATGCCATCAACCGTGTCTCCACAATTTATGTAAATACAGGCGACAGCATTGATCCGGAGAATTTCATGCAGAATACGATCACGCCGGAAGGCTTCGCCATCAATGCGGAGAATGGCAGCGACTATACCAGTCAGCCGGCCTTTGCAGATATCATGGCCAAGGATTCCTACGACGCGGATCTGGCAAAGCAGTACAAGGAGACGGCCATGACTGAGCTGGGACAGCAGGGTGTGAGCTTCCCGGTGAAGGTGCTGGTGCGTTACAACCCCAGCACCACCAACTGGGAAGAGGAGTGTATCGTGCTGGAACAGCAGCTGGAGAGCGTGCTGGGAACCGACTACATTGATGTGATTGTGGAGGCGGGGCCGGCCACCGGCTTCCTGGGAGAGGTGAGACGTTCCTGCGATTATATGCTCTTACTGTGTAACTGGGGCGCGGATTATGCCGATCCGGAGACCTGGACCGATCCGTTCTACCAGGCGTCCAACGGCGACGGCACCTATAATCGCGGAGGCCGTTATGCCTATCTGGCCTATGCCATCGAGGATAACACAGCGTCGGCCGACACGGTGAAGGAATATTTCTCTCTGGTGGAGGCGGCCAAGGCCATTACTGACGATATGGATGCCCGGTATGCGGCCTTTGCCGAGGCGGAGGCATATCTGATCGATCACGCGCTGGCTGTGCCCTATGGCGTCAGCGTCAGCGATTTTACGGTGACGAAGCTGAATGTCTGGGAGGGCCAGAGCGCGTCCTGCGGCGTATCGAATCTGCGTTATAAGGGACAGAAGCTGTATGACCATTTTATTTCCATGGAGGAGTATGAGGCGGGCCTGGCAGCGCACTGAAGCCGGGGCTTCGAAAGGGCTGTGAGCCGGAGGAAGCTGTGACCAAAAGTAAGACCTGCTTTACTGTGTAAGGATCAATGAGATGTCGGAGGCAGGTACGGGATTTCCTGTACCTGCCTTTCCTTACCGTAGGAGGAAAGGCGGTTCCTTCCCTTTGATAAGCGCAGAGGCCGCTCTGCTTTTATCAGAGGAAAGGACAAAAGAAAAGAAGGAGGAACAGATATGGTGAAATATCTGGCGAAGCGGGTCGGCCGCTCACTGATTACGCTGTTTATCATCATCTGTGTGGTATTCATACTGATGCGTCTGATGCCAATCGAGGGCTATTTTAAGAATTTTGACAAGCTGACGGACTCACAGATTCAGGCCGGTCTGAAGGAGCAGGGATTACTGGACCCCATGCCGGTACAGCTGGCCCATTTCTTTCAGGGGATGTTCCGGGGGGATTTCGGCGTCTCCCATTCTTACCGGGAGAATGTGCCGGTGACGGAGATCTTGCGGGATAAGCTGCCCGTATCGGTTCGGCTGGGCTGTCTGTCCATACTGGTATCGCTGGTGTTTGGTATTCCCCTGGGGGCTCTGATGGCCCACTTTAAAGGGCGCTTTGCGGATAAGCTGGGGACCTTGTTCATCGTCTTTATCCAGGCGGTACCGGCGGCTGTCTATTATCTGTTTATCCAGATGTACGGAACCACGCTTCTGGGAATCCCGCTCCTCTTTGAAGAGGGGAATGTAAAGAGCTGGATCCTGCCGGTACTGTCCATGTCGCTGGGAAATATAGCCTATTATGGGATGTGGCTGCGCCGCTATATGGTGGATGAGACCAATAAGGATTATGTGCGTCTGGCCAGGGCGAAGGGCGTCTCGGGCAGCGCCATCATGTTCCGCCATGTATTCCGCAACGCATTCGTGCCCATGGTACAGTATCTGCCCTCATCGTTTCTGAATACGGTCATCGGTTCGATCTATGTGGAATCCCTGTACAGTATTCCCGGTATGGGCGGGCTTTTGGTGACGGTGATTAAAAACAGCGACAATAACATGGTGCAGGCCATCGTGCTTCTGTACGCCACCGTAGGTATCATTGGACTTTTACTGGGGGATATCCTGATGACGATTCTGGATCCCCGGATCAGTCTGGGAGTAAAGGAGGGTGGACGCTGATGGCATCGATCAAGGATAAACTGTCAAGAGGGCTGGAGGAGAGCATGTCCCGCCGGATGGAGAGGGAAGCCGACGCTCTGGCCGCAATGAGCGACGAGGAGCTGTTCTCCTTTGCCGAATACGATGAAAAAGAGAGTGAGAAGACCGGTTACAGCAATTATTCCTACTGGGGCAGTACCATTCGGATGTTTCTGAAGAACAGAGGGGCGGTCTGTATGCTGGTCATAATGCTGGCGATCCTGATCTTTACGATCATACAGCCTTATCTGCCCGGGCAGATGGATCCGAATCTGGTAAATGCGGATCCGGAACGCTTCATACCGCTTCGCAATGTGCCGCCGGGAGCAGATTTCTGGTTTGGCACCAACAGTATCGGTCAGGATCTGTGGGCCCGTATCTGGACGGGAACCCGCACCTCTCTGTTTATCGGATTCTCCGTGGCCCTGGTGGAGGCCGTGGTGGGTATCACGGTGGGCGTGCTGTGGGGCTATATGCGGCGGCTGGATTTTCTGTTTACGGAAATCTACAATGTGCTGGATAACATTCCCCATACGATCATTCTGATTCTGATCGCCTATATCATGACACCCAGCGTGAAGACGCTGATCTTTGCCATGAGTCTCACCGGCTGGATCGGCATGGCCCGGTTTATCCGCAATCAGATCCTGATTATCCGGGACCGGGATTATAATCTGGCCAGCCGCTGCCTGGGTACCCCCACATACCGGCTGGTGATGAGGAATCTGCTTCCGTATCTGGTATCGGTGATTATGCTGCGCATGGCTCTGTCCATTCCGGCCGCCATCGGCAGCGAGGTGTTTATCACCTATATCGGTCTGGGTCTGCCGGCCACGACGCCGGGACTGGGCAGGCTCATCGAGGAGGGGCGCGTGGTCATGATGAATGCGGCCCAGCGCTATCAGCTGATCTACCCGACGCTGATTCTGTCCATCGTAACCGTCTCGTTCTATATCATCGGCAACGCCTTTTCCGATGCCGCTGATCCGAAGAACCACAGATAGGAGGTGCGGATATGAAGCAGGAAGTCATTTTATCGGTAAAGGATTTACATGTAAAATTTCGTCTGAGAGGCAGGGAACTCTACGCCATCCGCAATGTGTCTCTGGACGTATATAAGGGCGAGAGCCTGGCCATCGTGGGGGAGTCCGGCTCCGGCAAATCGGTGTTCACCAAGACCTTTATGGGGCTTCTGGATGCCAACGGCTATATTCCTTCGGGAGAGATTCTCTATGAAGGGCAGGACCTGGCAAAGCTTACGAGGGAGAAGGACTGGCAGAAGATCCGCGGCGGAGAGATCGCCATGATTATGCAGGATCCCATGACCAGTCTGAATCCGCTCAAATCCATCGGAGAGCAGATCGCCGAGGCGATCCGGCTCCATCAGGATATCCGGGGAGCAGACCGGGTCCGTGCCAGGGTGATGGACTATCTGAGGGATGTGGGGATATCGGAGCCGGAGCGCCGGTATAAGCAGTATGCCCATGAGTTTTCCGGTGGGATGCGTCAGCGGGTGGTTATAGCTATTGCCCTGGCCTGTAATCCGAAGATACTCATCTGTGACGAGCCCACGACAGCTCTGGATGTGACGATCCAGGCGCAGATCATCCGTCTGTTAAAGGAGCTGAAGGAGAAATATCATCTGACTATCGTATTTATCACCCATGACCTGGGGGTGGTGGCCAATATCGCCGACCGGGTGGCGGTTATGTACGCAGGCGATTTCATCGAAGTGGGAATGGCAGAGGAGATCTTCTATGATCCGAAGCATCCTTATACCTGGGCCCTTTTGTCCTCCCTGCCCCAGCTGGGACAGAGAGGGGAAGAGCTTTTCACCATCCAGGGGACGCCGCCCAGCCTGTTTAAGGAGATCCGGGGAGACGCCTTCGCGCCGCGTAACCCCAGAGCTCTGAAGATCGACTATCTGAAGGAGCCGCCCTATTTTCAGGTGAGCCCCACGCATAAGGCCAAGACATGGCTTTTAGATCCCCGGGCGCCGAAGGTGGATCCGCCGGAGGCGATTCGTAATCTGAAGAATCTGGAGGTGGTGTATCGATGAGCGCAGCGGGAGAGAACAGGGAAAGGATGACGCCGGCGGCGGACCGGGAGGTACTTTTGGATGTGCAGGATCTCCATGTAACCTTCGGAAAAGGGAAGAAGGCCTTTGAGGCCGTCCGCGGCGTGAGCTTCCAGGTATATAAGGGAGAGACCTTCGGCATCGTAGGCGAGTCCGGTTCCGGCAAGACCACCATCGGCCGTGCGATCATGAGGATTCACCCGGTCTCCGGCGGAAGCATACGGTATAAGGGAGAGCAGATTAACGGAAAGATCAGCCGTGAGCTGGATCGGAAGGTAATCAAAGAGATACAGATGATTTTCCAGGATCCCATGGCGTCCCTGAACGAAAGGGCCAAGGTGGATTACATCATCAGCGAGGGCCTGATGAATCTTAACAGAAATATGAGCGCCGCCGAACGGGCCGAAAAGGTGGAGCAGGCGCTGGCGGATGTGGGACTTCTGCCGGAATTTTCCAGCCGTTTTCCCCATGAATTTTCAGGCGGGCAGCGCCAGAGGATCGGGATCGCCAGGGCGCTCATTATGGAGCCGGAGTGTATTATCGCGGATGAACCGATTTCTGCCCTGGACGTATCAATCCGCGCCCAGGTCCTGAATCTGCTGGCCGGTCTGCAAAAAAGGAAGCATATTACCTATATTTTTATCGCCCATGACCTGTCTGTCATGCGATATTTTACGGATCGTATCGCCGTCATCCATAAGGGCAGGGTGGTGGAGCTGGCCGGGACAGAGGAGCTGATCGGCCATGCGATGCACCCCTACACGAAGGCGCTTCTGTCGGCAATTCCCATGCCGGATCCGGTCCATGAGAGAGAGAAGGAGCTGATCGTCTACGATCCGGCGATACACGATTACGAGAAGAAGCCGCCGGTATGGATGGAGGTAAGGTCCGGGCATTATCTTTTTGCCAACGAGGAGGAAGCGGCTGCCTGGAATGAATGAGGAGAATGACTAGGAGGTGTCAAGATGAGGTTTGCGGTATTTTGCCAGCCGGTGACAGTGATTTATGACCGCCCGGCCTTTACGAAGGCCACTGAGAAGGGCGTCTTGTCGGCGATCTCGGACGAGGGGCTCTACGGGATGGCCTGCCATGTGTTAGACCGGCAGGACGGCTGGGTGCATATTCTGACCGGCTACGGGTATATGGGCTATGTGCGGGAGGACAGCCTGATATATATGACAGAGCAGGCGCTGGAGGACAGGGACAGACGGCGGCTGGCGGTGGTGGATGTGTACTGTGCGGATGTGATGAGCCTTCCGGCTGTCCAGGGCGTATGCCTTAACAGTCTGGTAAGCGGCTCTCTGGTGGAGACGCTTTCGGGCTGCGAGGAGCCTGGTTGGACAAAGGTGCGCCTGATAAACGGAAAAGAGGGCTACATGCGGACGCAGCATCTGGAGCGGAAGCGTTTCCGGGAGGAATACCTGTGGAAAGATGCAAACGAAGTGGAGAAGATGCTGGAAACCGCGTCGTCCCGGGCGAAGACAGCCATGGGCGGCCAGGATGGTTTTTCTCTGAAAAAGGTGCTGGACCAGTGGTATGGAGGCAGTGAGGAAGCGTTTCGGGACAGTCTCGTGGAAGAAGCGATGAAATACATGGGTGTTCAGTACCGTTGGGGTGGGAAATCTCCCCGGGGTATCGACTGCTCCGGTCTGGCCTCCATGGCTTATATGAGAAGCGGAGTCCTGATTTACCGGGACGCTTCCATCGTGGACGGTTTTCCCGTGACGAGGCTGTCGGTCAGCGATGCGCTGGAGGGAAAGCTCAGGAAAGGCGATCTTTTGTATTTTCCGGGCCATGTGGCCATATATATGGAAAATGGAAGATTCATCCATTCGACGGCCAGGGCCGGAAGCGGCGGCGTGGTGGTAAACAGCCTTCGGAGCAGCGATCCTGATTGCAGGCCGGATCTGGTGGAGTGTCTGTATGCGGCCGGAGGCGTCCGCTGACCGGCGGCAGCGATGAACCGGCGGCGGCAGGATGTTTTGGCGGCCGCCGGTATTTTGCATGATGAGGAGAGAAAGATGCAGGTAGTAGATTTTCACTGTGATACGCTGAGCGTATTGTGTGAGGCGGCCAAAAAGGGTGCGCCGAAGTCGTTTCGGTCCAATGACCGGCATATTGACCTTACAAAGCTGCAAAAGGGCGATTACTTGCTACAGTGCTTTGCCGCTTTCGTGTATCTGAAGGATAAGGAGACAAACCCTCTGGTATCGGTCCTGGAGCAGGCGGATCTGTTTTACCGGCTTATGGAGGAATCTCCGGAGGAGATCGGACCCGTGGCAGAGTGGGCAGATCTGGAGAGAAACCGCAGTCTGGGACGGATCAGCGCCATGCTGACGGTGGAGGAAGGAGGCTGCTGTCTGGGAAGTCTGCCGGTACTGCGGATGCTCCACCGGCTGGGAGTGCGGATCATGACGCTGACCTGGAACTTTGAAAATGAGCTGGCCTGGCCCAATACGGTGCCGGATGAAAGCGGGGAGGATGACCCGACGGCGGCCGATACGTCTCATGGTCTGAAGGAGAGAGGCTTTGCCTTCCTGGAGGAGATGGAGAGGCTGGGGATCATCGTGGACGTGTCTCACCTGTCCGACGCCGGTTTTTGGGATGTGGCACGTCACACGAAACGTCCTTTTATCGCCAGTCATTCCAATGCCAGGGCGAAATGCGCTCATGTGCGTAATCTGACCGACGATATGATCCGCACGATTTCCCGGAGGGGAGGCGTCACAGGCATTAATTACTGCAGCGTCTTTCTGGATGAGCAGAAGGACCCGTCCAAATGTGTGAGCAGCGTGGCCCGGATGGCAGATCACATCGAGCATATCCGCCAGGTGGGCGGCATTGATATGATTGTCCTGGGGTCAGACTTCGATGGAATCGGAGGAAAGATGGAGATGAGCGACTGTTCTATGCTGCCGCTTCTGGAGGCGGAGCTGCACAGACGCCGTTACAGCGACGATGCCATCGAAAAGATTTTTCACGGCAATGCGCTGCGGCTGTTAAAAGAATTTCTGTAAAGATACATAGGACATGATTTATTGTCCCTGGTACCATGACATATATACAAAGGAGAAAATTATGCATCCCAGCCTGACTTTGGAAAAACGTATTTCTGCCGAGCTGGCCAGCTATGACGGGCAGATGTCGGTCTATGCAGACGATTTAAAAGGCAACACGGTCATGATCGGCCCGGATGAGTTATTTGAGACGGCCAGTACGATCAAGACATATATCCTTGCCTGCCTGTTTGACCAGGCGGAAAGAGGAGAGGCCAGCCTTGACGATATGCTGACCTACCGCGAAGAGCACTTTATCAACGGCAGCGGCCTGTTTCGGGAGCTGAGCTTCGGAACGGCCATGAAGGTAAAGGATGTGGCGACGCTTATGATTATCATCAGTGATAATATCGCCACCAATATGATGATCGAATATCTGGGACAGGACACGATCAACACATGCATACAAAAGCTGGGATGTACCAATACGGTGCTTCATAATCCCATTGATTTTGATAAGTATGACCGTCTGGGAACCACCACGCCCAGAGATTATGCCGGTATGTTTGTCCGTCTGGCCAAAGGAGAGCTCATCAGTCCCGCAGCCAGCGCACAGATGCGGGAGATCTTTCGCAGGCAGCATTATAACAGTACGCTGACCCGCCATTTTCCCCAATACTTTCTGGACAGTGAAGATACGGGGGAAGAGGAGCTCATCTATGTGGCCTCCAAAAGCGGAAGCATGAACGCCTGCCGCAATGACGGCGGTATCGTCCATACGCCCTACGGCGAGTATGTCATCGTCATCATGAATAAGAATTTCAGCGACCCGATCTATCACGACGGGCATCCGGCCATGGAGTTCGGGGCACGGGTCAGCAGAATGATACTGGATCAGTACCTGGCGCTGGAAGGAAGACTGACGCTGTGATTTGTGCGGGAACCGCATGAAGAAGGAAGGTCGGCCGGCATTGGATGAGAGAAGAAGAGGAGTTTGTCTGTGGGCGGATACGGTATCAAATTTGGCGAAGCGATTCTGTGGGTACTTCTGTATTTTGGGATAATGCTTTTCTATACTTTTTTGGATGTTGCAGTCTGGAGAAAGATATTGCCATCCTGTTCAAACGTCTTGCATGTCATAACGATGGGGGTATGTGTCTGGGGATTTATCAGGCTGCTTAAGAGAAAGGGCTTTGAAGCAGAGCTTCTGTCAAACATATCTCTGACAGGGGTTTTGCTGGCTCTGGGGTGCAGCGTGCTGTTTTATATCGTGTTAGATAAGGGGCTGGACCCGGTTTTTGAAAAAATGTTTCCTGGCAGTGAGCAGGACTACCAGGAGACGGTGAAACGGTTTGCACAGTTTCCAGTCACCGGCATTCTTCAGGTATGTATCCTGGCGCCGGTGGCAGAGGAGGTGCTGATGAGAGGGGTGGTGCTGGGAGGGCTGGAGCATACATATGGAGCAGTGGCAGCCCTTCTGGTCTCGTCATTTCTTTTTGCGCTTCTGCATTTCAATATGGTGCAGACGTTATCGGCCTTTGTATGCGGTCTGGTGCTGGGACTCCTTTATATAAAGACCGATTCGATCCTTTGTTGTATGATTGCCCACTGCGGTTATAACCTGATCTCATATCTTGCTGTAATTGAACGCTATGGAAGCGCCGGAGTCTGAGACATTGCGGTCCGGACAGCAGCGCCATTCTCCGTAAAAGAAGAAAAGGGCTTCTTTGGAAGCCCTCCCTGCAAAAACCTTCTCCTGTTTTGCTCATCCGTATAAATCGTATAAAGCGTGCCGGGGCGCCCTGAGGCGCTTTCTCCTTCTATTTCTTACAATGCGATCGGCATCTTCCCTTCCGCGGCCTGTTCTCCGGACAGGATGGGAGCCAGCGCTTCCAGCGTGGGACGGGAATAATCCCAGGCAGCGATGGCTGCTACGCTCTGAGGAAGATTGCGCAGATCGTAGGGGTTGCGAAGGGCTATGACTGCCATGGGGATTCCCAGGCCGGTGAGCTCATGGACTAAAGTCAGCTGGCCCGGAGACAGATGCCCGTTATAGGTGTTGACAAATATGGCGCTGTGGCCTTTTGCTGCTTCTACTGCCGTGCGGACAGCATCGGAATCAGGGTCCTTTTCCGTGACCAGCGCGGTGCCGCCGAAGCGGGAGGCCATATATCCGGCAAAGGTATCTTCTCCGCTCTTCTGATTGGAGACGAAGCCGGAGCGATAACCGGCACAGCCCAGGAAGACAGGGTTATCACCCATGGGCGGAATCTGTCCCTGATACAGGGTGATGGTGCGGCTCCTCAGAGCGGCGGCCTCGGCCATGGCCTGGGGTGTTCCGGCCTCCCCTGTGGGCTCAATGCAGTAGATTTCTTTACAGCGCAGAATCTTCTGAGCAGAAGCATCCATCTCCTCCATGGAGAGACGGCCTTCTTCGGCAGCCGCATAGACGGCTTCGGCTACGTCCTTCAGCGTTTTGGCCGTGTGGCTCACCAGCACCAGATCCACACCGGCAGCCATGGCCTCCACCACACCTCTCACCGTGCCGTAATATTTGCTGATGGCATCCATCTCCATACAGTCGCTGATGACAATCCCCTGAAAACCCAGTTTTTCTTTCAAAAGACCGGTGATGATAGTCCTTGACATGGTGGCGGGGATTTCCTCGCTCTCCAGCTGCGGGAACAGGATATGGGTGGTCATCACGGTGGGGCAGCCTGCTTCGATGGCAGCTTTAAAGGGGATCAGCTCCATGGCTTCCAACTCTTCCATGGACTTATCAATCATAGGCAGGCTCACATGGGAATCCATGGAGGTATCGCCGTGACCGGGGAAATGCTTGATGGAGGAGAGGACACCGCCGTCGGCGTAGCCCTTTACCGCTGCCACCACATAGCCTCTGGCCACCTCCGGCTTATCGGAGAAGCTGCGGACTCCGATGATGGGGTTATCGGGATTATTATTTACATCCGCGGTGGGCGCCAGATTAAAATTGACTCCCAGAGCCTTAAGTTCGCCTGCTGTGATTCTGGCGGCCCGGTAGGCGTTTTCCTCGCTGCCGGTGGCGGCTAAGGCCATAGCTCCCGGCACGTTGACGGCGTCTTCGGGCAGGCGCGTCACGGTGCCTCCCTCCTGGTCGATACAGATGAGAGCACCGTGTCCTGTCTCTTTGCGTACCAGCGTCTGGATATCGCGGCACAGACGGCTTAACTGTTCTTTGCTCTCCACATTGTGCTGAAACAGAATCACATTGGAAACCTTATAATCTTTTACCAGTTCGATGAACTCTTCGCTCATCTCTTTGCCGGGGAATCCTCCCACCAGCCTCTGTCCTATCTTTTCCCTCAGTGTCATAGTATCCTCCTGTTCTTTGTTCCCTGCTGTCTCAGGGGTGTATGGGGCATTTATACCTGACGGTGCGCCGCATCGGCGGGATATACAGGTTTACAGTGACAATTTTCCCATGACTACCGGCCGCGCGGCTCCGGTGGCGCCGGGAGCGTTATTGCATATTCCGAAAACCGCCTCGTTGGCCAGGACAGCGAAGGCGATCGCCTCTTTGGCATCGCTGTCCAGTCCCAGATCTTCATTGGTCAGGATCTCACAGTCAGGCAGAAGCCGGTCGAGAGATCTGAGCAAGGTCCGGTTTTTGCTGCCGCCGCCTCCCACGATCATCCGGTCGGGCATGACCGGGGCAAACCGGCGAATGCCGCAGGCGATGGTCTCTGCCGTAAAGCGGGTGGCTGTGGCCAGCGTGTCCGCAGGCGGTAAGTGAAGGGCCTCTGCCATCTGTAGCAGTTCCTTTACATAAGCAGGCCCATATTTTTCGCGGCCGGTGGTTTTGGGAGGGGTCAGCGAAAGATAAGGATCGTCCATCATATGGGCCAGCAGTTTGTCTGAGACGGTTCCTCCGGCAGCCAGGAGGCCGCCCTCGTCGTATGTCATCTTTCCGCCGGTCATTTTCTCTGTGAGAGCATCTATTATCATATTGCCGGGACCGGTATCGAAGGCGGTCACATCGCAGAGACGGCCGCCGGCCGGAAGGATGGTGACATTTCCGATACCGCCGATGTTTTGCAGCGCCACATGTTTTTCCTCGTCCCGGTACAGCAGATACTCCGTATAGGGAACCAGAGGAGCTCCCTGGCCGCCCGCCGCCATATCGCGAACCCGAAAGTCCCCCACCACCGGACATCCCAGACGTTCGGCGATCACTGCGTCCTCGCCGATCTGGAGAGTTCCCCTCAAAGGTCTGTCCAGATATATGGTCTCCCGGGGGATATGCCAGATGGTCTGCCCGTGATTTCCCACCAGATCGATCATGGAAAGGGGAACGCCGGCTTTTTCACACAGCGTTTCGCAGCAATCCGCGTAGAGGCTTCCTAAAAGCGTCTTGAGAGAACACCATTCTTCTGCGGTGGCAGGTTCTCCCGCGGCGACATGTAAGATTCTTTTTCGCACATCGGGGGAAAAGGGCGTGCAGGTAAAGGCGATTTGCCGTACCTTCGTTGCCGTACCGCAGCCATGGATGCAAACCAGCACGGCGTCGATGCCGTCGGCGGAGGTGCCGGACATCAGTCCGATGACCAGACGGTCGGTCTTTTCCCATAATGCCTTGAGTCTCTGCAATGTTTATTCCTCCTGAGGCGGCCGGTCCCGCCTGACGTTTACAGTTCTTTTTGTAAAAGAGAGAAGATCCGGCGGGCTTCAAAGCCTGCCCTGGTGTAAATCCGGCGCGCATGGTTATCCGTGCCGGTAAACAGGGACATATACTGGCTGCCGGCCTCCTTCTCCGCCTGGCACAGACGGTAGAAGAGGAGGGTCCCCAGCCCCTGCTTTTCGTGGGCGGCGGCCACGGCGATACCGGCGAAATATCCGCGGCCTGTGGGCTCCGGATATACGGGACCGGTGAAGCCGGCTACCTGGTCGTGATACAGGCCGACTAACATATTGATCTGCCTGGCTGCCACGGGAATCTCAGCATCCCACATGGAATTGTTCATAGAATGGACCATTTCGTCCAGGCCCTGATGTTTTCCTTCCTGATACCAGTCTACCGTGTAGTGCTTCTCTGCCATCTTGGCAGCCTTCTCCTCCACCCAGTCAGGCATTTCAAAACGGCTGAGATCGAGATACATGGCGCATTCCTGTACGATCACCTGATAGCCGCAGTTTTCCAGAAGCCGGTGAAGAGGGAGGTCTTCGGCCACACCGGGGCAGTTATTGTGCTGATGTCCCGGTGTTCCGGGGATCACCCAGGGCAGGCGGATCGGATTAAAGTAGCTGGCAGAGCAGCGGCGGCACCCGGCCTCTTGAAGAGCTTTCTCCAGAATCTCTGTCATCTGTCGCACGGTGCTTTCACAGAGGCAGGATTCATTGAGAATCAGACAGGTGAGATAGCCTTTGGGCTCCGGCCGGCCGTCCACCAGACAGCCGCAGAGAAACCCCTTTATCCCATCCTCCTCCAGCACGAAGGCATAGCTGGCGTTGAAATTCGGATGTCCGGTCAAAAGATCGTGGAGCTGTTCCGGTGAAAGAGGCGCATAGCCCTGGGCCTGCCCTGCCGTATTCCACAGGGTACACAGTGCGTCAAAATCTGACGGCAGATAATTCCGAATCATTTTTATTCCTCCCCATGATTTTATGTGATATTGTAATATACAGAATACTTTTTCTTCATCATAACACGGTAAAAAAACGGTGTCAATAAAATAGAAAAAAACGAAATTTTGTTTCAACATTTGAGCGGTTTTGTGCGCTTTGAATGGTTTTGAGGGAACAAACGAGCGGTTTTTATACAAAACACCGATTTTGCCGCGAATTTCCTTGTGGGCTTTTTACAGTAAAAACTGCTTGCATCTGGCAGGAGTTCACGATATACTAAAGACATGGCCCGACCGTATGAGAGACTGCCAAACGGCCCGCGAGGAATATTAGCATGAAAAGCGTTTTGATCCGTATGACACAATACCGTCCCCAGTCCACCTCCACAGAGCAGGGGATTTTGGACTATGTCTTAAAGAATGCCGAGGAAGCTGCCAAAAGCAGTATTCATCGTCTGGCTGAGCTGTCTTACACTTCGCCCTCCACGGTGGTGCGTCTGTGCCGGAAGCTGGGGTTTGAGGGCTACCGTGATATGCAGAGTTCTCTTCTCTATGAACTGGCAGTGAGAAAACAGAACCAGGAGGATAAGGAGAAGAAAATCGGGCGTTCGGATCAGCTTTCCGATATTATTGATAAGATCACCTACCGCAATATTGCCTCGCTGGAGGACTCAAGGATGCTGGTGGAGCTGGATGCCGTGGCCCGCAGCGTTAATTATCTCTGCGGCTGCGATACGATTCTCTTATTTGGCATCGGCGCTTCCTTCGTGGTGGCTCAGGACGCCTATCTGAAATTTCTGCGGGTGGATAAGTCATGCGTTTTGTCGGAGGATATTCATTCCCAGTATCTTCATGCGCGCAACGCAAAGCCAACCGATGCGGCGATTCTCATCAGCTATTCCGGCTACACGGAGGAGCTGCTGCGCTGTGCCAGGGATCTGCGGCGTCAGAATACCCCTATCATAGCGATCACCCGGTTTGAGAATTCCCCTCTGTCCCAGATGGCGGACTGTAACCTGTTTGTGGCAGCCATGGAGGACATTTTTCGCAGCGGAGCCATGTCGTCACGCATCGCTCAGCTGAACATGATCGATATCCTTTACACGGCTTTTATCAATCGCAACTATTCTCAGCATATACGCCAGCTTGAACTGACTCAGATCAGCAAGCAGGGGTTAAAAGAAATATAAGCTAATCCACGAAAGGGGAAAGAAACCTATGTTAAAAGTAATCCGCACTAAGAACTACGACGATATGAGCCGCAAAGCCGCTAACATTATCGCGGCCCAGGTCATTTTAAAGAGCGATTCGGTTCTGGGCCTGGCCACCGGTTCCACGCCCGTAGGTCTTTACCGTGAGCTGATCCGGGGCTATGAGAACGGAGATCTGGATTTTTCCCATGTGCGCACGGTGAATCTGGATGAGTACCAGGGACTTCCCAGAGAGCATGATCAGAGCTATTATTATTTTATGAATGAAAACCTGTTTAAGCACATTAATATCAACCTGGATCAGACGCATCTGCCGGACGGCACCAATATGGATGCCGAGGGCGAGTGCGGCCGTTACCATGAGCTGATTGAGAGCATGGGCGGGATCGATCTGCAGCTTCTGGGGATCGGGAATAACGGCCATATCGGCTTTAATGAGCCGGCCGACGCTTTCGCTGACCACACTCACTGCATCCGGCTTACGGAGAGCACGATCAAGGCCAATGCCCGTTTCTTTGCCAGCGAGGCCGATGTGCCGCGCTACGCATATACCATGGGGATCGGCGAGATCATGACCGCCAAGAAGATCCTGATCGTGGCCAGCGGGAAGGCAAAGGCTCCGATCATCCGGGAGATGCTCAACGGTCCGGTGACGCCTCAGGTGCCTGCTTCTGTCCTGCGCTTCCATAAGGACGTGGTTCTGGTGGCAGATGAGGAAGCGCTGAGTCTGGTGTGACGGTAAGAGAGTAAGATTACATATAATACAAATGACCCCTCTGGGCGGCTTTTGCCGGCAGAGGGGTTGCGGCTGTTTGTGGGGTGAGGGGAGGGAGGAGAGGGACGCCCGGCTCCTGAGAGGATTCCCGGCCGGACGCGCTTGCGCTCCGTGCAGGAGGCAGCGGCTCTAAGTTCGCGCTTCGCTTTCGCTCTCGCTCACTAAGTGCCGGCGTCCTGCAAGGGTCCGGCCGGGAATCCCCTCAGGAACCGGGCTGTTTCTCTGCTTTCCTCCCCCGTACCCTGCAAGGGGCAGCCGCTGGGGCCTGCGAGTTTTTGTTTGATGCCCGGGGGGGCACTTTTTTGCGTTTATGTGGAATGATTTTAGTATAGCGGACATTGTTGATATGCGAAGGGACCGGTGGGCAGATTTACCTGCCATGGAGGGGGATTGGTGGGCGGCACTGGTGCTTATTATGAGAGGAGACAGGATTGGGATTAGACGTTATGAAGCCGGCCTGTGACAGGGTGATCTGAGATCTGAGGTTTTGCCGTTTAATATGGAGACGTGGGAGCTCACAGCCAGGGGGCATAGGGATATCCTGCCCGGGCCTTTGCAGGACGCCGGTTCTTAGTGAGCGGGAGCGGCAGCGAAGCGCGAGCTTAGAACCGCTGCCTCGTGCACAGAGCGGGAGCGCGCCCGGTCAGGATATCCCTATGCTCCCTGGCGTCCCTTCGCAGCCTCCCTTTACCTCAACTGTAAACACTAACAACGGTAATTTCATAAAGCGAGAGGACAGAATTCTCTCATTTTTTTCACCAATATTTGTATTTGCCAAAAAAATATGGTAAGATATCATCTTAAAGAGAGCTTTGCAGTGATAAATAGCCTGTAAGCTCTTAAATAAATATCGTGATGGCCCGGAGGCCATGGATAAAAGGAGGTACAGAATGCAGTTTGAACAGTTGCAAAAGGATATGGTAGCGGCCATGAAGGCCAGAGATAAGGAACGCAAGGAGGCGGTTTCGTCTCTGATCGCAGCAGCAAAGAAGGCGGCCATTGATGAGAACTGCCGCGACAATATCGGCGAGGAGCTGGTAAACAGGATTATTTTAAAGGAGTTAAAGACGCTGAAGGAACAGGTGGATACCTGCCCCGCGGACCGCACTGATCTGCTTGCGCAGTATCAGGGACGCTATGACATTGTCAAGGAGTATGCTCCGGCTATGATGAGCGCCGGGGAGGTGGAGGCTGTAATCCGTGAAAAGTTTGCCGAGGTGGCGGCGACGAAAAACAAAGGGCAGATCATGAAAGCGGTCATGGCCGAATTAAAGGGTAAGGCTGACGGCAAGGTGATCAGCCAGGTAGTGGCAGAGCTGTGTCAGTAGACTGGGAACGGTAAAGGAGAGTAGAATTTTGAAAAGTCTGCTGCAATATATGAATGATTACAAAAAGGAGAGCGTCCTGGGGCCTCTTTTTAAGCTCCTGGAGGCTTCTTTTGAGCTGTTGGTCCCGCTGGTCATGTCGGCTATCATTGATACGGGCATCGCCGGTAAGGATACAGGCTATATTCTGCGTATGAGCGGTGTGTTGGTGGCGCTGGGGTTTGTGGGGCTGGCATGCAGTATCACCGCTCAGTATTTTGCGGCCAGGGCGGCGGTGGGATTTGCCACGAAGCTGCGCCATGCCCTCTTTGGCCATATCCAGAGTCTGTCCTACACGGAAATGGATACGCTGGGCGCCTCGACGCTGATTACACGAATGACCAGCGATATCAATCAGGTGCAGAATGGGTTGAATCTGACGCTGCGTCTCCTGCTGAGATCTCCTTTTGTGGTGTTTGGAGCCATGGTTATGGCTTTTACCATCGATGTGAAGGCGGCTCTTGTGTTTGCCGTGGTGATTCCGGTGCTGTGTCTGGTGGTGTTCGGCATTATGCTGATCAGTATGCCCCTGTATAAGAAGGTGCAGAAGGGACTGGACCGGGTGCTGGGAACTACCAGGGAGAATCTGACCGGCGTTCGGGTGATTCGCGCCTTTACCAGGGAGGCGGATGAGAAAGACCGTTTTGATAAAGAAAACCAGGCCCTGACCCATATGCAGATGACGGTGGGACGAATCTCCGCGTTGATGAATCCGGTGACCTATGTGATTATCAATATCGGGCTGCTGGCGGTGCTGCGCCGGGGCAGCATAGCGGTGAATGCGGGGGATCTGACTCAGGGGCAGGTGGTCGCCCTGGTAAATTACATGTCGCAGATTCTGACGGAGCTTATAAAGATGGCAAATCTCATTATCACGATTACGAAGGCTCTGGCCTGTGCCGGACGGATCGAGAGCGTGATGAAGGAAGAGTCAAGCCTGAAGGAGAGCGTACAGAGCGCTCTGACAGAGCCGGAACAAAAAGAGATAAAGGAAACACCCGGGGCAGGAGTCTGTTTCGATCATGTGTGTCTGACCTATAAAAGTGCCGGTGCGGAATCGCTGACAGATGTGAGCTTTAGGGCGGCGCCCGGGGAGACCATCGGCGTCATCGGAGGCACAGGCAGCGGTAAATCCACTCTGGTGAATCTGATTCCCCGGTTTTATGACGCTACCGGGGGGCGTGTGACGGTGGCGGGGAAAGACGTGAGGGAGTATTCATTAAAGGAATTGCGCCGCATGGTGGGAGTGGTACCCCAGAAAGCACAGCTCTTTCTGGGTACGATCCGCAGCAATCTTCTGTGGGGAGATGAAGACGCCACGGATGAGGAGCTGTGGCAGGCCCTGACAGTAGCTCAGGCCAGGGAGTTTGTGGAAAAGAAAGAAGGAAGACTGGAAGGAGCCGTGGCCCAGGGGGGCCGGAATTTCTCGGGAGGCCAGAGACAGAGGCTGACGATCGCCAGAGCTCTGGTGAGAAAGCCCCGGGTGCTGATTCTCGACGACAGCGCGTCTGCCCTTGACTTTGCCACTGACGCTGCCCTGCGAAAGGCGATCCGGGAGATGCCGGATGCTCCCACGGTGTTTATCGTGAGCCAGAGAGCGTCCAGCATCCGCCATGCCGATCAGATTATTGTGCTGGATGACGGACATGTGGCCGGAATAGGCTGCCATGAGGAACTTTTGGAGAATTGTCCGGTGTACCGGGAGATCTACGAATCTCAGTTTGAGAAGGCGGAGGAAAAAGGAGGAGAGCCAGCATGAAGACCGATGTAAGACAGAGCGGGCAGACGCTCATAAAAGTGCTTCGCTATCTGCGCCGCTACTGGTTTTTCCTGATTCTGAGTCTGATTTTCGCCGGTGTCACGGTGGTGTTGACATTGTATGTGCCTGTGCTCACCGGTCAGGCGGTGGATCTGATCGTGGAGGCCGGCCAGGTGGATTTCGAGGGAGTGTTCGCCATCGGAAAGAGGATCGCCGTGCTGGTGGCAGTGACGGCTCTGGCCCAGTGGGTCATGAATGTGTGCAATAATAAGATCACCTACGATGTGATACGGGATATTCGTGAGGAGGCCTTTGGGAGGCTGCAGATATTGCCCCTCAAATATATGGACAGCCGCAACAGCGGCGAGATCGTAAGCCGTGTGATCGCAGATGTGGATCAGTTTGCCGACGGACTTTTGATGGGATTTACGCAGCTCTTTACCGGGGTGCTGACGATTCTGGGCACACTGGGATTTATGTTTTCCATCAATGTATGGATTGCTCTGGTGGTGGTGCTCATTACGCCGGTGAGCCTGGTGGTGGCCAGCTTTATTGCAAACCGGACCTACTCCATGTTTCACCTGCAAAGCGAGACCAGGGGGGAGCAGACGGCTCTGATCGATGAGATGATCGGAGGGCAGAAGGTCGTGCAGGCTTTTGGCTATGAAGACAAGGCCATGGAGCGGTTCGATGAGATCAATGGACGTCTGGAAAAGTATTCCCTTCGGGCAATTTTCTTTTCCTCTATCACAAATCCGTCCACCCGGTTTGTGAACAGCCTGGTGTATACGGGAGTGGGACTGACGGGAGCTTTAGCGGCGGTGTCGGGCCGACTGACGGTGGGCCAGCTGTCCTGCTTTCTGTCCTACGCCAATCAGTATACCAAACCTTTTAACGAGATCTCCGGCGTGGTGACGGAGCTTCAGAATGCTCTGGCCTGCGCCTCCAGGATATTTGAGCTGATCGAGGAGGAACCTCAGGCGGAAGATGATCCGGATGCGGTGGTTCTGGCTGATGTAAAAGGAACGGTGGAGCTGTCTCATGTGGATTTCCGTTACCGCCCGGATGTGCCCCTGATTCAGGATCTGAATCTCTGCGTCCGGCCCGGCAAACGGGTGGCTATCGTGGGACCTACCGGCTGCGGAAAGACGACGATCATTAATCTCCTGATGCGGTTTTATGATGTGGATGACGGAAAGATCTGCGTGGACGGCGTACCGGTGCGTCATGCGGTGAGGGACAGCCTGCGCCGCAGCTATGGGATGGTATTGCAGGATACCTGGCTGAAGGCAGGGACTATCCGGGAGAATATCGCCTACGGACGACCGGAGGCATCCATGGAAGAAGTGACGGAGGCGGCTAAGAGGGCCTATGCCCACAGCTTTATCGTACGGCTGCCAAAGGGATATGATACGGTGATCGCCGAGGACGGCGGCAACATCAGCCAGGGTCAAAAGCAGCTCTTATGCATTGCCCGTGTGATGCTGTGCCTGCCGCCGATGCTGATTCTGGATGAGGCGACTTCCAGTATCGACACCCGCACGGAGTTAAAGATCCAGCGGGCTTTCGCCAAAATGATGGAAGGCCGTACCAGCTTTATCGTGGCGCACCGTCTGTCCACGATCCGAGAAGCGGATGTGATCCTGGTCATGAAGGATGGGAAAATTATCGAGCAGGGAAGGCACGAAGAACTGCTGCAAAAGAACGGATTTTATGCGAAGCTTTACAACAGTCAGTTTGCCGTGTGAGCGCTCCCCTGCTCCGGGCAGTCTGATATCAGAGCTTTTCCACCAGGTCGCCGGGTTTTACGGAGCCGCCCTGGATGACGCGGCAGAAGCGGCCCTCATAGGGTAAGAGCGAGACGCCGAAGGTTCGGGTAACGACGCTGGGATGATCGGGCTTTCCGATCTGGGTGACCTCTAAAACAGCGCTCTCACCCAGGCGGAAACGGTCGCCAGCCTGCAGATCTAAAGCGTCCATCCCCTCGATGGCCACATTTTCTGCGAAGTCGCCGGGGCCCATGGAAAGTCCGCGCTCTTCGTTGGATTTTTCCACGCTGTCCCAGCTTAAACAAGTCACCTGACGGCCCCAGTCGCCGCCATGGCCGTCTCCCTGTATCCCGAAGTTTTCGATGAAGAGAGCTTCGGGAATTTCTTTTTTCAGCTGTCCGCGTTCCTGGCAGATGCAGATGGAGTGTACTTTGGCAGTAGTCATGTGTTTTGTCCTCCCTAAATGGATTGGGTGATATATGGTGTCGGTTATGGCTTTTGTGGAAAGAAGGGACTCCTGGCCGGAATCTCTCTTCGTTCCCGTAAGATGCTGTAACAGATACCAGAGGGTATCTTTCTGGCTGCGGCGCCGGTGATAAATAATAACCAAAACAACATCCCCGCAGATGGAATTATACCTTATCAGACGAAGTCTGTCTACCCCGAAGGGGTATGAGTTAAGGGGTCCCCGAAAGGGGATACCTTATCAGACGAAGTCTGTCTACCCCGAAGGGTATGAGTTAAGGGGTCCCCGAAGGGGCGTAGATTCAGATCCATCCCCCGTCCATGGTGACGATCTGGCCGGTCAGGTATTTGGGAGCCTGATAGAGCTGCCACAGAAGAAGAGCGGCTTCCTCAGGGGTGCCCATACGGCCGGAGGGGATTTCCTGTGTCAGAGCGTCTTGTTCGTCCGGGGTTAAAAAACGGTTCATATCCGTGTCGATGAGGCCAAAAGCGGCGGCGTTGACACGGATGTGGGAAGGGGCCAGCTCCTTGGCCAGAGCCTTCGTCAGGCTGTTGATGGCGCCTTTGGTGGCGGAATAAGCGGCTTCGCAGGAAGCGCCCGCATTTCCCCAGACAGAGGAGACATTGAGAATACAGCCGGACTGAAAAGGAAGCATCATCCGAATGGCCTGCTGACTGCAATAGACCGCCGAATTGAGATTGGAAGAAAGTAATTGCTGCCACTGGTCTTCGGACATATCCTGAAACAATCCGTTTAGAGAACGTCCGGCATTATTAATCAGCAGCTCAATCCGGGGAAAACGTTCGCGGATCCGGCCAAAAAATTCCCGGCAGGTTCCGGGATCACCCATGTCGCCGGTGAAGATAAGGCAATGGCTGCCCATGCCCTGCGCTTCGGCGCGTAAGGTCTCTAAAAGCTGTGTGTTATTTCGGCAGGAGAGCGCCAGATCAAACCCCTGCCTGGCGAAAAGCATGGCGGCAGCCCGGCCGATGCCCCGGCTGGCTCCGGTGATAACTACCGTTTTTTTCATATTGGTCATCCTTTCCGAAGATGAATTTGAAAAATCCTTTTGCAAAAGGGAGTGGAGAAAAAATGATCTTGTGATATACTAAATAGTAGGAGGGCTTATCTGCGTCAGGGAGAAGGTCCATCCTGGGGTCATTATACCCTGTCATGCAGCGCTTTGTCTATAGTAAACCTGCGCGCGTCGCTGACGCGGCATAGCGCCAGCGTATGAAAGCCGGTCAGGGCTTTCACAATAAAACAAGAAGGAGTTTTTAAGATGGAAAAAAAACAGCTGATTATTTTGGGCAGCGGCCCGGCCGGGCTCACTGCCGCGATTTATGCCAAGCGAGCCGAGCTGGATGTTCTCGTGGTGGAGAAAAATATGATGTCCGGCGGACAGGTCTTAAACACATATGAGGTGGATAACTATCCGGGGCTGCCCGGGATCAACGGTTTTGAGATGGGGATGAAATTTCGTGAACATGCGGACCGTCTGGGCGTCCCCTTTATATCGGATGAAATCACAGGACTGGAAAAGACAGAGGACGGGTATGTACTGACCGGAGAAACGGGAACATATAAAGGCACGGCCCTGATCGTGGCTACCGGAGCCACCCACCGGAAGCTGGGGCTTCCCAGGGAAGAAGAACTGGTGGGCCGTGGAGTCAGCTACTGTGCCACCTGTGACGGCGCTTTTTTCCGCGGCAGAGATGTGGCCGTGGTGGGCGGCGGCGACGTGGCCGTGGAGGATGCTATTTTTCTGGCCCGTCTGTGCCGGCAGGTCTATGTGGTGCACCGCCGCCATGAGCTTCGGGCGGCAAAGAGTTTGCAGGCCCGTCTTCTGTCCATGGAAAATGTGGAGATGGTCTGGGACAGCGTGGCAGAAGAGCTGACAGGAGAGGATCTGGTGGATGGTCTGGTGGTGCGCCATGTAAAGACCGAAGAAAAACGCCGCCTGGAGGTGGACGGTGTGTTTGTGGCTGTGGGAATCCTGCCGAACAGTGAACTGATAAAAGGGCTGGCAGACCAGGATGAGAGCGGTTATCTGAAGGCGGGAGAGGACGGTGTGACTTCGTCTCCGGGGTTGTTTGTGGCAGGGGATGTGCGCACAAAGAATTTGAGACAGATCGTGACGGCGGTATCAGACGGGGCTAACTGTGTGACATCGGTGGAGCGGTATCTGGAATAATCAGCTCAGTGAGTCATACCCTGGCTGCGGATCATTTGGGAAGAGATGATACAGGAAGAGGAGAAGACAGATGGAAAAAGGGATTCTGGAAGTATGTGTGGATTCGGTGGAATCAGCGATATGTGCCGCCGTGGGAGGCGCGGACCGTCTGGAGCTGTGTGCCGGTCTGGCGGTGGGGGGGCTCACGCCTTCCATGGCGCTGTATGAGCGGGTGAGGGAATGTGTGGAGATACCGGTGCATGTGCTGCTGCGTCCCCGGGCCGGCGATTTTCTGTACAGTCAGGAGGAGTTTGAAGTGCTGCTTCGTCAGGCCCGTGCTTTTCGTGAGGCCGGGGCCGATGCGCTGGTGGTGGGCTGTCTGACCCGGGAGGGGTGTCTGGACCGGGAAAGGCTCGGCAGGCTCGCAGAAGCAGCGGCTGGCAGAAAGATGACGCTTCACCGGGCTTTTGACATGTGCGAGGATCTTGTTAAAGCGCTGGAGGATGCGAAGAAGCTGGGGGTTCATACGATTCTGACATCAGGCGGATACGGCCGGGCTCATGACGGCGTGGAAATGCTGCGGTGTCTGCATGAGCAGGCCGGCCCCGTGGACATTATGGCAGGCGCCGGTGTGGATGCAAAGGAGATTCTGTTTCTCCACCGCCATGCCGGACTGACCTCTTTTCATATGTCCGGAAAAAAACGGGTGGAGAGCGGTATGATCTACCGAAATCCCCGGGTGAATATGGGCCTGCCGGGCCTGTCGGAGTATGAAGGATGGCAGACTGACAGCGAAGAGGTACGCCAGGCGAAAGAGGCGCTGGGGCAGGCGGTATGCTGCGAAACAGAGAGATAGCTTCAGGAATGGGCCAGTCTGGTCAGCTCACTGATTTTTTCCAGCAAAAGACCAATATCCACAGGCTTGGCCATGTGGGCATTCATACCGCTCTCTATTGCCATCTTCCGGTCTTCATCGAAGGCATTGGCAGAGAGGGCGATGATGGGAATATCTGAAATTCCAGGCTTGCCCATGCTGCGTATGGTTCTGGTGGCCTGATATCCGTCCATAACCGGCATCTGGATATCCATAAGGATGAGACTGTAATACCCAGGCGCGGCTTTTTGCAGTTTTTCCACGGCGATGGAGCCGTCGGATGCGGTGTCCACCAGAAAACCGGAATCTTCCAAAAGTTCGGTCTCAATCTCCAGATTGATCTCGTTGTCTTCCACCAGGAGAATGCGCTGCTTCACGTCGAAGGCGGAGGGCGCGGCAAAATCATGGACCGGAAGAGGTTTTTGGCAGACCGGGAGCGGCAGAGTGATTACAAAACGGCTCCCACTTCCGGGAGTGCTGAAGATATCGATAGTTCCTCCCAGCATTTCCACCAGTCCTTTGGTGATTGTCAGTCCCAGTCCCGTACCTGGTACACCGCTCAGAGTGGTGTTTTTCTGGCGCTCAAAGGGCTCGAAGATATGGGAAAGAAATTCTTTGCTGATGCCGATGCCATTATCTTCAAAAATAAACCGGTATGTGGCAGAGTTCATGTCTCCATCCGATTCCTGAGCTGTGATGGAGACATGGCCTCCGGGCTCTGTGTATTTGATGGCGTTATCCGTCAGCTGATGAAGAACCTGGGAAAGCTTTTGGGTATCGGTGTAGACACCGTGGTGCTGCAAACCGGAGATATCTGTGGTGAAACACAGGTTTTTGGCTGCGGCCTGCTCTTCATGAGCACTGTGTACAGAGCGGATCAGCTGGGGCAGATCGCACAATGTCTTTTCCGGATGCATCCGTCCGGCTTCGATCCGGGAGATATCAAGCACATCGGTAATCAGGCGCAGCAGCAGTTCGTTGACGGTTTCAATTCCGTTTATGTATTCCAGCAGCTTTTGTCTGTCGTCCAGATGGGTTTTTGCCAGGGCCGTATAGCCGAACAGGGCATTCATGGGCGTGCGGATATCGTGAGACATATTGGACAGAAATATGTTTTTGGCCACAATGGCAGCTTTGGCCTGATTCAGTGTCTCTTCGAGAAGCTGGCGTTGCTCCATCTGCCGTGTGATCTCGTTATCCACGCTGCGGTAACCCATGACAATCTGAGAGATATGGCTGTCTCGCCCTACATTGACGATGCGCAGCTGCATGTATCCGGGTTTTACATCCTTTCTGATTTTGTAATTGATCAGAAAGGTTTTTTCTTTTGAGAGGATTGTGCGGATATAATCCGGCTCCATGCACCGGGTCAGATGTTCCTGATCCTCCGGACAGACCCAGGTCCGGATATAGTCGGAGTTAAAACCGGAGAACCGGCTGGGAAGGAGATTTTCGGTAAACTGATCCTTTACCCGGGAGCTGACCCGATATGGTTGGATCTGATCGGAATCAAGATCCACATAGAAGATGGAATCATAGTCGATGCTGAGTCCTTCAATCATTTCCAGACGCTGAAGCTGAGCCTGGCGGATGGAGTCCATGACCTGCGCCTGGCGTTTTTTCTTTTCGGTGGCATCCCCGGCGAATACATAGAAAATATTGCCTGCAATCTCGTCGCAGGTATAATGTCCATAGTCCTCGATCCAGCGGATCCGGCCTCCTTTTTGAATAATGCGGTATTCCACATAATCCAGATCATACTGACTCTGGGCGATCTGCTCCTTGATGCTCTGCTCTACGCTTTCCAAGTCGTCAGGATGAACGATGCCCCGGAGGGAATTGCCGGTCAGCTGTCGGAACTCCTCCAATGTGTCACAGTTAAAAATCCGGATCATGGCCTGATTGGCATAGAGCAGCTCTTCATTTCCGCCGGCGCGATAGATGAAGAAGCCGCCCGGCATTTTATCAATCATTTGTCTCACAGAGGAATTTGACTGCGACAGAAGGTTTTGAATCAGGTGCTGGTCATTATTCATAGCGGTCCTCCCCATAAATTCTTCTCTAAAAAATATTGTACCTTATCAGACGAAGTCTGTCTACCCCGTAAGGGGTATGAATTAAGGGGTCCCCGCAGGGGGATACCTTATCAGACGAAGTCTGTCTACCCCGTAAGGGGTATGAATTAAGGGGTCCCCGCAGGGGGATACCTTATCAGACGAAGTCTGTCTACCCCATAAGGGGGAGTCAATATAGTAAACTTACCAGTCATACCTCATGGGGATATTTCATACAATAGTAAAAAATATCCCATGGGGGTATTCCCTTGAAAGATTATATCGAAGAACGGGCGGTGGAAATCGCCAATTATATCATTGACTGCAACGCGACTGTGCGGCAGACAGCGAAGAAGTTTGGAATCAGCAAATCTACGGTACATAAAGATGTAACCGATCGCCTTATGCAGGTAAATCCTACGCTGGCGGCCCGGGCGAGGGTCGTCTTAGATGTGAATAAGTCGGAGCGCCATATCCGGGGCGGGCAGGCTACGAGAGAGAAGTATATGGGAAAGCTGAAGGCATGCGAGCAGACAGTTGACAAGAACTGAGAAAGATAGTAAGCTTAGGCATATTACGATGAAAGAAAGAGGCGGTTTTTAACGCCTCTGGAGTGAGTGCGGAGGCTTACTATGGAGCGGCTTTGCCAGTGGCTGGCTTATTTCTATATTTATTGTATCTGTGGCTGGATCTGGGAGACTTCCTATGTATCCGTCTGTGAAAAGAGGTTTGTGAACCGGGGGTTTTTGCATGGGCCGGTGATTCCGCTGTATGGAAGCGGAGCGGTGGCCATGCTGTTTCTGGCGCTGCCGGTGAAGGACAGCATTATGTCCGCCTATCTGGTGGGCGTCGTGGGAGCGACGCTTTTGGAACTGATCACAGGCTGGGCCATGGAAAAACTGTTCAAGGTAAAATACTGGGATTACAGCAGACAGCGTTTTCAGTACAGGGGATACATATGCCTGTCTTCTTCCCTGTTCTGGGGAGTCCTGACGGTGGCGCTGGTCCGGTGGGTGCATGGTCCGGTGGAGAGGCTGGTCCGGGCACAGCCGGGGTGGCTGCTCATTATGGGAACTCTGCTCTTTAGCGCAGGTTTTCTGCTTGATTTGGCGGTCAGCGTCAGAGAGGCTGTGGATCTGCGCCGGGTACTGGTGGCGCTTTCCGGGCTGCATGAGGAGATTGAGACGGCACAGAAGGAGCTGCAAAGAGAGGTTGGTGTCCGTGTGGAGCGCCTGACAGAGCGAGTGGAAGAGAGGAAAGAAGTGCTTGCCGGGCATATGGAGGAGACGAAGGAGCAGTTCTGCGAACGCCTGGAGGAACGGCATAAACGTCTGGAGGAGAGACTCTCACAGCTCAGGGAGCAGAGGGAGATCTGGCTGGGTGAATTCCAGTTGGCTCACCGCAGGCTGCGGCGGCGTCATCCCAGCGCTACGACCGGAAGACTGGAAGAGCTTCTGTCAGAGGTGAAACGCCGCAGGGGCAGAGGGCAGGAAGAGGACCGCACAGAGTGATGATAAGGAGCATGGGACCGGACAGACCGCTTTGTCCGGCCCGTGCTTTCTGCTTTGTCGGAAATAGAAAACATTGCCGTGAGGGGAACACGGCAATGCTTTCTAATAAGAGGTATTTTTTGGAGGGGGTTGCCCGGTGGTCGCCCACCGGGCGTGAGTATGAAAAAGCTTTATACCATCTCTGTGGTATGGATATAGTATAGCGGGTAAATGTGTCCAGATTGTGAGGACAACATAAAAAAAGGATGAAAATCATAAAAATCCTCTAATTTAGGAAAAAAGAACTTTAAAAATCCTCTGACATTGTATATAATAAAGGAACTGGTCGAAAATAACAGGGAAAGTGCGCCCTGATTGCGATGTCGGATATCAGGAACATATACTATACGGCCAGGCCCCACGGACAGGATGAGGATGGGCACATATCACATAATAATATACAGGAGGAGTAATGAATGATGTTATCGTATGACATTGGAATTGATCTGGGAACGGCCAGCATACTGGTTTATATAAAAGGAAAGGGTGTCGTGCTTAAGGAGCCCTCCGTGGTAGCTCTGGACCGGGACACGGGGGATATCAAGGCCATCGGTGAAGAAGCCCGTCTGATGATCGGCAGAACTCCCGGAAATATCATTGCAGTGCGTCCTCTGCGTCAGGGAGTGATCTCGGATTATACGGTGACGGAGAAGATGCTGAAATATTTTATTAAGAAGGCTTCCGGCAGCAGGACTCTGCGCAAGCCCCGGATCAGCGTCTGCATCCCCAGCGGCGCCACCGAGGTGGAAAAGAAGGCTGTGGAGGACGCCACCTATGAGGCGGGAGCCAGAGAGGTGACGATCATTGAGGAGCCTGTGGCAGCAGCCATCGGCGCCGGCATCGATATCTACAAGGCCTGCGGCAACATGATCGTGGATATCGGCGGCGGTACGGCGGATATCGCGGTGATTTCTTTAGGCGGCACGGTAGTCAGCACATCGGTGAAGACAGCCGGAGACGACTTTGATGAAGCTATTGTCCGCTATATGCGCAAGAAACACAATCTTCTGATCGGTGAGAGGACTGCCGAGGATATCAAGATCAATATCGGCTCCGCCTATAAGCGCCCGGAGCTGGCCACTATGGAAGTGCGCGGCCGTAACCTCGTGACCGGACTGCCCAAGACGATCACCATCACTTCCGACGAGACGCTGGAGGCGCTTAGAGAGCCTGCCATGCAGATCGTGGAGGCCGTGCACAATGTGTTGGAGCGCACCCCCCCGGAGCTGGCGGCGGATATCTATGACCGCGGTATCGTCATGACCGGCGGCGGCAGCCTGCTCAGCGGTCTTGATTTGCTTTTGGAAGAGAAGACAGGGATCAACTGTATGATTGCGGAGGATCCTCTGACGGCGGTGGCCATCGGCACCGGCAAATGTATCGAGTACAGCCATGGTTCTAAGAAGAGCCTGGATGACTGAACCGGGCATTCTCCCGGCGTTGTGTGATTTCTGATACCCTGCCGGCGGCAGGGTGGCCAAAGTGGCGGCAGTGTCCGACTGTATAGCTGTCCGCAGTACGTTTGGTGCTGCGGACAGAGCCCGTGTATTTTTCTGATTCTGTTTTTTCGCGTCTGCATTTTCCGTATTCCCCCTAAAAGGAGCTTTTGAATTATATATGGAAGTCGTCAGTGGTTACATAGATCATATCGTATATCAGAACAGCGAAACCGGCTATGCGGTGGTGGAGATGGTAAGTGACGGGGAGGAGATTACCCTGGTGGGGACTTTGCCCCATGTAAACGAAGGGGAATTTATCCGTGCCGAGGGGGCGCGCATCACCCATGCCGTCTACGGCGAGCAGTTTTCCGTGAGCAGCTTTGAGATACAGGCCCCGGAAGATGTGGCGGCGATCGAGCACTATCTGGGCAGCGGGGCGATCAAGGGGATCGGTACGGCGCTGGCGTCCCGCATCGTCAGAAAATTCGGCGAGGACACATTCCGTATCATAGAAGATGAGCCGGAGCGCCTGGCGCAGGTGAAGGGGATCAGCGAAAATATGGCCCGTAAGATCGGCAGTCAGGTGGCGGAGAAGCGGGACATGCGGGAGGCGATGATTTATCTGCAGCGCTTTGGCATCACGCTGAATCTGGCGTCCAGAATCTTTGGCCGGTACGGCAACGACCTGTACCGCATTATAGAAAATAATCCGTACCGGCTGGCCGAGGATATCACAGGTGTGGGTTTTCGCATCGCCGATGAGATTGCCATGAAGGCCGGGATCCGTGTCGATTCGGATTTTCGGATCCGCAGCGGAATTTTGTATGTGCTGCAGCAGGCGCTGACAGGCGGTCATGTATATCTGCCGGAGTCTGAGGTCTGGGAGAGGACAAAGGAGCTCTTGGGAGTGGAGCCCGGCGCTCTGGACCGGCACATCGCCGATATGATGATGGAGAGAAAGATCGTGGTGAAGGAGACGGCGGAAGGACGCATCATCTATGCCGCCCGCTTTTACTATATGGAGATGAACACGGCAAAGATGCTTCACGATCTGAATATGGTCTCGTCCCTGGCGGAGGAGGAGATCGCCGGAAAGATCGGGAGGATCGAACAGGAGGAGCAGATCGTGCTGGATGACGCACAGCGTCTGGCTGTGACGGAGGCGGTGCGCAACGGTCTTCTGATCGTCACCGGAGGCCCCGGCACCGGCAAGACCACGACGATCACCACGATGTTGCGTTATTTTGAATCGGAAGAGATGGAGATTTTGCTGGCGGCGCCTACCGGGCGGGCTGCCAGACGGATGAAGGAGGCCACCGGCAGGGAGGCGAAGACGATACACCGTCTGTTAGAGGTAAACGGAACATCGGAGGATTCGGATAAGGCAGGGGGCTTTGAACGCAATGAGATGAATCCGTTGGAGGCCGACGTGATTATCATCGACGAGATGTCCATGGTGGATATTCAGCTGATGCATGCGCTGCTGAAGGCGATTTCCGTGGGAACCCGCCTGATTCTGGTGGGAGATGTGGATCAGCTGCCCTCGGTGGGACCCGGGAATGTGCTGCGGGATGTGATTCGCTCAGAGTGTTTTCATGTGGTGAAGCTGTCGCGGATTTTCCGTCAGGCAGAACACAGCGATATCATTGTCAATGCCCATAAGATCAACCGGGGCGAACATGTGGAGAAAAAGAGCGGCAGCAGGGATTTTCTGTTTGTCCGCCGGGAGGACGCCAATGCCATCATCAACGCGTCGATTACGTTGGTGAGCCGGAAGCTGCCGGACTATGTGCAGGCGCCTATGTACGATATCCAGGTCATGACGCCGATGAGAAAGGGAGCGCTGGGGGTGGAGCGGCTCAATACGATTCTACAGCAATATTTGAATCCTCCGACAGAGAAGAAGGCGGAGAAGGAATTTCCGCAGGGGATATTCCGCGAAGGCGATAAGGTGATGCAGATCAAGAACAATTATCAGATCGAGTGGGAAATCCGCAGCCGCTACGGAATTGCGGTGGAGAAGGGAACCGGCGTGTTCAACGGAGATACGGGAATCATCCGCCAGGTGAATCTTTTTTCGGAGCAGATTGAGGTCGAATTCGACGAGGGGCGCCGGGTGGTCTACGGCTTCGGGCAGGCGGAGGAGCTGGAGCTGGCCTATGCGATCACCATCCATAAATCTCAGGGCAGCGAATATCCGGCTGTGGTGATCCCGCTGCTGTCCGGTCCACGGATGCTGATGAACAGGAATCTGTTATATACGGCGGTAACGCGTGCCAAAAAGTGCGTCTGTATCGTGGGTCTCTCGGAGACGTTTGACGCCATGGTGGATAATCAGGTGGAGCAGAGGCGGTATTCGAGTCTGAATCTGCGGATTCAGGAACTGGCAGCCTTTGCCGAATCATAACGGAAAAGGAGATGGCTATGGGGGACAAGGATGAGAGATGGGATCCGAAACAGGATTAAAGAGACGGCATTGTCGATTCTCTACCCCAGACGGTGCCCGGTTTGTCACGATATCGTGATGCCCGCAGGGGAGCTAATCTGCCCCTCCTGCAAAGAGAAGGTATCCTTCGTGGGAGAGACGGTCTGTCTGCGGTGTGGGAAGGAGATTGCGGCGAAAGAGATCGAATACTGCTATGACTGCAGCCGCCATGAGCGCTCCTTTGAGCGGGGCTATGCTCTGGCCGTATACGATGACGTGATGCGCCAGTCGGTCCGGCAGTTTAAAAACGGCGGCCGGATCGAGTATGGGGACTGGTACGCGAAGGAAATATGGGAGCGCTGCGGACAGGAGCTTAAGAGGCTGGAGGCGGACGCTCTGGTACCGGTGCCGCTGCATCGCAGCCGCCAGGCCGAAAGAGGTTATAACCAGGCAGAACAGCTGGCCAGGCGTCTGGGAAAACACCTGGGACTTCCTGTGTGGCCGGGAGCCTTACGGAGGATTCACAGGACCACGGCGCAGAAATACCTGGGGGCAGGAGAGCGGAGCCGCAATCTGGAATCCGCCTTTGCGCCGGGAAAGCAGCAGGTGACCGGCAGGACGGTGATCCTGGTGGACGATATTTACACCACCGGAGGAACGGCTCAGGAATGTACGAAGGTGCTGCTTGAGGCCGGAGCGGAGAAAGTGTATCTGGTGAATGTGTGTATCGGCGAAAACGACGGGTAGTCCGTATCATGGGAACAGCTGTGAATCGCGCAAATTATTATTTATAAAATATAAAAATGTCTTGACGTTTTCCCTTTCCTGTGGTACGCTTAGTAGGCGATGAAAAGGGCTCAGGTTCTTTTTTTTATGCCTTAATAATAGAGAAAACAAATGTAATTGGAGGTGTACACGATGCGCGTAAGAATCACACTGGCATGTACCGAATGCAAGCAGCGGAACTACAACATGACCAAGGAGAAGAAGCTTCATCCCGAGAGAATGGAGACCAAGAAATATTGCCCGTTCTGCAAGACGCATACCATGCATAAAGAAACCAAATAATCCGTCCGATCAGGAAAGAGTGATATTTTTATGGAAGAAGCAAAGAAAAAGACCAGTGCCTTTAAGGGCCTGAAAGCCGAATTCAAAAAGATCATCTGGCCGGATAAGAAGACGACCGGAAAGCAGACGGTAGCCGTCATTTCGATTTCTGTTTGCCTGGGACTGCTGATTGGCCTTCTGGATATGGTAATCAAATATCTGGTCGGATTTATCGTTTAATCCGGGTGAGGTGACTGTATGGCAGAAGCGAACTGGTATGTAGTGCATACCTACTCAGGCTATGAGAATAAAGTGAAGATGGATATTGAGAAGACCATCGAGAACCGTCGTCTCCATGACGAGATTCTTGAGGTATCGGTCCCCATGCAGGATGTGGTGGAGCTGAAAAACGGCGTCCGCAAGACGGTGGCTAAGAAGATGTTTCCCGGCTATGTCCTGATTAACATGGTGATGAATGACGAGACCTGGTATGTGGTCCGCAATACCCGCGGCGTGACCGGTTTCGTGGGACCGGGTTCCAAGCCGGTGCCTTTGAGTCCCGAAGAGATCGCAGGTCTGGCAGGTCCGGAGAGCTCTGTTTTGGTGGATTTCGAGGAGGGCGATACGGTGACGATCATTTCCGGCGTATGGGAAGGGACGGCAGGAGTCATTGCCTCGGTCAACGAAAGCAAGCAGAGTGTCACGATCCATGTGGACATGTTCGGCCGCGAGACGCCGGTCGAGCTGGGCTTCGACGAAGTCAGAAAAATGTAACAGAGCGTGAAACCGGAGGGCTTAAAGACCCTGTGGTTATCATAGACGTGGGAGGGATTTTCCCGCACGCACCACAACACCTTCGTGTTGTGTCCGGGCCATCCGGTCCGGTACAGAAATTTTATAGGAGGTGCCAAACATGGCAAAGAAAGTAACAGGTTACATCAAATTACAGATTCCTGCCGGCAAAGCGACCCCGGCTCCGCCGGTTGGTCCCGCACTGGGCCAGCACGGTGTGAACATCGTACAGTTCACGAAGGAGTTCAACGCCAGGACAGCGGATCAGGGCGATCTGATCATCCCCGTGGTCATCACTGTCTATGCTGACAGAACCTTCAGTTTCATCACCAAGACCCCCCCGGCTGCCGTACTGCTGAAGAAAGCCTGCAAGCTGAAATCCGCATCCGGCCAGCCCAACAAGAACAAGGTGGCTAAGATTTCCCGAGCGGAAGTGCAGAAGATCGCGGAGCTGAAGATGCCTGACTTAAATGCGGCCAGCGTCGAGGCGGCTACCAGCATGATCGAAGGCACGGCCAAGAGCATGGGTATCGTGGTAGAGGACTAATGGAGGGTTAAGGAATGAAAAGAGGAAAGAAGTATATCGAGAGCGCTAAGCAGGTAGATCGTACTCAGCAGTACGATGTGGCGGATGCCGTGGCTCTGGTAAAGAAGACTGCCGGCGCTAAGTTTGATGAGACCGTTGAGATTCATATTCGTACAGGCTGTGACGGCCGCCATGCGGATCAGCAGATCCGTGGCGCTGTGGTATTGCCTCACGGCACCGGCAAGACGGTCCGTGTGCTGGTATTTGCCAAGGGTGTGAAAGCCGACGAGGCGCAGGCCGCCGGAGCGGATTATGTAGGCGCTGAGGAGCTGATCCCCCGCATCCAGAAGGAAGGCTGGCTGGAGTTTGACGTAGTGGTAGCTACCCCTGATATGATGGGCGTGGTGGGCCGTCTGGGCCGTGTGCTGGGTCCGAAGGGCCTGATGCCCAATCCCAAGGCCGGTACGGTTACCATGGATGTGACCAAGGCCATCGCTGATATCAAGGCTGGTAAAATCGAGTACCGTCTGGATAAGACCAATATCATCCACTGCCCCATCGGAAAGGTTTCCTTCACGGAAGAGCAGCTTTCGGAGAACCTGAAGGCATTGACCGACGCCATTGTGAAGGCAAAGCCCGCCGCCGTCAAGGGTCAGTATTTAAAGAGCGTGACGCTGGCGTCCACCATGGGCCCCGGCATCAAGATCAACCCTCTGAAGCTGCAGGCATAAGCCTCACCGCCTGCAAACCAAATCTGCTTGACAACCACAGTATTTTGTGCTATGGTTTGAAAAGATAAGCTGCCGAAGACAGCAGGTATCCTATGGATGTAAGCACAGCGCCTGCCGAGGAAGATAAGATATTCGATAGAATCCTTATGCCCTCTTTGTCTGTCCGGCAAAGAGGGTTTTCGGTTATTGGAACGATTTCTCTTACCGGCAGTGAAAATAATAGAAGGAGGAGAAACATGGCAAAGGTAGAATTAAAACAGCCCATCGTAGCTGAGATTTCCGAGCTTCTCAAGGATGCCAAGGCTGCCGTGCTGGTGGATTACCGCGGACTGACCGTGGAGCAGGACACGAACCTGCGTAAGCAGCTGCGCGACGCCGGCGTGACCTACAAGGTGTATAAGAACACCATGCTGAACCTGGCAATTAAGGGCACGGATTTCGAGGCGATGAAAGACAAGCTGGAAGGCCCCACGGCGATGGCCGTGTCTGACACCGATGCTTCCGCACCGGCCAGAGTCCTGTATGAGTTCGCTAAGAAGGCCCCCGCTCTGGAATTAAAGTGCGGTGTGGTGGAAGGCTCTTACTACGATGAGAAGGGTATCCAGGTGATCGCTACGATCCCCAGCAGGGAAGTCCTTCTGGGCAAGCTGCTTGGCAGCATCCAGTCCCCGATCGCCAATCTGGCCCGCGTACTGAATCAGATCGCCGAGTCCAAAGAGGCGTAACCCATCCGTATCTTTTAAATTATAATAAATGGAGGAAATAGAAATGGCAAAGTTGACCACTGCTGAGTTTATCGAAGCTATCAAAGAGCTGAGCGTATTAGAGCTGAATGAATTAGTAAAGGCCTGCGAGGAAGAGTTCGGCGTATCCGCCGCTGCCGGCGTAGTCGTAGCCGCTGCCGGTCCCGCTGCCGAGGTAGAGGAGAAGACCGAGTTCGACGTAGAGCTGACCGAGATCGGTTCCGAGAAGGTTAAGGTTATCAAGGCTGTCCGCGAGCTGACCGGCCTGGGCTTAAAGGAAGCTAAGGAAGCCGTAGACGGCGCTCCGAAGGTCCTGAAACAGGGCGTTTCCAAGGAAGAGGCCGAGGCTGCGAAGAAGGCTCTGGAGGAAGTGGGTGCTAAGGTTACTCTGAAGTAATTAGAGCTTTCTGTGTATTTACAGATCAGAGAGTCCATGACGGGGATCCGATACCCTGTCATGGGCTTTTTTTCATGGAGGCAATGAGAGCGCGTCAGAGCCGGAGAAATCCATTTTTTCCCTGAATATCCTTTTCTGTCCGCATCCATACTATGGATAAATGAATTACTGAACCAGGAGGGATATTATGAAACGATATGGAAAGATCATGGGGCAGGTGGCAGCGTTTTTCCTGGCGGCGTCTCTGTGCCTCATTCAGGCAGGCTGCAGCTGTGGGGAACCGGAGAAGGAGACGACCCCTGGAGGAAGCATGGGAAATACGACCAGCGGCAGTACGACCTCTGCGGGGGCGGGCAATGGAAGCTCGGAGAATCCGAATACGCCGGCCACCTCATCGACAGACGGTGTGAATCAAATGACGACACCGGAGCACGGCACCACCACCGGAAACGGGATGGACGAGAGCAGTGGAAGCGGTTCGGGGACAGACGGTTCCGGTGAGGATGTCACCCATACGGCCGGAGCAGTGGGCGGCGGCACAGCCGACGGCACATCCTATGAACCGGGCACTTATACGGGGACGGCACAGGGATATGCCGGGCCGATCCATGTGACGGTGGAGGTGGATGAGACGGGTATCGTCTCCGTGACAGCAGTGGGAGAAAGTGAAACGCCGGGAGTCGGTCAGGCAGCCATAGAGAAGCTGTCCGCCAAGATCGCCGAGGAGAACAGCACGGACATCGACGTGATGGCAGGCGCCACCTTTTCCAGCAAAGGACTGTTTGAGGCAGTGGAGAACGCGCTTGCAGAAGCAGGGAAAGAGCAATAAAAGTAAATCATGAGAGCAGGCAATGACATGCCGGGCCGGTGAATCTGTGGGATGATTCTACAGATCACCGGCTTATTCTCGTTCCTGCCGGATGCATTCGATTTCTGCGGAGGAGACAAAATAAAGAAACATAATGCAAATAACGATTCCTTTTTTGTCCTTTTTCTGTTATAGTAATTTTAGAATACAGAGCGATAGGTAAGGAGGATTTGTTTATGGAACCAATCTCACGTAAGGACGTCCCGGTGGAGCTGACCTGGGACCTGTCCTCTATTTATGCAACAGAAGAAGAAATGTATGCGGATGTGGAAAAGCTGAAAGACTTAAGCGCGCGGATGGTGCGGGATTACAAAGGGAGGCTGAACAGTCCCCAGGCCATAGATGCCTGTCTAGATGATCTGAGGGAAGTGTACCGCCTGATCACGCTGACCGGTAACTACTGCGATCTGGCCGTCTCCGTGGATTATTACGACAGCTACAATCAGGAACGCAATGAGAAGCTCTGCCGGCTGACCGCGGAAATTTCCAGCAGTCTGAGCTTTATCGACAGTGAGATCATTGAGCAGGATGAGGCCGTGCTTCGGGAGGCGATTGCTCTGGCCACAAGCAACCGACTGTATCTGAAGAATATTCTGCGCAGCAAGCCCTACCAGCTCCATCCGGAGACGGAGCGCGCACTGGCAGCCCTGTCCCAGACCATGAATGCCCCTTATCAGATCTATAATATGGCCAAGCTGGCCGATATGAAATTTGATTCTTTCACCGCAGGGGGAAAAGAGTATCCCTTAGGCTATTCTCTCTTTGAGAATGACTATGAATACGAAAAAGATCCCGAAGTGCGCCGGGCAGCCTTTGCGGCCTTTTCCGATAAGATCCGTCAGTATGAGAATGTGACCGCGGCTGCCTACAATACCCAGGTGCAGACGGAGAAGACCATGGCGGATCTGAGAGGATTTGACTCCGTGTTTGACAGTCTGCTCTTTCCTCAGAAGGTGAGCCGGGAAATGTATGACCGTCAGATCAATCTGATCACGGAAAAACTGGCGCCTCATATGCGCAGATATGCCCGGCTGCTGAAAAAGATACACGGACTGGATAAGATGACCTTTGCCGATCTGAAGATTGCCGTTGATCCGGAATACGATCCCAAGGTTACGGTGGAAGAATCCAGGGATTACGTGGAGAAGGGCCTGGCCATACTGGGCGAGGATTATGTGGAGATGGTAAGGGCAGCCTACCGCGACCGATGGGTGGATTTTGCGCAGAATGCGGGTAAATCTACAGGTGGTTTCTGTGCCAGCCCTTATGGGAAGAATTCCTTCATTCTGCTGTCCTGGAATAATCGCATGGCAGATGTCTTTACGCTGGCTCATGAGCTGGGACATGCCGGACATTTCAAATCCTGCAACAGCGCCCAATCCTTTTTTGACACCTATGTGTCGACATATTTTGTAGAAGCGCCCTCCACCATGAATGAGCTTCTGATGGCGCACTATCTGCTGAAGACGAATCCGGATCCCCGTTTCCGCCGCTGGGTGCTCTCCTGTATGATCGGCAACACCTACTATCACAATTTTGTCACTCACCTGATGGAAGCGGCTTATCAGCGAAAGGTCTACGAGATTGTGGATAAAGGCGGCAGCGTCAATGCCGAAATCTTAAACCGCCTGATGCAGGAGACCCTGCAAAGCTTCTGGGGCGAGGAGGTGGAAATCTCCGAGGACGCCGCCCGTACCTGGATGCGTCAGCCTCATTACTATATGGGACTGTATTCCTACACATACAGTGCCGGACTGACCGTGGCTACCCAGGCGTGCAAGCGCATCGAGGCGGAGGGACAGCCCGCGGTGGAGGACTGGAAGAAGGTGCTGGCTGCCGGCAGCACGCTGGATCCTGTGGGACTGGCCGCGCTGGCAGGAATTGATATCACCACGGATGCTCCCTTGCTGGATACCATTGCCTACATCGGTGAAATCATTGATGAGATCGAGAGGCTGACAGAAGAACTGAAATAATCGGCAAAAACCGTTTTGGTGCTGCCATAAAATACTCCTTTCGGGTGAGAAGCTCAAACTGGAATTTCCGCCCGAAGGGAGTTATTCTTTCCCGGGCGATTTTCGGTTTCTCATACAAGCGGTACAGGACATGTTTCCCGCTGTGGGAGCAGAACAGTAGAAATAATCATATCCCTATGCTATACTATCATTAGACGCAGCTTTGGCGCGATAAACCTTATTCGGGAAGAAGATATGCCGCCCAAGCCTACGCTTGATACTGATATGGCAGAGTTCCGTCATATGCGGAATCTGATGATAAAGGTGCAGGATAAAGCGGTAAAAATCAAAAACTTGCGGGACAAAGTTCTGCCGCAGTTGAAACAGCAGCTTGCCGACAGACTGGATAAAATCCCTGATACACTCAAAGAGGACGGTTATCCCGATGTGCAGGTGTTTATGCGTACTTTCCGAGAAATGGAAAGCGTTGTGGAACAGTACAACCGTGACCTTGCGGAGTGGGAATATCAAATCAGCAGAAAACCGACAGCCACCGCAAAGACAGCGTAAGAAATCCATTGACAGAGATAGCCGATAGGCATTGAAACAAATCCACAAGGCACTTTTCTTGCCTTATGGTCTTACATATATCAGAAAACACTCTTCAAAATTCTCATCTTGAAGAGTGTTATTTCTTCCTATAGACTTCATAAGTTTATTTCCTTTTTTTATTAAAAAACGCGCAACTAACAGCCACAAATAATCCCAACAGAATCCATGGGAATGCTGATTGAAAAAACTCATACATTTATGTGTGCCCCCTTTCTTATATTATTTTCTGTCGCTTTTATACTGACTATATTTCACAAAGAATATGGCGAATATCACAATGTACGTAGTTAAAACACCACCAATAAATGTAGCTATAAAATAATTGCGTGCGTCAAACAAGTTAGTAAGAAACTGCGGTAACAATACAAGAAAAAATATAATCAACAGTGGTAACATTCTTCCTTTTAATACCCGTTGCATCATCTGAAGTCTTGATTCATCATCGCAAAAAATTTCTTCTGCTATACCGTCATCAGAAACAACTTTTCTAAAATAACTGTAACCAAAATAATCCTGTATGTATTCCCAACCGCAATCATCGAACATTTTCAAATATTCATCTTTATGAGCAAGTCCATCTTTGTTATAATCCAGTTGATAGACCACATCTTGGGGAAGGCATTTTTCAAAATGGTACATTCCCAAGCCCGTTAACTTAACAAATTTCCAACCTGCTTTGTGCATTTCTCTTAAATAATCTTGTTCTTTTTCATATTCAAATATTGTAAACCATTTGAATTCTTTTTTTACTTCCATTCTACATTTCCTCCTGAGCTATCTTATATAAGCGTTCAATTCGTTTCCGTTCAAGCTGTAAAACTTCTAATCCTAAATCCGTGATTTGATATATCTTTCGTTTATCTTCTTCACGAATAAAAC
>JAAVZR010000017.1 GCA_022791755.1 Lachnospiraceae bacterium
ACGATAAAGATACAAAACTGGAATAAATCCGAGTATGTAACGTTCATCGGCAATCCCTCCTTTCTTTCGACTGGAGGGTAGCCCCTCCGTATGTGGAGGGTAAGCCGCCTTTGGCTCTCTGGTTTCCCTGCAAATACTATACCACATACCGGCGCAGCTGACAAGCAATGCTTTTTATGTAATAAAAGTAGAACGTATTGGCTGTCTATCAGAGTGTCAAGAGTTCGAGCCTTTGGCGGTGTGCGTAAAGAAAAGGTCGGGACCTGTCGATTTTACGACGGATTCCGGCCTTTGAGGTGCCTGTTTGAAATCGGTTCGTTTTTGGTGCTTTTGTTTATCATCAGTTCATCCTCAGTTTTTACAAACGGACCGTATTCATTGCTGGTCTGGCGACGGCTTTCCGCGGCCGGCGTGGCAGCCGTTCCTTTCTACGCCCCGGCCACCACCGCCATCCACTCCTCCATCCGCTCTCTCAGCACATCGAAGGGGCAGGCGCCTGTTTCAAGAATAAAGGTGTGAAACTCTTTGGCATCAAAGGCGTCGCCAAGGCGCGTCATGGCATCTTCCCGCAGAAGCTCAAACTCCATAGCCCCCACATGATAGCTTAAGTAATTGGCCGGCGCCGCCAGGATGGCATAGTAGATTTCCTGTATTGACTCATCAGGAAGCCCTGTGATCCAGGTACGAAGAAACTGGGCGGTCTCCTGGAGGTCCCAGCCATTCAGATGGATATTCATATCACAGAGAGCATAGAGCGCCAGGGTGGCGGAGGCGTTCCGGGTGACAAACTCCTTAAGCTCAGGAGAAAAACTGTCCTCGTATCCGTAGGCCAGGCGTTCCACATAGGTGGCCCACCCCTCTGTAAAGCCTTTGAAGTTCAGCAGACTGCGCAGAGGCTCAGTCTGATGTGAGGCGGAATAGACAGTCTGATACAAATGGCCTGGATAAGCTTCGTGAGCCAGAGTAGTATAGAGCCGTGACGTATCGGTTGCGCTGGAATTTACATAAATATAATTTTCGGTCAGGGCATCCATAGGCGGCACCAGATAGAAGGCCGGACTCAGATGGGCTTCCAGTGCAGAGGGCACATATTTGATCTGGCAGTAGGTGTCCATGAGAACAGGAAAGTCTTCCCGCATCCGGCTTTGCAGGTCCATGAGGATCAGTTCAGGATCCGTCAGGGTGAAATTTTGTTTTAACTGGCGGTCCATGTCCACTGTGGTTCTATAGATTTGGGACATGGCGCGGGTATCGTCTATGAGCCTTTGACTGACCAGACGGATCAGTTCTTCCACCGGACGGGAGGAGCCGGTGGCAGACTGCACCAAAAGACGGTAATAATCGCTTCCCTGGGGCAGGTAACAAAGACCCTGCTCGTTGACTCCCTGCCCGCGCAGGGCTGAAAGGCCCTGATAAAGCTGTTCATAGGCAGGGATCACAGACTCCAGGATGACGGACCGGTTCTGCTGACGGTAGGCCAGCTTTTCTTCTTGTTTGAGCCAGTCCAGCTTTTCCAGCGCTTCATTAAAGGCAGCCAGCATAAAATTATGTTCGGGATCCTCGCAGAAGGAACGACACTGGTCGAGAATCTGGTCAAGTACCATATCGCACATAAAGAGCCCTGACTCGGCTTTCTCCTGCTCGAAGGAGAGAATCTGGCCGAAGTATCGGGGAAGATCCTTACATAGCGCCAGATAGTCCAGGATATCGCGCTCACTTCGAAAATGGTACTCAGCCAGGAGCACCGGCAGCTGTGCCTGGAGACCGGTGGTAGGGCCCAGAGATTCGCGGTAATAGTAGAAATCCCCGGTCTGGACAGACAGGGTCAGAGCTTCGGTCAGGATATCATAAGTCAACTGCCTGTCGCCGGAGAGACTTTCCCGTGGAATCTGCAAAAGAGAATCCAGATATTGCCTGGCGCTTAGGATATCTGCGTCGAATGCTTCCCGGGAGTATTGGCCAAAGGTTGCTTCATAGTCTTCGATTCCATAATCGGCCGGGGAAGCCAGGCTATAGTGGAGCGTCAGAGTATCCGAGGTGGCTTCGCTCAGAAAGAGATCTCCGGTGAGCCGATCAAATAGAGCCTGGGATGCTTCCCCCTGCCGGTAGACTTCGTAGGAGCCGGAGAGGGCCGGGTCCGCAGCAGCCTGTTTATCCCAGGAAGCGCTGCTTTCGGAGGAACCGGAGAGAGGCCGGGTCCCGCAGCCGGAGAGAGACGGTGCAAGACAGAGGCTGACAGACAGAAATATGAGAGCGGATGACCGGATTAAACGGCGCCATCCGGCAGCAAAGCGATCAGAACGAAACATAGGACTCCTCCTTCTGAGACAGTGTATGAAAAAGCAGGCATCTTCATACATGTGGAAATGCAAAACTTTTTAATTGGGAAGTGTCACAAAATCCGGGCAGAATTGTTATAATAGGTGATAAGTGAATGGAAGGAGGGCAGACCGGATGGAACAGGATATAATTCAGGCCATAGATAGTATGAAAAATATCGCAGCCCGCTGTTCCTCTGTTCCCTCTCTCTGTGCAAAAACCCATCGGACGCCGAGGATCTGGGTGGACCATATAAATGTGTCCCGGTAGAGCAGGTAACAGACAGGAAGGAGCAATATGGAAAGAGGTATGAAAACCATTGCGAGGATTCACAGCGATTTCCCGGAGAAATTCGGAATCCCACGCCAGAGCGGTCTGGTAGACGAGCTGACGGCGCGTATCGTTTTTGAACCGGAATACAGGAATCCGGCTGCCTTTCACGGAATAGAAGGGTATTCCCATATCTGGCTTTTGTGGGAGTTTTCGGAAGCGGTGAGAGACGGCTGGTCGCCGACAGTCCATCCGCCGCGGCTGGGGGGGAAGAAGCATATGGGTGTCTTTGCCACCCGTTCGCCGTTTCGCCCGAATCCCATCGGCCTGTCCTCGGTACGGCTTCTGGGGCTTGAAAGGGATGCGAAGCAGGGGCCGGTGCTGCTGGTGGCCGGTGCGGATCTGATGGATGGAAGTCCTGTCTATGACATCAAGCCGTACCTGCCCTTTACAGACAGCCATCCCGATGCGCGATGCGGATTTGCAGGTGAGCATACAGATTATGCAGTGACGGTGGAATTTCCCGGGGAACTTCTTCAAAGGGTTCCCGAAGAAAAAAGGGAAGCTCTCCGGGGGATTTTGTCCCAGGATCCCCGTCCGTCCTACCAGAATGATCCAAAGCGTATCTATGGCGTGGCTTTTGGAAAACAGAATATCCGCTTTCAGGTAAGGGAAGGCGTGCTTACGGTGATAGCGGTAGAGGAATATCAAGGGTAGATATTTGGAGACAGGAGGGATTCTTGCCAGCAGTAACGCAGATGTCCCGCCGGCACAAAACTTCCCCTTGACAAGCGTATTTTCATCCGGTATGATACAATCAGAAATTCTTCCACGGCCTTTGTACCGGGAAGAGATAAGCTACATGCCATGAAGAGGAGAGTACGCGCAGGCGGATATCACAGAGAGCTTCGGTTGCTGAGAAGAAGCATGGAAGTCCCGCGGAAGATGGCCTCGGAGCAGCACCGCCGACCCGACTGGGTATATATTCCGGCAGGCGGTGATGGGCGCGCCCATTACAGCGCAGGAGTATCGGTGACATCCTGTACTCCATGAGGTCCGTGCCGTGAGGCACGGATGAACAGCGGTGGTAACACGAAGAGAATTCGTCCCTGGTCCTTCCCGGACTGGGGACTTTTTGCGCGACGGCAATGAGCAGTGCATAGTGCGAAGCACGCGACCGAGATGAAGCGAAGCGGAATCGAGGTACACTGCTCGTTAGCGCATAAGGATGAATGGGGTGCCCTTCATGCCGGCATGAAAGGACTTCTAACCCAAAATCACAAACACGGAGGAATCAATATGAGCAAAAAACCCTACTACATTACGACAGCCATTGCCTACACATCGGGCAAGCCCCATATCGGCAACACCTATGAAATCGTGCTGGCCGACAGCATCGCCCGCTATAAGAGGGAGCAGGGCTATGATGTCCGCTTCCAGACCGGTACGGATGAGCATGGTCAGAAGATCGAGTTAAAAGCCGGGGAAGCCGGTGTGACGCCGAAGGAATTCGTAGACAGTGTGGCGGGAGAGATCCGCCGGATCTGGGACCTGATGAATACGTCCTATGACAAATTCATCCGTACCACCGATGAAGACCATGAGAAGCAGGTGCAGAAGATCTTTAAGAAGCTGTACGACCAGGGAGATATCTACAAGGGCTGCTATGAAGGGATGTACTGCACTCCCTGCGAGTCCTTCTTCACCGAATCCCAGCTGGTGGACGGTAAGTGCCCTGACTGCGGCCGTCCTGTGCAGCCGGCCAGGGAAGAAGCCTATTTCTTTAAGATGAGCAAGTACGCGGACCGCCTGATCCGGCATATCAATGAGCACCCGGAGTTTATCCGGCCGGTGTCGCGCAAAAATGAGATGATGAACAATTTTCTTCTGCCGGGCCTGCAGGATCTGTGCGTATCCCGCACCTCTTTCAAATGGGGCGTTCCGGTGGATTTCGATGAACGCCATGTGGTGTATGTGTGGCTGGATGCCCTGACTAACTACATCACAGGACTGGGTTATGACTGTGACGGCAGCCATGGAGAACTGTTTGAGAAATACTGGCCGGCCGATCTGCATCTGATCGGCAAGGATATCATTCGTTTCCATACGATCTACTGGCCCATCTTTTTGATGGCCCTGGATCTGCCGCTGCCCAGGCAGGTGTTTGGCCATCCCTGGCTTCTGCGGGGGGAAGGTAAGATGAGCAAATCTGTGGGAAATGTGATCTATGCCGACGACTTGGTGGACTTTTTCGGAGTGGATGCGGTTCGCTATTTCGTGCTTCATGAGATGCCCTTTGACAATGACGGCGTGATCACCTGGGAGCTTCTGGTGGAACGGCTGAATTCCGACCTGGCCAATGTGCTGGGTAACCTGGTCAATCGCACCGTCTCCATGTCCAATAAGTATTTCGGCGGGATCGTCCGGGACGGCAAGGCGGCAGAGCCGGTGGATGAGGAGCTGAAGTCCGCAGCGCTGGAGACAGTGCGGAAGGTGGATGCGAAGATGGATGAGCTTCGCGTGGCCGACGCCATCAGCGAAATCTTCTCCCTGTTTAAGCGCTGCAATAAGTATATTGACGAGACGATGCCCTGGGCTTTGGCCAAGGATGAGAGCAAAAAAGACCGTCTGGCCACGGTGCTTTACAATCTTGCAGAGAGCATCTGCATGGGCGCCAGCCTTCTGGAATCCTTCATGCCGGATACGTCGAAGGCGATCCTGTCCCAGATCGGCGGAAGGAAGCGCACACTGGAGGAGTTAAAGGAATTTGGACTTTATGGAGAGGGCAGAGTGACCGAAAAGCCGGAGATTCTCTTCGCACGCCTGGATGTGAAGGAAGTTCTGGACAAGGCGGAGGCTCTGGCCGCCGCGCAGATCGCCGAAGCAAAGCCGGAGGAGGCCGGGACGGAGGCTGCCAAGGCAGAAGCGGAATCTCCGAAGGCAGAGCAGATGAAAGCGGAGGCAGGCGAAGAGGCCGGGATCGATATCGAGAAAAAACCGGAGATCAGCTATGACGATTTTGCAAAGCTCCAGTTCCAGGTGGGAGAGATTATCGCCTGTGAAGAGGTGAAGAAGTCCAAGAAGCTTCTCTGCTCCCAGGTAAAGATAGGATCAGAGGTGAAACAGATCCTGTCCGGCATCAAGGCCCACTATACGCCCCAGGAGATGGTTGGCAAGAAGGTGATGGTGCTGGTCAATCTGAAGCCGGCTACCATGGCCGGAAAGGTGTCCGAGGGAATGCTTCTGTGCGCAGAGGACGAGAACGGAAACCTGGCGTTGATGACGCCGGAGAAAGGGATGCCCTCCGGCGCAGAGATCTGTTAACATCAAGCATAGAGGACCGGCAGGCGATAAGAGAAAGCCTGCCGGTCCTTTTTGATTTCATAAGAAAATTTTTTGCTCCGATATGAAAACGATTTCATAATATTTTCTTTGACACTATTGATACTATGGCTTACACGGCGCCGGCTCACTGCCTCTCTCTTAAAAAAGCCTTTACGGCCTCCATCTGCGGGATGGAGGGGGCTGCGCCGGCCACGGTGACGGACAGGGCGGCGGCGGCACAGGCATGGCGCAGTGCGTCCGAAACCTGGTATCCCTGAAGCAGAAGGCCCAGGAAAAAACCGGTGAAGGTATCCCCGGCGCCGGTAGTATCTACGGTATCGACGATAAAGGCATCCTGGCGTATGCGTCCGGCCGGTCCGGCATAATAGACCCCATGACTGCCCAGGGTGAGGATGATGTGCATTTCGGGATAGCGTCTCATGAGAATATCCGCGATCTGGTCCGGTGTGTGTCCGCCGCTGAGCTCCTGCCCTTCGGTCTCGTTGACCAGAAGATAGCGGACGGCATCAAAGGGAAAACCTTCGGTCAGATCCGGCGTAAAGGGCGAAGGATTAAAGGCCAGAGGGATTCCCAGTTCCCGGCATTTTTCGGCGATGTGGGCTACCTGGCTGGTCTCATTTTGCATCAGGACCACCGTATCTTCGATGAAACCGGACAGAATCCGCTCCGCCTGCTCTGCTGTGAGGGACTGGTTGGAGCCGCCGTGAATAAAGATACAGTTCTGGCCGTCGCGGCTCACCTGAATTACGGCGTGACCGTTTATCTCCTCCACGGGAATCAGATAATCCGTATGGACACCGGCATCTCTCAGGGTGTCCGTGAGCATCTGACCGTCGCGGCCCACGCAGCCGGCATGGAAGGTGGGAAGGCCGGTTCTGGCCAGGGCGATGGACTGATTCAGTCCCTTGCCGCCGGGGGCGTAGGAGAGCGATTCGGCGGCGACGGTCTCACCGGGAGCGGCAATGTGGTCCACACGGTAAGTGTGGTCGATATTCAGGGATCCAAAATTTAATACTCTCATAGCGATACCTTCCCTTATTTTGTATTATGGCAGGCAGCGGGCGCTCAGTGGCGGAGCGGCCTGGTACTGGAACGTATTTTCAGGACCGGTGTGAACACCATGCTGTCGATATCGGTACTGCCCTGCACCAGAGCCAGCAGAATGCGGATGGATGTGGAACCGATCTCATATGCCGGCTGGTTTACTGTGGTCAAAGGGGTCTCCAGAAGCGATGTGACGAAAATGTCGTCATATCCGACCAACGACATTTCATCGGGAAAGCGCAGGCCGCTGTCCTGCAAAGCGCGGTAGACTCCCAGGGCCATCATATCGTTAAAACAGAAGAGAGCGGTGGCCCGCTGCTTTTGCATATGGGGGAGACTCTGGCGGCCGCTGTCGACAGAAAAATTTCCCTCCAGCACCAGATTCCGGTCAAACGGAAGATTGTGTTCTTCCAGAGCCATGCGATAACCCTCCAGACGGTCCCGGGAAATCTTATTGCACAGAGGGCCTGTGAGACAGCCGATGCGCTCATGGCCCAGCTTGATCAAATGCCTGGTGGCGATATATCCGCCGTGGATATTATCGACCAGGACCGATTTGGCGGAGGGAAAATCCAGCGCGCGGTCCACGGCGACAAAGGGGATATCGGCGGCGGCGATTTTGGAACAGATCTCATGGATGGAGCGATTGTCGATATTGGAGGGAGCCACATAGATGATGCCGTCCACCTGACTGTCTAAGAAAGTGTTTATATGCTTCATGCTGTCGGGGGGAAACTCATCTGAGCTCATAATCATCAGCGTATAGCCATTGCCGCGGGCTGCCGTCTCGCAGCCTTTGCAAAATTCGGCAAAGAAGATATTGCTGATATCGGGAATGATGACTCCGAAGGTGGAGGTCTCTTTCTTTAACAGGCTGACGGCCAGCCGGTTTGGCCGGTAATTATATTTCCGCGCCGTGCCGATGATCTTTTGCTGTGTTTCTTCTGAGATGCGCGTGTCTCTGCCGTTTAAGACAAGGGAGACGGCGGAGGTGGAAACGCCGCATTCTCTGGCTATATCTTTGATGGTAACTTTCATGTGTAAGTCCTTTTGTATGCTGATATCCTCGTAAGGGTTTGATAGCAAAATATTTATGACCTTAACTTTATACAGATATCCGTGAAATGTCAAGGATTTTTTTTGAAAACTATATGATGCGCAGAACTTGCGGGATATAAGAAACGCCTTTTCGTTAATTAGCAGAAAAATTAAAATGATAATCAAATGTTTTGAGTTAGCTTGCTTTTCCTTATTACCACGCGCGCGAGGAATGGGAGGAAGGCGAATTTATGCAAAGTGATAGAATGTGAAAAAACAATCGAGATTATTTTCGGAGAATATGCCAAATATAAAAAGGGATTACAAAAGAAAAACCAGCATTTTCTTGAAAAAAACAAAAATAAGAACTTGACATCAGGCCATCTTTGTGATAATTATATACTCATAGCAGGTAAACGCTTTTACCTAAAGCTTTTGCTGGGAACAGCCACGACTGCAGCGTGTCCCTTTGGGGAAAGGCGCAGGTTTACAGCTATACAAAACCAGGCCCGACAGAAATTCCGGGCACAAGAGGCTTATCAGATGAAACCAGAATGGGAGGAATCATGATGAAGAAATTTACGGCAATCCTTTTGACAATGGCAATGCTATGTGCCCTGTTGGCAGGCTGCGCAGGTAAGGACACCACGGCGACGACAGCCGCAGGCGGCGATTCCGGAAAGGAGACGACGCAGGCTTCCGCCTCAGGTGGAGACGAGACACAGGGGCAGGGCGGAACATCCGGAGATCTCAGTAGTCTGAAGGTATGTGCGATTTTTACCGGCCCCCGCGGCGACAGCGGAACGATCGACATGGCCTGTGCGGCATTGGAAGCGATCGCGGCTGAGACCGGCATGCAGATCACTCTGATCGAGGGAGACGGGTCTGCGGATGTGGCGAAGGTACAGGCATCTGTGACCGACGTATCGGAGGACGGATATGACCTGATTTTGTCCACGGGCACCATGGCGGATGTATTCCGGATCGTGGCGCCGGATTATCCGGATACGATGTATGCGCTGTTTGACACTACCTTTGATTTCACCACCTATGAAGGAAATAATATCTACTGTGCAAACTTCAAGCAGAACGAGGGCGCATATCTGGCCGGTATGCTGGCCATGGGCGTCAGCAAGAGCGGAACGATCGGCTTCGTGGGAGGCATGGAAAACGCGAACATCTGCGACTTTATGTGGGGCTATGTGGAAGGCGCGAAGCATGTAAAGGAATCCGGTATCGTAGCCATCTCTTTCACCGGAGACTGGTATGATTCGGCTAAGGCCAAGGAGATCGCGCTGACCCAGGTAAACATGGGCGCAGATGTACTCTTCCCGGCGGCAGGTCCTTCTTCCGAAGGCGTCATGGAGGGTGCGGCGGAAGCCAAGGTAAATTCCATCGGCGTGGATATCGACAGAGAAGCGCAGTACGGCGCGTCGAATCCGGACTGGGTGGAGGTAATCCTTTCCTCGGAGCTGAAGTGTGTGGATAAAGCCGTGGACCGTGCGGTCCGTCTGTTCGCAGCAGGCGAGTTAAAGCCCGGTCAGGAAGCGCTTGGTATCGCAGAGGGCGGCGTGGATTTATACATGGACGGAAACTACCAGACTCTGGTGCCGGATGAGATAAAGACACAGATCGAGGCGGCGAAGGCTGCGATTATCAGCGGAGAGATCACGGTGGGAACAGCCCTGGGAGCATCGGCGGAGGAGATCGCCCAGATTAAGTCCTGGGCAGGCGCAACCGAATAACTTCTGGAAAGTGGCGGCTGGCCGGCAGTGCAGTCAGAAACTGCCGGCCAGCTGTTTTTGTACCCGTTGCCAGCAAAAGACAGTTTACAACCCGTGAAAGAAGGTGGATTTTTGAATCAGGATATCTTGCGTATGGAGGGGATCACCAAGATCTATGGGAATGGGATCCTGGCCAACGACGGCGTAAATTTTACTCTGCGTGAAGGGGAGATCCATGCCCTGATGGGAGAAAACGGCGCAGGCAAAAGCACGCTGATGAACATATTATTCGGAATGGAGCAGCCCACCGCCGGGACGATTTATCTGAACGGACAAAAGGTGCGCATCCACAATTCCTCCGAGGCCCTGAAGATGGGGATCGGCATGGTACATCAGCACTTTATGCTGGTGTCCTCCCTGACCGTGGCGGAGAATCTGATTCTGGGAAACGCTCCCAGAAAGGGGATTTTGACTGACAGTAAGAAGGCCAAAAGCATCGTCAGGGAGCTGTCCGAAAAGTATCATTTCTCCCTGAACCCGGATACGAGGGTGAAAGACCTGAGCGTAGGAATGAAACAGCAGCTGGAGATCCTGAAAGCGCTTTACCGCGGTGCAAAAATCCTGATTCTGGACGAGCCTACGGCGGTGCTGACGCCGCAGGAGACAGAAAAGCTTTTCGAGCAGCTGAAAATACTGCGGGATAACGGCCATGTTCTGATCTTTATTTCTCATAAGATACGGGAAGTAATCGAGATCTGCGACCGGGTCACGATCATGCGTTCCGGTAAAAGCATGGGGGTCTATGATATCCATGGGAATCCGGAGGAGGGAACCAGCGATATCACGGAGGAGGATATTTCCCGGCTGATGGTAGGCAGAGACGCGGTGCTGGAGATTAAGAAGACGCCGGCTCAGCCGAAGGAAGTGGTCCTGAGGGTGGATAAAGCCTTTAATGTGGACAGCGAGAAAAAGGTGCATGTGCGAAACGTCAGCTTCTCGGTGCGCAGCGGGGAGATCCTGGGAGTGGCCGGCGTGGAGGGCAACGGGCAGGCAGAGCTCATCGCCATGCTGACCGGGATGCAGCCTCTGGACGCCGGAGACGTGCGGATATCGGATGTGTCTATCCGCGGTAAAAAGATCCGTGATATCCGGGAAAATATGCTGGCCTACATCCCCCAGGACCGTCTGACCTACGGTGTGGTGGCCTCCGGCGATATTATGGAAAATCTGGTGCCCTTTCTGGTGTCGGATTCGCGCTACAGCGACAGGGGATTTCTGAAAAACAGGAAGCTGCGGACGCTGGCGAAGGAGGTCTCAAAGGATTATCGGGTAAAATGCGACGACTCGGATCAGCTGGTGTCGATGCTCTCCGGAGGTAACATGCAAAAGGTGGTCGTGGCCAGAGAGCTGTCAGAGAAGACCAGAAAACATGTACCTCTTATCGTGGCGGATCAGCCGTCACGGGGAATTGATATCGGAGCCACCACCTTCATCCATCAGAAGCTTCTGGAGCTTCGGGACCAGGGGGCCGCAGTATTGCTGATCTCGGCGGATCTCAACGAGATCCTGGAACTGTCCGATTCGGTGATCGTCATGTACGATGGTCAGATCGCGGGATATTTTGAAGATACCAGGCAGCTGACAGAGTCGGAGCTGGGCCAGTACATGCTGGGCGTGAAGAAACAGACGCCAGAGGAGATAAAAGGAGTGTGCCATGGCGAATACGAATAAAAAGCTGAAATCAGCGAAACAGATACAGCGCGAGTTCAATGCGTTAAAGTTACTGGCAGCCTTCGGCATCGGGATGCTCATCATTGTGGTCGTAGTCTTTATCATCGCCGATGAGCCTTTGAAGGCGCTTAAGTATTTCTTCCTGGGACCTCTGGATTCGGTACGCCATCTGGGAGGTATCTTAGAAAACGCGACCCCGGTTCTGTTCACCGGCGTTGCGACCTGTCTTTTGTTTGCAGCGGGAGATATCACGCTGGCCGGGGAAGGCGTCGCTTATTTCGGCGGCTTTATCGCGGCGACCGTGGCGGTATCGGTTCAGATCGAGAGCAAGCTTCTTTTGGTGCTGGCGCTTTTGGCGGCAGGACTGGTGGGAGGGCTGATCGCAGTGATTCCCGTGATAGCCAAACATAAGTTTCACAGCGATTCCTTTATCTTCTCCCTGCTTCTGAACTATGTGCTGCTGTATGTGGGAGTCTATGTACTGAATTATTATCTCCATGATTATGGATACACCTCCGGCGTGGCCACGGCGCTGTTTCCGGAGGGAGCGGTACTTACTTCTATAATAAAGAAGACAAACGTAAACGTGGGCTTCTTCATCGGACTTATATTCGCCGGCCTGGCCTGGTTCTTTGCCAACCGGACCAAATGGGGGTATGAGGCGAAGCTGGTCCGCCAGAATCCCGGATTTGCAAAATATACCGGAGTGAATATCACCAGGATCAGCGTGCTGGTGGCCCTGTTAGGCGGGATGATCGCTGCCGTCGGCGGCGGTATCGACGTGCTGGGGAAAGCGCCCCGCTTCTCCTGGGTGGCCATGCCCGGATATGGCTGGGACGGCTTTATGGTGGCCACGCTGGCCTATCAGAACCCGTTGCTGGTACCTCTGGCAGCACTGTTTCTGGGATATATCCGTACCGGAGCACAGATCATGAATCTGTACAGCGATATTCCGCTGGAACTGATCTCGGCCATCCAGGCGATCATGATTCTGATGATTGCTTCCAAAGCTCTGATGAATAATCTGCAGCAGCGCCAGATCGAGAGACAGACCCGGCTTAGAAACGAACGGCAGCCAGAGGGAGAGGAGGCGACGGAATGCTAGGCGTATTCTTTGATAATGTGTTTTCGGCAGGTTTTCTGTTCACGGTTCTTCGTGTAGGTACGCCGATTCTGTTTGCCAGTATGGCAGCCCTGGTATCAACCAAATGCGGGATCGTGAATATCACAATTGACGGAACCATGCTGATGAGCGCTCTGATGGGGACTCTGATCAGCGCGTTTACCCAGAATCTCATATTAGGCTGCCTGGCCGGACTGGCCACAGGTATGTTTATGGGAGGTTTTCTGGCTTTCTTCCACGTGAAGATGAAGACGGCGGCCAATCTGACCGGCGTGGCGATCAACCTCTTTACTTCCGGCTTCAGTGTATTCCTCTGCGCTGTGCTGGCGGGAGACAAAGGCTCCACCTCCAAGCTGCAAAGCCTGACCTTTCCCAATGTGGACATCCCGATTCTCAGGGATATCCCGTTTCTGGGTCAGGTGCTGTCCGGTCACAATTTGCTGACCTATCTGTCGTTTGCCGTGGTGGCAGGGGTGTTCGTGCTGATTTACAAGACTCCTTTCGGACTCAAAGTCCGGGCGGTGGGTGAGAACGAGAAGGCGGCGAAGTCGGTGGGAGAGAACACAGACCGGATTAAGATCATCTCCCTGATTATCGCCGGCGGTATCGCTTCCTTCGGCGGTATGTTCCTTTCCATGGGCTATGTGTCCTGGTTTACCCGCAATATGACAGGAGCCAGAGGCTTCATCGGTGTGGCGGCCAATGCCATCGGCCACGGAAACCCGCTTTTGGTGACGCTTTCTTCCATGCTCTTTGCCGTGGCCCAGGCGATCTCCAATTCGATCCAGATTCTGCAGCTGCCCTCGGAGCTGGTCATGGCGATCCCCTATGTGATCACTCTGGTCATCATGGTAATCAACAGCGCCAGGGAGGAGATCCAGGCATCCCGCAGAAAGAAAAAGAATATCAGCCAGCTCCGGGATGCGTCTGTGTAAGGACATAGAAAGAAGGAAAGATGGACAAGACGAACAAAAGAGCAAAATGTGACAGCGTCCTGCTTTGCGGGACCCAGGCCGGATTCTGGGCCGGCTGCACGGTATTCAGCACATTTCTGATTACATATTTATATGGGCGCGGATATTCGGCGACTCAGGTGGGTCTGATTGTGGCGCTGATGTCGGCCTTTAATCTGGTATTTCAGCCGCTTTGGGGCTATATAGCGGATACAAAGATCAGTCTGAAGAGGGTGATCCTCCTGTGTCTGGGGATATCGGTTCCTTTAGGATGCCTGATGCCGTTCTTTGCCAGGACGACCTTCCTGCTGGTAATCGGCAGCCTGCTGGTGGCCTGCTTTGATAATCCCATCCGGGGACTTTTAGACTCTCTGACCAACATCGCAGAGAGCCGGAACCGGTATATCGTCTACGGCGTGGCCCGCGGCTGCGGCTCCTTCTTCAGCGCGGTGGCCTGCCTGTTTGTGGGAGATATACTGGACCGCTACGGTATCGAGTGGGCCTTCGGTATTCATGGAATCCTGCTTTCGGTGGCCTTTGTGTTCTTACTGTGCTTTTCGGAGACGCCGTGCAGAGAGGACGGTGTGGAAAAAGAGCAGGCAGTCGTAAAGAGCGCGGGGAGCGGATCGTCCCCGGGAAAAAGGGCCAAAAAGACGATCACAATGGGGGAGGCCGCGGGGACGCTTCTCGGCAATAAAGCCTTCTGCGCTGTCTTCGCCAGCACGATTCTCCTGAATATAGGACTGAAAGCGGCTCTGACCTTTGCCCCGATCATGATCGTACAGATGGGGGGAACCAGCGTACATAACGGCTATTCCATGGCCATTAATACGGTGGGAATGCTGCCCTGTATGCTGGTGTACAGCTGGCTGTATAAGAAAAAGAAGCTTTCTAACAATAATCTGTATATGCTGGCCTGCTTTTTTACCGTAGCGCGGATATTCAGCATGGCTCTGGCGGACAGCCTGTGGATGACCATTGGGATTCAGATTATCAATTCTCTGTCCTACGGCTTTTTACAGCCTGCCATGATTTGTGCCATCAGCGATGTGGCGCCCGGAGAGCTTCGGGCCACGGCGATCACGCTGGTGACCGGGGGACATGTGGCGATCAGCAGCATCCTGGGCGACTATGTGGCAGGACTGATTGTGGATGCCTTTGGGATGAAGGAGATGTTCTGGATCTGCACGGCGTTGGCCGTACTGGGGACGTTAGCCTATCTGCCGGTGATGAAAGCGAAGAGGGCCTGAGCTGCCGTGTCTGTAAAGGATGCCTTGATGCGGCTGCGGCAGAAGAGATACCACGAAACAGCCTGGGACGCCCGGGAGAAAAGGGCGGGAGAGGAGCAATATCATGAGAAAAATACCTGTAATCATTGACTGTGATCCGGGCCATGACGATATGATGGCCCTGGTGCTGGCATACGGAAGCAAGGCTCTGGATATCCGGGCGGTCACCACCGTAGCCGGAAATAATACGCTGGATAACACCACCAGAAACGCCCTGAATGTGCTCCACTACATCGGGGCCGATGAGGTGCCGGTGGGGCGGGGCACGAAAAATCCCATAGTGCGAGACCATCAGGAACGGATCGCGCAGCTCTATGCCATGCGCAGGAAATGGAAGATGACGCCGGCAGCAGGGGAAAAGGAGCAGGAGCCAAAGAAGCAGGTGACCGGAGCCTCGGCCCACGGCGTAAGCGGCCTGGACGGATTTACCTTCCCGGAGGAGAATCCGAAGAGGGAGGCTTCCATGGGAGCAGTGGAGCTGATGGCAAAAGTGCTCAGAGAGAGTGAGGAGAAGGTCACGATCATTCCCACCGGTCCGCTGACCAATATAGGGCTTTTAGTCCGGGCATTTCCGGATCTTCTGTGCAAGATCGAGAGGATTTCCATGATGGGAGGCACCAGTGAGTTTGTGCTGAACCGGCCTTTTATGGAGTTTAATACTTTGCTGGATCCGGAAGCGACCAAGATCGTGTTCGAGAGCGGCGTGCCCATCATCATGTTCGGATATGATGTGACCTACCGCGTGCTCTACGATACGGAGACGATCCGCCGCATCGAAGCTATTGGCAATGACACAGGCAGGATGGTGACGGCGCTTCTGAAATATTTCATGGCCAGCCATAACAGCTCTCTGAGCCACCTGAACTTAAAGGACGTGGCGCCCATCCACGACGCCTGCGCGGTGGCCGGGGTGATTGACCCTACGCTGGTGACGGAATCGAAGATGCTCCATGTGGATATCGAGACGGCCGGAACCTATTTTGACGGAGCCACCGTGTGCGACTATACTGGCTGCCTGAAGCTGCCGGCCAACGTGGAGGTGGTCTATAACATGGATACGCCGCGCTTCCTTGACCTGTTAGTGAAGGCGTCGGAAAACTGTAAGTAAGGGGAGGAAGAGGATATGAATAAAATACCGGTTATCGTCGATTGTGATCCTGGCCATGATGATATGATGGCTCTGGTGCTGGCCTGCCACAGCCCAAGGCTGGATGTGAAGCTGGTGACCACCGTGTCAGGCAATAAATCTCTGGAGCTGGTGACAAGGAATGCGCTGAATGTGCTGCACTATATCGGAGCAGATCACATTCCTGTGGCAGCTGGCTGCGACCGGCCCATCGTGCGCAGGAAGGATCATGCCGAGGCCGCCATCGCAGAGCTGCGCCGCCATTCGGACTCCATCGAAAACGGGGCTCACGGAGCCAGCGGCCTGGACGGCTTCACCTTTCCGGAGGAGAATCCCAAGAAGGTGATAGAGATCCGCGCCGTGGAAGCCATGGCACAGGTCCTGAGAGAGAGCGAGGAGAAGATCACGCTGATTCCCACCGGTCCGCTGACCAATGTGGCGCTGCTGATCCGCTGCTATCCGAACCTGATCTCCCGGATCGAGAAGATATCCTTAATGGGCGGGACCTGCCAGTTTGTGTTTACCAGGCCGTTCATGGAGTTTAATACCTTCATTGATCCGGAGGCCACGAAGATCGTATTTGAGAGCGGGATTCCGATCACAATGTACGGGTACGATGCGACTTACTCCGTGCTCTATGACCAGACGGTGATCGACCGGATCGCCTCCCATAAAAATCAGACTTCCTACATGGTATCGGAGCTTTTGAAGGCGTTTATGTACCGCCACAATAACACATTTAAATGGCTGGGACTTACGGATACCTGTCCGATCCATGATGCCTGCGCGGTGGCCGGCGTCATCGATCCGACGCTGGTGACGGAGTCAAAAATGCTTCATGTGGATATCGAGACAGCCGGAAACTACTTTGACGGAGCTACGGTCTGTGACTATGAGGATATCCTGGGTCTGCCTCACAATGTGGAGGTGGTTTACCGCATGGATAACGCCCGTTTCTTTGATCTGATGGAGGAGTGCAGCGCCAGAGGGAAATAAAAGCGACAATATCTGACATCTGATACATCCATACCATTCGCCGGACCGGCTTCCTCCTGGGGGGAAGCCGGTTTTGGCATTATGGGATCCGATATAATGAAATCAATGCTTCGGGGGTGGACGGACTACTCAGGATAAGGTACAATAGAAAGATAAAAGGATATAAGGGCAGCGGGAGGTAGTTTATGGCAAATATGCAGGAGCTGATGCAGCGCGATCTTGCGATTGGCAGTTCTGCCGTCATCACATTGAAAAACGGGAAGGAGATTTCAGGAATCCTGGATTCCTTTGACGAAACGCTTTTTTGTATACGGCTTGACAACGGACAGGTTCAGCCGGTGGCATATGAACTGGTGGGAATGTATCTGCAGGATTCTCCCGATGGAGGCTCTTGCGGGGATGACGCCAGAGACAGCGCCGGGGACGGCGACAAACCGGACAGGGAGTACGGATATATTATCCTGTATATGGTCAGAAGGGGCTGCGGGTATATCGTGCGGGAGAGCGAATACGGGGAAAAACGGCGGGGAGATATTTATTTTGAGGAGGCGGATCTTTCCGGTGGGGAGAATCTTGACACGCGCCAGAATGATTACCGCGTCTCTTTCCGGTATGCTCCCGGACCGCGCAGGCGGGCAGTCAGTATTGAAATCCTGGAGCAGCGGCCTAAGTATGAGGTAAATTTTACACAGATGGCCAGGGAAAAGCCTTTTGATTTCAGCCGTCTTGATTTTACACGGCAGGAGACGCTGGTGCTGGTGAAAAGGACAGGAAAAAAGTGCGTGGGGCAGTATCTGACCCACGGGGCGGATACGATTTCCGTCCGGACCGCACAAGGGGTGGATACCGTCGTTTCTTATGCAGAGATGGAGGGGCTGTTTTTCTGTGGTCTGATTACATCCTACAATGTGCTGAACTCCTCGGGACGAATCAACGACAGCTTTACGTTTCGCATTACAAACGTGGTGAACAAACAGCTGGCACATTTGCTGAAGCTGGGGAAATATACGGTGTATCCCTGTCTGTATTCGCTGATGAGGGATGGGGCCATGTCCTATGTGAGTACGGTGGAATACTTTACGAAAGATATCTGCGAGCAGCTGACCTGGCAGGCCGGGACGATTTTCGGACTGTACAGGAGCAATGTGTATTTTTCGGTGGACCAGGAGAACCGCTGCTATGAGAGCGCGGTGGCGGATAATACGATTCATCAGTTTCTGAGGGAAGGGGACTACCTGGGGCAGGAGGTATTTTATAAGACGGTCTTTCACCGCACGGCGGATGACCGCCGCCGGGGAGAGATCTCAGCCAGCGTGGTGGATATCCGCAGCAAATATCAGCTGGGAAAGGTAGGCTCCTGCACAGGAAGGGAGCTGCGGGTGGTGCAGTGCGGCTCTCAGATCTATCCCTGCGAGCCGGATCTGGCAGATCTGGCGGCAGGGAGAGAGGTGAAGGTCCGGTTAGCCTGCCACGGCCAGAAGACGCTCTATGTGGAGCGCTATGACAGCGAGGATTTTTCCTTGCCCAGCTATGTGGCAAAAAATCAGCAGGAGAAAGCGATATTTGACGCGAAGGTCCGTCAGGCGAATCTGGACGGGAACTATGACTTGCAGATTACGCTGACGGAGGAGATGCTCGCCCGGGCGTTTATCAGTCCTGAGCGGGCCATGGGAGCCATATTTAAGGTATGTGTCTGCCATGACCGGCTGCCTCAGGCGCTCAGGCTGGCGGATCAGTATGGATATATGCTGATGCCGTCCTTTGCGGACGGACTCAGGATGCAGCTGGAGGCTCTGAACGGCGAAACCGATTCGGCGGCCAGGTATGCGCGCAGTTATCTGGCCGGCGCAGGGGAGGGGAATGAGTTTCTGACCTCCATAGCCAGAGAAATTCTGCAAAAGGCGGTCTCTCCGGAGATACTGCGGGAGCATATTATCAATGAGGAGCCCTTCCTCCATACCAGAATGACCGGAGCCATCGGATACTTTAATCCCGCAGTGAAAGCGGGATATATCCTGTGGGAGGAGGGAAAACTGAATTTTTCCCATAAGGATCTGGAAAATGGCAACGGTTCCATGCCGGACCCGGACCGGTTCGCCTATCAGGTCTCCTTTGAAGTGGACCGCAGCAAAGCCATCCCCAAGGCAGGTAATGTCAGGATCTACAATATAACGCCGAAGGGAAATGCTTCTTCCGTCGCGGACAGAGGGGACATCGCAGCCTATGGCTTCGAGTACGATCATAATTTCCTGGAAAATGAGATGCGCTTTACGTCCTCGGCCGTCATGACGCTTCTGGAATTTAAAAGGGATAATTTTGACGTAAACAGCATTGCCGGATATCTGCCCAGAGATAAGCGTCTGAAGATAGAAAACGGTGTGTTTACAGGGAGCGCCGGGGAGGCACAGAGCCTCATAACCTCTCTTCGCAACTGCTATAATGGCCAGCCGGAATATTATAAAAGCACACCGGTGCAGCTGCGCCCGAATTTCCTGCTGCTGGCGGCCAGAATCCATCAGGATTTTGTCGAGAAGGGGGAAGAAGACGAATTTTTCTGTGAGAAGACGGGAAGCTCTATCCTTTTTGACTATGCCTTTCGCTATCTGAGCGGGGATAATGCCAGAGAGAAGGCGGAGGTGGAGTATTACTGTGAGAGCGTGTTCCGCAACGATTTCTCGGCATCGGTCAAATGCCGTATGGAGGCCCGCTGCCTGGCAGAGTTCTTTGCAAAGACGGCAGGGATCGACCTGAACAGCTGCGCAGAACGCAGTGCGATCATCGGGATACTCAGAAGGAAATGCACCGATCTCCAGGGGCTGTCCAGGATGCTTCTGAATCTGCCGGAGCCGGTGCTGGATGAACTGCTGGAATGTGCGCCGGCCCCTCTTTTGGAGGATATCGCCATGACCATCGTGGTACGGCTGGCCGATGGGGGCATGACGAAGGACATGGACCGCAGGGAGGCGGTGAAGCAGTATTATGCGAATTACCACAGCTATCTGGATTCTCTGGGAAAGATTCTTACGAGCCCTTCCCGGGCCTCCATCGACAATGCCCTGTTCTTTCTGGAGAAGCTGGAGGAGGCGGCCCAGAGCGTGGGGAAATATCTGTTTGAGCTGGATGAGAAGCGCTTTGACCGGACGAGGCGCATCATAAATGATATCCGGATAAGTCTGCAAAACGAGGAGGTGGACAGCCGTACGGACCGGTTGCAGCTGGTGTGGCGGGATATACAGAACATACTGCGCTCCGTGGAAGAGCATCCGTCCAGGCTGTCCTTTGAGCTGCTGCGGCCGTTTCTGCTGAATATCCGTAAATCGCTGTCGGGATATCTGAACAGCCAGTATAAGACTTGCAGGCCCAGGCTGACGGTGCGGCATTACGGCCTGCGCAATAATGGCCGCCAGGAGATTATAGAGGTCTCCAATGAGCCGGGCTGTCTGCCGGCTGTCAACGTGAAAGTGGTCAGCGTCATTCCCTATGGCCGTCCGAAGGGCTTTGTGGTGGATACGGACGGCAGCCGGAATATCGCGGGGAACGGGCAGCAGATCCACGGAGGAAAGGCTGCGGAGATCATTATCCCCATTGTCCTGGACCGGGCTGTCATACCGGATGTGCCGGAATTGTCCCTGACCCTGTCCTATGAATTTACGGCCGCCTACGACGGGGAGCAGGGGACGGCTGAGGCGCAGAGCGCTGAACTGCGGGATCAGAAGATCCAGATTCCTTTAAATATCCGCGAATCGGATTTTATCTACGAGAATCCCTATGCCACCTTTGCCGGAGGCGACGAGATGCGGCCGGAGATCACTGGCGCTGAGAAAATGTTTTTTGGCCGGGAGGAGGACATATCGGATATCTGCCAGATGATGACGGATGCGAACGGACAGCTGAAAGCGGGCAGCATTGTGGCTATCTACGGCCAGAAGCGGTGCGGAAAATCTTCGGTGATGTATTTTCTGGGAAAGAAGATAGAAGAAGAACATCCGGGTACTATCGTTCTGGATATTAACGCCCAGTCCCGCGGCGTGGAGGAGGGGCAGGATATCTATTACCGGAAGCTGCTCATCTCCATCTGTACCAGCTTTCGCAAGAAGCTGCGGCGGAACAGGCAGCTGCAAAAGGAACTCTGCCAGGAAGGCATGAAGGTGCCGGGAGTGGCAGACATTGCCGGTGAATTCGGAGAGTCTTACTTTCAGGAGTTTTTCCAGAATTTCCGGGAAGTATTTGGAAAGCGCTATACCATTCTTCTCATGGTGGATGAGTTTACCCAGGTTTATATCCATATGAAGCGGCACAGGGTCAATGAGGATTTTCTGAACCGGTGGCGGGCCATGATTCATGATAACGGCTTTGTGAATATCGTGGTGGGCCAGGATTTCATGGACAAGTTTACCATGGATGAGGATATCACCTCACAGAATCTGGGCGGAGCAGTCAATGGTCTGGGTACCATGGGACGCAAGCGTCTGTCTTATCTGGGGGAGGAAGCAGCCCGGAAGATGATCGAGACGCCGATCCTTTTCTCCGACGGCAGCAGCCGCTACCGCGGTCAGCTGGGCCAGGAGGCGATTTCCCGGATCTATGACCTTACCGGCGGCAGCGCATTTTATATGATGAAATTCTGTAACGCGCTGGTGGACTATATGATTGCGAATCAGGAGCAGCTAGTCACCAGAGGGCTGGTGGACATGGTGGCGGACAGCTATGTCTTTGATATGCTGAATAACCCGGTCAATAAGGCGGATTTTGATCCGATATTCAATGAGTACAGCTATAAAGACGACCAGGACAGCGAGGGCGAGGAGGATATCAGCGCCCAGGCGCGGGATGAGACGAAGAAAAATTACGGAATCCTGAAACAGATCGCCGATTTCTCCAACAGCCAGGGAATTTGCAGTGTGCGCAGGCTTCCGTGGCCGGACCTGGAGGAACGCAACCGGATTCTGCGCTCCCTGATGGTGCGGGGGGTATTGACAGACCAGAATGGGCGGGACATAACAACAGAACAGGTCGACAACCTGGATATCAGAATCAAGGTCAGGCTGTTTGCAATTTGGCTAAAGAAGAGAGGGTAAGAGTGATGGATGCATTATTTGACATAAATCACGCGGCCGTGGGAACATATTTTTACGGCAGAGAGAAAGAGCTGGACTTTTTTGACAGGGAGCTGTTTGGCCCGGCGTCCAGGGGAATGAGCCGGCACTATTCCCTGACCGGAATGAAAGGGATCGGGAAGACCTCTCTTTTTCGGGAGCTGTGCCGCCGTTTCCGGGAGTCCGGTAAGGAGGGAATCATTGTCATTGAGGCCAGCGTGGATAACGTGACTGGGTTCTGGCCTTTTTGGATCAAGGGGGTGCTGCGGCCGCTGTTTGGCGACCCTGGATTTGCCGCGGCCCTGTCGCGGATGACTCCGGAGGATGCGGAGTTTGTGGAGGAGTCCCGGGCTTATTTTATGGATCAGGGCAAGTGGCGGGTTTTGTTTGAGGAAGATATTGTTGAAGATATGGTAGCGAAAGATTATCTGGAACAGCTCTTTCCCGTCCTGTACGATGCGGGCTGCTATATTATCCTGGTGATTGACGGATTTGATCAGGCAGGCAAGGTCTTTGGGATGAAGGAGGAGAACTTTGGCTGGTTCAGGGGGCTGCTTCAGAATAATATGGGGCTGTCGGTGGTCACGCTCTCCCGAAGGAGTATCCGCTACATAGAGCAGAACTGTTTCGGCGGTTCGACCTTTGACGGAATTTTCAGCAAGAGAGGGCTGTACGGTTATTCAAACAGTGAGATGAATGCATACTTTGACCTGTTAAAGGAACACGGACTGACGCTGAGCGAAGAGAAACGGCAGGATATCTGGTACTACTGCGGACGGTCTCCCTATTACCTGGCCATCATGGGACAGGCTCTGCTCATTAATCCTCTGACTCCTCCTGATGTGGTTGCCAGCCGGTTTTTTGACAGCTTTGAAGCGATTTTGTCTCTTTTGAAGGAGGAGAAGCTCCTGACGGCCATGCTTCAGATGTTTGTGGGCCCCAGGTATAATATGAGCGAGGGAGATATTCAGAAGCTGGTTGCCATGGGCTACTGCATGAAGCGGGCGGCGCTTGACAGCGGCGCAGGCGGGGGAAATGAGTATGCGGACTATTTTGTTCCGGAGCAGACCGGAGAGTATCTGACGGTCAGCGGATACTTTATCGACTATCTGAGAGATACCCACCGGGCGGAGGCGGATGAGATCTGGCCCATGCTCACCCATACGGAACAAAAATTACGCCGGATCGTTGCGGCGGAATATGAAAAGCTGTACCCGCAGGACTGGAAAGAAAAGCTGGAGGCCATCGCCTTAAACGGCGGAAGAGGAGACTTTCACGCTGTCTTTTTGCAGGAACATGACCGGCTGTATCAGAGGGCCGGGGAGGATCAGAGGAGAAATGTGGGAAACAGCATCCTGAATGTGGTCAGTCTGAAAACGCTGAGCTATCTGATACGGGAGCAGTGGAGCGCCTTTCAGAAATATTTTGCCTGCGGGATTCAGTCCTTTGGGGACAGTATGGATATGCTGTATCGGGCAAGGAACCCGATTACTCACAGCAACGGAGAGCTGCTTACGCCGGGTGATATTTTGGCTGTGGAGGATATCTGCGCCCGGTTTAGCGCGGGCATAGACCGGGCGACGGTGTAAGCTGCGGCCCCGCAGAGACGGCGGGAGGTCATCTCCCTGCCCGCCGTCCTTCGCCGCCTGCCGACCGGTTTAACGGCGGCTGATGCTGTGCGATCTTGTATCTTTCGTGCTCTCTGCGGGTACGGGAGGTGGATCGGCCGTCGGCGACCTTATATTCGATGGTGCCATAGGGAGGCAGCTTTCCGCTTCGCATGTGTTCGCGGGTTCTGCGGGCAAGATTGTCTGTCTCTCCGATGTAGAGGAGATCGCCTTTTGCGTTCCGGAGACGGTATTCGCCCGGTAAGGCGGGCGGCTTTACTCCTGAGCCGGTGGTGGGATTATATTTCGTGGGACGGCCGGATGAATAGATAGACATGGAAGAGTCTCCTTTCTGTGTGGAATATCCGGGCGGCAGCTTCCCGGATTAGGCCAGAGCGACAGGGGTGATCTAGGCATAGGCGCTCTCGGCGCAGTTTTCGGCGTATTCTTCTGCGACGGCTACACCGGTAGCGAGACCGGCGCCGGCGCCTACCACGGTTCCAACGGCTGACCCGGTGGCGACGGAAGCGCCGGTTATGGTGGCGATGGCAGCGCCGATGGCTCCGCCGATTTCCATTCCTACGAGAATTGACGAAAGTATGAGCATGGGATACCTCCTTTGGGTGAGATGGTTTGTTGTGTTTACATGGATTATGATAGCACAGGCAGCCATGTCTGTCATCGGAAAAAACGGAATTATTTTTGTTCTGTTTTTCTGTTATTTTTTATATTTTTTTGCTGATTTTGTTCCGTAATATGGAACTTGAATGGAAAGTAAATAATTGCGAGGTGGCATGATGGCTTTTGCGGCTGGAGATAAGGATACGGCGGAAAATAACAAGCAGCATATAAATCTGAGTATGCAGGCTTATGAGGTTGTCATGAGCGACATGTTTACGTTTGGCGAGGAGAAACTGTCCGGATTTATTAATACGATATTTGCGCACTACAGCCCGGTGGCAAAAGCGTCCGTTTCACGGAGCCTGAATACGCTGCGGGGAGAACTGGACAAATGGCTGTCCGGGATCCCGGGGGATGAAAGGACAAAGACCCGGATCATAAACGGCCTGGTTATACAAAGGCGAAACCGGCTCATCGAACAGGCATCCTCCTATGGCAGCGGAAAGGCTTTCAAGTTCTGGCTGAACAAGGAGAATCTCACATATCTGACAGAAGAGAATTCGGAATGTGGGGAGGAGGCGTACTATGGAAAGAGAGGAAAGTATATTAAGAGCGTCATCGAGGAATATACGCGGCTGCCCTATGTCCAGCGGGAGTTAATCTATTTCCAGCCCTCTGTGGAAAAAATCCGCTGCGCGATTCGGGATGAGCGGCAGCTGAGGGTGGTAACCGGGGCGGACTCGGTATATGGGGTTTATCCCTGCGACATACTCTGTGACCCGCTCTCCACCGCCAATTATCTGGTGGGATACTGCAAAAGATATGCTTTGGCTGACGAAGAGAAACAGCCCTGCTCCTTTCGGCTCTCGGCGCTGAAATCCGTGAAGGTGGAAAGAAGCAAAAGCGCTTTCCTTAAAGCAGGCGAGCGAAAGGAGCTGGCACAGAAAATTGCATCGCGGGGCGTCCAGTTTATGGCAGGCAGCGAGACGGAGATCCATGTGAAACTGACAGAGGCAGGGCTCTACAAGTACCGGCGGCAGACCCATCTGCGTCCGGTTCTTGTAAGAAAAGAGAATGAATGCTTTGTGTTTCAGTGCACCGTGGCGCAGGCTGAATTTTATTTCTTTAAATTCGGAAAGGACGCAGAGATTATTCTGCCCGTGTCATTGAGGGAAAAATTCCGGTTAATGTATGAGGAGGCTGCCGGCGTATATCGTATGAGAGAGTAAGGGAGATTTTCTTTCGGGGTAGACAGACTCTGTCTGGTAGAGTACAATAGATTTAGAGGCGATATTGGTTCAGGAGATATTATGACAGGAATATTTGATACCCATGCCCACTATGATGACGAAGCTTTTTCGTCAGACCGGGACGAGCTGCTTGACAGCATGGTTCGCTCCGGCGTGGTGAGGATAGTAAATGCGGCGGCCAGCCTGGGCTCCACAGAGAGCACGGCAGATCTGGCCGGCCGTTACCCTTTTATCTATGGGACGGCAGGCGTCCATCCGGACGAGGTAGGAGAACTGAATGAGGAAAGCTTTGCCTGGCTTAAGGAGGCTGCCCGGCGGGAAAAGATCGTGGCGGTGGGGGAGATTGGCCTGGATTACTATTGGGATAAGGAGCAGCATGACCGGCAGAAATACTGGTTTGTGCGCCAGCTGGGACTGGCCAGAGAGCTGGGGCTTCCGGTGGTGGTGCACAGCCGGGAGGCTGCCCGGGACACTCTGGATATCATAAAGAGCGAGGCTGCGGATCTGTGCTGTGATATTCACTGCTTTTCCTATGGAGTGGAGATGGCCAGGGAATATCTGGATCGCGGTCATTACCTGGGAGTGGGGGGCGTGGTGACCTTTAAGAATGCCAGGAAACTGAAGGAGGTAGTAGAATATATGCCTCCGGACAGGCTGCTTCTGGAGACAGACAGCCCATACCTTACGCCGGCGCCTCACCGGGGTGCGCGGAATTCTTCTCTGTATCTGCCCTATGTGGTGCAGGCTGTGGCTGCCATCCGTGGAATCAGTGAGGAGGAGGTCATCCGTATAACATATGACAATGCCATGCGTTTTTATGGTCTGAGAGAAGAAGCGGGAAAGGGGATTTTATAAATATGGCAAAACTGGGAAATCCCCAGAATACAATAGAAATACTGCAAAAGTATGATTTTCACTTTCAGAAACGGTTTGGGCAGAATTTTCTGATCGACAGTCATGTCCTGGAGAAAATCGTGAGAGCGGCAGAGATAACGAAAGAGGACTTTGTGCTGGAGATCGGTCCCGGGATCGGTACGATGACCCAGTATCTGGCGGAGGCTGCCAGGGAAGTGGCGGCGGTGGAGATCGACCGGAATCTGATCCCGGTTCTGGCGGATACGCTGCATGGTTATGACAATGTGACGGTCATACACAACGACATTCTGAAGGTGGATACCTGTGCGCTGGCCAGGGAGCGAAACGGAGGACGGCCCTTTAAGGTGGTGGCGAATCTTCCTTATTACATCACGACGCCGGTCATCATGGGCCTGTTTGAACAGAAGGCGCCCATAGACAGCATCACGGTGATGGTACAAAAGGAGGTGGCTGACCGGATGCAGGCGGGGCCGGGCACGAAGGATTATGGCGCCCTGTCTCTGACCGTGCAGTATTATGCGTCTGCCAGCATCGTGGCCAACGTACCTCCTAACTGCTTTATCCCGCGGCCGAAGGTGGGGTCGGCTGTGATACGGCTTACGCGCCATGAAAAGCCGCCGGTATCCTGTGAGGACACAGAGTTTCTCTTTCGTGTGATCCGTGCATCCTTTAATCAGAGGCGCAAGACGCTCATAAACGGGCTGAATAATGCGGCGGACATCCCCTGCACGAAGGAGCAGATCGCAGGAGCCGTGGAGGCGCTGGGGCTGGGGGAGACGGTGAGAGGAGAGACTCTGACTCTGGAACAGTTTGCCGGACTGGCAGACTGGCTGAGAAGACAGCCGGGGGGCTGAGAAGAGACTGGGGGAAAGAATCTGCCTGAAGAGCGGGCAGACTTACCCTGTAACACATATACTAAAACAGAGGGAGGAGACAGGATGAAGGTAACATTTATTGGAGCGTTGCATGAGGTCACCGGCAGCTGTACGCTGATCGAGAGCGGGGGCAGTGCGGTGCTGGTGGACTGCGGTATGGAGCAGGGGCTGAATGTGTTTGAAAATGTGGAGATACCGGTCAGTCCGGCAGAAATCGACTGCGTATTTCTGACTCATGCCCATATCGATCATTCCGGCCATCTGCCGTTATTGTACAAAAACGGTTTCCGCGGCAAGGTCTACGCCACCGAAGCCACAACCAGCCTGTGCGGGATCATGCTGTTGGACAGTGCCCACATCCAGGAATCGGACGCCGAGTGGAAGAGCCGTAAGGCACAGCGTGCGGGCAAGCCGCTGGTGGAGCCCCTCTATACGGTCAATGACGCGGAGGGGGTGCTGAAGCTGTTCCGTCCGTGCCACTATGACAGAAAGAGACAGGTGGAGGAGAATATCTGTATCCGCTTCTCCGATATGGGGCATCTGCTGGGCTCCTCCGCCATAGAGATCTGGCTGACGGAGGATGGCGTCGAGAAGAAAATCGTGTTCAGCGGCGATGTGGGAAATGAGAATCAGCCGATTATCAATGCACCGAAAAATATAGCGGAGGCCGATTATGTGGTCATGGAATCCACCTACGGAAACCGGCTCCATGGTCCCCGTCCGGATTATGCGCCTGCCCTGGCGGCGATTCTCCAGGAGACCTTTGACCGGGGCGGCAATGTGGTGATTCCTTCCTTTGCGGTGGGCCGCACGCAGGAAATGCTCTTTTTCCTGCGGCAGATCAAGGAGGAAGGGCTGGTCAGAGGGCACGAGGATTTTTCGGTGTATGTGGACAGTCCTCTGGCCAATGAAGCGACCAGGATATTTCTGCAATGCGATCTGGAGAATTTCGACGATGAGATGAAGGATCTGATCCACAAGGGGATCAATCCGATCTGGTTTAAAGGGCTGCGGGTCAGTGTCTCGCAGCAGGATTCCATGGCCATCAATATGGATCCGTCGCCGAAGGTGATCCTGTCGGCCAGCGGTATGTGCGAGGCCGGCCGAATCCGTCATCATCTGAAGCATAATCTGTGGCGCAGAGAGTGTACGATCCTGTTCGTAGGATATCAGGCTGTGGGAACACTGGGGCGAGCTCTGTGCGAGGGAGTGAGAAAAGTAAAGCTGTTCGATGAAGAGATCGCAGTGGAAGCACAGATCCTCCAGCTGCCCGGCGTCAGCGGTCACGCGGACCGGGATGGCCTGGTGAAGTGGCTGAGAGGTTTTGAAAATAAGCCGCAGCGTGTCTTTATCAATCATGGCGACGACGATTCCTGTATCGCTTTTACGGAGCTTTTGAGGGAGGAGTATGGCTATGAGGCTGTGGCGCCGTACAGTGGAGCGGAGTTTGATCTGCTGGCGGACTGCTTTGTGCGGGAGCCGGCCGGTGTGCGCGTGGAACACAAAGTGGTTACGCCCGGCGGCGCCAAGGCGGCGGCCCTTTTTGGCGGCCTGATCAGCGCGGTACGGCGCCTGCTGGGAATCGCTCAGAATTGTCAGGGGCGGCCTAATAAGGATTTGAAGAAATTCACAGGCCAGGTGGAGAAGCTCTGCGAGGAATGGGAAGATTAGAATCGCAGAGAATATGAGAAGACAGAGAAAGGGACGGCAGAAGACTGCCGTCCTAAGCTTTACGAAGATAAACCCACCAGTAGATGGCGGCCAGGCCGGTTCCGCCTGCCATATTGCCCAGTGTCACCGGCAGCAGGTTTACGGTCAGGAAACTGCTCCAGGACAGAGCGGCGGTATCCATGCCTGCGGCGGCGGCAGCCTGGGAGTAGGACGGGTCTGCCAGAGCAAGGAGTCCGGCAGGGATATAGTACATGTTGGCCACACAGTGTTCGTAGCCGCACAGCACAAAGAGAAGAATCGGAAAAAACAGGGCGGCCACTTTTCCGGCGGCGTCCCTGGCGGCAAAGGACACCCAGACGGCGACACAGACTAACAGGTTGCACAGTAGGCCCCGCAGAAAGGCATCGCCGAAGCTGAGACGGCATTTGGAGAGAGCTGTCTGTATCATGGAGACGGCCAGGCCATTGGCAAACAGATCAGGAGTATGGCCGGCCACCACGGCCCAGGCGATGAAAAGGCTGCCGGCCAGATTGCCCAGATAGACGATGAGCCAGCTGCGAAGCATCGCTCCCGGCCGGATATCCCTGCTTAACAGGGGTAACACCAGAAGACAGTTACCGGTAAAGAGCTCACTGCCTGCCAGAAGCACCAGGGTGAGCCCCGCAGGGAAGATGCAGGCTCCTGCCAGCTTACCAACGGATGCCCCTTGTATGGACACGGCGGCGACAGTGGCGCCTACTCCGGCCAGAGCGATATACATACCAGCCATTACGGCCAGGGGAAACATTCGGCTGGCGGGAAGGGCGACCTTGGATTTGCCAATGGAGCGATAATTCTCAGCAATCTGGGCAGGGGTGTTCATCGGATTCTCCTTTTGTCTGAGTCGTGTTGTCACAGGAACTCTCGTTTCTTCCCAATAAAGATGGTCATGCGTTTTCCCGGATTACGGTTTCGATGCGCTCCTGTACCATGCGGGCGATTTCTCTGGTGCGCATTCCTTTATATTCCTCATAGGGGATGGGAGGCAGATAGTGGATCTGTACCGTGACCGGCCGGATCGAGTGGGTATCAAAGGGCTTAAAACAGTCGATGAGGGCCACCGGGACGATGGGACAGCGGCTGCCCAGAGCGCTTTTGAAGGTGCCGCCTTTGAACTCTCCTACCTCATTGCCCCTCCGGGAGCGGGTGCCTTCCGGAAAAATCAGAAAATTTTCTCCGCTCTTGACGCGCTCTGTCATCTGGGTGATGACTTCTACGGCATTTTTGATATTGCTGCGGTCCAGGAGAATGGCATTTAAGAGCAGGCGCACCTGCTTGACCAGGATCCAGTTGGCCGTTTCCTTCTTCATAACGACTGAAAAGGGCTGGGGACAGGTGGCCAGAAAGGTCAGGCCGTCAAAAAACCCCTGATGGTTGGGAAAAAAGATAAAGCCCGGCTGGTCCGGGATGTTTTCCAGTCCGTGTACCTGGAGCGTAACCCGGCCGGCCCGGCAGGCATGGCGGGTGATGTGCTGCAAAAGATCATATTTTTCACGCAGAGAGTGCCGGGTGCTGTGAGGCCAGGTCCAGACCTTGAAAGCCCAGACGGGGACGCGGTGGAGCAGGCGCAGTACCATCATCAGAATTCGTTCCATAGTATACCTCCGATGTTAGATAAGGTCAGTATAGCATGTCCCGGATAAAAAGGCAAGAAATGCGGCGGCTTTGCTGTCACCGGCGGTATTTTTTGTCCAGAGTGAATCCCCGCCCCCGGACTTCGTTGACCTGGCTGACGATCAGGAAAGCGCCAGGATCGATATCGGCGACCAGATGATTCAGACTCACCAACTCCCGCTTGGACAATACGGTGAGTACGGCGTAGGATTCGGTTCTGGTATGGCCTCCTTCCACTTCAAAGAGGGTGACACCCCGGTCCAGTTTTTGCTGAATGGTCCGGTTAATCTCCTCATAGTGTGGGCTGATGATCTTGACCTGGACGCGGCTTTTACCCACCACGAGCATCTGATCCAGTACGACGGTATAGATCAGTACCATGACAATGCCGTAGAGAACCTGCTCTGAGTTTGAAAAGAACATCTGCAAAAGCAGGATCAGAAGGTCAAAGGCATAGAGTCCCACCGAGACGGGAAGCCCGAAGAGACGGTTGAGAATCAGAGGCGGAATATCCATACCTCCGGTGGAAGCGCCTGCATGGATGACCAGGCCGATACCTGAGCCGATCAGAAGCCCGGAGCATACGGTGGAGAGCATGGGATCGGCAGTCAGAGTGATATCTCCCAGAAGGAGCTGCATCACATGAAAGATCACCGGATAATAGAAAGTGCTGAGGATGGTCGTCAGGGCAAAGCTCTTTCCCAGGATCCAGGCTCCCAACAAAAACATGACGATATTAAAAACAGGAATAAACAGATTCAGCGAAATCTTCAGACTGTGAGAGAAGAACAGGCCGAGTCCCGTGGTGCCTCCGGTGATGAGACCGGCGGGGAGAGCGAAGAGTACCACGCCCAGGCTGTACATGGTGTTTCCTGCCAGAATCAGAAGAATGGGAAATATCTTTTTAAAACGAGGTAATTTCATAACGGGAATACTCCTTTTGTTATAGTTTCATGCTACTTTACTAAAGTGCAAAAGCAGGCATTTTCATGCCTGCTTTTGCTTGTATTGGATGTCCACCGGCGTGCCATGCGGGCCGGTGAAAGTCAGTTTGTTCATGCTATGGTATCTCCTTTGATAACATGGAATTTTTCTGTCAGAGATATCTTCACCCGTATATCAAATTTTAACATGAGACGGAGGATTTGGCAACTTATTTTTGAGAGAAGAAGTCGGTTAAGGAAAAAGATGGAAGGAATACATGACGGCGGCCTACATCATATGTCTTGCAAGAAGCAGACTCATAAGGATTCCGGTAGCCGTGGCGATCAGCGCGCCGGGAAGCGTATAGCGTGTCTTTTTTACTTTTACGGCCATAAAATAGACAGACATGGTATAGAATATGGTTTCGGTGCAGCTGAGCATCAGGGAGACCGAGAGTCCGGGCAGAGAGTCGGCGCCGTATTCCCGGAAGATATCCAGGGCCAGACCGGTGGCGGCGGAGGAGGAAAAGAGCTTGACCAGAATCACCGGGACCAGCTCAGGCAGAACCAGATCCCCGGGAATGACAGAAGCTAAGAGCCCGGCCAGAAAATCCAGAAATCCGCTGGAACGCAGTACGGCAATACCGGCCATGAGGCCGATCAGAGTGGGCATCACGTTGAGAACGGTGTGAAAGCCTTCCTTGGCGCCGCTTACGAAATCGTCATAGACAGGCCGGCCGGCCAGGAACCCATAGGCTACGATGTAGAGCAGGGCAAAGGGGAGGATCATATCGGAGAGGTACAGGATCAGGTTCATGGGAAGTATCCTTATATGGCAGAATCTTATTTGTAGTCTATTTTATTCGTGGAGAAAGAGATTTAGCACAGGACATGGAAGAAGGGACGGGGATCCGTGCTCTCTTTCCGATCCGTCATCCCTCTGGCAGCCGATTGTTCATAGGAAACTTGCGTGAAGAGATGCGGAACTCTCCAGAGGCTTGTTTTTCATAGGGCAGCAGGCAAATGTCAAGTTTAAGTCAAGGTTTTGTGATTGATTGGAGGTGAGAGGCTTTGCCATCTACTATCCTGCAAAATACCACCGCTGCCAGTGTGCTGGCCATGGTGGCAATGATCCCGGGGCCTACGATTGCCGCCGGGTTCGCACTGCCGTATTGGCTCCGATAAGCGATCATGTTGATGGGAATGAGCTGCAAGGAAGACATATTCAGGATCAGGAAGGTACACATGGCGTTGGTGGCGGTGCCTTTTTTGTCATTGAGGGTATTGAGGCTTTCCATGGCCTTTAGCCCGGCCGGCGTAGCCGCCCACCCGAGTCCCAGCATATTGGCAATAAAATTCACGGATATGGCCTGTTCGGCAGGGTGGCCCTTGGGAACTGTGGGAAAAAGGAAACGAATCACAGGGCGCAGAGCGCGGCTCAGCTGGTCCAGAAGACCGGCATTTTCTCCGATCTTCAGGATACCGGTCCAAAAGGAGAGGATACCCAGCATGGTGATACACAGGTTTACCGCGTCCCTGGCCCCGCTCAGTACGTTTTCGGTGATGGCGCCCAGCGTGCCATGGAGAGCGCCCCAGATCACGCCGGTGACGATCATGGCGCCCCAGAGGAAATTTAACATAAACACATGCCCTTCTGTGAAAGGATTCGTTGTATTTTATGACAGAGGCCGGGGATTCTATTCCTCTGTTTCAAACACATACCGTTCATAGGCATTGATCACGGTGGTGTTTTTGTAGTGGTCCAGCCGTTTCTGGCTGGGGTTATAATTCATGTGCACGTGGCCGTGGACAAAGAAGGAGGGCTGATATTGGTCCATCAGCCGGGTAAAAGCGGTAAAACCCTGATGGGCCAGGTCCGGGGCGTCATTGAGCCCGGCGGCCGGGGCGTGGGTCATCAGGATATCGAAGCCTCCGTTTTTGATCAGAGCAAGCCGGAGCCGGCGTACCCGGCGGTCCATGGCCTCCTGGGTGTATTGGTGCGCTCCGGCGTTATAGAGCATGGAACCTCCCAGTCCCAGGATGCGCAGTCCCCGATAGCAGTAGATCTGGTCCTCGATACAGGTGCAGCCCTCAGGTCCTTTCTTTGCATAGCGGCCGTCGTGGTTGCCGTGGACATAGAGCACAGGGGCATGGGCCAGAGTGACCAGAAAGGACAGGTACTCGGCCCGCAGATCCCCGCAGGAGAGGATCAGGTCGATCCCCTTTAACTTACTCTCGTCATAAAAATCCCAGAGATAGCGGGATTCCAGGTCGGATATCGCCAGTATCTTCATAGCTGTCCCACGGCTTTCCACTGCTGTTCATGGGAACCGACGCCCTGGAGCCGTACCAGAGGGCGGGCCGAGGGGACGATCTCATTCAGCCCTGGGATATGTCCGCGGACATTCTCGCCCAGCCAGTCCATGGTGATGATGTCCACGGGCGACAGACAGGCGGAGGTATTCTTCTGGATGATCCGATCCTGAGAGGCAAGGCGGCCGGAGAAGGGGCTGAAGCTTCCGGAACAGATGGCCTGGCGCAGGACAGCGATCAGCTTCTCCGTATCGGCAGGCAGGCGGCGGGAGCATACCACATCAATGACTCCGGCTGACATCCCCCACCAGTAATTGAGCGCTTTGAACGTACCGGAGGGATCGTCGCTTTTCCACGTACTGTTCAGTGTGCTGCGAATCAGCCTCTCATAGAACAGCCCCCAGTGCCATACCGGCATGGCGATGTCGGAGAAAGTGTCTCCCTGTATGCCGTAGAGGCCGAAAGGACCGGGGGCCTTACCGGGCTGACTCTCGCTGGCGCCGGAAAGAAAGACGGCGTCATTGGCCGCATAGAAGGGCTGGCGGTCCCAGCCCTCCACGGTGGACCAGCGCAGATCAATGACCGATCGGGGGTTCACCATTCTGGCTCCCAGAGCGAAGGCATTGATATTGGCGATCATGCCATAGGTGGGATAATCAGCCACGTAGCCGATACGGCCGCTGGCGCACACAGAGCCGGCGATGGCTCCTATGAGGAACTTGGCCTCATACATGCGCCCGTAGTAGGTGCGGATGTAGCGGTGAGAGCAGTTCAGAGAACAGTTCAGGATCTTCACCTGGGGATGGTTGATGGCGGCTAAGAGGCTAGGCTCGATGAAGTCCGCGGCCGTGGTGAAGATGATGGTATTGCCTGCTGCGATGGCTTTCTCCAGAGCGGCTCCCGCCGTGTCTGCCGTGAGGCCGTCATACACGGAGGTGGCGATCTGGTCACCGAAGGTCTGTTGCAGGTGGAGCCGTCCTAATTCGTGGCTGTAGGTCCAGTGGGAGGTCTGAGGCGTCTTGCCGTAGAGGAAAGCGGTCTTGATGCGGGGGGCCCCGCCAGGCAGCAGACGGTCTAAGAGAGTGCGGCGCGGCGGATCGGAGGGCTGCATGAGCAGGGTGACGGAATGGCTCTGACAGCGCAGAAGGATATCATCCCACAGGCGGGACAGATCGCTGCGCAGTTCGGCGGGCAGCTTATCCCGGACTGTGGTATAATCTGTATGGATCTTTAAATAGACCAGTATGGCATCTCCGGCGGTGATGGGGAGCTTTTTGCCGCCCAGACCGTGATATGCCTCGCAAAAGCGCTGATAAAAGGCCCGGAAGTTCAGCCGGTCTTCCTGATCCCAGACCTGATCCTGCGCCATGTGCATCCGTTCTAAGAGAAGCTTATAGTCTCCCAGCCGGCCAAAAGACAGATAGTTGATCCCTGTCAGCTTGTAAAAATCCAGAAATTCGTAATACAGCCTGTTTTCAAAGGAATCGCTTTTGGGAGGAAGAATTCTGGTGACGACGCCCATGATGATGGGATCGTTAAAAAATTTCAGTACACTGACTCTCTTATTTCCCTCGGTGACATAGAAGTGGTTCATATATTCATAAACCTTCACCGGCTCCCGGATCCCCTCTGCCTCGTGGGCCCGGCACAGACTGATCCATTTGGCGGAAAATTCCGTGTCCAGAGGCAGCAGAGGCATGAAATTGGGAGCAAAGGCGGTTTTACGTCCGGAGGTGCTTGTACCGATCATGAGTTCGGAAGGGATCTGGACAATGCCCAGATTCTCCGTGGCATACAGACTCATATCGGGGAGGATTTCTTCCAGCGTGGGAGGATAGGGATACTGTCCCCTGGCCACATGGGCCTGATAGCATTTCTCGCCGGATTTCAGGGCTTTGCGGTAATGTTCGACGGACATGAAAAAACTCCTTTCTTCAGAGGCCTCTGTCATGCGGCCCCAACTGAGATTATTGTACCTTATCGAACGAAGTTCGTCCACCCCGAAGGGGTATGAATTAGGGGGTCCTCGAAGGAGGATACCTTATCGAACGAAGTTCGTCCACCCCGAAGGGGTATGAATGAATTACCCTTGTAAACCAGGGGCTTTTCTCATATAATGATATCAGGAGGACGAAAAGCATGACAAAGGGACATCGTCAGACGATAAACGACTTTTTTGTAAATGTATTCAATAAGATACTGCTGTATGAGGAACAGGCCATGGGAAAAGCGGGCTGCCGGGATTTGTCCATGCGAGAGATTCATGTACTGGAGGCAGTGGAGGGCCTGGAGAGGGAGAAGAAGAACAGTATGAGCCGTATCGCGGGCCGCCTGTCCATCAGTGTGGGTTCCCTGACGACCTCGATGAATGTACTGGTGCGAAAGGGCTACGTGGAGAGGGAGAGCAGCATGAAGGACCGCCGGATCGTGTATGCGTGCCTGACGCCGAAGGGACGGCTGGCGGCAAAGAAGCACAGCAGATTCCACAGGCAGATGGTAGAAAGCCTGGAGCAGAGCTTAAACGAAGAAGAGTGGGACGCGCTGACGAGAGCGCTCAGGACGCTGGAAACCTTTTTTTGCACCTCAGGGGAAAAGGGTGCGGAAAAAAAGAATCTATGAAACCGGCATCTTGGGAGCGGATTTTTGGCCGGTGTAGCGGGTATTCACCTGATATCCGGTGTGGGTGATCGGGGTCCAGGCTACGTTTTTGCGCAGAGCGGCCAGGGAAATGGGAACATAAGTAAACATAAAAAGCGGAAAAGTAAAGCAGGACACGATTTTTTTAAATATAGTGGTCCGGATGTTCTTCCATTCCGTAATAAGTGTGACGGCACCCAGAATAAAGAGAACCTGATAATAATTCCATATATTAGTAAAGAGGTAATCCGTCCCCATGGCAATCAGAGCGGCAGATTCGGTGAAGATACCCCACAGCACGGCAAAGCCATTGATGGTCAGCGTAGAGATCGAGATGAAAGCGGCCGGGGCGATGGACATCAGCATGTCAAAGGCGGCAAAGCGATGGCTGACGGCCAGAGAGCGCGTCAGGCGTGAGCCGTATCCAGCCAGGACCTGATAGAAGCCTTTGCACCAGCGCAGCCTCTGATTCCAGGACTGGCGAAAGGTGACAGGCTGCTCGTCGTACAGGACGGCAGTGCCGCAGTAGCCGATGGTGATTCCCCGGATCGCAGAGTCCACGGAGAATTCCACATCTTCAGTCAACAGATGGTGGATCCAGCCATTATTGTGTTCGATGATGTCTGAGGCCACCATGAAACCGGTGCCGGAGATGGCGCAGCTGGTGCCTAACTGCATCCTGGCCTGGTTCAGGTAACGGGATTCTCTCAGAAACCACAGGGCGTAGCCAGCGGAGATCCAGTTGGAGCCATAGTTACAGCTGTTTCGGTAGCTGGTGGAGGCCTGATATCCGGCGGCATATACTTTATTCATCTCTTCTATGTAGTGAGGGTCCAGAATATTATCCGCGTCAAATACCAGATAAGCGTCAGGTTTGCGCACGGGCAGGTTTTTCAGCAGATAATCCAGAGCATATCCCTTGCCTACCAGAGCGGTGTTATGGCGTTCAATGACGCAGGCGCCGGCCTGCCTCGCCACATGGGCAGTATCGTCGGTACAGTTATCCGCCACGACGCAGATGTCAATGAGAGAAGAGGGATAGGTCTGGGCCTTGATGGATGCGATCAGATTACCAATGACAGCCTGCTCGTTGCGGGCGGCAATCAGCACACAGAAACGATGCTGATCTGCCGTGCCGGGCAGGTTTTCGGGCTTTTTGAACAGTCCCACAAAGAGATAAAAAAACTGGTAGGAATACAGTATCAGAAACAAAGGAAACAAAATATCGTTGAACCATCTTAAAAAATTCTGCATAAATACCCCCTGCTATCTCCTCTATATCGTTGGCCCTGGCGGCTTGTTGTTCAGAGTATACTCTGAACAATGATTATAGATATAAAAGAGAAAAAAGCAAGGGGCATAAGTTTAAAGATCCCTGTAAAGTTTTATGAAGAAACCTTAAGATTCCCTTAAACCCAGTCGCTGATATTCCTCCCCAGGCGCCCCCGCATCCCGGAGCGCTTTTTGTAAAAGGCCCTCCCAGAAGGCACGGTTTTCCTCAGTGAGGAGATTGCGCTCTTCCTGCGGATCACTGGCAGGGCAGTAGAGCCGATCCCCGAATTCCCAGGAAGAATAAAAGCTTTTTGAGGGAATTTTCATACAGGGCATACCGTTTGTAAAGCGGCTTGCAGGCGCCATCACAGCCTGCGACAGCTGTTCCTTACGGAAAAATCCCCGGATATTGGTGGGCATCATGGTATACTCGTAAAGCGGTTTATTTTCTTTGGACGCACTGGCCTTCATAAATACGTGATTTCCGTCGGTATAGCAGGTGTAGCCGCCATGAACGCCGAAGAGGGCATGGTCACGCACCGGCCGGCCGCAGGAGAGCAGGGGCAGAAGGGAGCGCCCGTCTGTCTCGCCCAGGGAAGAGGGCTCACAGCCAAAGAGGTCGAGGATCGTGGGAGCCACATCCACAGTGGAGCAGAGCCCGTCCTGGGAGCCGCCTGTTGTGATCCCGGGAATGTGCAGGAAAAACGGCAGATGCACCAGCTCGTCGTACAGGGGAGGAAAATTCTTCCCCAGGCATTCGTGCTCGCCCAGAAGAAAGCCGTGATCGGTATTGACGATCAGAGCCGTATCCTTCCACATGTCATGCCCATCCATAAAATCCAGAATGCGGCCCAGGTGGCTGTCGCACAGCGTCAAGAGGGCGGCGTACTCCCGTCTGGCGTTTTTCAGATCCTCATGATAATCTCCCTGAGGCAGAAGGCCATAGCGGGGCCAGTTGAGGGTCTCCTGCCCGGGCAGGTCGTAGAGACTGCGGTATTTCTCCGGCACATAGAAGGGCTCATGGGGATCGAAGCATTCGATTTGCAGAAACCATCTGTCCTTTTCACTGTGCTCCCGAAGAAAATCAAGGCCGGCCCGGAAGGTGCGGCTGCCGGACATCTGAGACTCTGTCTTTTGCCGTGTCCGGTTGCGGTAATGCTGAGCCACGGAGAGCCCGGATTTGTTCAGGGAGTGACGGACATCGGGGACGGCAGGCATGATGTCATGGGGCACGTAGCGGTCTCCCTCCTGTCCGCGAAAGCCCTCCCAGCTATCATAACGGTTATGATAAGTGGCGCCTCCGTCCTCCCAGTAGTGGGAGTGGTCTGTGACCAGGTGGGTGTAGACGCCTTTTGCCCGCAGGGATTCCACCACAGAGCAGTCAAAAGGCTCCAAAGGCCCCCAGCCGCGGTGCAGAAAATTGTATTTGCCGGTGTGCAGCTCGCGCCGGGCGGGCATACAGGGGAGGCTGCCGGCATAGAAGCGGTCAAAGCGGGTGCACCGCTCTGCCAGCCGCCTGAAATTCGGCGCCTGTACCCATTGATTTCCATAATTGGGCAGATACTTTCTTGTGAGCGTGTCAAACATAATCATGATTAGTCTCATGGCAGCCTCCAAAATCGTTTTCGTTCGATATTATTTACTGTCAGCCTCTTTTTTGGCCTCTTCATTTTGCCGTATAAATGTATACAGACGTTCCAACGTGTCTTCATAACAAAATTTTCTTTTTTCTGTCTTTTCATCCGCTATGCCGGCCAGTTCCCCGCTATAATAATAGTTAAAAAAGCCGTGTTCTTCTCCGCTGTATACGATGGTCCGGCAATCCAGGCCGAGCTGATCGGCCCGATACTGAAAATAAATCACATCCTTAAATGCGAGAAAGTCGCGATCGCCGACATACAGCAATGTCGGAGGAATCTTATGGGTTTCCAGTCTTTGGCAGGCAGAGATTTTGGTCAGCTCCTCTTCGGACAGGATTATGGAAGAGTGCCCTGGAGAGGGAACCCGATCTGCCCGCTTTTTTTCTTCCTCATTTCTGTATACGGTATGGATTCTGTGAGAAAACATATCCAGCTTCGGATTAAACAGCACCTGGCAGAAAGGGATCCCTGTCTCCATCGCTGCGATACAGGCCAGCGCGCCCCCTGCCGAACCGCCGCTTACGGCGATACGCTTCGGGTCGATTCCGAACTCATCGCTTCGGGCTTTGATCTGCCTCAGCGCTGCCGCTCCGTCCGCAAAGCAGTCGCGGATGTCTTCTGTCTCTTGCCCCGTCAGCCGGTAATCCGGGCAGAAGCATACATATCCTTTTTGTGCCAGAAATTGGCTTTGCTGTCCGAAATGCTTCAGGTTTCTTTTTACAAAACCGCCTCCATAGAAGAAGACCACCGCGGTCCGCCTGTCATGGGACTGCCATGCCTCCGGTTTGTAGACGATCAGATCCATGGCTGTTTTTGCGCCGTTTTGGTAAGATAATGATTCCTTCATATAGCTGTTCCTCCCTTTACAGAATGCCATATAACCGATAGTACTATGGATTGCGTATCTTTTCAGATGATTTTCTGTGCATGGCTGTATGCATACAGCTGCTGGCGGAGCGTTTCTATGATGTCTGCGTATTCAGGCCGGTCTGCCAGATTTTGTTCTTCACGGGGATCCTTCTCTCTGTCTGTAAAGTACAGATCCTCCTCTTCCTTTTTTGCCCATCGGTCGTTCAGGCGAGTGGTTATTTCCAGGCGATATCGCCGGGTGCGGATGCAGGCTCTCTGGGGCCAGCCCGTATGTTCGTCCCACATTCCCTGTCTCTTGGCCGGGAATGTCCGGCTGTTTCTTTTTCCATAACCTACAATAGAACACACGCTTTCCTGCCTCTTCTTTAGGAGATTCACACCCTCAAAGCCCTTCGGAACAATGATACCATTTTCGGACAGGAGCGTAGGTCCGAGATCCAGATTACTGCAAATGCTTTCCTCCACGCCTTTTTCTATCCCTTTCCCCGCAAAAATCAGAGGGATGCGGTGACTCTCCGGACGAAATGTCTGCTTGGCCAACGCCCCGTTTTCTCCGCGGCTGGCTCCGTGATCTGCCGTGAAGACGATCCATGTGTTTTCCAAAATGCCGTTCTCTTGAATCGCCTCCAGGATTTTTCCCACCTGCTCATCCAGCCAGAGTACCATGGCCTGATAATATTTTCTCATTCTGACCACGTCCGTTGGCGCCATATCCTGGATATCGCAGATCTGTCGAAAGCGTTTTTCAAATTCGCTTGTCTGAAAGCAGGTCAATTTATCAGAAAAGGGGACTTCATCCAGCATACGCACATATTTCTCAGGAACCACGATGGGAGTATGAGGCTGCAAAAAACTAAAGCGGATGAAAAAAGGTGTTTTCTGCTCCTTCATCCATGCAATACCGTTGGTCGTCACCTGCTCCGGCCAAAAAGGACGGTCCTTTGGATAGTCCGCTGCCAGGACAGACTGGAAGGTTCCGGGAAGCTTCATGATGTGAGCGGCTTCTTCGCGGATAGAAATCCCCAGGCTCATCTCTCCTCCCTGGTTATCCTCCACCTCAAAAACCGGTGTTTTCGTGGGCGGAATATGGGTCTTCCCAAAAGTGGCTGTCCGATATCCCGCCTCCTTTAATACCTGGGGAAAGGTCAGATCGTCTGTTATCAGCCCAAAATCCGCCATCCCCGCCTCATTGTGATATACGCCCGTTTTCGTGGGGGGAAGGCTTGTCAGCATAGAATAGCGGGAAGGAACACATACGGGGGACGTACAGTAACAATTTTCAAATCTTCTTCCGTTTTGAGCCAGCGAATCGATATGGGGGGTGGGTATTCCATATGGATTGCCATAGCATCCCAGTGCATCACAGCGCAGCTCGTCGCAGTAGATCATCACGATATTTTTCATAAGAGCACCTCTTAAAAATCTGCCAGACCGTATGGTTACGCTTCGTTTTCTCTGGCGGTCAGTTCTTTGTCGTACCGTTTGATCCAGGGGAGATAAATTAAAATATCTGCCACCACAAGAATCAGGTATAAAATGACAGAGCGGATATCCATTCCTCCTAAAAATGCCTTGACAACGGAGGGTACCGTGTAAGGAAGATTTACAAAAGTGCGATTGATAAGCCCTATGGAGGTCGCAATATAAGGTACAACCCCGTTCAGCACAAAAACAAGCAGATATGGCACTAAAATCCTGAAGTTCATAACGATTGGTACGCCAAAGGTAAGGGGCTCGCCGATATTGAAAAAGGCCGGAACCAGAGATACTTTGGAAATCGCTTTCAGCTGTTTTGACTTTGCCGCGATGACAAGGGTCAGGGCCAGAGTCAGGATACCCATCTGGGTCCAAATTGCTACGAAGGAGGAGTTAAAAATATAAGGCAGAGGCTGATCCTGCATGAAGGCTTCTGAATTGGCTGTCATTGCCACCGAAAGGATCGGAGACATGACCGCATTGGCGACACTTCCGCCATGAATTCCAAAAAACCATAGAAGCCGTAAAAACAAAACATACAGGATTACGCCAAAGAGGCTGTCGCTGGCTACAAAAAGTGGCGCAAACAGCATGTTGATTGTATTGGGCAGCAGCTGGCCGCCGGTGAACGCCGCCGTGATCAGCCGGATTGCCACAGCGGCTGCCAGTATGATGATGTTCACAAACAGGGCGTTTAATGGCTCCGCTACAAAGGGAGGAACAGCGTCCGGCAGTTTCAGCTTAAAGCCATGCTTCATCAGCCATTGTGCGGATTCCACCACCAGATAGCCAACGATCAGAGCCGTGATTAGTCCCTTTGATCCCATAAAACGGATATCCAGCTGTCCTTCCACCAGATTCACTGCCAAAAGCAGGTATGTACAAATCCCCACGATCAACATATTCACAGGGCGGATTTTATTGATATCGGAGACAGCCATAATCATCCCTATTAAAGCATACAGTCCCAAAAACTCTATGGTGACCTGATAGCCCAGTCCCAGCCAGGAGCTATTGGCCGACGCCCAGGCCCGCCAGGCATCAATAAACCCTCCTGTCATATCGGCCGGAAACGGCGGATTCTGTAAAATCATAAAAATGGATCCTGCAATCGTAGCCCCCATTCCTGCTGTCACGGCGGCAGACATACACTTTACAAATTTAATATCTGAAAATTTTTGTATTGCTTTTCCGGCTTTTTCCTTTAATGATGTATTGCTCATAGACATAAACCTCCCTTAACCTCTCTGTTGTGATAATCTTTTAACTGACAGGTGCATGGTAATGGATTCCTGGCCAGGAACGACTGCATGTTCAATGTAGCACAATATGTTCGGAATTGCAACAAATAAAATGAACATAGGTTCAAAATAAGCAAATGATACAAAAACACGCGCCTGTTTTTGTGCAAAATTTTCTTTTGATCCGGATCGTCCGGGCAAAAAAGCTGTTTTCTGTGTTTTTTACAGGATAATCTGGACAATTCTCCTTTGATTTGCTATACTGAATAATAGAAAATCATAGGGAAAAATGACAGAAATGGAGGCGACAAAGATGCCGGTGATGGATCAGCTCAGGGAGGCTCTGTCCGATCTGTCCAAAAGTGAACGGAGAGCGGCGGAATATCTGCTGCAATATCCCCATGATGTACGACGGTTTTCCTGTGACGCGATTGCAAAGTCCTGCAATACGTCCCGAAGCGCGGTGATCCGGCTCTGTAAGAAACTGGGATATCACGGATACTCGGAGCTGCGCTATGCCATGATAACGGATCCCGGGAGCTCCCTGGGAGGAGAAGGCAAAGGACAGGAGAAGACGGTCATGGCGCTGGACTGCTATGGAGCCTGTATCGAGCAGATGAGGCCCATGGCAAACACGGATAAAATTTCCAGGATTGCAGAAATTTTACTCCATGCCAATCGGGTGATTACCATGGGGATCGGACATTCCTCTTTTTCGGCCATGCAGATGGCCTTCCGCTTAAATCGTATGCATATCGACAGCCATGCCATAGATGATACATCGGTTATGAATAATTATGCCGGTATTCTGAAGCAGGGAGACGTGGTGTTGATTTTTTCCATCAGCGGCAATGACGCATACCTGGACTATGTAAAACAGTACCGTCAGAACCGTGCGGCGGTGGTCCTGTTTACGATGACGCCGCAGTCAGTCCTGGCCAGAGGGCTGGAGCATGTATGCGCGCTGCCGCTTGCAAGCCATTATAACAGCAGCTATCTGATGGATGATGCCATCACCTTTTTTCTGGCTATTGAGATGGTGATGGAGGAGCTGAACAGAAAGCTGGTATCCGAGGCGTGTCCTGTGGATGAGACAGGGAGGAGTTAGCGTGAGATTTATTAATTTTCTGATCAAACCGGCGTCCAGCGCCTGCAACCTGCGCTGCCGGTACTGCTTTTATGAAGATATTGCGGAGAACCGCCAGGTGAAAAATATGGGAATCATGCAGGCAGATACGGTTTCACTGCTTCTTGACCAGGCCTTTGAGCTGGTATCTCCCGGCGGAGCGGTACATTTCGCATTTCAGGGAGGGGAGCCCACGGTGGCGGGGCTGTCCTATTTCAGGAATTTTACAGAGCAGGTCCGGGCCATGTGTCCAAAAGGCGTGGGAGTCAGCTATGCTATCCAGACCAATGGCACATTGCTGGACGAAGAGTGGGCCCTTTTTTTGCGGGAGCATGATTTTCTGGTGGGGCTGTCTCTGGACGGCTATAAGGAGCTTCATAACCGCAATCGGGTGGACGGCCGGGGAGCGGATACCTGGAATACGGTGTGCCGGGCCTTTCGGCTGCTCGCAAAGCATAGAGTGAGGACAAACATCCTGTGCGTGGTGACGAAGCAGTGCGCCAGTCATCCGGATAAAGTATATAATGAGCTGAAAAAACTTGGGGTGCAGTATATGCAGTTCATCCCCTGCCTGGATCCCATGGAGGAGGAGAGAGGAGGCCAGCCCTTTTCGCTGACGTCCTCCCTGTACGGAGATTTTTTATGCCGCCTCTTTGACCTGTGGTATCGGGACTGGGAGACCGGGCAGTATCGGAGTGTCCGCCTGTTTGAGGACTATATCAATATGATGCTGGGGGAGACCAGTATTACCTGCTCCACCTGCGGGTACTGCGGCGGATACTTTGTGGTGGAGGGAGACGGCAGCGTCTATCCCTGCGACTTTTTTGTGCTGGATCAGTGGCGGATGGGATCGGTACATGAGACGACGCTGAGAGAGATGGCAAACACGGAGCAGGCGAAGGGCTTTCTTCTGTGGGGGCAGGAAAAGCCGCCGGAATGCCTTTCCTGCCGGTGGAGAGGGCTCTGCAACGGAGGCTGCAAGAACGACTGGCAGGTGTCCGAAGGGATCCCCCACAATTATTTCTGCGAAGCCTTTCGAAGGTTCTTCGGCCATGCCGGAGAGCGCCTTTCTTATATCGCCGAGCTGGAGAGGCAGGAGAGGATGAAGGCCGGGCAGGAAAGAAGGTGAGCCGGGTTTCTGCCGTAAGGGTGCAGACTCTTCTATGGTGCAAGAGGTTTCTTTTGCTAAGGGTACAGGGCTCGTTCTTGTTTTATGCGGCGCTGCTTCTATAAATATAGCAGGTGCATTTTTCCTTGACAGACAGCGGAATGTTGACATATAATATACTTAACAGGGCAGCCGAAAGGTGAATGCACCTCACCCGCCCCAGCGAAATATTTCAAGCTATAAGAAATAGCTGTCTGTTTTCCAGGAGCAGGACAGCTGTTTCTTATTTTTTAGATTCGGAATTACTACAATTAGTAGTGCCATGGTTAGGATAATTACGAATTCTTTATATGTATTCATAAGCGCCTCTCTTTAAACAGGCTTAAAGGAAGTGGGGGCACATTTTCCGACTACCTCTGGGAAGTATGTGATAATGTCAAGGCAGAGCGGTTCTTATAGCTGTTATTGGTATAGAAACCAAATTTATTTCATCGGTCAATTCATCTCGGATGAATTTGCTGTTTTAATTACTTTTCCGCTGTCTGCATTGATGAAAGTAACGGAAATATCGCTGTCAGGGGTTCCGTTAAACGCAGCATAAAGTCCGCCATATAAATAAAACTGGATAACCGAAAATGATTCCTGCATATCTAATTCTGTAGATGTTGTGGTAACTGTAAACTCGGTAAAATCATCATTTGATTTTATATCTGTAAATGTGGGATAATCTTCTGATCCAACCATTTCGGCCAGACTCGCATTGGTTTGTGCACGATATTCTTCCAAAAGCTCTTGATGCTGTTGTTTGGACATTGTATATGTGGCACTACCATCTTCATTAAGGATGATGGATTTGAACCCATACTCGGCACAGACTGCATCCAAATCCTCTTGTGTGGCTTCCCCTACCAAATCTTTTGGAATGGTGAGTTCGACATTGAGTAATCCTTGTTCTACATCAATGGAGCCATCAGAAGAGGTGGCTTCGGGGGGTTCGGCTGTCGGTACTGTCTGATGTTCTGTTTCATTTAAGGCTTCTGTGGTACTGGTGGTTTGAGGGGCTGCCTGAGTGTTTTCTGTAGATTGTGCGGTATCGCCACAGGCTGAAAGTAAGATAGCTGTAATTATAAACAATGCAAAAAATTTTTTGGTCATAAAACACCTCTTTTTGTTAGTCATTTGTGAACTCAATGCGTTATATATTAAGGTTTGGATGGCAGCACGCCCTTCCGACAGCCCTGGTAAGTATATTATGATGTCAAGGTGCAAAAATTTTCAGCAATTTTCAGGGGTGTAGGATTATAGTACACGTGTTACACCTGAATATTTAAAAACAGAGACATTGCCTTTGTGTTATACTTTAGTCGCCACAACCAAAAACATGCACCCGGCGAAGTCTTTGTTATGACTACTATAACACAGGACATGCTCTTTCGTCTATCCCTTTTGAAGTATGCTCAGAAATCTGGCATCTTCAAAGCTGCCAGATACTATAAAATCAAATGACATTCATAGTACATTGGTTTTCAGAGGCTATGGATCTGCCTCAGTACATGGAGTGGGTGTGTGCTCTGACGGAGTAGGATATATGATCTTCAGAAGAGAAAGGAAAAAGTTGAAAAGATATCTTCTTCTGCTATAATTGAGTTGACAGACGAAGAACAACGGGCCTTAAAACGAATAGCAAATTTTGGGTAACAAAGATCAATAAAAATACGATTTATTTGGAGGAAATATGATGTGGGAAAAACCATATTCACACCCGCGATTCTGGGATAATCCGATGCCTGTTTCCAGTCAGTGCAATAATTGCAGATACTGGCACGGGCAAAACAGTATTTACCACGATTCACCTAAAATCTTATAAAATCGCGGTTTTCCCGCAAATATTCCAAGATACAAAAAACCGGGCCCCTTGAAAAATCAAGGCTTCCCGGTTTCTCACACCTTATGGCGTTCATGGAGACAACAGGACTCGAACCTGCGACCCTTTACACGTCAAGCAAATGCTCTCCCAGCTGAGCTATGTCTCCAGTGATTCTATTCTATCATATTTTTCAGGATAGTCAACCAGAAAATAAATATTCGTATAGCATACAGGTATCCGGGGCAGGTCCGGGATCCGGGGGAGATCCTTCTGCGGATCCCGGACTTTTCCGGATTGATATTTTGCGTCTTACTTTACGTGAATCTGAAAGTACACGGTCTTGAATTCCGGCATGGCCTTCAGCGTCTTTTTGGCCACAGCGGCAGCGGTCTCTTCGTCGTCGCTTTCAAACTGAAGCTCCATTCCCTTTTTGGAGAGGAAGGTGATCTTCGGATTTTCGATGGCGGTGACGGCCTCGACCAGTTTGTCCTGAAGCATGGCGGCATTGATGATAATCATGATATTGTCCTCCTTAAATAAATATTTTGATTTGATATAGGATATCGGTTATCTCAGGTACTGGCCGTCCCCGGCGCATCCTGATGATCCGCGATATAGCTGGTGAGCAGATCCACGAAGATCATGGGAACGATCTGGGATTCCAGGTATTGGGTGTATCCCTGGTTCCGGTAGCTGGGCAGCCAGATCACATGGTTGACCTTATTGCGCAGAGGATGCTTGTCGCTCTGCGTGATGAGAACCGTGACAGGACGCTTATCCTTCGGAAGCTCATTGATCTGATCTATTTCCGGCCGGTAGACAGAACTGGCGGCGGAGAAAAAGATGATCAGATTATCCGAGCGGATGCGCTGGGTCAGAGTGTCGGTTCGGTCAGGGCGGACATAGGCGGACAGAATCCCCAGCTTGCCCAGATTGATATCCAGAAGCTGAGCGGGCAGAGCGCTCTTGTGATGACCGCAGATCGAGATATAGCGGGAGTTCCAGATCAGTGAGGACAGATGCTTAAACTGCTCCGGGCTCACAGCCTGAGGGATCAGCCGGATCAGCCGGATATAATAGTCTATGACAGAGGAGGTGTCCTTGGCTCCGTCGCCGATCTTGTAGTGCCGGTAGACATCATACTTAAAATCGCTGTAGCCGTGATATCCCAGCCTCTGACAGAAACGTGTGATGGCTGGCTGGGAGAGATGGTACTTTTCGGCCATGGCGGTAGCTGTGCTGCGCAGAATATCGTCTATGTTTTCCGTAAAGATTTCGCAGACCTCCAGCTCCTTTTTGGTCATGCTCATCTTTTTTAGTTCCATCTGTTCAAAAGGGTTCATGACATATCCTCCCTGTCACATTGTTCTCCTAAGTTTCGGCAGCTATGGCGGTCAGCTTAACTGCCGGGCCCTGCGTATGACCTCCTGTATAAAACGGTCGGCCTCTCCTTTGGCCAGCCGGGAATTAAAAGTTTCAAAATAAAGGCCGTATTCGTCTTCGGGGACGAGATAATTGCAGTATGTGTTACTATAACAGATTATCATAACTTCCAGCTCAGGAAAAGCCTTTTTAATCTGTAACCCGAATTTACTCAAAATATCGCCGGGCAGTACCACGATCAGGAGATTGCCAAAGCGGCGGATCTGGGCGATCAGGTCCAGGTCATAAGCGCCGAAATTTTTCTTGCGCTCCAGACGCTCCAGAAAGAAATCCCTCATAGGGCTGTCATCCTGCTCCACCTCTGCCAAAAGCCGTTTCCAGTCCGGATCGGTGGCGGCGTCGAAGCGGCTGGTAAGACGGAAGGAAAAGCCGGAAGCGCTGTCGCCGGTGAGAACGCAGGGCTTCTTTTTGGCAAAAAACTGTTCGACGATGGAGCCCGCAGTGAATTCCAGCTCCTGCGTACCGGACAGGCTGCGGTAGAAACGGGTGCTCACATCTCCGCAGCAGCCGTTGACCACGGCCACAGGGCAGCCAAGGGCATCCTGCAGTTTTGCCCGAACATGACCGATCAGATCAGCGGATAAAAGGTAATTGGAACCGTTCAGTATCGTAGGATGGGCGGACAAGTGAAACAGAGCGCCTGAAAGCTTTCCTTCCTTATTATAGAAACGGAAGAGACTTACCTGCTTGTCTTCCGCCCCTCCCTTTATATTGCGGTTGCCGTACAGCCCCTCGATCTGAGCCTTTTCCATGGTGACGGAGCCCTCTGTCATGGAGGCCGCGGCCTGAGTCAGTCCATGGACCATCTGCTCATGTACCTGGCGGACCAGATCGGGTTCGACGACATTATCTTCAAATGTCATCTTAAAATAGGAAGGAGCAGAGTGAGAGTGGATGGCGGATATGGTGATATGCTCCGGATCCAGAGAAAGCTTTTTGGCTGTCTCCATGCGGACAGAGGAGCAGAACTCTTCATTTAAATGAATGCAGTCCAGAATGCCGATTATATACTGTTCTCCCCGGACTTCGACGGCGATGGCATTAATCTCGATGGGGTCCAGGACCCCGGTGCTGTTTTCTGCACGGTTGTAGCCGGCCATGCGGCAGGGACGGTCTGGTGTGACATTAATCTTTTTTATTGCGAATTTCATGGATGATCCCCCTTTGCATTTATTGTAATCTCACGAGCGGAGCGTAACCGCATGAGAACTTAAGACTATTATAGCATAGGTTATTCAAAAAAGGAACCATAAAATGAATGAAATGAATTATTAATTCAGAAATAGTTGAATGATATATCTATAAATTTGAATAAGAGAAGAATAGAGAACAGGATAAGACGCGGATGGTAAGAAGGAAAATATACAATAAAAGCATATTATCCGGGAGAAAATAGGGAGTCTGTCACAAATATTAGGGAGATGTCTGTGAAAAGTTCATTCATAAAATGCAAAAAACTATTGCATTTTCATTCAATATATGATATGGTTATCTCATAACAAAGGAATCGTGTATTCAGAGGGGAATACACAGGAAAGGGGTAAAATATGAGTCAAACCAAAACGTCCTTTATGGACAAGTTTCAGGCGGTAATGGAAAAGTATGTTGTACCCGTTGGAATGAAGATTTCGGGACAGCGCCATCTGTCGGCGATTCGGGACGGCCTGACCGTCATGATCGCTGTGACGGTAATCGGCGGTTTTGCGTGTCTGCTGGCGGTGCCCCCGATCCCGGCGACGATCACGGAGCCCAGCAATTTCTTCTACGCTATGCTGCTGGCCTGGAAGTCCTGGGCGGCAGCCAATACCACCACATTGATGCTTCCCTATCAGCTGTCCATCGGTATCATCTCTGTGTATGTGGTGATGGGCGTATCCTACCAGCTGGCCAAGAGCTATAAGATGGAGCCGGTGAATAATATGGTAGGCGCGCTGTTCATCTTCCTGTGTGTCAGCAATGTGGTGAATTTCGAGACCAGCTCTCTGACGATTGGCCGTCTGGGCGCCAATTACATGTTCGGCGCCATGATGATCGCTCTTCTGGTGGTGGAGATCAATCATTTCTTTATGGAGAAGAAGATTGTGATCAAACTGCCGTCTTCCGTGCCTCCCAATGTGGCAGCTCCCTTTAACATGCTGATTCCCATGATCTTCAGTGTGGTGGCGTTTGTCCTGTTAAACGCTGTCTGCAATAATGTAACAGGAGACGGCCTGACAGGTCTGGTATTTAAGGTATTCCAGCCTCTGATGAAGGCCACGGGTTCCCTGCCTTCCATCCTGTTAATCAATTTCCTGATGACGACATTCTGGTTCTTCGGTATCCATGGCGGCAACATGGTGGCCGTAGTGGTATCCCCGATCACCACGGCAGGCCTGGCTGCCAATATGGAAGCTTACATGGCAGGTCAGCCCATGGAGTACATCTTCGCCGGATCCGTAAACAGTATCTTCGGTAACTGGATTACATATACGGCCATGCTGGTGGTTATCTTCACGCTGTGCAAGAGCTCTCAGCTTAAGTCCATCGCCAAGGTGGCCATCGTACCCAGCTGCTTCAATATCAATGAGCCCAGTATCTTCGGTATCCCTACCGTATTGAACGTATACACCTATATACCGATGCTTATGTGCAGTGTCATTAACTTCAGCGCCTATTATCTGTTAGCCAGCGCCGGTATCGTAGGTAAGTTTTATGTGACGCTGCCCTTCACGGTTCCCGGTCCTCTGGCCGCCTTCCTGGGCACGACAGATGCGAAGACCATACTGCTGTGGTGCGTACTCTTCGCAGTCGATTACATGGTACTGAATCCTTTCATCCGCACCTATGATAAGCAGCTTCTGGAAGCTGAGGCAAAGGCGGAGGCATAAGGATGGCAAAGCTTATCATCAATGCCGATGATTTCGGGTACACGAGAGCCAATACCGAGGGGATCATCGAGGGCTGCCGTCATGGGATCATCCGCTCCACCACAGCGCTGTGCAATATGCCGTGGCTGGAGTATGGCAGAGACCTGGCAGAGGGCTGCCCGGAGCTGGGAGTCGGCGTTCATCTGACGCTGACTCTCGGCAAAGCGCTGACCGGTGTGAAGAGCTTTACCGACGGAGAGGGAAACTTCCTCTCCAAGAAGGAGATCTATGCCGCCGCACTGGACATGAGAGAGGTCTATGAGGAGTGGAAGGCTCAGATCGAAAGATATATCGAAGTGTTTGGCCATATGCCGACCCATCTGGACTCCCATCACAGCGTCCATGATTTTAATGAAAAGCAGAAAGAAGTAGCGCTTACGCTGGCAGACGAATACGGCCTGTACCTGCGGCGCTACAGCCCGTATGCCTATGTCTCCGGATTCTTCGGACCGGCAGCGACGAAAGAGACTCTGCTGGGACTCCTTCGGGAGAATGAGGGCCGGGATATCGAGATCATGGTCCATCCGGGCTACTGCGATCTGGAACTGTACCGGCAGAGTTCGTACAATGTATCCCGTTTGCAAGAGCTGGATGTGCTGTGTTCCCGGGAAGTGCTGGATTATGTAAAGAAAACGGATATTGAATTGACTCATTATGTCCCGAAGGAACGGGCGTAAATCAGAGAGAGGAGAAGTATTCAAGATGAGAAAAATCGTATTATTCTGTGCGGCGGGAATGTCCACCAGCCTTTTGGTGACCAATATGCAGAAGGCGGCAGGAGACATGGGCTATGAGACCGATATCGCGGCTCATCCCATCAGCGAAGCATCCATGTATGGCCCGGAAGCAGATATCATTCTGCTGGGGCCCCAGGTGCGTTTTGAGTTAAAGAAAATCCAGGCCCAGTTCCCGGATAAGAAGGTGGAATCCATTGATATGCGCGCCTACGGGATGATGGATGGAAAGACCGTCATCGAGCATGTGAAGAAGACATTGGGGGACTAAAAATGGGCGATTTGGAATTGTGCTGCTGTAAGATCATCAGCTCGGTGGGCACGGCCCGTTCCTGCTATGTGGAAGCCATCCACATGGCGAAGGAAGGCCAGTACGAGGAAGCCGAAAGACTGATCGCCGAGGGCAGGGAATGTTTCATTGAAGGTCACGATTCCCACCTGCAGCTCTTTGCCAAACAGGGGGAAGGAGAGCTGGAGTTTAACATGCTGGTGCTTCATGCGGAAGATCAGCTGATGAGCGCGGAGGCCTTCGGTATCCTGGCTGAAGAATTTATCAGCGTATACAAAAAGATAGAGAAAGCAGACTAAGTCTATGAGTTTGGCAATTACCCTCTTTAACCAGATCGTCAAGATGTTTCTGATGATGGCGGTGGGATATGTACTCTACCGCAATAAGACGATTAACGACGATACCACAGCAAAGCTGTCCAGCATCCTTCTGATGGTGGCGACGCCCTGCACTCTCATTACTTCCTTCAACCAGGAATACTCCGGGGAAAAGCTGCAAGGACTTCTTATAGCCTTTGTCCTGAGCGCGCTGGTGTACGGATTCAATATCCTGGCCGCCGGACTGCTGTGTAAAAAGGAGGATCGGGTGGGGCGATTCTGCGTCATTTTCTCCAATGCCGGATTCATCGGGATCCCGCTGGTGACAGGGCTCTATGGAATTGAGTCAGTATTTTACCTCTCGCCGTTCATCGTATGCTTCTACCTGTTCGTCTGGACGGTAGGGGTGAGCCTGATGTCCGGCAGCAAGGATGCGGTGACCTTCCGTAAGATCATCACAAATCCCTGTATCTGGGCGGTATTTATAGGTGTGATCGTGTTTTTGCTGCCGGTACGGCTGCCTTTGGCGGTCATGGAGGCGGTGTCCATGCTGGGAGGACTCAATACTCCCCTGGCCATGATCGTGCTGGGCGCTTACCTGGCCAAGACGAACCTTCTGGACATGTTTGCCAATAAAAAGGCATACTATGTCAGCTTCTGCCGTCTGGTGCTCCTGCCGGTCCTGGTAATGCTGGCATTTAAGATGCTGCCGTCCGGGTATCATCGAATCGGCATGATCGTCCTGACAGGAGCCGCTGCCCCCGTGGGAGCGCTGGCGCCGGTATTTGCCCAGATGTTTCACAGAGATACCAATGAAGGAGCGCAGATCGTGAGTCTGTCCACGATCCTCTGCATTGTCACCATGCCGGTACTTATCATGGTGGCGGAAGCAATATAGGTGTAAAAAGAGATTGGTGGGTGAGAGCGTGGCCCGCCGGGGACTTATGGTTTCCCCGGGCGGGCGCGCTCTCGCTCCGTTTCGACGCAGCGGCTCTAAGCTCCCGCTCGCTGCGCTCTCGGTCGCTAAGTGCCGGCGTCTCAAAGGGCCCGCCCGGGGAAACCATAAGCCCCCGGCTACATACCGCCTCACCCTCTCGTTTTACGCGGTTCTCCCTTCTTCGTTCAGGATTCTTCCACGGCTAAAATGAAAAGCTAAAAAGCTCACAATCTGTCAATTCAGAAAAATAATTCTTAAACCAGCTAAAGAAAAGACTTCACGACCAAGACAGCCCAAAAACAATGAACAAACAAAAACCTTGCTTCCAAACGAAACGAAGGATTGCGAGAGACAGCCAGGCAATCCGGGGATGGGTCAAGGGGAGCAGGGCGTGTGCAGGAGGCCAGGATTTCTTAAGGGGGCGGAGGGCTGCGTTCATACTGCCAGCGCACCTGTCTGAGCGCGAAGCGCGAGTTTGCGCTGGCAGTATGGGTTTTAGCAGACTCCGCGCCCTTTAGAAATCCGGCCTCCGAAACCCGTCCTGCTCCCCTCGACCCATCCCCGGACTGTCTGGCGTGCCCCCCCAATCCAAGTCCCCCCTTGCAATTTCCTCTTCCTCTCTCTATAATAATTAGAAAGTCTTTTCGTTTAAAAGGAGCCCCTGCACATGTACACCATTTTCATTATAGAAGACGAGACCGACATTAATAACCTCCTGGCCAGGATTTTCACATCTGCCGGATATGGGATCATACAGGCATTTTCCGGTACGGAAGCCAGACTTCTTCTGGAGAACCGCCATCCTGACGTGATCCTTCTGGATTTGATGCTGCCGGGGCTCTCCGGGGAAGAGCTTCTTTTGGAAATCCGGGAGAGGTATCGCCTGGAGGCCCCGGTGCTGATTCTGTCAGCGAAGAGCGGGCTGAAGGATAAGGTGGGGCTTCTGCGGGCCGGAGCCGACGATTATATCACGAAGCCCTTTGAGCCGGAGGAGGTCATCGCCAGGGTGGAAGCTGCCCTGCGCCGCGGCGGAAAGGAAAGCCGCAGAAGCGGCGTCTTAAGCTGCAAAAATCTGAAGCTGTATCCGGAGGAGCGCCGTGTGACGGTCCATGACCATGAGCTGGAGCTGACTGCCCATGAGTATGATCTGCTCTATCTGCTTATGCAGACGCCGGAAAAGGTATACTCCAGAGAAAACCTCTATGAGCTGGTATGGCAGGGCGGCTATTACGGGGAGAACAATACGGTCAATGTACATATCAGTAATCTGCGAAAAAAGATCCGGGAACTGGATCAGGAAAAGGAGTATATCCAGACGGTATATGGTATCGGCTTTAAGCTCAGGACTTAAAACTTTATGACTTCTTTAAAAGTTCTTTATGACTAATTAAATCCTTCCCGGCTATAATGCATTTGTCGATGGGAAATAAGAAACAAGAAGGAGACGACAGATGAACGAATATGTCATAGAGACAAAACAGCTATCAAAGTCATACGGTCATGTGAAAGCTCTGAATCAGGTGGATATCCGTGTGCGCCGGGGCAGTATCTATGGGCTGATCGGCGATAACGGCGCCGGGAAGTCCACCCTGTTAAAGCTGCTGGCAGGCCATGTATTTGCCACGGCCGGGGAGATGAGACTCCTGGGGCAGCATGGAGAGAAGGAGCTGGCCCGCTGCCGCCGGCGTATCGGCGCCATGATCGAGCAGCCGGGCTTCGTGCCGGGCATGACGGTGCGGCAGATGTTAGAGTATTACCGGATCCAGAAGGGGATACCCGGTAAGGGACGGGTGGAGGATACGATCCGTCTGGTGGGATTGTGGGAGAAGCGCAGCAGCAAGTGCAAAAATCTGTCCCTGGGTCAGAAACAGAGACTGGGTCTGGGGATCGCGCTCATCGGGGAACCGGAGATCCTGATCCTGGATGAACCCATCAACGGTCTGGATCCCAGCGGTATCGTGGAGATGCGCGGCCTGTTTCACCGCTTAAATGAAGAAAAGAATATCACGGTTGTGCTGTCCAGCCATATCCTGTCGGAGCTGGAGCAGACCGCCACCGATTTCGGATTTCTAAATCAGGGAAAGCTTCTGGAGGAGATACCGGCGAAGCAGCTGTTTGATAAATGCGTCGATTCCCTGGAGATCCAGGTCTCGGATACGGAGAAATACGCGGCGCTTCTGGCCCGTCAGTTCCCCGGAGAGATCTGCAAGGTGCTGCCGGATCAGACGATCCGGATCATGAATCCCCAGAGAGAGATACAGGAATACAGCAGGCTGGCCATGGAAAACAATCTGTTGATCCGGCGCCTGGAAAAGAGCCATGGTTCCCTGGAGAATTATTACATGAATCTGAAAAGCGGAGGTACGAAATCATGTTAAATTATATTAAGAGCGAGCTCTACCGCACAGCGCATAATAAATCGGTCTATGTGATGATACTGATTACCGCGGGCCTGACGCTACTGCTGAACGTGCTTCTGTGGCTTGTGAATGCCACCACGGATCCCGGAGCCTTTGCCTATGGGATTACGTCTTATTCGTACTCTTTTATCGTAAGCGGCCCCACGCTGTATTTCTATATGGCGTTTCTGGTGGCGAGTGTGCTCTATGAGGCAGACCGTAAGAACGGGGTTCAGAAAAACAGTATCGCCTGCGGGATTACACGGCTGCAGATGTTTGCGGGAAAATGCGCGGTATGCCTGTTTACCTGTACCGTGGGTCTGGCTGTGATTCTGGGTGTCTATATAGGCAGCGCCTCTCTGTTGCTGATACACAGCGGTCCGGTGGAGGCGGCCGATGTGCTGATGGAGATACCGGCTGTTTATCTGATGGCTGCCGCGGCGGGGATTCTGGCAGTGGTATTGGCAGAGGTGTTCGAGAAGACGGTGGTATCGGCGGTGATCTGGTTTGCGATTATGTTCGGTATTCCGGAGCTTCTCTTCTATCTGGGTTTTAAGTTCAACAGTCTGTGGGATGTGGCCATGTGGATGCCGACGAACATCTTTAAGGGAATAGGGGTGTCCATGACCCAGTGTGTCACGGCGTGGGATACTCCGGACGGGATGCTTCGCTGCCTCATATCCGGAGCAGCCGGTATTGTGGTCTTTAGTCTGGTTGGAGCCGCGCTGCTTCGCAGAAAGGAATATTGACAGACGGGGAGGACAAAGATGGTCTGGTTGGTTTTGGTGACGGCAGGTCTGGCAGCCTGGTTTGCCTTTCGGTATCTGTCGCTGCGGGCGGCGCTTCGGGAGGCGGACCGGGAACTGAGAGAAATACAGAGGGAACTGGCGGAGAATCGCTTCCTTCACCTGCCGTCGCCGGAGCCGCGGCTGGAACGCTTCATAGGAAGCGTCAATGAGACTTTGGAGGGAATCCGAAAGGAGCGCCGGGAATATGCCAGGCGGGAGCGGGAGTTCGGGCAGCAGATCGAAAATATCAGCCATGATCTGCGCACGCCCCTCACGGTAATGCTGGGATATCTGAAGCTGATGCGAACAGAGCGCGGAGGGGAGGAAAACCACAAAAGAGACCATGAAAAAGGGGATATGGAGGAGGACAAAGAGATGCTTGCGGTCATGGAACGCAGCGCCAGGACCATGGAGCGGCTGGTAGAGCAATTCTATTCCTATTCCCGGTTAAAAAGCGACGATTACCGGATGGAGCTGGGTGAGGTGGATGTGTGCCGTCTGGTGAAGGAGACGTTGATGTCCTGCTATCAGGTGCTGGACGGAGCAGGACTGTCCGTGGAATGCGACCTTCCGGAGCATCCGGTATCCGTCACCGGGGAAGAGGGCAGCCTGGAGAGGGTGTTTACCAATCTGTTTCAGAATGCGGGGAGGTATGCCAGCAGTTATCTGCATATCCGCCTGGAAGAAGGGCCGGACGATACGACGGTGATCTTTGACAATGATACGGATCAGATCTCTGAGGAGGATATCCCTTATCTGTTTGAGCGCTTCTATATGCAGGATCCGTCGCGGACCCGGGGCGGTACGGGCCTGGGACTGACTGTGGCCAGAGGGCTGGTGGAGGCCATGGGCGGTAAGATGACAGTGCAGGCGGCGGGGCTGCCGGAGGCGAAGAGCCGGGAGATTTGCTTTTGGGTGAGCCTCAAAAAGAGAAGGGATTAAAAGAAGTTCTCCGCCATTTTGGACATACCGGCAAAAGCCGGCAGAAGCGGCAAATATCAAACCCCTGCATGACAGATACGGTTATGCAGGGGTTTTTGGTGTGTTTTAATTCGGATTAAATCAGGAATTCATACATATCCGCGCAGGGTACAAAGGAGCAGGGGACGTCCTCTCCCAGGGCCTGGGGCAGATAGGTAAGCATATATTCCATGCCGGGTTCCTCTGTGTTGAAATGGCCGGTGGCCAGGATCGTCCGGGGATGGCCGGACATGGTAGAGTCGCGGATGTATTCGCTGACAGTGTAGTCGATGCATTCCAGCGAGAGGATCGTGTCGATATCCTCTGCCTCGATGGTCTGAATAATCTCTCTGTCGTTTCGGCCGTCGATATGGCCGGGGATCCATACCTTATGAACAGGGGAGTCCGGACTGCCGATGACCTTGATGCCGTTTAGCCGAAGCCTGGACATCAGCTCCTGTCCCAGGGCGCGGACCGTGGTGGCCGGGAGGGTGAATTTGGCAGGCCACTCCCGGACGGGATCACAGGTCAGATATTCCTCCCAGCCCAGTATCTTCATCAGACCATAGAAAATGCCGTCGGTGTAGACGCCGTCTTTGAGGGGGATTCCGGAGTGGATATAGTCGTGGTCACGCCATACCACGATCCCTGCTTCCTGCAGAAGGGCTGTTTTATCCTGAAAGGTCTTATTGTCTTTAAGCCAGTCAGTGTGATCGCCGTGGTTCCAGAACAGGGCTTCGTGGCAGACGATCAGATTGGCTCCCTTCGCGGCGGCCTGGCGGATGACCTCCACGGAAGCGTAGCAGGTGGTCACGATCCCCTTTAGCTCCTGGTCCGGATCTCCGTAGAGGATCTTGTCCCGTGTGGCGGCGGGATCAATGGGCGTTCCCATGAGGTCGCCCTTGTGATAGGCTTTGATTTTTTCGATGGCTTCAGAAATTTTCATGAAATCTTCACTCCTTTTTCAGACCGTTCCGGCCATCAGCGCCGCCAGCTCCTTCGTCAGGCGTTCCGGCTCTCCCCGGCGTATACTGGTGGAACGGCCTTCGTAGCAGTTGTCATACTCGGCATCTTCCACCAGATAGCCATAGTCGTCGTTGGTGTAGCCCCATATGATGGCGTGCTTTGCCCGGCTGGCGTTTTTGATCTGTAATCCCAGACAGGAAAAGAGCTCCGCCGGTATCTGGCAGATCTCCAGGTCTCCCAGACGGATAATGGAGGCGTCGAATTCATTGACGACATGGGGGGTAGCCGCCTTTTGCTTCATGAAGGCCAGGCCGCAGATCAGGAGCTTTCTCTGATCGAAGTCGGTCTCGGCCTCCAGCCGCTTCTCGTCGGCTTCCAGCTCGGCGCGGATGGCTTCCATATCGCGGTCATACTCGTCATGATAATGATAAGGGACGACTTTTGCATTGTCAAGAGCGACAGCCTCTTCCGGGGAGGCGTTTTCGTCGATTTGTTTCAGAATACCGTCGCCTACCCTGGCGATTTCATCGAAGCCCGCGCCCTGACGGTACTGCCGGTTGCCCATGTCGCCGCAGGCGCCCTGCAACATCAGAGGTGATACGCCCCAGCGGCTCTGAATCCCCCGGCTGAGATAGCCGAACAGATCGCCGCTTAATTCCATGGAGAGAGGATCGTTCAGGGTGGGATGGCAGGAGAGATTGACGCAGCCGGCGACGATGCGGCCTTCTTTATCGCGGAATTTTAAAATCGTGACGCTCTTGTCGCTGGGCTTGTCGATGCCGTTTCGGTTGCCGTAGAGGCCATCGATCATAAGAGTCTGGATATAGGGCGTCGCTTCGGTGAAGCCCTGGTCATAGCATCGGGCCGTGGCTTCCATGCATTTGTCCATGAGGAAATCCCGGTATCCGGGCTCCGCCACATAGCCCTCCATGCCAAAGGCATTGACTTCGGAGATCTCCGGTCCGGAGTGGGTGTGAATACCGGCCAGGACGATATTTTCGTAAGGCGCATGGTAAGTCTCGGACAATGCCCGGCGGATTTTAGAAGACAGAGCGAGATCTACGAAGATCAGATCCAGGACGCCCCAGATCATTGTCTGGCCTCCTGTTTGGATTACCAGCACAGAGCATTCCAGCTCATCGTGAATCCTGTCGGTCTTTTCCGTTCGCAGGGCGTTGCCGCTGACATAACAGGGCAGGTATTCTTTAGTCGGTGTGATGGATACGGTTGCGGTAGATACTTTCAGCATTTCTCTTTTTCCTTTCCCTTTGATTTGATGTAGTCAAGATACCGGAGGGCTTCTTTGCCGTCTCCCCGGTTCTCATACTGGGCTGCCAGATAGGCGGCCAGTTCCCGCTGCCTGGCCGGATCCGTTGCTGCCTGAAACTCCTGCTCCATCTCAGAAAGATAACAATCATCCTTTAAAATATAGATATGATAGAGACGGTCGATGATGGCGAGAGCCTTTGTACTGCCGGTTTCCTTCAGCTGGGCGGAGAGTTCTTCCACCTTCTCTTTATCGCCCCAGTCCACATAGCAGGCGGCCAGGCGGAACAACATGCTTTCCCTCTGCTCTTTTTTCATAATGACGGATTTCTGACGCAGGCAGCACTGGTCAAGCATGGCTTTTGCTTGTAGCTCGACGGCGGCTCCGATGCGCAGAGAGAGGTATTCATAACCGGAGAATACCATGCGAAACAGCGGATGATCCAAAACGCGGGCAGCTCCGGCCGCATCCTCTTTCGACACGGCCAGATAAAGCTGCATGGAAAAATGCCGCCGGAGAAGCCAGGTGGCGGCAGTGACGATAACCATGAGCGCCAGGATGAGGGTTACATATTTTTCCATAAAGTCACCTCGGTCTACTCGTCGTCCTCTCCCGTTTCCTGTTCTTTCAGCCAGTCATTGACATACAGCATGGAATGGCGTCCCTCCTCTATCAGTCCCTTGATGAGATCGGATGAGAAATCTTCTTCCGAGGTCATAATAAGAGCCAGGGCCAGGGGGACATTTATTCCGGTGACAGCGTGGACATGATCGTTCAGATAGGGGACGAACTTCTGATTGACGCTCCCGGCCAGCATGTCGGTCATAATAATGACGGTATCATCTTTGTGGAAACTCGTAAAAAGCTCTCTGACCACATCCTCCAGCTGGCGGCTGTCGCCCTCTGTGTAGGCGGAGATATCATAGAGCTTTTCGGTGGTGTTCGTGAGAAATTGCAGGGAATGGCGCAGGCCCTGGGCCATTCTTTCGTGTGATGCCATGATGAAACGCAGCATATTCGATTCCTCCTTCATAATGCGCGGCAGAATGGGCGGCCGCATGTCTGGTGTTCCTGCTGTGTGCCTGGGAGAAAAGCTGACAGGCGGGGTAAGGCATACCCCACCTGTCTAAAAGGCTGTTGGATGGATTGTGATGATGCCGGCAAAGTCCTGCTCAGACCAGAATGCCGGTGGCGGCTCCCAGGCAGCCTAAAACCAGGATTCCCAGGATGATATAAGTCATCTTAACGCCTTTGTTGAGAAGCTTGTATACGGCCAGCGTGGCCAGTACCGGCAGCAGATAGGGGAGGATGACATCGAGCACTCCCTCCTGCACGCTCAGTACCACATCTCCATACTGGAACGACAGCCCTGTCCTGAGAACGACAGTGGTCGGAATCATGGCGCCTACCACGGTCAGGCCCAGAATAGAGGCGGCTTCGGTGAAGGCGGAGATCTGATTGCTCATGGAAGAGAAGAAGTTAGCGCCGATCTTGTAGCCATAGTTCCACCATGTGGTTCTCCAGATCCAGAGGAGCAGATAGGCCAGAGTCCAGAGGATCAGTCCTGCCGGGTTTCCCTGCTGTCCCATGTAGGCGGAAATAGAGCCGAAAATCGTGGGGAGCAGAATCCAGCCGATGGAATCGCCGATACCGGCCAGGGGGCCCATCAGGCTGACCTTCATATTCTGTACGGCATCCAGCGCATCCAGTCCGTCCTGGTCCTCCATGGCCAGTCCGGCGCTCAGCACGAAGTTTGCGATGTAGGGCATGGTATTGAAATACTTGAACTGGTTGTTCAGAGATTTCTTATAATCCTCATCGTTGGGATAGATCTTTCTGAGGGCCTTGGATTCCGCATATACTACGGATGCGGCGAGCTGCGTCTCATAGTTAAACGTACCGACCGCCATGGTGCACCACCTTCTGCCGCAGCGGTTCAAATCCTGTTTCGTTAAAACGGGGGTTCTCTCACTCATCTTCGTCCATACCTCCTGCTACGGCCGTCGTACTTGCGGCCACCAGTCTCTTGTAGTATTCATAGGCAAATGCGCCGCCGATCAAAGCCACGGGGAGCACGCCCAGCTTTGCAAATGCCGCCAGGGCAAAACCGATCAGCACGAAGCTGAAATACTTTTTGGCCGGCATGTAGGTGAGAAGCATTCCCATACCTATGACGGGAAGCACGCCCGAAGCGATGGCCAGACCGCCGGTAAACCACGCGGGCATGGAATTTACGATGAAATTCGTGACCGTTACGCCGAAGAGCAGCACAATAAATACGGGGATGAAACCACAGAATAAAAACAGGCAGACCGGTCCCAGCAGGCAGATCTTTTCCATGGCGTCAAACTTGCCTGCATTGCAGAATTCCTGAGCTTTGCGGCTGACAAAGCCCATGGAGATCTTCCAGATCACGTCCAGCTGTACGCCCAGGGTGCCTGCGGCGATGCCCACCGCCAGTCCCACAGAGGCATCCTGCTTGGTGGTAATGGTGAGGGCCGTGGCGATAATGGCAGCCATACCGTAATTGGGGGCGCTGGAACCGCCGATGGCGGCCACACCCAGGCTCATCAGCTGAACCGAAGCGCCTATGACCAGTCCGGTCATGGGATCTCCCAGGATCAGTCCCACGATGACGGCGTAAATCATGTAGTTCATTGTCCATATCTGAGTGCCATAGCCGTCATATGCCTGAAATCCGGCGATCGTGGCGATCAGAATAATCATAATTATATTCATTTTCAGTCTCCTTACAGTAAATTATCAGAGGTGAAGCTTGCTCATGGGAACCGGTGAATCCACAGGAACATACTGGACCACGATCTCCGTGCCGGACGCCGCAATCTCTTTCAGCACGGGAACATCCGATTTTTTGATATACATCCGGTCGCTGGCCTTGATATAATCCGCTTTTTCCTCGTCCCCCGGGGTCACGGAGCCGCCCAGTATCAGCTTACCGATCTTCTCCCCCTGTTTGATCAAATCCAGGATGATCTGCGGGCTGTTGCATATCACAAACACCTTCTGCCCGTCGTATTTTTTGATCTTGAAATTGCCGAAAGCTGTCTCCTGATTAATGATCGAAAGGGAAGTCCCCGCCGGTTTACTCATCCGCATGGCGTCCTTCTTGACTGGATCGTTTGCGGTCTCATCGTCTATGACCATGACGCGGGTCGCTCCGGAGCGGGGCGTCCACATCGAAGCTACGATTCCGTGAAGCAAACGATTATCCAACCTGGCCAATACAATACTCATCTGCAAATACCTCCTTACGTCTGTCTGGCCAAACGGCCAGAATAATACCCTTTCAGGGCGTGCGTTCCTGCCTGCCTGCACGTCTGCACCAGACAGTCGTTCTATTTTAACTGCGCGCAAAATAAAACCTCAGTGAATAAAGCGCTGCGCTACCAGAGCGACGCCGCCTTCATCGTTGGTGGCGGTCATCTGTCCGGCCGCTTCCATGGCTCCTGCCGTAGCGTTTCCCATGGCAAAGGAGTGGCCGGCGAAACGAAGCATGGTGATATCGTTGTCATTATCGCCCACGGCGGCGATCTCCTCATGGGAAATCCCCAGACGTCCGGCGAGCCATCGCAGAGCGTCTCCCTTGCTGGTATGGGGAGAATGGGCTTCCACAGCCATGGTATTGGTCTGTATGATGGTCGCCCCCGGGAAGTCGTTTTTGCGGGCCAGGACCTGCTTCACAGGAAAGGTATCGCAGAACAGCGTTCCGATCTTTTCCGGGCAGATCCGCTCTTTTTCTATGTATGATCCCAGACTGTCCACACCCTCGGCGTGATCAAAGACGCCGGGATAACAGAGGGAGAGCCTGCTGTCATGATTTTGGTTCGTGGTGATGAAGCGGGGGCCATAATGAATATAGGCGAAATAACCTTCCTTCTCCAGCCAGGTGACGTAGGCTGAGGCGGTGCGCCAGTCGATGGCCTCATGGTAAATGATCTGCCCTGTGGCCAGGTCGCGTACCATGCCGCCGTCGCTCTCAATGAAATAGGAGATGATCCCCAGCAGCGGTTCTGGCACATCCGAGGCCATTCGTCCGCTGGCAAAAGCCAGAATCACTCCCTGGTCATAAAGCGCCCGCAGCGCCCGGACAGTCTCATCGGAGACCTGAGTCCGGCTGTCAAAGAGGGTGCCGTCCATATCGCTGACAAACAGTTTGATTTCACTCATTTTTCATGCCCCACATTCTGTCATAGAGAGCCAGCACGCCGTCCTTTGTAGCCAGCTCCTCGGAAAAGGCTGAGGCGCTGCCGGTACACAGTCCCAGCCGGAATGCATGCTCGTAGTTTCCTGTCTTCAGATATCCGGCCAGAAATCCTGCGATCATGGAGTCTCCTGCCCCTACGGAATTGACAATCCTGCCCTTGGGAGCTTCGGACTGATAGATACTCCCGTCGTCTGCGGCCAGAACGGCGCCGTCGCCGGCCATGGACACTAAAACATTGCGCGCCCCTTTCTCCTGCAACTGTCTGGCGTAGCGGATCACATCCGGCTTGGTGGTGATGGAGACGCCGAAAATCTCGCCCAGTTCGTGATGGTTGGGCTTAATAAGAAATGGCTGATATTTCAGCACATTTACTAATAAGTCTCTGGTGGCGTCGACTACGATCTTCAGTTTTTTGTGTTGCAGGTGATTCATGAAATCCATATACATGGTCTCAGGCAGCCCGGCGGGGATATTGCCGGCCATGACAAGGGTATCGCCGTCCTCCAGACGGTAAAGCTTCTCATAGAGATCGCGGATCTGTCGGTCTTCGATGACAGGTCCCTGGCCGTTTAACTCCGTCTCCTCTTTGGATCGGATCTTGATATTGATGCGGGTCAGCCCCTTTTTTACTTCAATAAAGTCATGGCGGATTCCCCGCTCCTCCAGCATGGCCGTCAGCTTGTGTCCGGTAAATCCGGATATAAAGCCGAAAGCGGTGTTTGGCACTCCCAGATTATTCAGTACCATGGAGACGTTGATCCCCTTGCCGCCGGGATACAGTTCCTCCCTGACGGTCCGGTTGACCGTGCCGCAGGTAAAGTCAGCCACGGTCGCTATGTAGTCCAGCGACGGGTTACAGGTTAATGTATAGATCATCTCTCTCTCCCTGTCTGTTCTATATTAACGATATTTTGGCAGTCGCGGTAGGCATCGAGATTCAGGTTGGTCGTAAGGACCACAGCGCTCTCGAAGGAAGCAAAGGAGATGCTGGATATCTGGTCGAACTTACTGTCGTCCGCCAGTACAAAACATTCCTTGCTGTGTCTCATGGCCTCTCTTTTGACCATGGCCTCCTTCATCTCCGGGGTGGAAAAACCCCGCTTCCGGCTGACTCCGTTGGTGCCGAAGAATCCCTTGGTGAAGTTGTACTTTTCCAGGCAGGCTACGGTCTCGGGTCCGACGACGGCTTCGGTGGAGGCTTTGAACTCTCCGCTTAGAATATAGGTCAGGCATCCGTGACCGGCCAGCTTCTTGGCCAGGGTGACAGAGTTGGTCACAAATGCGGCCTGGGTGCTGGCGATATGCTCGATCATGCATTCCGTAGTGGTTCCGGCATCCAGATAGACGAAATCTTCCGGTCCGATCAGTCCGGCCGCGTACCGGCCGATGATCTGCTTTGCCTGTGGATTCTGTTCCTTGCGATGAGCTACCTCGTCATCCTTCGTGCGGTAGGCCATATCCTTTGATACGGCTCCGCCGTGGACCTTTGCCAGCTGATGATTCGCTGCCAGTACGGACAGGTCTCTGCGGATGGTGGATTCGGAGGCGTCACATTCGTTCATGAGCTGCTGCACGGTCACGCTGCCATTCTTTTCCAGCAGAGCCAAAGTCCTGGCGAAACGCTCTTCAGTCAGCATAGAAATCTCCTCCTTATTCAAATTTGATTAAAATCGTTCAAAAACCGTCACACATAAAATCACTTTTTCGTCTTAGTGCAGATTATACCACCACAATCAGTCAAAGTCAAGCATAATCTATCAAAATCAACCAAAAACATTCATTCCTTCATGTCTCTTCATCATATGATTGTATCTTTTTAGTGAACCGGCGGTGGCCAAAAGAACGTTTCTGTGCTAAAATAGTAGACAGTCATGCAGAGGAGGAAAAAGATATGATTCGTTTATATGAGAAGGGAGCGTACCTGACAAAGGACGGTATGGCGCCGGTACAGGAAAATGCGCCGGGTCTGCCCGGAGCGGAAGAGGCCCGGCAGGGCACCATGGCCTACCGTATTTTGCAGGCTCACAATACATCAGAGAATATGGAGGAGCTGCGGCTTAAGTTTGACAAGCTGACTTCCCACGATATTACCTATGTGGGGATCATCCAGACGGCCAGAGCCAGCGGCCTGACCCGCTTTCCGGTCCCCTATGTCCTGACCAACTGTCATAACAGCCTGTGTGCTGTGGGCGGTACGATCAATGAGGATGACCATATGTTTGGCCTGACCTGTGCCAGACGCTATGGCGGCGTCTATGTGCCGCCCCATCAGGCGGTGATCCACCAGTATGCCAGGGAAATGATGGCGGAGAGCGGGGCCATGATCCTGGGATCAGACAGCCACACCCGCTACGGCGCTCTGGGAACCATGGCCATAGGAGAGGGAGGACCGGAGCTGGTGAAACAGCTCTTGGGCCGGACCTATGATGTGAAGCGGCCGGAGGTGGTGGCGGTCTATCTCACCGGCAGTCCCCGAAAGGGCGTGGGTCCTCAGGATATCGCCCTGGCTCTCATCGGAGCCGTCTTCTCCTGCGGCTATGTGAAGAATAAGATCATGGAGTTTGTGGGTCCGGGCGTTGCGAATCTGTCCGTGGATGAGCGGATCGGTATTGATGTGATGACCACCGAGACCACCTGCCTGTCTTCCATCTGGACCACCGACGGGAGAGTGGAGGAGTATTATGCCATCCATGGACGCCCCGAAGCCTACCGCGCTCTGGCTCCGGATGAAAACGCATATTATGACGGTGCGGTGGAGATAGATCTCGGCGAGATCCGCCCCATGATCGCCATGCCGTTCCATCCCAGCAATGTCTATCCGATTCACGAGCTGAAGGCAAATCTTACGGATATCCTGGCGGACTGCGAGGAGAAGGCCAGAGTATCCCTGGGTGAGAAGGTGGACTATCATCTGCGGGACAAGGTGATCGATAACCGCCTGTATGTGGAGCAGGGGATCATTGCCGGCTGCGCCGGAGGCGGGTTTGAGAATATCTGTGCCGCGGCGGACATCCTTAAAGGCCGCAGTACCGGTGACGGCAGATTTACCTTAAGCGTATATCCGGCCAGCACGCCGGTCTTTAAGGAGCTGATGAATAACGGTGTGGCGGGAGAGCTTTTGAGCGCAGGCGCAGTGGTGAAGACGGCCTTCTGCGGTCCCTGCTTTGGCGCAGGCGACACGCCGGCCAATAACGCGCTGAGTATCCGCCACTCCACCCGCAATTTCCCGAACAGAGAGGGCTCCAAGCTGCAAAATGGTCAGATTGCGTCCGTGGCCCTGATGGATGCCCGCTCCATCGCGGCCACGGCGGCGGCGAAGGGATTTCTGACAGGGGCGGATGAACTGGATGTGGAGTACACAGGCCGGACCTATCACTTTGACAGCAGCATCTACGAGGGGCGCGTCTTCGACAGTCATGGCGTGGCAGATCCGCAGACGGAGATTCAGTTCGGGCCGAATATCAAGGACTGGCCGGAGATGGTGCCTCTGACGGAAGACCTTTTGCTGCGGGTGGCAGCGGTGATCCTTGATCCGGTGACTACCACGGACGAGCTGATTCCCTCCGGCGAGACCTCTTCCTACCGGTCCAATCCGGAGGCGCTGTCCCAGTTTGCCCTGTCCCGCAGGGTGCCGGAATATGTGGGCCGTGCGAAGGAGGTGCGGGAGGCGGAGATGATCCGCCGCACCAATACCTGTCCCATGGAGAGAAATCAGGAGATCGGCGACGCGTTCCGGGCGGTGAAGAGGGCCTTTCCGGGTCTGAAGGCCAGGGCCACCGGCATCGGTACGACGATCTATGCCGTGAAGCCCGGCGACGGGTCGGCCAGAGAGCAGGCGGCCTCCTGTCAGAAGGTGTTGGGCGGCTGGGCCAATATCGCCAGGGAATATGCCACGAAGCGCTACCGCTCCAATCTGATCAACTGGGGTATGATCCCTTTTCTTCTGCCCGATGAGGAGTTACCCTTTGGGGAGCTGGATTTTCTGTTTATTCGTGGAATCCGTACGGCCATCGAGACCGGCGCCGGCCAGGTGACAGCATACCGGATCAAGGACGGGGAGCTGATTCCTTTCGCGCTGGGGATTGGGGAGCTGACAAGGGATGAGCGGCAGATTATCCTGGACGGGTGCCTGATTAACTATTATAATGAGGGGCAGAAGGATAAGAGCGTATAAGTAAACAGGGTAAGGAGTTCCCTAAAAAGAGCAGACAAAATAAGCCGCCTGTCTTTAGCAGTATCGTACCAGCAGAGACAGAGCGGCTTACTTATTCTGTCAATCATAATGTTAGCCCGGATCGCTGATTTCCTCATGATGTCATTTCATAAAAGGACATCCGGTCAGGGCGCCGGATCATCAGGCCAGAAACTGCTGAGCGATATCGTCCGCGGAGGCAGCCAGGTATGCGGCGCTGTGCTCTCTCAGCTCCTTTTCTCCGCGAAAGCCCCACAGACAGCCCAGGGTGTCCATACCGGCATTGTGTCCGGTGTCCATGTCGGTGCCGGAATCGCCGATGTAAAGAATCTGCTCCGGCTTAAGGTTCATAAGCCCGGCGATATGGAGAGCGCCGTCCGGCTTGGGTTTGCGGGGGAAATCGCCTCCCTCCCCCAGCACTTCCACGAAACGGATCAGGGGAAAATGGGCGGTGATCAGCTTTTTCGTGTAGAGATCCCGCTTATTGGAATTGACCGCCAGAAGAATCCCGGCATTCTGAAGCTTGGAGAGCAGCTGCGGGATACCCTCGTAGGGAGCGGTACGGTCCATATAATGCTCGCCGTAATGAAAGAGCATCCGATCCAGAATCCGGGGGAATTCCTCCTCGGGAGTGCCGGCCGGAAACGCGCGGTGTAAGAGATCCATAAAGCCTCTGCCTACGAAGGTTTTGTAGGCAGAAATGTCATGGCCCGGATGGCCGTATTCCGCCAGGACCAGATTCGCGCTGGCGGCGATATCGGCTACGGTGTCTAAGAGTGTTCCGTCCAGATCAAAAATAGCGCCTCTGTAAATATTCATGGTCATACTCCTTTCTGACAGTATGTATTCCAGGCATCGCTTTTCATCGAGAATAAAGTTAGCAACGGTCGTATAAACTGCCCCGGGCGTTTCTCCGGCTGCCGGATGAATCCCTTTCTTATCTATTCCATATAGGGGGCGCGGGGATCGGTCCCCTGCCATGTAAAACGCAGGCGGAACCGTATGTCTTCTTCTGCGCTTACGCGGTATGCCTCTTCCACATCGCTTCCCCAGCTGTCTATCCCTCCCACGCCGCGCATGGCGCCGCAGAGCGTCACCACGGTGCGCACCGGCCGGGGCAGCTCTTCGCGGTGGGCGGCCTGTTCCAGCTGCTGCGGCGTGTAGGGGATGGCGCTGAAGAAGAAGGGCGTTTCGCACATCTCCATGCAGAGCCGTGCCTGGCCGGTTTTTAACAGAGCCCGCATGGTGTCCGAATGGCAGCCGCACTCCTGAGGGACCAGATAGGCCGGGATGTGCGGGGCTTCCTCATGCCATCCGAAGACGCCGCCCTTTTTGCGGTCAGGGTAGGTCTCACCTGACAGGCCCAGCCAGCCCACCGTCTGTGCCGGCTCAGGCGTGGCGAAACGCAGACCCAGTAAAGGAAGCTCAGGCCGGCCGCTTTTTCCATGATAATGGATATCGGCCGTCATGCTGCCGTCGGATGATACCGTGTAGGTGACCTCCGTGCGCAGATCCGGTATCACCGTGGCCGTATAGACATAGCAAATACGGACGCGCTCTCTGCTTTCCCCCAGAATGCGGATCTCGTTGCACTGCTGCCAGCTGTCTGCGGCGGCCCACACAGAGCTTTGCAGGGCGAAGCCGTTTCCCCGGTCGTTCTCCGTGGCGGCCCGCCAGTAGGCCGGACGGGGAGCCCGCCAGAGCCATTCCTGTCCCCGGGCTTTCAGCGATACGGGACCGCCCTCGGGATACGAAAAGAGAATCTCAAAATCTTCTCCCCGGACACCCAGGGCTCCGTCGCCGTGGGTGACCCGAAGGGCAGGGGCGGCTTGCGAGGAGGGACGCCCGCAGGGCAGGGAGCCTTGCGCGCCGCCTCCCCGGTCTTCTCTCATCTGCCTGAGCGTCCCTTCCCGGGCCAGGCGGTTTCTCTCGTCATGGGCCGCCCGCCTGGCCGGATCCGCATACCAGTAGCGCACCTCCTGCATGGCGGGTTTCTCCGTCCCGTCGGCGAAGACGATACCGTTGCCGCTGAAGGCGTAATCGCTCTGCCGCTCGCCGAAATCTCCGCCGTAGCCGAGTGTCCGCCGTCCACAGGCGTCGGTACGCCACAGTGCCTGATCCATATAATCCCAGATGAAGCCGCCCTGATAGGAGTCAAACTCGTCCCCCAGACGGACATAGCTCTCCATCCCGCCCAGAGAATTCCCCATATCATGCATGTATTCACAGAGCAGAAAGGGTTTTCCTGATCCCTTTTCCAGATAAGCGCGTACATCGGAGGGCGGCGCATACATACGGCTCTCCACATCGGAAATGCGATCATATTCCCGGTTATGGAACACTCCCTCATAGTGGACCAGACGGCTGTCGTCCTGCCTGCGGAAATATTCGGCCATGGCCAGGATATCCTCCCCGGCATAGGACTCGTTGCCGCAGGACCAGAAGAGGATCGATACATGGTTTTTATCCCGTTCAAACATGGAACGGGCCCGATCCAGGACGCACTCCCTCCACTCCTTTCGGTTTCCCGGCACATTCCAGGAGGGTTCCACCTTCCCCAGCTTCTGCCAGGAGCCATGGCTTTCCAGATTGGCCTCGTCGATCATATAGATGCCTTCCCGGTCGCACATGTGATACCATGGCGTCTGATTGGGATAATGGCAGGTGCGTACGGCATTGATGTGGTTGCGATTGAAGACCTCCATGGCTGCGTCCATATCCTCAGCGGTGACAGCCCGTCCGCGCTCAGGGCTCCACTCGTGACGGTTTACCCCGTTCAGGAGCAGCCTCTTTCCGTTCAGGAGGATCACGCCGTCTCTCAGTTCCAGTCTGCGAAAACCGATCTCATAGGGGATCACCTCTGCTGTCTGGCCGTCAGCCGTCTTCAGGGTCAGCGTCACCCGATACAGCCGGGGAGTCTCATGGCTCCAGGGGTGGATGCGGGGCAGGTGAAGCGTCCCCCATAGATATCCGTCTTTTTCATACAGATCCAGAGGCCCGTCAAAGAGTACGGCTTCTTCTCCTTTTGAGAGATGGCAATGTACGCGGCTTCCGTCCGTTTCTCCGCTTAACAGCAGACGCAATGACAGTGTGCCCGGGCAGACAGGCTCTGTGATCTGTGTCTGCGTATCCTTTTGGAGGTCTGGGGCGCCGTCTGCCTTTTGGCTGTCGCAAAGGGCTGCCTTAAGCCACAGATCTTCCAGATGCAGCCTTGGCTTTGCATAGAGAAACACGGAGCGGAATATCCCGCTGAAGCGGAAGAAATCCTGATCCTCGATCCAGGCGGCGCTGCTAAGCTTGTAGACCTCGACGCAGAGGCGGTTTCCTCTCTGGCGGATATGGGGCGTCAGGTCAAAGTCAGACGGCGTAAAGCTGTCTTCGCCATACCCGATGAAATGTCCGTTCAGCCAGACATAGAAAGCCTGTTCCACTCCCTGAAAACTTATACAGACGCGCTGGCCTGAGAGTCCTGGCTCTAAGTCGAACTCACGCACATAGCTGCCTACCGGGTCGGCGTCCAGGTCGATTTGGGGCGGGCGCAGTTCGCTGTGGCCATCCCACGGATAGAGCGTATTGATGTACTGAATCTGGCCATAGCCCTGTAGTTCGATATGCCCGGGAACCTGGATCGTCTCAAATGCGGAATCATCATATCCTTCCTGCCAGAAATCCTCCGGGCGCATGGCCGGCGCCGGACTCCGGACAAAGCGCCATGGACCGTCCAGAGACTGGCGGAGGGAGGTCTGGTTTTGTCCGCACTCTTTTAGCGATGCGTAACATACATGATCCGAATGGGCCGGCAGACGGTTTATCTGAAATACGGTCGGATCCGTCAGCCAGTTCAGGTTTGCATTCATTGACGTTTCTCCTTTTCATGTTCTCAGGGCCCAATATAACATATTTTTCTACCTGCTGCAAATAAAATGTTTACATGGTTAAAAAAGAAAAAAAGAACCACACTACAGAAGAGAAAACGCTTAAGAAAGGAGAACCTTGTCATGAGGATTGCATTTTACGGAACCAAGCCCTATGACCGGCTCTGGTTTGAGCCGCTGTCAAAGGAGTACGGGTACAAAATCTTTTTTATCGAGAATCTGCTGACGGAGGATACGGTAGAGCTGGCAAAGGACTGCGACGCGGTCTGTGTGTTTGTCAATGACCAGGTGACGAAAAGCATCATTGAGAAGCTACATGACATGCGGGTAAAGGCCATATTGCTGCGTTCAGCCGGCTATAATCATGTGGATATTAAGGCGGCCCGAGGAAAAATCCATGTGCTGCGGGTGCCCAGCTATTCACCGGAGGCTGTGGCAGAGTTTGCCACGGCGGCGCTGCTCAGTGTCAATCGCCGCCTGCACCGCGCCTACGTGCGCACCAGAGAGTTTAATATGAAGCTGGACGGACTGATGGGAACGGATCTGAACGGAAAAACAGCGGGAGTCATCGGCACGGGACGAATCGGTCAGGCCATGATCCGTATCCTGCGGGGGATGGGCATGGAGATTCTGGCTTACGATCTGTATCCGAATCCGGAGCTGGGTGTGAAATATGTGGATCTGCCGGAGCTGATGGCGGAATCGGACGTGATAACGCTGCACTGTCCGCTGACCAAGGAGACGCATCATATCATTAATAAGGAGACCATCGGACAGATGAAAAAAGGCGTCTATCTGGTCAATACGTCCCGGGGAGCTCTGGTGGATTCCCAGGCTCTCATCGAGGCTTTGAAAGAAAACGAGATCTTTCTGGGAGTAGCGCTGGATGTGTATGAGGAGGAGGACGGGATTTTTTATGAGGACTGCTCGGAGGATATCGTGCAGGACGACGTGCTGACCCGGCTCATGTCCTTCCCCAACGTACTGATTACGTCCCATCAGGGCTATTTTACGAAGGAGGCCATGAAAGCCATCGCCCTGGTGACACTGGAAAACGCGAAGATGCTGGAGAACGGAATGGAATTGGTGAATGAGGTAAAGTAAAAGTATGTCCGGGGACGGCCCATGGAGGCAGTCCCCGGAGATGCCCTGGTAAACAGCAGGTAAAAAGACCGTGCCGCTTTCTCGTTTTTCAGCTGGGCTTCGTCAGTTCGTTAAGCATCTGCTCCGGATTTTCGGCGGCTTTGACCTTGCCGAATACCTTTACGATCATGCCTTCCTCGTCGATTAAGTAGGTGGTCCGAACGACGCCCATGCTCACTTTTCCATAATTTTTCTTTTCCTGCCATACGTCATAGGCCTGGATGCAGGACAGGGAGGGATCTGACAGCAGGGTAAAGGGGAGATGGTATTTCTCCTCGAATTTTTTGTGTGAAGCCACGCTGTCCTTGCTGACGCCGATGACCACGGCTCCCTTTTCCTGAAACTGGGGATATAGTTCCCCAAAATTGCAGGCCTGGTTGGTACAGCCCGGCGTATTATCCTTCGGATAAAAATACAGGATGACTTTCTTTCCCCTGTATTCTTCCAGCGTATGAATCTGTCCGTTCTGATCGGGCAGTGAAAAATCCGGCGCTTTGGTTCCCGCTTGTAACATAATTGCAATCTCCTTTCGCAAACTTCTGTTTGTCCATCTGTATTTTATTGTACCCTACCGGACGAAGTCTGTCTAGCCCCGAAGAGGGCAGGAATTAAGGGTATCGCAATTTCTTTAAAAAAGAGGTTGCTTTTTTGAAAAAAAGTGGTACAATAGATTTCACGGAGTCATAGCTCAGCCGGGATGAGCGTTCGCCTCACACGCGAAAGGTCGTGGGTTCGATCCCCGCTGGCTCCAGACAGAGGCCGGAAGGCGGCTTATGGCCGCTTCCGGCACATTTTGGGCTCGTAGCTTAGCTGGGAAAGCGCTGCGTTCGCAACGCAGAGACCGAGGGTTCGAATCCCTTCGGGTCCACATATACCTCAAAACCCTGTGTCTGACGGATTTTGAGGTTTTTTTGATTTCAAAAACAGTTGCGGCCGGCAGAATGAAGTGGTAAAATATGTATGGTCAAAATGCAAAGTTGTTTGACAAATAAACAGAAAGAGGAGAGTAAGTATTATGAAGAAAACAAATGTAGCAGTTAGCCTGGCAGCCGGACTTTTGTGTATGAGCCTGTTAGCAGGCTGTGGCGGGAACGGCAGCAAGGAGTCCTCCGATGCTGGCAGCACGGCGCCGGTCACGACAGCGGCTCTTGCAGAGATTGGGAATAATGTGGGAGGACAGGAGAATCTGCCGGAGACCACACCGGAAGCGGTGACAGAGCCTGAAACGACGATACCGGAGACAGAGACCACCGCCATGGAGACAGGGGCAGAGACCACAGAGGTACAGACCACGGAGCCTGAGACTTCCGGAGAAGTAAAGACGGAATATGGCAGCGGAAGCTATTGGGTGCTGGGAGAGGATCCGGAGCTGGGGCTTATGGTATCGGACGAGCTTCTTTTTGAGGACGGCGTTTTAGTGACCCACTATATCGAGGACGAGGAGGGGAAGGGCGGCTTCGGCGGCGACAGCGGAATGGACATCTCGAGATCTCGTTTTTATGGGATGACGGTGGAAGAGGTGGTTAAGGTGCTGGAAGAGGAAGGACGCAAGGTTACGATAAAATAAATGCATCTGAAAAACAGCACTTATTGCGGGAGTTTTGACAATATCCAAAGGGATATAAGGTAAGTAAGCCTGAAAGAGTATGACAGAGTGGATGGAAAAGATGAAGGCAGACAGGAAAGCCCTGATCAGCGAGGCGGCTCCTGTTTTGGCAGACTGGTATCGTGAAAACGGCCGCGCGCTGCCCTGGCGTCAGGACAGAGACGCCTATAAAATATGGATATCGGAAATCATGCTGCAGCAGACCCGGATTGAGGCAGTGAAGCCTTACTATGCCCGCTTTATGGAGGAGCTGCCGGATCTGTCTGCTCTGGCGCAGGTGGAGGAGGACCGGCTTCTTAAGCTGTGGGAGGGCCTGGGGTATTACAGTCGGGCCCGGAACCTGAAGAAATGTGCCATGGAGGTGACGGAGCGCTGGGGAGGGCAGCTGCCCGCGGACTATGAAGCATTGAAGCGGCTGCCCGGTATCGGCCCCTATACCGCGGGAGCCATCGCCTCCATGGCCTACGGGATCCCGGTCCCGGCAGTGGACGGCAATGTGCTGCGGGTTCTGTCGAGGCTTTTGGCTGATAGCGCGGATATCGGACAGGCTTCGGTAAAGAGAGAGGCCGAAAGGCTTTTGACAGACTGCCTGCCAAAGGACAGGCCGGGAGACTTCAATGAAGGCATCATGGAGCTGGGGGAGACCATATGTATCCCCAATGGCCGTCCGTCCTGCAATGACTGCCCTCTAAAGACGCTGTGCCTGGCCGTCCGGCAGGGGATACAGGAGGAGCTGCCGGTGAAGACACCGAAGAGGGCCAGGCGCAGAGAACAAAGGACCGTACTGCTTTTGCAGTATGAAACAGAGTCCTCGGGGCTGGTCACAGGGATACGAAAGAGACCGGAGGACGGGCTTTTGGCCGGACTGTATGAGCTCCCCTCCCTTCCCGGCGAGATGACACAGGAGGAGATACGCAGGACACTCAGCGAGCGGGGAGTGGATGCGCGGGAGATACGGGAGGCCGGAAAAGCCCGCCATATATTCAGCCATGTGGAATGGGATATGACGGGCTATGTGGTGCGGCTTGACAGATTGCCGGATCCGGGAGATCTCATATTCGTGGAGAAGGCGCAGGTGAAAGAGGACTATGCGCTGCCGGCTGCCTTTCGGGCGTTTCGGAAATATCTGTAAAAGCAAAGGGGATCCTTTCCTTCATCAGCAGGGAGGCTTCCCTTTTTTGGCAGGTAAAGATAAAGATCTGGCCGGAATAGTTCTCTGCCAGCCACATGAGGGTGTGGGCCAGCCGTTCGTCGTCGTAGGCCAGAAAGCAGTCGTCCAGAAGCAATGGCATACCGCCCAGAGGAAATACCAGATCAATGACGGCCAGACGCAGAGACAGCCAGATCTGCTCGATTGTGCCGCGGCTCAGGGATTCTAACGGTACGGTGCGGCTGCCGGCGCGCACGGAGATATTCAGATGGTCATCCACATATACGCTGTCATAGGCGCCGCCGGTGAGGCCGCAGAGGATGAACGACATGGCTTCATTTAGGTGGGGGCCCAGAGAGGTCTTCATCTGTTCCGAGGCGGCCTGTAAGGTGGTCATGGCCAGGGCGATGGCCTGCAGCTCCAGCCGGATTTCGTTCTGGGCGGCGTTTTGGGCGGCCAGGATTTCCAGATCTTCCTCCATGGAACGGATACGCTCCAGGAGCTGTTCCTGCTCCCACTCCAGGCGGCTGACCTCCCGGATGCGTTTTTGCAGGGATTTAAGCCGGCGCTGCGAGGACATGGGTTCTTCCGGCTCGTTTTCGTCCTGCCGGAGATCATCGGGCCGGGCGTCTTCTTCGGAATCCAAAGGCCAGTCGCTGGGGCCGGACCGGCGGCGTGGCGGAAGGAGCAGAACCAGTAGGGCCAGTATACCTGTGACCGCTGCGGCAGGTCCGGCGAAGGCGCCGGGCAGCCGGGTCCCGGCCTGCCACAGCCCGGCGGCCAGCAAAAACAGCAGGGCGGCGGGCAGAAGGCGGCGAAACAGAAAGGCCCAAAAGGGGCGGGACGGAGGCTGGGAGCCGATGGAAGAATCTTCCTCAGGGCAGCAGGATTCGGAGCGGCTGCCACGGGCCAGCTGCTCTATACACAGGTCGGCCTGCTCCTCCAGCATGGCCTTTTCTTCTGCCGGAGAGGGGCCGCTATACTCATTCAGAAGAGAGCTCTGACGGGAAAGCTCCTGGCGGAGATTCAGAATCCGCTTTTCCAGAGACGAATCCAGGGCAGCCTCCTGCCGTTTTCGCTCGGATTTCAGCCAGGCCATGGCGGCATGATAGTCGATGTGATCCGAGCCGCTCTGATACATGCCAGAAAGCCTTCGCCCCAGCTCCGCTGCCAGGGAATCTCCGGCAGCCGCGCTCAGCTGACGGATGCTGATCGTATCGTAATAGAGACTCTCGGTCAGCCCCTCATAACAGCTTTCCGGCAGAGAATTATCCGGACACAGGCAGCGGCCGGAGAGCGGCCGGGTCAGATAGCATTCCCGGTGACCGGAGCGGAAGCTTCGCTCCAGAAGACAGGGTTCGTCCCCGGATTCAAAGGCCAGGCTGCCGCCATAGGCCGCGTCGTGATCCCAGGGCAGATAACGGGAATAGAGGTCGTTTCGCGCCGCCTTTCCCCGCCCTCTCTCCAGGCCAAAGAGCATACAGCCGATAAAGGTGTGAAGTGTGGATTTACCGGCCTCGTTGGGGCCGTACAGGATGTGAATCCCATCCTGAAAGAAAAAAGTCCGGCGGTAAAACCGGCCAAAACCGTGGATTGATACTTCTGTCAGCTTCATACCGTCCTCATCTTCAGGATTGCACAGGCGTGTGGCACAGGGCAATCCATGGGTATCATAAAGTCAAAAACCGTTCCTTACTTGTCCGGCAGACAGGCCCGGACGCCGTAGGCCGTCATCTTATCCCTGAGAGGCCCCGGAGGCAGCTGTTTGGCTTCTTTTAAGAACAGGCCCAGCAGATCTCCCTCGTGAAGGCGGCTTAACCGGTCATAGTCCAGAAAGATACGAGTTCGGTCTGTCCACTGTCCGATGCGTCCGCTCAGGGGAACCGGCTGGGAAAAATCGGTATCCGGGTGGCGTTCTCCATCCAGAGTAATGAGATAGATGTGCTGAGATCCTCTTTTTTCTATGGTCTGTTCCAGGGTGCGGGCCAGCCCCTCTCTGGTGACGTCCGGGGTGATGCGGACGGCGAGAGGCAGATAGCTCGTCCGGGCGCAGGGGATGAAGCGCAACAGAGTCTGTCTGTCGGTGATATCGGCAACGATGTATCCGCGGGCGCCCAGATCGGTGCGATCCACAGGCTCGGGAGAGCCGCACCAGGCCAGACGCAGGTCTTCTCTGAGATCCGGCTTATGGATGTGCCCCAGAGCAGCATAGTGAAAGCCGGCGGCTGCCAGCCGGTTTATGTCTATGGGTACATGCTTTTCGTCCCCGCCATGGCCTAAAAGAATGTGGATCCGTCCGTCGCGGGGAGCTCTGAGCCTGTCATAGAGAGGCTCCCGGATCTCGGTCTGATGATAGCTGAAACCATGTACCTCCGTATTCAGGTCTTCAAAAAAAACCGACTCCGTTTGGGAATCGGAGAGAAAGACCACATTCTCCCCCCAGGAAAAATCCCGATAGTGCGAACGGGGCGAGAGACAGTCATGGTTGCCGGCGATGAGGACTACCTGTGTGGCGGCAAGCGATTCAAAGAGGGCATTCACTTCCCTGAGCTCTCTGAGGAGAGGCTGGTGGTGAAAGAGGTCACCGGCGATGAGCAAAAGAGCAGCCTTCTCCTCATTGGCAGTCTGTATGATACGCCTCAGCGCATTCCACAGGGCTTCGCTTCTCTCGTCGCTCCAGGGCCGGCCTTTATCGGGACGCATCCCCAGATGCAGATCAGCGGTATGTATGATTTTCATTCCTGTTCTCCTGTGACAACTTCCCGGTATATTTCGCAGGCAAGAAAAAGAAATATTCCCGGAGCCTATTTGGGAAAGTGATAATTTTCGACCCAAAAAACAGTTACCTTTCCCGATAATAATTGTACCTTATCAGACGAAGTCTGTCTACCCCGCAGGGGTATGAATTAAGGGATCCCCGCAGGGGGATACCTTATCAGACGAAGTCTGTCTACCCCGCAGGGGTATGAATTTCCCGCAACAGGGCAGGGGCGAGTTTGATATTGTCAATATTGGTTGATATTTTTATTTGAATGCCGGACTCTGAATCAAACTTACTTTAGTGATTCCGGCAATCAATATCCCAATAAGCGCAGCTGTATCCACAAGCAAAACAGCAGTTACATTTTTCATCAATCCATATACAAACATTATCGAAAATACCTCCACTGACAGCGCAATAAAACATAAATAATTTGATAAATATTCTGCTATAAGTTCTCCGTAGATATAGTGTATTAAAAATTTCACATAGATAACCGGCCTTAATAAAAAACGGATACAGATACAAGCCAATGGATATGCAAAAATAAATTTCTTATCTGCAACCGAAGCTGCGATTCCGTTGTCCCATTGAACAGGAATCTCAGGCGGTAATTTCGCATATGATAATATTCCGATTATTAAACAGAATGATGTGATAATTGCCCAAGTAATAAGGCTGCCCCAAATATACAGGAAGCTAACGGAATCCAGTTTGAAAACAGGTTTATTATTGCTCCAATAAGTATCCAGATCTGCTACATATTTCTCAACTTGTAATTCATCAAAACTGATATTTCCTGATTCAAGCATTCTTTCACACATGGTTTTTGCCTGACTTAAACCCTCTATTTGTGTTTGGATTGCTGTAGTTTGTTTTCTTATAATTTCTGTCAAGGGCACGTTATCAGATATGACATTACGGATATCTTCAATGGAAATTTCCAGTGTCCGCAAATAAGCGATTTTTTTAATGTTTTCAACATCTTTTTCAGAATAATCCCTATATCCGTTTTTATCATTTCGTGACGGTTCTATAAGTTTTTCTTTTTCATAAAAACGTATGTTGGAACGTGTTAATCCTGTCCTCTCTTCAACTTCTTTTATCGTCATAACGCCGACCTCCTTACTCCGGAAAGCTATTGAATTTCTTTTTTGCCCATAACCATACATAATAAAATAGTTTCTGACAAAAGAAATATTAGCCCTACAATAACAGCCGTTGCAGATACTGATTTTGCAGAGTACATTCCAATCTGAAAGATATTGGAATCCAGCATAAATTGGTTTATCTGTAAATATGTAAAATGTTCAATAAGCACATACAAACCATTTAGAAATTTAAATGCTATTAAAAGTCCGGCTACCATGGTAAACGCTGTACTGTTGGTTAGTATATAAAAAAGCAACATTAAGCAGCAAAACGCATAATGTAAAATAAACTGCACGATCAGCAATTCTATTATAGCAAAAAAGGAAAAATTAAAACATGTATTTCCAAAAAAGATTGCCCCTGCGGTAATCGTACATATCGAATATGCAAAAAAATGCAAAGCACAAGCAACAAATGATACCACAATCTCTGGCAGAACTAACATTTCACGCCGTGGAAGTTGATTGGCAATATTTTTTATGAAACCGTTCTTATACGGGGCACTCACAAATATAATAACCGCTACTGCGCATAGTATCATAATCATACCGCCGTTTATTTGTGCCGCCAGCAGTTCTCCGGCATTAGAATAAATCTGAATTGATTTATTAGCGGAAACCAGCATAACGCTTAAAAAGGCAAGCGAAATATCAACAAATAGGATTGTCCATGTGGATGCAGAGTGAAAGAAACGATATAAATCCATTTTTATCATCTTAGTCATGAGATACGCCTCCTGTTAAGCTAAAAAAATATTCCTCTAAATCCTATGTCAATTCTGTTTTCAAAATCTGCTTTTTCAATTCGCCTTTTTCAATGATTCCATAACTGGTGGCAATTTTGGATAGTTCTCCTAAAATATGGCTGGATATTATAAATGTTATTCCTCTTTCTCTGTTTAACTTGATAATCATTTCCCGAATTTCAGCCATGCCTTGTGGGTCAAGACCATTGATAGGTTCATCCAAAAGAACCAGTTCCGGATTTCCTGCCAAAGCTAACGCAATACCTAACCGTTGTTTCATTCCAACAGAAAAGTGTTTGACTTTTTTCTTGTCGGCAGCTGACAGTCCTACGCTTTCTAAAAGCTCTGCAATATAGCTTTTACTTGAAATGCCCTTTGCCAGACATTTTAGTTTTATATTCTCGTTTGCGTTCATATTCGGGTAAATGCCCGGACTTTCAATCAGCACTCCCACACGATTCTGCACATACATCGTATCATGGCCATTTTTCTTAAATAAACACACATTTCCTTCCGTGGGTTTTGCCAATCCGCTAATCAACCTTAAAACTGTGGTTTTCCCTGCCCCATTTCGCCCTGTCAGACCATAAATCTCTCCCTTTTTGACTGACAGATTCACATTGTTAATAACCTTATGTTTTCCATACCATTTCGTGAGATTATGGGTTTGTACTAAAATCTCCATGGTGTGCCCTCCTGTTGCAACGTTATTAGTTCCCTTGAAACATAGGGTATCAATAAGGTTTACAGTCAAGTCCTTTTTTCAATTTTTTCAAATCAGTGAGATAATGAGTGGGATTCCATAGTTAAAACGGTTTTACTCAATCCTTGCTATCCTCATAAGACAATGCTATAATAAGTCGAAAAAATGAAACTATACCCTCTATATATTTTCTTGTCCACGGAGGGGGCGGAAAGAAATTTATAACACCATGCCTTCATTAAGTGATTTTCTAATTGGATTTTTAGATAGCCTGACCGGGCATTTGGCGCTAACAGTCTATCTGCTGGCGGTGACAGACGAACGGGCGGTGTGGCGGCGGCTGAAAAGGCTGCCGTTTCTATTCCTATCCCCGCTCGTTTCTATCTTGCTTTCTATTGGCCTGTACGATGCTCCAAAATGGGGAATAAACCCATATTATATTAGCTCTTTTGCCATTCTTCTCATGATTTCTTTTTGGGTGCGGTGGGCGTGGCGATGGGAATTCTGGCGGGCCTTTGCCTCTGTCTGTATGGCGAGTATATTTCAGGTGGCTGTTACCACTCTGACCTCGATGATCCCGGTCGAATTTGCCGTGGCAATCGGGCTGCACCTGGGCGTCAGCATTGCCGTTTCCCTGCTGCTTTACAAGCTGCGGTTTGGAACATGGTTTCGCGTACTGCTGGATAACGACCCGGTTCCATGGAGGACTGCTCTTCTTCTGTTCGCTCTGGAAGCTGTTATGGAGGTATTGCTCCGGATGGGAAACGGTGTTCAGCCCCGTTTTCTGATGTTTTACTACCTGCTGGTGGCGGTGATGGTCGTCCTGATGACTGTGCTGGTGGTCTACATGGCCCAGCAGATCGACACCACCAGAAAAATGCAGGCGCAGCAGGACATTATTGCCCAGCAGCAGCTCTATGAGCAAGACCTGGAGATGATTCGCCGTGAGGTGCGCGCGTTCCGCCATGACTATAAAAACCTTCTGGCAGGTTTGTCCCAACAGGCAGGGGCAGGAGAACTGGAGGGATTGCGCCATACCCTGTCCGAGCTGGATGCCGGGTTCGACCTGCGGATTGGCGAGAAAATCCAGTCATCCGCTCAAATCGGGAATGTACAGATTCCGGAAGTCAGGAGTCTCCTGCTAAGCAAACTCACCGTCATGCGGGAAAAGGGGGCGGAGTGTCATTTGGAGGTGATTTATCCGGTCGTGGCTGTGGATATGGATGTATGGGATTTTGTCCGCTGCCTAGGCATCTTGATAGACAACGCTGTGGAGGCTGCGCTGGATATGAAACAGCCTTGGGTGGAGATCGTGCTGCTGGCACAGCATGGGCAGGTGGTTCTTCGTGTATCCAATTCCTATGCGAATATTATTGAGCCGGGAAAAATGTGGGACGAAGGCTGGTCTACCAAGGGAACGGGCCGGGGACTGGGCCTGTCCAGCTATCAGCGCATTTTGGAGAATTATTCAAATGCCTCCACGCGCACCAGATGGGAAAACGGCGTATTTGTGCAGGAGATGACGGTGGAGGGCACAGGACATGATCGGAATTAATTTATGGGATGCTGGGGAAGCCATTTAGGAAATTTTTTTGTTCATTCGGGAAATTTGAACCATGCGACCGCGTTTATGTGGTATGGTTGCACTGTCAAACGGCAGGAGGGGAAAGGCGGTGAGCGAATGGCGAAGGATCGTTTTGGTCGATCAGAACGGCAAGCCTGTTGTCGCCCCTGTCAGGCAGAGAAAACAATAAAAGAGGAATGAAATTATGAAATCAAAAGTTACTTTAAAAGAAATCGTAGGAACAAAAATCATTTACGCAGTGCTCCTTGTCAGCTATTACTGGATGTGGGCAAGACAGGATTGGCACAGTTATTATGACTCGATCCAGAATGCGGTCGTTTTATTTACCATTGTATTTTTTGCAGAGCAGGGATATCGTATTCGCAAATACAGCAAAGAAGAAAAGGATCGGCAGGCAATTCTGAATCTGCGCAAAGCAGATGCAATCGGATTGAAAATTATGGTGGCCGCCGCGATCATCATTGCCTTTTCGTGCGCCGTCTCATTCATAGATGGAAGAATGGCGGGCTATGCACTCGTTGGAATGATATTTGCATTAACTGTGATACGCTTCATTTTGTTTTGCGTGATGGACAGAAAAGAATTTCGCTGAGCCCCCATAAGCTTTCGCAGGCTGTTCCATGGGGATTAAGTGCCGCCTTCCCGCTGCTTCTGTTCCGATTTCGTTTATTTCAAATCGGAACAGAAGGAAAAGTAAATGTACATAACATATCAACGCCTGTCTATGATTTTATCAATTAATCCGAAATTCAATGCTTCTGCTGCCGACATATAATTATCACGTTCTGTCGCAAGAACAATTTCATCAATACTTTTTCCGGTATTTTTTGCTAAAATAGAATTTAGGCGTTCTTTGCTTTTTTGTATATGGTCAGATATGATTTTTATATCCGTAGCCTGTCCGTGGATACCGTTTCCGTGAATGGCTGGCTGGTGTATCATTATTTCTGCGTTTGGCAATGCGATACGCTTTCCTATCGTACCGCCAGCTAATAAAAACGCTCCAAAACTGGCGGCAAGTCCGATACAAATAGTTGAAACATCACATTTTATATATTGCATTGTATCATAAATAGCGAAACCGGCCGATACGGAACCGCCAGGGCTATTTATATATAATTGTATCCCTTTTTCGGGGCTTTGTGCTTCTAAAAACAGCATTTGTGCAATAATTAAGCTGGCTGACACATCGCTTATTTCTTCCCCTAAAAAAATAATCCGGTCAGACAGCAGCCGTGAAAAAATATCATAACTTCTTTCTCCGCGGCTGGTTTGTTCAACAACATAAGGAATCGTACTCATGCGGCAAGCTCCTTAATTTCTGCAATAAACTTGCAGCTGGGGAGATAAGAACACCACATGGAAATTCTGTCCTGCTTTGGCATAAAGATTCCTATCCGCCTATACACTTTAGGCGGATATAAATATACTTGTTTAAAAGCAAACGAAAATGACTGCTGCGTGTCATATCCGGCTTCATACGCGATCTGTATTATCGGCATATTTGTTTTGACCAGCTTTTCAGCGGCAAGAGTAAGCCTGCGGTTTTGCAAATACTTATATATGGTAACTCCTGTATACTCCGTGAAAATACGATTGAGATGAAATTTGGAATAACCAATATTTTTTGATATATTATCTAAGCTGATCTCTTTTTCTAAATTGTTCTCGATAAAATCGATGACTTTCCTGACAACTTTTTTTGAGTCTTTCATGGTCTGTCCTCCTTGCGTTCTTGTCTATTATAGCAGGTTTAGATGTATGTGTCTTAATAAAAAGTGCTGTAATATTTGCTTTTGTAAAAAGTCTCGGAAATTTTTTGTTTACGGGGTAGACGGATTTCACCGGATAAGATATAATAAATATCCAATCTGCATGGAGGACAGATATTATTGCATGTGAGCCCCAAAATCCGGTGCAGGCCTGCCATGATTATTTTGCGGAGAAACCCGCAGAACATATCCAAAAGATTGGGAAAGACTGCATCAGAAGATATCCTCTTTTGATGCGGACGTCTGCAAAAAGAAAACAGACTAAGACAGGAGAAAGAAAAATGAGCAAATGGAAGAAACGAGGCAAGAGGATACTGATATTTCTTCTTATTGTGGGGTTCATTGGCGGAATGATGGATCATTCGCAGATCACCGCAGCGGCATCGGATGCAGGAAAGAAGACGGAAATCTCCGGTGCGGCGGAAGATGTTGATGTGAGGGAAGAAGAGAGCGTCGAATCAGAGTGTGTCTGTACGATTCCGTGCGAGGGAGAGACGGATTGTCCCCTGTGCATGGAGGAGTCGTCGGCGTGCGGCGGTAAGGCTCCGGCAGAAGAGTCCGATGAAAACGAGGACATAACGGCCGAGGAGCCCGCAAAGGCGGAAGAGACCGGGGATCCTGCAGATGCAGAAGACTTGCTGTCCGACGGCGATGAGGTTTTGACGAACGAGGACGCTGCCAGCGACGAAGCGCCTGTGGAAGAGACGCCTGCCGGCGCCGAGGATCCGGTAGAGCCGGAAGAAACGGTCGCCCCTGCAAAGCCAGAGGAGTTGGAAACGTCTGCAGAGCCCGAAGAAACAGAAACAACAGCCCCCACATTTACGCAGAGCGTACCGGCGGACAGCGAAGACACGGTGACAGAGCAGCCGGCCGATGACGGGGATGCGGACACGCAGACGCCTGTGGAATCCGAGGCAGATGAGAAGGTGACGGCGGCAGAGGCGCTTATCAAAGGTCTTGCGTCCCTCGAAGAGCTGGAGACATTCGATCAGGAGCAGAAAGCGGCAGTATTAGAGCAGTTTCGGAGAGCCCTTGACGCCTATGAGGATCTGGACGAAGCGCAGAGGGCACAGATTCCGGGAGCCGATGCACGGCTGAAGGAGCTGACGGATTATTTCGCGGAACCGTCTGCGCCGGCGGCCGCCACAGAGGAGCAGATCAAAGGAGCCTGGGACGCGATGACAGCGGCCATGGAGAACTGGGATGCCGAGGTGGATATATCTGCCTATAACATCACCGAAGGGGATCTGGGCCGTATCTGGCCGGCTGTGGCAGAGGATAATCCGGATCTGTTTTATGTGCTGGGATATAAATATTATACGGCAAATAATATTGTAACTAAGTGTGAGTTTACCTACAGCACACAGTACAATCAGAACAGCGTTAAGGAGTACAGAGCTGCGATCGACAATGTGTTTGCCCAGGTCATTGAGAGTACCATGACGGATGAGCAGAAAGCGACGGCCCTCCATGACTATCTGGTACAGCATATGGTATACGACCAGAATGCAAATAACAATCTGGGGATTGAAAAGAGAAACGCATATGAAGCGCTGGTGAACGGAATCGGAGTCTGCCAGGGATATACGCTGGCTTATGCAGCCCTGCTGGAAAAAGCCGGTATAGAGGTGGAGTATTGCAGAAGCCAGTCCATGAATCATATATGGAATTATGTGAAGCTGAATGGAAACTGGTACCATGCGGATCTTACATTTGACGATGCGACCGCCAGCAGCCAGGTGGGGGAGACCGGCTATGTGAAGCATACATATTTTCTGCTCAGCGATGCCGCCATGCAGAAGGCGTCTCATGACTGGGATCCCAGCGGTATCACATGCGGCGACACCAGATATGATAATTCCTGGCATAAGACAGCGCCGATCAGCGAATCTGCTATCTATACGGCCGGCGGAAATACCTACTATCTCAAAGGTGAGATTGTGGATGGTGCGCCGAATGTGATATATCGGGGCGCGACTCTCATGAAGAGAGACGGTAATGGAAACGAGACCCGGGTGGCGAGTTTTGATATAGAGGATCTGGGGAGCGGATGGCCCATGTTTTCCATGAGCTTTTCCAGGCTTTCCTGTTCCAGAGGCATTTTATACTTCAATGTGGGAAACTCGATATATGCCTTTAATCCGGCGGCAGATACGGCGCCGACAGAGATTTACCGGTATGAGGATACGAGCAAGAGGATTGTGACAGGCCTTTTGTCCGACGGGAACGAGATGACACTGGAGATTTATAATCCTCAGACCCATAAGATGGAAGAAAAGATAAAAGTTCCTGTCTTTTCCTTAGTCGCCAGCGAGTATAAGGTACAGGTGGGCTATACGACGGCGCCGGTCCTGACGGTAAATCCGCGGGCCACAGGCTTTACCTGGTCAAAGCAGAAGCCGGATGGCAGCTGGGAGATCATAAGCGGAGAGAACGGCTCCAGCTATACCATGGAGACCGGCCTTGCCCGGGGCAGCTACCGCTATCGTGTGGAAGCCACACTGGACGGAAAGGCAGTATCGTCTGAGACTGTCGTAATCGTTACAGTTCAGGAAGAGCAGAAAAACTTTGCTTTTTCTGAAAGCGCGAAGACCGTGACCTACGGAGACGCTGCCTTTACCGTGACGGCAGCAGGTGCGGAGGCCGGATCGTCCGTCAGCTACAGCAGCTCCGATCCGTCGGTGGCGTCGGTTGATCCGAAGACCGGTCAGGTTACGATCCAAAAGGCCGGCAGCGCCGTAATCACTGCTACGGCCTCGGAAACGAAGGACTATCTGGAAGCTGAGAGCAGCTACAGGCTGACGGTCTCTCCTCGGGCGCTGACCTGGGATGTGAGCGCTCTGAAAGCGGAGGACCGGCTGGATCTTATCACAGACAAAGCCGCCACTCTCTCCGGTGAACTGAAGCTTGCAGGCATTCTGGAGAAGGATGCACAGGCAGTCCGGTTCCAGTGTCCGGCCGACAGGCTGACCGGCGTGTATGAGACGGTGGCCGAGGGCAGCCAGAAAGTAACGCTGTCCTGGAAGAGCGCACAGGATCAGGCGGTTCTTCAGGGAGACGGGAAAGATAATTATATTATGCCCGCAGCCCTGCCGGAGATCCGGGGTACGATCCGTGTGACGGATGACACAGCCTTTAAGACAGATGTGAAGACCGGTATCTCCGTAGTGCCGGATTCCTTTAAGGATAAAGAACACCTGAATACGCCGGCCAAGATCGAAAAGGCGATGAAGGTGAAGCTCCAGGAAAAAGCAAGCGGGATTGCAGAGACCAACATGGTGGTATACGATGTGGAGCTTCTGATCAACGTCAACGGCTCAGGGTGGCAGAAGGCGACGAAGGATAATTTCCCGTCGGAAGGCCTGACCATCACGCTGCCTTATCCCTCCGGCACGGGAAAAAATACCCATGACTTTGTGGTAGCTCATATGTTTACAGAGGATATGAATGGCTTTAGCGCGGGAGATGTGGAGTATCCGGCGGTGACTAAGACGGATACGGGTATCACATTTAAGGTATATGGCCTGTCCCCTATCGCCGTAGGCTGGAAAACGGTGAGCAGCAGCTCCACCGGAGGCGGAAACAATAACGCGCCGGCCACACCTGCCGCACCGGCAGATTCTGCGAACCAGACGAATACTCCGCATACCGGAGACACTACACCGGTTATGCCGTATGTACTTCTGGCATCGGCAGCGTCTTGTGTAATAATCGGACTTTGCTTTAAAAGAAAGAGAAGCAGATAAGCAGATATAAGAAAATGAGAAAGCGGGCGGACCTGGAAGAATACGCAGGTCCGCCCGCTGTTTGTTTATTTCCCAAAAAAACAGGGCATTTCCGGTATAGATACTTGACAAACGAAAGAAGTATGTGTATAATGACACTATACCCCCGTGGGGTATATGGAAGCAGGACGGATTCCGACAGAGTGATTTGGTGCGGCAGACTGAATTCCATATACCTGCGCATAATGAGGAGGAGAAGATGAAGGCGGATAAGAAAAAAATGGAACGTCTGGTCAAGACGGCCAGAGGTCAGCTGGATGGTATTCTGCGCATGATGGAAGAGGATCGCTATTGTATCGACATCTCCAATCAGCTTCTGGCAACTCAGGCGATTTTGACGAAGGTCAATAAAGAAGTGCTTGGGGCGCATATGGAAAGCTGTATGAAGGAGGCCATCGAGGCCGGACGCAGTGAGGAGACCATACAGGAGCTGATGGCAGTGCTTGACAAGGCGATGAAGTAGGAGGGCGATGATGAAACAGAGGTTTGATGTGACAGGCATGAGCTGTTCAGCCTGCCAGGCCCATGTGGAGAAGGCGGTGAGAAAGCTTTCCGGCGTGGAGGATGTGGCGGTGAATCTGCTGGCCAATAATATGACAGTGGAGTATGATGAAGGGGCGATTACTGATGAACAGATCATAGCTGCCGTGACAGACGCAGGCTATGGCGCTTCAGTTCGGGCAGGCGGCCCTGGCGGTCAGTCGTCAGGAGGGGCGCAGGCAGTGGGAGGCCACGGCGCAGCTGACCGGAGGGATCCGATGGAGGAGGAGATCGCCTATATGAAGAAAAGGCTGATCGTATCTTTTTCCTGCCTGATTCCGCTCATGTACATTTCCATGCACCATATGTTTTTCGAGTGGTTTGGGCTGCCGGTGCCGGGATTTATGATGCGGTATTTTCACGGCGATGCCAATGCCGTCGCCTTTGCGTTTTCCCAGTTTCTGCTGTTGCTGCCGATTCTGTATATGAACAGAAAATTTTTTAATGTGGGCTTTCGCAGCCTCTTTAAGGGGGCGCCCAATATGGATACGCTGGTGGCCATCGGCGCTTCGGCGGCGGTAGTGTACGGAGTGTATGCGATCTTTGCCATGGGATACGGTATGGGCCACGGCGACTGGGAGCTGGTGGCGGATTACAGTATGGACATTTACTTTGAATCTGCCGGAACGATATTGACGCTGATTACCATGGGTAAGTTTCTCGAGGCACGCTCGAAGGGGCGCACCGGCGAGGCCATCCGCAAGCTGATGGATCTGGCGCCAAAGACGGCGACGGTTCTGCGCAATGGTGAAGAAGTGGAGATACCTGTCGAAGAAGTGATTGTAAATGACATTGTAGTGGTGCGTCCAGGCCAAAGTGTGCCTGTAGACGGCATTATAGTGGAGGGGAGCTCTTCTGTGGACCAGTCAGCGCTGACTGGGGAGAGTATTCCGGTGGAGAAGAATGTGGGGGATACGGTCATAGCCGCGTCCATCAATAAGACCGGTTTCTTTAAGCTGGAAGCCCGCAAGGTGGGCGCCGATACGACGCTGGCTCAGATTATTCGTCTGGTGGAGGAGGCGGGCAGCTCCAAGGCGCCCATTGCCAAGCTGGCGGATAAAATCAGCGGTGTCTTTGTGCCGGTGGTCATAACGGTGGCCGTCGCTTCGGCTGTGATCTGGCTTCTGTGCGGCGCGGATTTTTCGTTTGCTCTGTCGATCGGTATCGCGGTGCTGGTGATTTCCTGTCCCTGTGCCCTGGGTCTGGCCACGCCGGTGGCGATCATGGTCGGTACCGGCAAGGGAGCGGAGTACGGGATTTTGATTAAGTCGGCGGAGAGCCTGGAGACAGCTCACACGGTGAAGACGGTGGTATTGGATAAGACGGGCACGATCACGGAAGGGCGGCCGGTAGTCACCGATATCGTGATCCCGGGCGGTGCACGGCTGGCTGTGGCAGGAGACGCACCCGTATCATTGACAGAGGAGCAGGGCAAGCTGCTGCGTATGGCGGCGGCTCTGGAACGGCCGTCTGAGCATCCCCTGGCGGAGGCGGTAGTGGCTTTCGCGAAGGAGCAGGGGATCTCCATATCGGAGGTGATAAATTTCCGGTCCGTGCCCGGACGCGGCGTAAGGGCGGAGATAGACGGTGAGGAGTATGCGGCCGGAAATATGGCGTTTATGAAGGAATTTTTGGCAGATGAGGCCAGGGACGGCGCCATGAATGAGACGGCCCGGCTGGGGGAGGCGCTGGCGGAAGAAGGAAAGACGCCGCTGTACTTTGCCTCCCGGGACGGTGTGCCGGGGATCATCGCTGTGGCAGACACGGTGAAACCCACGAGCCGTCAGGCCATTGACGAGCTGCGTCATATGGGAATTGACGTGGTGATGCTGACCGGTGATAATCAGCGCACGGCGGAGGCCATCCGTCGGCAGATGTCCATCGACCGTGTGGTGGCGGAGGTGCTGCCGCAGGATAAGGAAAAGGAGGTCCGCGGCCTTCAGGAGAACGGCCACAGAGTGGCCATGGTAGGCGACGGGATCAATGACGCCCCGGCTCTGGCGCGGGCTGACGTGGGAATCGCCATCGGCGCAGGCGCTGACGTGGCGATAGAATCTGCCGACATTGTGCTGATGAAGAGTGATCTGATGGATGTGGTGACAGCGATTCAGCTGAGCCGCTCTGTCATACGCAATATCAGGGAGAACCTGTTCTGGGCGTTTTTCTATAATTCCATAGGGATTCCGCTGGCAGCCGGCGTGTTCTTCGCATCCATGGGATGGAAGCTGAATCCCATGTTTGGTGCGGCTGCGATGAGTCTCAGCTCCGTCTGTGTCGTAACCAACGCTCTGCGCCTGCGCTTTTTTAAGCCGAAACTCAAGGGAGGGGAACCCGTCCCCGCTGTCATGTCAGATCAATCACAGGAAGCCTGCAACAAAGGCTGCCCGGTGAATCTGAATAGAAACGAAGAGGAAAAGTCCTCGGATCAGGAAAGGAGTAATACAAAGATGAAAAAGGTGCTGAAGGTAGAAGGAATGATGTGCAATCACTGCAAGGCTGCTGTGGAAAAGGCTCTGTCCGCTGTGGAGGGAGTGTCCTCGGTGGAGGTGAATCTGGAGCAGAAGACGGCCAGCGCCGTGTTGGAGTCAGAGGTGGCCGACGACGTGCTCTCAAAGGCTGTGACAGAGGCAGGCTATGAGGTGCTGGGAGTAGAGGCACAGTAGAGCAGAGAAGATGAGAGGGACGGCCCGCCGCCCCATATACAGGAAGGCCGGACATGGTGGCAATGCGCGCCAGATCGTCCGGCTTTCCTGTGTATGAGGAAGCGGGCTGTGGCTCTGGGCGTGTGTTTCGGTGGGGTGGTAAAGGGTGATGGCGCAGGAGGATATTTAGGAAAGTGACTATTATTATGTTGATAAAACGGATTGATTCGAGAGTCCTAAGGTAAGATGGAAGGCAGGTGACCTTTATCGCCTGGCCACACTGGCTTGGCAAAACTAGATTTTTTACAGTGTAATATTGCGAAAAGTGATAAAGTTGGCTATACTGCAATTATAAAGTTGTGCCGATAAAAAGAGTCGCAATGGTGGCTTTAAAAATATGGGGGATTGAGATGTTTTTCTTTTTTAATGATAAAGTCAGAGAAGCTGATATGTTAAGCGTTTTGAGTGACCTTATTAGCAATTGGGAAGATGAAGTTGTGGAATTTAAGGAGGCGGGAAAAGATTACGATAAAGATAAAATAGGAAAATATTTCTCTGCAATCAGCAATGAAGCGAATTTGAAAGGGTTACAATTTGGGTGGCTTGTATTTGGTGTCAAGAATAAAACAAGAGAAATTGTTGGAAGTGATTACCGGAATACGAAAGGACTGAATACGTTAAAACAGGAGATTGCTGTCGGGACAACAGGGGGAATTTCTTTTATTGAAATTATTGAAATTTATCCAATAATCCATGGAGAAGAAAAACGTGTAATTATGTTTCAGATACCGGCAGCGGTAACAGCGACTCCGACAGGATGGCACGACCATTTTTATGGAAGAAATGGCGAGTCATTAAGTGCGCTCTCCGTGGAAGAATTGGATCGGATTAGAGGACAGGAGAAAAAGGATTGGTCAAAACAATTTATAGATGGGGCATCTATCCGATTTTTAAATAAGGCAGCTTTGAACTTGGCAAGAGAAAAGTATAAAGAAAAAATGAATCGCCCTTATATCACTAAGGAAGTTGACCGGATGACAGATGAGGAGTTTTTGACGAAATTAAAATTGATGCAAAATGGTAGACTTACCAATGCGGCCATGCTCTTACTGGGAGATGAAGATTATGACTATCTTTTTGCAACTGCGCCGGAGGCTTCCTGGAGATTGTTTAATTACAAAAATGATATTCAGGATTATGAGATATTTAAAATACCTTTTCTGACTTTGAGTGAAAGGGTTTTTCCTAAAATACGTAATTTGACATATCGCTATATGCCTAACCAATTAACTCTTTTTCCGACAGAAACGAAACAATATGATATGTGGTTGCTGCGAGAGCTGATGAACAATTGTATCGTCCATTCTGACTATTCTCTTGGCGGACGTATTTATCTGAATGAATTTGACGATTATATCATTCTAACAAATCCAGGAACCTTTTTGCCAGGGAGTGTGGAACCGATTTTGAAGGCAAGCTATAATCCTCCTTTTTATCGGAATCAGCTTTTGGCTGAAACGATGGTGAAACTCAATATGATCGATACGCAAACCATGGGAATTCGCAGGGTTTTTAGAATACAACAGGAAAAATATTTCCCGCTGCCGGATTATGATTTAAGTGTACAGAGACAGGTTAAAGTTACGGTGTATGGAAAGGTATTGGATGAGAACTATACACAGGTGTTATTTCAAAATCCTGATTTTGATTTGGCAACCGTTTATTTGATGGACCGCGTACAGAAGCATGAATCTATCTCAAAGGATGCAGTAAAGCATCTTCGGAAATTGAAGATAATTGAAGGGAAAATCCCTAATATTTATATTTCGTCTTCGCTGGCTGTTAATGAAGAAGAAAAAGCACAATATGTAAAGAATAAGGGTTTTAATGAAGAAGCTTATAAAAAGTGGATAGTAAATTATCTTAAGACATATAAAGCAGGGCAGAAAAAGGACTTTCTGGTATTATTGAGAGATAAACTGCCAGATACAATGGATGAAAAACAAAAATTGATTAAGGTACAAAATCTGTTACAGTCATTGAGAAAAGACGGAGTGATTACTTTGGATTCGGATAATCTGAGAACAGGCAAGTGGGTGTTGGCAGAATCTAATTCTGGAGAGAACAGGAATTAGATTTTATTAGATTATTTATTAGATTTTTGTCTGTGTTGATGCGGAGGATTTTGTCGTTAAAGGCCGGAGTATCAAGAGTTTGTGGGGAATAAATATATGGTTAAATCAGGAGAAAATCCGATTTGAAATAGATCTGAATTGCCATGTGTGGAACCAGACGGGGGATAGAACATGCCTGGCTTATGCAGGATGATTTTCAGAATAAATGGTACCCTCAGTGGACAAAGAGACACACAGGAAGCGGGCTGTGGCTCTGGGCGTGTGTTTCGGTGGGGCCCGGCCTGAGCTATAAGTCTACCTGTTCAAAGCGGTATCCGGCGATGCGGCAGGCCAGTGGCAGGACGATGGCATAGCAAAGGGCGCCGGCCAGGAGGACTGGCAGCTGCGCGGGAAGGTTCTGCACGGCGGTATTGTCCAGCCAGGCGAGAGCCGGTATATGACTGAGGACTTCGACGGACAGCATGGCGGGGAGGACGAACAGCATGGCCAGCAGGAAAGCTTTACCGGCTTTGTATCCGCTTTTATAGTAGGCCGGAAAGAAGATCAGGTCGAAGAGAGCAAAGATCATCAGACCGAAGCCATACCAGGCCGCAGTGGGGTCCAATCCTACCGGATTATTGGGGATCGCCAGCCGGATCCGCAGCAGGGCGAAGGGGATGGAGATCAGAAGCTGTGAGAGCTGTGCGCAGATGATCAGACGGCATTTGGCACGAACGATATCTTTTTTGGTGACCGGCAGGACAGCGGTGTACCAGGCGTCGTTGGTTTCCCGGGCATACAGAAAGGTGATGTAGGGGGCGAGGCAGCCGAACAGGAATATGACACTGTAGGGATAGGCGGGGACGATGACCAGGCAGCCTAAAAGAGTGAAGATAAAGAGCGTCGGATGAGCGGCCAGAGCCAGCTCTTTATAAAGAAGTTTCATAAAAAGAGTCCTTTCGTTTCCTTATTATTGCCCGTGTTTTCAGGGCATGATGGTACACCCCTGCGGTGTTTCCTTATTATTGCCCGTGTTTTCAGGGCATAGTGGTAAATGCGGTCGCTGGTTCGGAGCGCAGCATAATTGCTTCCAGGTTCAGGGGCGCCGTATCCTCCGGGGTGCGCAGGTGATTGAAAGATTGCAGAAAAACGCTTTTTTCGGCGCTGGCAAGCACCCGGCCGTTTTGAATATAGGTGATATCGTCGGCACAGCGGTCCAGGTCAGAGGTGATATGGGTGGAAAAAAGGATGCTTTGGGTGCCGTCTGCAACGATGCTTTGAAAGATCTGTAACAGCTCGCCGCGGGATACCGGGTCCAGGCCGCTGGTGGGTTCGTCGAGGATCAGAAGGCGTGCCTGATGGGAGAGGGCCAGAGCCAGCAGGTACTTGACCTTCATGCCGTTTGAGAGGTCGCGGAGTTTTTTTCGTTCGTCGATGCCGAATTGTCTCAGGTAGCTTTTGTAGCGGGCCGGCTCCCAGCCATCGTAAAAGCGGCGGGTCACCGCTGTGACTGCGGACAGCTTTTTTAGAGGATAGGAGTCAATGCCGCCGAAGACGACGCCGGTTTGCTGCTTTAAGTCCCGCTCTTCTGCGTAGAAATCACGGCCGAACATATACACGGCGCCGCTGTCCGGGCGGACGATATTCAGAAGACTTTTGAGAGTGGTGCTTTTACCGGCGCCGTTTTTGCCGATCAGGCCCATGATGCGGCCGGGCCGCAAGGTGAAAGACACATTGGTGAGAGTAAAGCCGGGATAGGCCTTACACAGGTTTTGTACATGGAGAAGGGCGGTCATGGATTACTGTCCTCCTTTTGTCTGTCGTCCCCTGCCGGAAACAGGGCGCTTTGGAGCGATTCGATGGCATGCAGGAAGGCATCGGCGGGAGTGAGAGCGATACCGGCCTGCCCGGGGGTCTCGTCGCCCAGGACGACTAACAGATCGCCGGGGCTGATCTGAAAGATGTCCCGCGCTTTTTTGGGCAGGACGATCTGTCCCCTTTCACCGACCTTCACTGTGCCGAAAATATGCTTACCGGAGGGAGGAATGGGAAATTTTTCCGTTTTCTGATTGTAATGGATCAGATTGTCCACAGAAACGTCATAGAGGCGTTCTTGCCATAATTGGCTCCTTTCTCCGTTTCTATCTGATGTACGCAGACAGGCTGTTTTGGTGTAGCGTTTCGGTATCATTTTTAAGGTTTTTCCTCTGTATGCCCCTTTGGAAAGTGCGGCAGTATTGCAGTCAGGGAATGATACCTCACGCTTATTTGTCGCTTCCTGGTACGGTTTCGGAGCCTTTTGCCATCCATTCAAAGAAAGCAATTTTGCTGACCTTGATAAGCCTGCTCCTGCGGAACGCCGGAAAGCCGGGGGTGTGTACCAGCTCATAGGCGCTCGCTCTTGAAATTCCCATAATCTGCTGAATGTCCGCCACATCCAGATCCAGCGGTAAATCCTCGTAGCTGTTCAATCTCTTTTTATCGTTCATTCTGTTACTCCCATAAATCATATAGGTTTTAATGCTTCCAGTTGCCGTTTTCCGCATAAGCCGTTTTCCTGACCCATTCCTGCGGTGTTTCCCTGCATTGGTGCGCCGGATGCGT
>JAAVZR010000018.1 GCA_022791755.1 Lachnospiraceae bacterium
ACGGGCAATCTGGATTCTCAGAACAGCCAGGAGATCATAGAGCTTTTGAAGGAATCCAACCGCCGCTATAAGCAGACTTTGATCGTCATCACCCATGATGAGCGTATCGCCCTGCAGGCGGACCGAATCCTGTCCATCGAGGACGGCCGGATCTGTCGGGAGGAGGTGCTGCGCCGGTGAACCCGATCTTTATTCGCTATACATGGAAGACTCTCAGAAAAAACTACAGCCGCACTCTGGTGACGGTCATAGGGATTATCCTGTCGGTGGCCCTTCTGACAGCGGTGACCGTGAGCATCTCCAGCGCCCTCTATTATTTCAGCCGGGTGGCGCTCTCTGAGACGGGAGACTGGTGTGTGAATGTCTATGCGGCAGATGAGGAGACCCTGCGAAAGATCGCAGAGGACCGGCGGGTCACAGGGCTGTCGGTGATGAGAACGGTGGGCTATGCGGCGGTGGACAGCGTCAATGAGAATAAGCCGTACCTGTTTATCGGCGCAGTGGGGGATGATTTCGCACAGCGTATGCCGGTGGTGATCACCTCGGGCCGGATGCCGCAGACGGACACGGAGCTGATCGTGCCGGAGCATCTGCTGCAAAACGGGGGCGTGGAGCTGGAACTGGGACAGCAGCTTATCCTCACACCGGGACAGCGGACCGGCGCAACAGGAGATGAAAGAGAGACGCTGAATCAGCATGATCCCTTCTTTGCTGCCGGCAGCGGCAGCGAAGCACAGGAACGTCTTACGGCGGGCGCGCAGACGGTGACCTATACAGTGACAGGCTTTTACGAGCGCCCGGGGTTTGAAGACCGGCACGCGCCGGGATATACGGCTCTGACGGCAGACAGGACAGACGGCGAACTGCCGGGCAGTGTATACGAGGTCTGGGTGCAGTTGAAAAACGTGGGAATGGCAGAGGAATTTGTGAGGGAGCAGACCTCGGCCGGAAACGCCGCGCAAGAGAATCAGACACTCTTAAAATATATGGGAAAGAAGAGCAACGCCGGTGTGAGTCTGCTCTATGCCATGGCGGCGATTCTGATGACCATGGTGATGGTGGGATCTGTTTCTCTGATCTATAACGCGTTCTCCATCTCAGTCACGGAGCGCACGAAACAGTTTGGTCTTTTAAAGTCTTTGGGCGCCACCCGCAGGCAGATATTGGGAAGTGTCCTGACAGAAGGGCTGATGCTGTGTGTGGTGGGGCTTCCTGCGGGGGCCCTGACAGGCTGTGCCGGGATCGCGGCCACCATCTGGGCCTGCCGGGATCTGTTTGAGACGGTGTTAAGCAGGTTTGCAAAAGGGGTGATGTTTGAAGTGCATCCTACAGTGACGGCGCTGGGGCTGTCTCTGGCGTCGGGCCTTCTGACGGTACTGATATCGGCCTGGCTGCCTGCCAGAAAGGCGCTGCGGATGCCGGCCATGGAGGCAATCCGGCAGACGCAGGATATCCGGATACGTCCCGGTACGGTGCGGGTGAATCCTCTCGCCGCACGTCTGTTTGGCCTGGAGGGGATGCTGGCGGCGAAGAACTTCAGGCGCAGCAGAAAGCGCTATCGGGCTACGATCTTTTCTCTGTTTTTCAGCATCGTGCTTTTTATCTGTGCGGACAGCTTTTGCCATTATCTGAAAAAGGGAGTGGAGGACAGCCGGGCCAGCGAAGCCTATGATCTGTGCTGTGAGCTGGACCCGGCGGATGGGGAGGTGAAAACGCGCTTTGGTGAACTGGCGGCTCTGGACGGGGTGGACGACGGCATTCTGATGCTGCGTCAGTATATGAATGTGCGGATAAGCCCGCAAGACATGACACCGGAATACCGCCGGTTTCATGACAGCCACTGGGGTACGCCCTGGAGCTACTGCCAGGTGAAATTTGTGGAGGAGGAGACATACCGGGCATATCTGGAGAGAAACGGGCTGGACCCGGCGGTCTATCTGGATTTGGAGAATCCCACGGCTTTAGTCTATGACCGTGTGGTCCTGTCATGGGATAATACGAATATGGTCTGTCATATGTTTAAGCCCGGAGCACAGGAGCTGGGGGTCTGTCTCGTGAAAGAACTGGACGGCTGGTCCGAAGGCTGGCCCTATCTGACCGAGGATGGAAAAGAGGTGGTCCGCTACCGGGAAAACGGACCGGGAGATGAGAAACAGGAGCTGCCCTTTTCGGAGGCCGTGCAGGTCAAAGAGGTGAAGGTGGGAGAGATCCTGGAGGAAGCGCCCTGGTTTTCGGCCGGGCTGGGATACGCACAGATTTTTTTGCCGGAGAGCCTGATGGAGCGATGGGGCATTTCGGCGGAAAGATACCGCTACAGCGCGTATTTTATGGCCCAAAATTACGACCGTGTCTATGAGGAAATGGTGAAAATAAGTACACAGGAGGGCGGCGGTTTTGTAATGAATAATGCCGCGGAAGTGGTGATCAATCGGGCGATTATTCTGCTGGTGGAGATATTTGCGGCGGGATTTTTGATTCTGATCAGCTTAATCAGCGCGGCTAACGTGTTCAATACCATCTCCACCAATGTGATGCTTAGAAGAAGGGAATTTGCAATGCTCACATCCGTGGGGATGACCTTTCGGGGCCTGCGGGCCATACTGAATTACGAATGCCTGCTCTATGGCATGAAGAGTTTTCTGTACGCGGCTCCGGTGTCGGTGGGGATTACCTGGCTGATTTATGAGAGAGTGAAAGGGGAGGGATATTTCATCCGTTTTTATATCCCGTGGCAGACGATACTGACAGCGATTCTGGCTCTGTTCGCGGTGGTATCGGTCACGATGCTGTACGCGGCCAAAAAGATAAGAAGAAGGGATCTGGCCGGAGCGTTACGGGAGGAGAATACGTAAAAAGATTTCCTTAAAATGCACTCCTGCACAAATGCCTTTATGCAGGGGTGCGTTTTGGTTTCGATGCATGGAAGGCTTTATTCCTCCCCGAAAATCAGATCCATGAAGATCTCTCCCAGCGGCTCCAGAAGATCTTCCTCCTCCACCAGGTCGAAAGCCTGGGCGCCATCCTCTTCGGAGACTCTGAGAATCAGCATATCGTAGTCGGCGTCCAGGATATCTTCGTCGTTTTCCGGCACAGGATAAAAGGCGGCGTAGGTCTGGCCTTCGTACTGCGCACAGGCCATGTACTCCAGTTCGATTTCGCTGCCGTCTGTGGCCGTCAGTGTGATCACTTCATTTTCGCGCAGATCCAGCATTTCTATTCCTCCTCCCCGGCCAGCTGCTCCCAGAGGGAATACAGCTCATTCAGCCGTATTTCATTTTCTTCCTGTTCTTTGGTTAACGGGAGGAGCCGGGACGGGCTGGTGGCCACCTCCGGCAGGCTCATCTCCTCCTGAAGCTCCTTGCTTCGCGCCTCCAGCGAGGCGATTTCTGTTTCGCACCGGGCCAGGTCGTTCTGACGCTTGCGCCTTCTGGCCTGCTGCTCCTTCTGGGCCTTCCAGTCCTGCTTCACGGCGCTTTCTGCCGAACTGCCCCCGGAGGCCGTATCGGATCTCCCCCAGCCGGGAGCGCCGGGGATCGTGCTATTTCCGGAGGAGAGAGCGGCCTTTTTCTCCAGATAATAATCGTAATTGCCCAGATAATTGACGAAGCCCCCGTTTTCCAGTTCCAGAATCCGCGTGGCGGTCCGGTTTACAAGATAGCGGTCGTGGGATACGTATAGCACCGTGCCGGTATACTGGGACAGAGCCTTTTCCAGGATGTCGCGGGATACCATATCCAGATGGTTTGTGGGCTCATCGAGAATCAGGAAATTAGCCTCTGAGAGCATGAGCTTGGCCAGGGAGACCCGGCCTCTCTCGCCGCCGCTCAAATCGCCCACTCTCTTGAACACATCGTCGCCGGTAAAGAGGAAGGCAGCCAGAAGGCTGCGTATCTCCGTGTTTGTCATGGACGGATGCTCGTCGAGAATCTCTTCAAACAGGGTCTTCTCCATATGAAGGACCTGATATTCCTGGTCATAGTAGCCGATCTGTACCTTGGCTCCCAGGGAGACGGAGCCGGTATCGGCAGCAGCCAGACCGTTGATGATCTTTAAGAGCGTGGTTTTGCCGGTACCGTTATTGCCGATGACGGCTACCCTCTCCCCTCTTCGGATATCCATATCCACATTGCGGAAAAGGGTCAGAGAGCCGTAGGCTTTGGACAGATTGCGGATGGTCATCACATCATTGCCGCTGACCAGTCTGGGGGTAAAGCGCACCGACATATCGGCCTTTACCTCGAAGGGCTTGTCCAGGCGGTCGATCTTATTGAGCATCTTTTCCCGGCTCTCCGCGCGCTTGATGGATTTTTCCCGGTTAAAGGAGCGCAGCTTTGCGATGACTTCCTCCTGATGGCGGATCTCCGCCTGCTGATTCATATAGGCTTTGATCTGAGCCTCCCGCAGCATGGCCTTTTTCTCGGCATAATCGGAATAATTGCCGGAGAAGACACTGACGCGGGTATGGTCCACCTCGATGACCTTCGTCACAATCCGGTCCAGAAAATAGCGGTCATGGGCCACCACGATTACGGCGCCGGGATAGTTCAGAAGAAAGGTCTCCAGCCAGGCGATGGAATTCATGTCCAGATGGTTCGTCGGCTCATCCAAAAGGATGATGTCAGGCTTTGACAGCAGAAGCTTTCCCAGAGAAACACGGGTTTTCTGACCGCCGGAGAGAGCCGATACCGGCCGGGAAAAATCCTCCGGCGTAAATCCCAGTCCCTTCAAAACCCCGGTGACCTCGCTTTGCAGAGCGTAGCCTCCGGCCTCCTCAAAGCGCTGCGTGGCCTGGGCATAGGACTCCATCATGGCCTTCAGCCGGTCGCCGCTGGCCAGAGGCATCTCCTTTTCCAGGAGCCGGATCTTTTCCTCCAGGGCAAGAATTTCTTTCTTCACCTCCAAAAGAGCCTCATAGATGGAATGGCTGTCGTTGATATCCTGATGCTGGGCCAGATATCCCATGGTGCGTCCCCGGGACAATACCACCTGCCCCTCGTCGGCGGCCAGATCCCCGGTGATGATCTTTAAGAGTGTGCTCTTACCGGCGCCGTTGATTCCGACGATGGCGGCCTTTTCCCGGTCCTCTATATAAAAACTGGCCTGACAGAGGATATCCTTATCCAGAAAGGCCTTGCTGATATTATTGCAGGACAGAATCATAAAAATTTCCTCCCGGTCTTGTGTTATCGCGAATTTTTGCGTATACTGCATTATTATACCTTATCGGACGAAGTCCGTCTACCCCGAAGGGGTACTAAATTTAGGGGTCCCCGAAAGGGGATACCTTATCGGACGAAGTCCGTCTACATGAAATTGCTGTTTGCTGAGGTTGGGGGGAGAGGGGGGACGCCCGTTTCCTTTTGGATTTCCCGGCCGGACGCGCTCTCGCTCCGTGCAGGAGGCAGCGGCTCTAAGTTCGCGCTTCGCTTCCGCTCGCGCTCACTAAGTGCCGGCGTCCTGCAAGGGTCCGGCCGGGAAATCCAAAAGGAAACGGGCTGCTGCTCGCACGCCCCCCACAACGCTCTGCAAGGGGCAGCCACGGGATTGGCGAGTTTTTGCCTGATACTTTTTGGTGTTTTTTTGCAGCGTGGCAGGGGGCTGTTATGGATTGTTTTACGGAGAGCCATATCACAAGTAAAGGCGAAAAGAAACGGATGTTCTTGGGAATAAAAGAGAATAAGGGTTATATTTTTACCCTCATGGGAGTTTATGGCTTCCATGGGGTTCTACTGTTCGTGACAATAAAGTTCTTACAACGTAGGTTTTATTGCAGAGTCTGTGTTTCTTCTGGCGGGATATATTCTATCAAATCAGTCAGATTACACTCTAATACATAACACAGGCGTTTCAGAATGTTAATATCCAGACGTTATATCTTGTTATCCCTGTAATTTCTTAATTGTGTTCTCTGCATTTCTGTGCGAAAGGATAACTGATTGAGACAGGTTCGGTAAACCATGCTGTCAAGAATGTTTCAGGTCATGGAAAAATGTGCCGCAGATTATCCAGCAGGGGAACTGGGTGCAGCAGTGGGGCTTTGAGATTGGCTGCAGCGTGTCTGTGGAGTGTTATCAGAATAAGCTGGTTATCCTGAAGGATTAAAAAGGAAAAAATGCCGGGAGACAGGTTCTTGGCTTATTGTAATTTGCCGGAAGGCTGTGTATAATAGAAATAGATATTATGGATTTTGAAAAATACACATTTGCCGGCAGTAGTTTATGGAAAGAAAGCAGGTGGATAAAATAGGAGACATGGAAACAAAGCAGACAAAATGGGAAGAATTAAGCATATCCAATGATTTTCTGTTTGGAAAAGTCATGTAGAACCCGGAACTGTGCAAAGAGCTATTGCAGAGGATTCTCCCGGATTTGAATATTGAACGCATTGAATATCCGGAATTACAGAAAAGTATTAACATGGATATGGATGCCCGCAGTATGAGGCTGGATGTGTAT
>JAAVZR010000019.1 GCA_022791755.1 Lachnospiraceae bacterium
CCACCAAAAGACGGCACTTGGGGTCCGAAGGAGTTTTGCGCCACAGATTTGCGATTCTGCAAGGCACTGGAACGAGGCGTACTGGACGTACGCTGAGTGACAGTAACGCGGCAGAATCGCAAATCTGTGGTGCAAAACCGAGTGGCCCCTTGTTCACTGAGGGTACCGTTTCTGTTATACCACGAGATGGCTATAAAGATCAACTCCATTTACCCTGACTATTTCTCTTCCACTCCGGGCATACTTTCCTGTAGAGTCGTATACCAAAATGGGCTCTCCAAAGCCCGGAAACGAGGTGTTTTCATGGAATCCATCTGGACAAAAACCTGCCGCCTGCCTGCCTGTCCTCCTCTCTCGGAAGATAAAAAAGTCGATGTGGCCATCGTAGGCGGCGGTCTGGCCGGTCTCCTCACCGCCTGCCTGCTGAAAAACAGCGGGCTCAGCGTAATCGTGCTGGAGAAAGGGGCTCTGGGACGGGGCGCCACCGGCTTTACCACCGCCAAAATCACCAGTCAGCACGGACTGATCTATCATAAGCTCTTGAAAACCCTGGGGCCCGAACCGGCCCGTCAGTACGCTGCTGCCAGCCAGAAGGCCGTCGCCTCCTATCGCCAGATGATTCAGAAAGAAGGAATCGACTGCGATTTTTCCAATCAGCCGTCTTTTCTGTACAGTACCCTGGAAAACGATATGCTGAAAAAAGAAGCGGACAGTGCCCGCCGACTGGGGCTGCCTGCTTCCTTCACGAAGGATACCAGTCTGCCCTTTCCGGTGGCCGGCGCCGTGCGTTTTGAAAACCAGGCCCAGTTTCATCCTCTGAAATTTATCAAGGGGATCCTGCCGGGGCTTACGGTCTATGAATATTCCCAGGTCACAAAAATCCGCGATCATATCCTTTTGGTCCGTACCCCCGATGCAATCCGCCGGGTCAGAGCGGCAAATATTGTACTGACCACCCACTTTCCCACCAGAAATATCCCCGGGTTTTACTTCCTCAGACAGCACCAGGAGATCTCCTATGTGCTGGCTCTGGATCACGCTGCCCCATTGGAAGGAATGTATTACTGCTGCGATCAGAACGGTCACTCTTTCCGCTTTCAGGATCAGTTTCTGCTCTTTGGAGGCCTGGGGCACCGCACCGGCAAGCTTCATCCCGGCGACGCTTACAAAAAGCTCTGGCAGTCTGCCAGACAGTGGTATCCCCGGGCAGCTGTGGCAGCCCACTGGTCCAATGAGGACGCCGTCACTCACGATGCGGTCCCTTTTATCGGTCCCTTTTCCGTCTGGACACCCCATATCTATGTGGCCACCGGTTTTCAGAAATGGGGTATGACGCATGCCATGACAGCCGCCACCATTCTGGCCGACGAGGTTCTGGGCCGCCACGATGAGGCTTATCAGGTCTATCACCCGGCCCGGCTGAATTTGTCTGCCACCTGCCCGTTCCTGGCCGATGTGGGGAGTACGATGGTCCATCTGGTTCTGCAAAAGCTCTTTGCTCCCCGCACCAGAAAACGGGCCATTGAAAAAGGGTACGGTCCGGTCTGCCCTCATATGGGCTGTACGCTGTCCTGGAACCCTGCCGACAGAACCTGGGACTGTCCCTGTCACGGAAGCCGTTTCGAGGAAGACGGCACGCTGCTGGCAGATCCGGCCACCAGACCTCTGGCAAAACCGGAAAAATAATCTTATCGGATGCCGAAGGGACAAAATTTTTCTGCTCTTTTTTACATTTTCCTCTTCCCCTAATCCTCTTTTCCATGTATACTAGTGTACAGTCCGGATTATATTCAGGCAAACCTTCTTGCCTAATTATCCTGCAAAGTTTCGCCGGATATAATCCAAACAGTACACTAGTAGACAAAGATGGAATCAGTGAGGAGGAATACGATGAGACATCTACTCAGTCCGCTGGATTTCACGGTGGAAGAACTGGAGCGGCTCATGAATCTGGCCCGCGACATTGAAACCAACCGCGAAAAATACGCGCACACCTGTGAAGGAAAAAAATTAGCCACTTTATTTTATGAACCAAGTACACGAACTCGTCTGAGTTTCGAGTCTGCCATGCTTAGTCTGGGAGGCAGCGTACTTGGTTTTTCTTCGGCCGCAAGCAGCTCCGCCTCCAAGGGCGAGAGCGTATCCGACACCCTGCGCATGATATCCTGCTATGCCGACATCTGCGCCATCCGCCATCCCAAGGAAGGCGCCGCCTACGTGGGAGCCCAGGCCGCTTCCATTCCGGTGATCAATGCCGGGGACGGCGGTCATCAGCATCCCACGCAGACGCTGACGGATCTGATGACGATCCGGTCCTTAAAGGGACGCCTGAGCAATATGACCGTAGGACTCTGCGGCGATCTGAAATTCGGCCGGACCGTTCATTCTCTCATCGGCGCTCTGGTGCGGTATCCGGGCATCCGCTTCGTGCTGATCTCCCCCAGAGAGCTGCGCATCCCCGACTACACCCGGGAAAACGTTCTGGAGGCGGCCCACATTCCCTATGAGGAGGTTACCAGTCTGGACGAAGCCATGCCCAAGCTGGATATCCTGTATATGACCCGTGTCCAGAGAGAGCGCTTCTTCAGCGAGGACGAGTATCTGCGCATGAAGGACTGCTATATTCTGGACAAAAACAAGATGTCTCTGGCAAAGGAAGACATGCTGGTACTCCATCCTCTGCCCCGGGTCAATGAAATCTCCGTGGAGGTGGACGACGACCCCAGAGCCGTATACTTCAGGCAGGTACAATATGGCGTCTATATCCGGATGGCTCTGATTCTGACGCTCCTGAATATGGATATCGAAGGAGGAAAATCATGTTAAATATCAGCGGCCTGAAAGAAGGCATCGTTCTGGATCATATCAAGGCAGGCAAATCCATGGAGATTTACCGTCATCTGGGACTGGATAAGATCGACAGTCAGGTGGCTATCATCAAAAATGCCCGCAGCAATAAAATGGGCAGAAAGGATATCATCAAGATCGAGGGAAGTCTCGAGGAGATTGACCTGGATGTCCTGGGATTCATCGACCATAATATCACGGTTAATATTATCCGGGATAATAAAATCGTCGAAAAAAAGACGCTGAGCCTTCCCAGGAAGATCACCAACGTACTGTACTGTAAAAATCCCCGCTGTATCACTTCCATCGAACAGGAGCTGCCCCACGTTTTCTTTCTGTCCGATGAAGCCGGGCAGACCTACCGCTGCCTTTACTGTGAGGAGCGCTACGGCCAGTCCCACTGACTTTTTCGTTTTTTGGCAAAGCACTTCCCTTTTGTCCTGCGCATATGGTAATAGTAAAGAGACAGCGGGGGTTCCTGTGAGTCTTTATGAAAGCATTTCAAAAACCATTGACGCCAGAGGAAGAAAGGGAATATTTAGGGAAATGGAAAACCGGTGATCAGGAAGCCAGGGATATCCTGATCGAGCGCAATATGCGCCTGGTCGCCCACATCAGTAAAAAGTATGCCGGGGAGGGAAGGGACCCGGACGACCTGATCTCCATCGGCACCATCGGCCTGATCAAAGCAGTCAATACCTTCGATCCGGGTAAGAACAGCAAACTGGCGACTTACGCCGCCAAATGCATCGACAATGAAATTCTCATGAGTCTGCGCCTGGAAAAAAAGTTTGGCAAGGATGTATCTCTCTACGATCCCATCGGTACGGATAAAGAGGGGAATATGATCAGTCTGGTGGACGTGGTGGAGACCGACGAGAGGGAAGTGGTGGAACAGGTTCAGCTGACTCAGGAAATCCGCGAGATGTACGATGCCTACGAACAGTGCCTGAAGGAAAAGGAAAAGACGGTGATCCGCCTGCGCTACGGCCTTTTTGGACACAGAGAATACACACAGCGTGAGATCGCCAGACAGTTGGGAATTTCCCGCAGCTATGTAAGCCGGATCGAGAAAGCGGCTCTTCTTAAGATGAGAGCAGTCATGGAGTAAGTTTTGTAAAAAAAATGTAAGTTGTTTTTTGTGTACGGGTATGATATCCTAAGCAGGTCCACATACTGAATACTGAAAACAACAGACAAGGAGGCTATACGTATGAATAAAAACAAAATGACCATGATACTGCTCACTGTTCTTTTACTCTGCCTGGCCCTGGCCGGCTGCGGCGGCAAGAAGGACGAAGACAAAGAGACTTCCTCCGCCGAAACCCAGTCCTCGGCAGAGACGACATCTGCGCCGGAGGCTACCACCGGAGCGCAGGATGAAACTACCGCAGGCGCACAGAATGAGACCACAGAAGGCGCAGGCAGTACTGCCGGCTCAGGACTGACAGAGATTCGGGATGCCGTGGCGGCGGCCTATGGCGAGAATTATCTTCCTGAGATGCCGCTGGATGCCGAGACTCTGGAGACGCTCTACGGGATCACACCGGATATGTATGAGGAGGCTCTGGGCGAGGTGCCGATGATAAGCGCTCAGGTGGATACGCTGATTATCGTCCAGGCCAAGGAAGGCCGCAGCGACGACGTAAAGGCTGCTCTGGAGAATTACCGCACCACGCAGCTGGAGGAAGGCATGAACTATCCGATGAACGTTCCGAAGATCGAGGCATCGGAAGTCGTGGTCTACGGCGACTATGTCTGCTATGTCATGCTGGGCGTAATCGATAACGCGATTGAGAACGAGGACGAAATGCTGGCGGCTCATAAAGAGCAGAACGAGATCGCCAAAGGCGTCCTGCAGGAGAAACTGGGGCAGTAATTCTGCCTGTTATGAAAGAAAATCCGGTTTTATAAGTGGACAGAAAAAAGAGGGGAGCGATTCCCCTCTTTCTGTTTTGCCGTTTTGCTTTTGACTCATTACTTCTTCTTCCCGTTGCGTTTTTGCAGGACCGGCGGTTTTTCCTCTTCTCGTACTGCCTTTATCAATGTCTTTGTATCCGGGTCGAGAATCACGCCGGCCTGGCCGTAGTCTTTTGTCTCCACCGGAAAGCTGCGGATCTGGAGCCGGTACTCCACCAGTCTTTTGGCGATATAATAGAAGACGCCGCATACCGGAACGCTCAGAATCATACCGGCGAAACCAAACAATCCGCCGCCTAAAAGGATGGAAAAGATGACCCAGAAGGAAGAAAGTCCGGTACTGTCGCCCAGGATCGTCGGACCAATGATATTGCCGTCGATCTGTTGCAGGATCAGGATAAATACCACAAAGATCAGACATTGCTGCGGACTCACCACCAGTATCAGAAACGCGCTGGGGATGGCTCCGATAAAGGGTCCAAAGAAAGGGATCACATTCGTCACGCCCACCACCACACTGACCAGGATCGTATAGGGCATTTTCAGAATGGACAAACAGATAAAACACAGGATCCCGATAATCAGAGAATCCAGAATCTTACCGGAGATAAAACCGCCGAAGATCTTGTCGCTGTGGTGAATGACGTCCAGAATAATATTGGCCTGCTCCGGTTTAAAGACAGCGTACAACAGCTTCTTAAACTGACCGGAAAAGGTATCCTTGCTGACAAAAACATAGATGGATACGATGATGCCTATGACAAAATTCAGAAGGAACCGGGCGACGCTGATTACGCTGCTGGTGAGGCCTGTGACCACCACGTTGACCTGGCTCAACAGGTCGTTCTGAATCCAGTTATTCAGCCACATTGCCAGATTGTCAAAGGCGGTGCGCGCAATATCCTGGATCTGAGGGTTATCTGCCAGAAGACCGCTGATCCAGTTCTCCACGGTTTCCACATAGGTGCTGAAATTATTGACCAGCGTCATGACTGTGTCCACCAGTTCCGGCAGGACCATGCTGATTAACACCACGATCACCAGTATCATCAGCAGCAGGGCGCCGACGATGCCGATCCCCAGGCTCATATTCCGGCGCCGCTTCTCTCCCAGCCTGGCCGGCAGACGGGGAAGAAGAAATTTCTGGATTTTTTCCACGATGGGCCAGAGCAGATAGGCGATGGCGATACCCCATATGATCGGCGACAGGATCCCGGTTATGGTTCCTAACAGGGCCTTCAGCTCGGAAAAGCGCAAAAGGCAGAAGAAAAACAGAATGCAACAGACAAATACGAGAAAAACCGTAATCCCCCAGCGGACAAACGGTTTATATCGATCTTTCAACATGATGACAGTTCCTCCCAACCCAAAAATCATTTCTTCTTCACAGCTGTCTCTATCATATCACGCCTTTGCCAAAATTTGAAGCAAAGATTTTATTAAGACTTTTAACATAAAGTATTGATTTCTTTCCCCGTTTGTGCTATCTTTAGTCAGACAGCTGTCTTGTCAGCTGTCATGACACATGACGCCCTCCTCTGGCGGGCGTGGTCGGTTATCCGGATAGAAAGGCATAAAATATGAAGGAACACACACAGAAAAACAGAATGGAACAGTTTCTCGCCCGCAAAAATATCGTTTTTTCCGGCAGGCGCTACGGGATCGACGCTCTGGGGGCCATGGCGCAGGGGCTGTTTGCCTCCCTGCTCATCGGCACTATCGTATCCACCCTGGGTCAGCAGGCCGGGATCGAATTTCTGATCACCGTAGGCAATTATACCAAGTCCACCTATGTGGTGGGCGCTGCCATGGCCATCTCCATCGGTTATGCGCTTCAGGCTCCGCAGCTGGTTCTCTTCTCACTGGTATCGGTGGGAGCCGCCGCCAATGAAATGGGAGATGCCGGAGGACCGTTGGCTGTTCTCGTCATCACCGTCATCGCGGCTGAGTGCGGTAAGGCCGTGTCCAAAGAGACCAAAGTGGATATTCTGGTGACTCCTCTCGTGACGATTCTGACAGGCGTCTTTTTATCGCTGTGGTGGGCTCCCGGTATCGGGTGGGCCGCCGGTCTGGTGGGGCAGCTCATCATGCGGGCCACAGAGCTGCAGCCCTTCTTTATGGGAATCCTGGTATCGGTCATCGTGGGTGTGGCTCTGACTCTTCCCATCTCCAGCGCGGCGATCTGTGCGGCTCTGGCTCTCACCGGTCTGGCCGGAGGCGCCGCGGTGGCCGGGTGCTGCGCCCAGATGGTAGGCTTTGCCGTCATGAGCTTTCGGGAAAACGGCTGGGGCGGCCTGGTCTCCCAGGGGCTGGGCACCAGTATGCTCCAGATGGGCAATATCGTAAAAAACCCCCGCATCTGGATTCCCCCCACGCTGGCCTCCGCCATCACCGGCCCTATCGCCACCTGTCTCTTTCGCCTGGAGATGAACGGGCCGGCGATCTCCTCCGGCATGGGCACCTGCGGTCTGGTGGGACAGATCGGCGTCTATACCGGCTGGCTGAACGATATCGCCGCCGGTACCAGGACGGCCGTCACCGTAGGCGACTGGACCGCTCTGATCCTGATCTGCTTTGTACTGCCCGCGGCCTTAAGCGTATTCTTCTGCGGATTGCTTCGCAATGCCGGCTGGATCAAAGAGGGGGATCTGACGCTGTCCTGAATCTTTCGGATACCGGCGTATAATCACCCTGCCTCCTGCCATAATATGTCATAGGGGATCCGAATCCCCATCCGATTATGTCAGGAGGATTTTCTATGAACCGGTATTTCCACGGAACAGGTGCGGTCCGTTCTTATTTTGAAGGCTGGTATTTCAAACATCAGTCGCCGGAGCACACTTTGATTTTGATTCCGGCCTTTCACGCCGGTAAAAAGGGACAAAAAAGCGCCTCCCTTCAGATATTGTTGGACGAGGCGTCTTATCATCTGTCTTTTGACGGGGCGGACTTTAAAGCCAGCGCGGACCGTCTTCACATTTGCCTGGGACAGAATGTTTTCTGCGAAAAAGGCTGCCGCATCCATGTGGACGCCCCGGGTCTTACGCTGCGGGGCCATCTCTATTACGGGGCCTTCTGTCCGCCCAGGCGCTCCTTCATGGGGCCTCTTTCCCATATGCCGCTGCCCTGCTTTCATGAGGTACTGAGCCTGTTCCACAGCCTGCGGGGACGTTTGCTTGTCAACGGGCAGGTCTGGGATTTTAACGATGGCTGCGGCTATCTGGAAAAGGACTGGGGAACCAGCTTCCCCGGCTCCTATCTGTGGCTCCAGGGTGCGCACAAAAAAACGCCCGAACACCGTACCAGCCTCATGCTGGCCGTGGCCGGGCTGGGCAATGACAGGCAGCCCGTCACCGCATGCAGCAGCCTTCTTCTCCATGAAGGCCGTCAGTACCGGCTCTCCACGTATCAGGGCGGCCGGCTGCTGCGGTTTGAGGGACGACGCATCGCATTAAAGCAGGGGCCTTATCTTCTGCAAGTGATCCTGCCGCCCCAGGCCTCCTCTTCTTTGCGGGACCCAAATCCCGCAAGCGCCTCCCCGGGATCCTCTCTTTTAGCGCCCCAGGACGGACAGCTGCGCCGCCCGATTCGGGAGATCCCCCGCTGCCCTCTTCTGTGCCAGCTGTACAAAGGAGGGAAGCGGCTTTTGGATACCGAGATCGAAGCGGGCAGTCTGGAACGGGTATAGAGAGGGCGTCAGCCCTCTCCCTTTTCAGACTTTTCTATGTGCTCTCGAATCTGCTGCTCATGCTCCAGACAGTAGTCATATCCGCATCTCATAAATCTGTCTATGGGCATGGAGCGGTACATGTCGTACAGGTGGTCTAACAGCTTCTCTCCCTGGATTTCCAGCGTGTAGAAATAGGGGTACACACAGGATTTGGATGCATAGTAGGGATTCAGGGAGGCCAGCCTCTCATCCCGCATCACCGGCTCCACTGCCATTTCGCTGAAAACCCATTTCAGGTGAGGCGTCTCGTAGTCCCGCGGATCGTCATGAAAATGGCGCTGCCAGACGAGAAACCAGACAAAATGTATGATTTCGTGGAGGGAAACACCCAGTGCGCCCTTATCGCTGTTTTTGTAAAACACATCAAAGGCGTGGTCTTCCAGATACCGGGGCGAGATGGGATTAAATGTAATCCTGGCGCACAGATCCGAGAACTCATCTGTCAGATCCGTGTCAAAGGCTTCCTCCAGGGCGGCGATAACCGACGCCCTGTTTTCCTGCCATCGCCGATTGTAGGCGTCGATCTTTTCTGTCAGCTCATCTTTTATCTGTGCCGCGTACTCCGTAAAGAAGCCGGTCAGATACAGCCGTCTCTCTTCTGTTGTGCCGGACAGAAATCCGTTTCTGTCAAGCTGCGGAAAAAAGAAAAAAAGCGGTTCGCTCCAGAAGCCGGTCAGCCCTTCCTTCGTAAATTCCAGAATACTCTCCACGCTGTAGCCTACCCCGGGATAACAAAATTTCAGATCCATCGCTCAGGTCTCCTTTCTCTTTTCAAATTCCTTCTGGAAGCTTTGCAGATCCTGTCCGGCAAAGGCTCGTTCCAAAAGCTCCGGCAGTTTCTGAGGGTTACAGGCAAAGCATGGGATTCCCATACCGGCGATTTTACCTGCCATCTGCCCGTCGTAGTAGGGACGCCCTCCGTCTGCCAGAGCCAGAAGACAGATCACCGTCACTCCTGAGGACTTCAGATCTTCCAGTCTCCTGAGAAGCCCGGCCCGGTTCCCTCCCTCCTCCAGATCGGAAATCAGGAAAAACAGGGTGCGGGAGGGATTCTCCACATACTGTTCGCAGTAGGCCACCGACTGTTCGATATTCGTTCCTCCCCCCAACTGAAAGCCGAACAGCAGATCCACCGGGTCGTCGCTTTTTTCCGTCAGGTCCACCACATTGGTGTCAAAGGCCACAATCCGGGTCTTTAACGCCGACATGCTGGCCAGAATACAGCTCACCACCGACGAATAGATCACCGATTGCCCCATGGAGCCGCTCTGATCGATATCCAGGATCACGGTCCATTTGCTGGCTGCCGTCACGCTGGTCCGGTCAAAAAAGTAGAAGTGTTCCGGAACGATTCTCTTTAAACCGGCATCGTAATTTTTCAGGTTGCGGGAAATAGTCCTTTTGTAGTCCATGGCGGCGGCAGAGGGGATGGGCGAATGGCGGCGGCGGTTTACGGCGGCTGCCACCGAACGGCGGATATCCTGCTCTAAAAGCCGGTTCAGCTCCTCCACGATTCTCTGTATAAACTGACGTACACTGTCCTTGGAACGCTTCGGGATCTGGTCCTTCAGCATGAGAATCGCCGACGCCAGATTCACGTCCGGCTCCATATTTTCCAGAAGCTCCGGCTCAAAAATCAGCTGCTTCAGCCCGCAGCGGTTCATGGCGTCCCCCTGAATCACCGTCACCAGCTCTTTGTCAAAGAGGCTGCGCACATCTCCCAGCCAGCGACTTATCTGAAGATTGGAGGGGCCGCTGCCTCCTCCGCTGCCAAAAGGCGTCCCGGCCCCAAAGCCGCCGTTTTGTGTCCGGTTATATATGGCAGCCAGCGCCATATCCATCAGACTCTGTTCCTCTGACAGACCGCAGCCGCCGGCCGACATGCCCGCCAGGCGATTCTCGCTCTCCTGTCCCAGAATCAGCCGCCAGCGGCGGATTTTCTGTACCATATCAGACGGCGCAGCTGTGCTGTCCTGCGTCAAAACCTCTGACGGATTCTCTTCTCTCATCCGGTTTTCCTCCCTTTCCCAGATTCTGCCTGTCATATACCTGCTCAGATATCAAAATCAAAGTCGTCCAGATCCTCCCCCAGCCCGCTTTCTTCTTTCTCCTCTTCCTCCTCTTTGGGAATCGGAGCGTTAACAGCGGCACTGACAGACTGCCCGTCGATCTGCCACAGCTCGCCCAGGTTTTCGGCGATCTCGTCCTTTTCCAGAGAGCTGAAATCGGCAAAAGCCCGCCGGAGAAATACCAGAGCCCTCTTAAACTCTTCTTCATCAAGGGAATCCAGATATTCGTCCAGGCTCTCCCACAAAGACAGTCTGGCAATCAGAGCATAGCGATTTTTCATGGCCAGCCCCTCGAACCAGCCGGCTCCCAGATCCGCCGGCGTTCCCTTAGACAGACGACGCCGTACTTCCCGCTTTAAGCGCTCCGGCGTCATTTGCCGGCGTTCCAGAAGGATCGCTGTCCCGAAGCCGGACAGGCGGGTGTTTAAGTCGTCCCGGCCTGCCACCTCCAAAAGCGCTCTCAGCCAGGCTTCCTGATCCAGAAACTCATGAGCCAGAGCCGTTCCGTTTAACTGTTCCATGGCTGTCAGCATGGCATTGCTGCCGGCATCGTCACAGACACAGGCGCCGGGTAAGAGCAGGCAGGCCCGGTAAAACAGCTGGCTCAGAATGGGTTCCAGAGGCTTTGGATCCACCTGACGGATCGTTCCGTAGCGAATGACCGCAGACAGACGGGCCGCCACCGCAGAGAGCTCTTCTAAAGAGACAGCCTCCACCATCATGGCTTGCAGTCCGCGGATGGCATACTCTGCCGAGGCCGGGATTCCGCAGGTGAAGGCGTCCTCAATGACCTCGGCGATCTCTTTCATGGCGCCAGCCTGCTCTACTCGCTCCTTCATGCGAAAAGACGCCGCCTGCTCCACCGTATCTCCCAGAAGAGCCGCTTCCACCAGCTCAATCTCCGCCTCCGGACTCCAGCGCAGAATCCAGTGCTCCGCCCAGGTGGCATTGTCCTGCCTGGTCTTCTGCACCGCGCCAAAGCTGACGCCCAGCACGCGCAGATCATGGAGGAAAAAGGAGCGGTGAAGATCCAGAAAGGCCGCTTTTTCTGATTTCACACTCCTGTTTTCCCGCAGATCCAGATGCAGATCCTGAGCCGTCAGATCCCGGTATTTCTCCAGCCGCAGATCCTTTAAAACCCGGTAAAAGTCCTCCTGAATACTGGTGCGGCTGACTCCGTCGGGCAGAGCCCCGATCGCTGTCCCGATCTCTGTATCGGCCATGGCCAGACTGACTGCCGCCGGATTTCCGCCTCCTAAGCAGGTGACGGCGGCATCCTTTAGGTCTCTGAGAGCCGGAAGACTTTCTCCCCGCATATGGGCCAGCTCTCCGGCCAGGCGTACCGCCTCGATGACCTCTGCCGAGGATACCGGCGTGCCGTTCGCCCGCTGGTAGGAGGCGATCCTGGCCAGATACTCATGAGCCGTACGGCCTATTTCCCCGGCGCACAAAGACTTCCAGATCAGGCCGTAATAGGCCGGCGCCCTGTTGCCTGCCCCATAGCCGGAGCGGGAGGAGAGACGATAGTAGGAATAGGGCATCAGGGTATGACTGGCGTTCAGGCGGGGAAGCTGTTCCAGCTCCTCATCTGTCATGGCTCCTCCTTCGTTGAAGCCGCGCAGTCCCTCCACATGGTAGGAACCGGTCACCACCACGATCTGTTCCGGGTCAAATCCCTCTTCCAGAGCCGACCGGATCTGCCTCTGCATATAGGCTTCCCGGAGCGTATTCTCTGCCCGTTCCAGGACATTGTCCTCGCTGAGCTTTCGCAGGCTGGCTCCGAAGAGATTCGCTCCCTCATGGTAGCCTTTCGTATCTCCCGCCTGCTCCATGACCCTCTCCCAGAAGGTCTCATGGCCGTCCTCCCCGGCCTGACGGTCCAGCTCTTCATACACGCAGTAAGAGTCCTGTCCCTCCTGTTTTTGCCTCGTGTCTCCCAACGCCAGAAACACAGGCGACGGCAGGTCGATAAAACGGCAGGGCACCTTTGTCTCGCTGCACCATAAAATTGCCTGGTATTCCGGCGAATACTCCGCAAAGGGATAGAGAATCGTCCGGACCGGAACCTGGTTCGTATAGGCCAGAATCGCCACCGGCGGTTTGGTCTCCGGCTTCACCATATCTCCAAGCAGGCCGCAAAAATCACTGGGACCTTCCACCAGCACCAAGGACGGAGCTTTCTCCTCCAGGAACTTCCGCAAATACCATGCCCCCGCAGGGGACAGATGGCGAATCCCAAAAAAGTGAGGCTCTTTCATCACGAATTCAACTCCTTACAGGCCCGGTACAGCCCAGCCCAGCGGGCCCCACGCTTTTTCATGATATTTTCCAGGTATTCCTTCCAGGCCACCAGATCCTTCTCGTCCTTGACTACCGCTCCCTGGAGGCCGGCGGCCAGCTCTGCGTCGGCCACCTTTCCGCTTCCGAAGCTGCCGGCCAGGGCCATACTGCCGCACAGCAGAGAAATCGCCTCGGCGGTGGAGAGCACGCCTCCCGGCGTCTTCACCTTCTGACTGCCGTCCATGGTCTCTCCCTTTCTCAGCTCCCGGAAAATGGTGCAGACCTTTTCCACCACCTCCTCTGCCGGAAGCGTGGCGTTCAGGTCAAGGCTTCCCGCCAGCTGTTCCACACGGGTTTTTACGATCTCCATCTCCGAATCCAGATCTGCCGGAGCCGGAAGCACCACGATGTTAAAACGGCGTTTCAGCGCCGCTGACATTTCGTTGACGCCCTTATCCCGGGTATTGGCCGTGGCTATGACAGAAAATCCCTTCTTGGCCGGAAGCTCCACAGACAGCTCCGGTATGGAAATCCTCTTTTCTGACAAAATGGAAATCAGCGCGTCCTGGACCTCCGAAGCACAGCGGGAGATCTCTTCCATCCGGGCGATGGTTCCGGTCTCCATGGCCCGGTAGACAGGCGTCTTTATCAGGGCCTCCGGGGAAGGGCCCTGGGCGATCAGCATGGCATAATTCCAGGAGTAGCGGATCTGCTCCTCCGTGGTGCCGGCCGTTCCCTGTATCACCTTCGTAGAATCCCCGTTGATGGCCGCCGTCAGATGCTCTGACAGCCAGCTCTTGGCTGTCCCGGGCTCTCCGATCAGCAGCAGCGCCCGGTCCGTGACCAGCGTGGCGATGGCGATCTCCACCAGTCTCTCATTGCCGATGTATTTGGGGGTGATCGTCATCCCCTTCACCGTTCCGCCGCAGATATAGGTCCGCACCGAGCGGGGCGACATGCGCCATCCCGTGGGGACCGGATCCTTTTCCGCTGCGATCAGTGCGTCGATCTCTGTCTGAAAAAGCTGCTCTGCCGGAAGTCTCTGTACCTTTTGCTGCTCCATGATATATGTTCCATCCTTTCCCTTTTGATTGTCTGTCTGATCTGTGGCTTTGTTTTATTATGCTATGGCGTTGCCCGGCGTTTTTCCTTTCGGAGCCGTGTCCGGATTTTGCGTCAGTCGGCGATTTCTTCCGGGGCCGCTTCCCATTCTGCGATTTTTGCCTCCAGCCATGCCACGTCCGCTCTTCCCTTTATGGAGCCGTTCTTTAACAGACGGCAGATCTCTCTGCCCTCTCTGGCCCGGTCCTTGGCTGTACCGGGCAGCTGGTTCATGTACCCGGTAAATTCCCATTCCGTGATATTCCTGCCCTTAAAATACTGTACGGCCACCCCGCTGCAATCGGTTACGCCGCAGCGCCGCATGGGCTCCAGATAGATCCGGTTATCCTTGGTACACAGGGCCCGTTGGCGGAAATATTGCCCCAGCTTTTCACACATCTCCCTGTCCCCGGGGCGGACCCAGGAGATCATAAGCCTCTCCAGCTCCTTGTTCTGACAGGCCATGGCATACTCGAAGAAGGCGTGATCCAGAGGCGCTTTTAAGGGCCGTCTGAAAGTCTGTGCATAGTCTTCGCCGGGAATATTCCTGCGCCCGTTGAATCCATAGGTGTCTGAAGCTCCGTCATAGGTTATGGGAGAAAGCGCCGTCAGGACATAGGGATCCAGTTCTCTTCGGAAACGCAGTCCCAGGTGGTATTTCTTGTCCCGTATCAGCTCCTTCGCCATCTCATAGCAGGAAGCGCTGTCCGCCGTGAGAAAGCGCGCGGCCATGGCCGCCGGGAACCAGCCTTCTCCGAAGCGGGAATACAGAGTTTCTGCCAGTTCGTTTAAATCCGGCGCCTCATGAAGGATCAGACTGTAAAAGAGCGCCTGCTGTACTGCCTGGCTAAAGGGCAGCCCCGCCGGGATCATATAGCCGCCTGCCCGGTGTAAACAGGCAGCTGGACGGAACTTTACCGTCCAGACTCCCTTCCCCTTCTCCACCGGTATGTCGAGTTTCTTTCCAAAGGAAGCCATCTTCTCATAGCAGGCGCAGATCTCAGGGCCGTTTTTTCCCGGCAGGGCCAGGAGATAGGCTGCCAGCTTTTCCGTCTGCTCTCTGTTGATTTCCCCTGACGCTTCGATGGTCCTGAGAAGAGACATAAGACCTGTGGCTACCAGCACAGACGCCTTATTTCCCGTGGCAGGCTCCACAAAGGCCAAAGCTTCTTCCGGTTTCTTTCTGGTGATATCCGTGAGATAGTCCCAGGCGGCTTCATCCTCCTGACAGGCCAGAGCATAGCAGGCCATCTGTCTGGCATTTCCCCTCTCGGTTTTGGCCAGAGTCAGAAGCAGCTCCGTATTATCAGGATGAAGGCGAAGCGCATAGATCAGCGCCCCCTTCACGTCTTTTTGTGCCAGAGGAATCTGTTCCCTGTAAAAATCATTGGCATCGGCGCCTGCGACGGCCTCGATGACCGATACCCGGCGGACCATCTCTTTCTTCCCTTTGGGATCAAAGCCATGTTTCAAAAGCGGAAGAATCGCCGGCGTCTCCGTCATCAGCCACTGCCTCACCTGTTCGGCCAGCTCTGAATAGCCGGCTCCCAGGGCGTCAACCATGGCTGCCTTGACCCGAAAATCCCGGAACCATTCCGGATGATTCCCGTGGGCCTCCATAATCAGTGTATAGCGGCCTCCTCCTGCGTTATGGAGGGCATCCAGCAATACGGTGAGAGCCGAGCAGGGCATGTTGGTCTCGGAGGTGCCGGCTCCGCACAGCATAAGGGGCGTTAGCTCTCCCTTTTTCTCCACCGCCCCCTGGGTACACAGAACCGCGTCCGTCAGAGTGAGGGCTTCCAGGACAGCGCCGCCCTTTTCCTTGCTTTCTGCCGTCAGCGCCTGTCGTACCAGATCTCCTATTTTTCCAAAGACCGGGGATGCCTTTTCCAGTGGCGCGAAGGCCTCCATCGCTCTCTTTAGGCGAAAATCCTCTTCTATCAGATCGGTTCCCGCCACCATACAGATCTTTAACCGCTCCCGCAGCTCATAAATCGGTGTAATATCCATTTTCCGGCCCCCTTCTTAAAATAGTAAACGGACGATCCTGTCCTGCGCCACGATGCTCACCGGCCACAGCTTCAGCCTTCTGTCCTGCCGGTCATAGTAAAAGCCGCCCAAAAGGACCTGATGGGTAAGCAGCGCCGGATCCGGCAGAAGAGAAAGCCACCGAAGCGTATTCTCTCCCTCCGGCCAGTCTCCCAGGAGAATCGTGTCTCCACCCTCAGAGCGAAGGACGATATCTTCTCCTGCCTTGCCGATCTGCTCATAGGCGATCAGGCGAAAGAAGACCGGGGAAGCCAGCGTGTTTTTCAGCACGTTTTTGGCCGCTTTGGCCTCCGGCACCACAGCCCTGGCCCCGAAGCCCCGAACCTTTTCGATATCCTCCCGGGTTACGTCCCGCAGGCTGGCCTTATCCCACCGGATCCGCAGGTTGCCCTCACCGGGATAAGAGCAGGCGCTGTCCGTCTCTGCCACCCCAAAGAAGGAATCCTCTTCTTTTACATATTTCAGCGCCTTAAGCGGACGGTAATTATAAGTCAGGCTCACCTCTCCTGTCTCCAGGTCTGCCCAGCAGCCCGTATCTATGTACTCCTTCCGCGCCTCGTCATAGCTGATCCAGAAGGCGAGCTGTATCAGTTCTGCCCTGCGGCTTCGCCCCAGCTCTTCTAAATCCGACAGCTTCCAGACGCCGCCCAGCTCTTCATACAGAAGGCCGTCGTCTCTGGCCTCCTCTCCCTGGGACAGCTTGTCGTTTAAATACTGGCTGGCTTTCTTTACCAGAGTCCACAGCTTTTCCAGCCGGTCCGCAGCGGCCTCATAATGGCTCTCGTCATGATCCTTCTGAAACGCCTCGATCTCCAGAATCAGTCCGTTTAAAAGCCGCTGGGGACCAGGCAGATAGTAATCTCCCAGCTGTTTGGACAGACTTTTGTATTCGGACAGGACGGCTCCTCCCATGGCGCCCAGACCGGTCTTCATCAGATCCTGAACCAGCTGCCCGGCCAGCCCCAGTCCTTCCAGCTGCTTCTTTCTCTTTCTGGTCTGCGCCGCTTTGGAGGTTTTACGGCGGGCTGCGGCCTTTATCTGGGCTTCGCTGTCAGAAACTCCCTCCCCTGCCGCCAGGGACGCGGCTTCGGAGGCCTTTTCCGCCCTGGCCTGCTTTCGCTCTCTCTTTTTCAGAATATCTTCCGGTATTTCGCATTGACCGAAGGATTTCTGCCCCGCAATCTCAAAAAGCAGCGCCAGACCATGTTTACAGGGAAACTGCCTGCTGGGACAGGAGCAGCGGACCACCGGAGCCGAGGGATCCAGAAAATCCACCGTGGTGATATAATTGCTCTTACCGCTTCCCGTACATTCGCCCAGATAAAAAGTATCGTCCTCCGACCGTTCCCGGCGCACAAACCCGCCCTTCTGCGATATCTTTCTTCCATTGGCCGCGGCCGTCGCGTTGGGGGCCATGGCCATAATCTGCTGCTCTGTTATTTTTTGCATGAAAGAGGCCTTCCTTTCCTTACTTTAAAATTGCCCGTGTTCTCAGGGCATGGTGGTACACCCGTAGGGTGTTACTTTATGATTGCCCGTGTTTTCAGGGCATAATGGTACACCCGTAGGGTGTGTTTCCATAATGATCCACCAAATCTATTTTATCAAGTTACCGTGGGAAATGCAAGATTATCATATTAAAATTCCGGGTCAGGTCAGTTAGATAATTACGTCTCAGGCGGCTCATGTCTCCTTGTGTCAGGCAAAAACTCAAAATACCAGAGCAGCCTGTTTTCAAAGACTACCCTGGTATTCATTTTGTGAAAATATGGATTGTATCGCATTACATTGGTGCCCCTACCTCAATCAAATTACCGTCCAAATCATAAAAACGGATCACCTTTTGTCCCCAGCTATGTGTCATAAGCTGATTAACGTATTGAACGTCAGGGTACATTTTCTCCAGTTTTTCAATGAATGCTTCTATATTTTGTTCCTCAAAATACAGCTCACACGAATTGCTTTTCGGAATAATATCTTTTCCCAAAAATGTTCTCCAAATTTTTTTATCTTGGAGTACAAGGCCCTCCGTTAAAATCATATTGCCATTATTGTCAAGCACCATATCAAGACCAAACAGGTCGTGATAAAACTGTTTCGATTTTTCGATATCTTTGACAACAATCAATATATTCTTTAACTTCATTATCTACACATCTCCAAAGTTTGATTTGTCAGACTATCCTCATCTAAGGATATCATAAAGCCAACCCATGTTCAACCTCTATTGCAGGGCGATCGCCCGGAATACGAATACCGGCAGCGATTGCGGGAGCACGAAGTGCGGAGCAACCGGCTTTTATGCCCTGGTGGTGCGCGCTACAGCGGCGCATGCAGGTTTACTGTGTATCTCCCATCAATAGTCGAAATCATGCTCACCGACCCGAATCGTTTGCGTCAGCTTTTCGTCTTGGTACGGCTTGCGAATCTCAATCAAATTCAGAACCGTATAGCCACGCTTTCGCAGAAACTCTATCATTCGGTGATTATTGGGGTGGACATAATTGTAAACGGTATCATTCCCGTAATAAGCGGCGATTTCCTCCGCTTTGCTGTGCAGAGCAGCAGCCACACCGTGACGGCGGTATTTCTCTTTGACAAAGATGGACTCCACCCACACAACCCCGCTATCAACACGGCAGACCGCATAGCCTGCGTATTCACCATTCACAAGGGCGGCAAACACCGGGAATTTGGCAGTAAGATATTCTATCATTTCCTCTCGTCCTGCTTCCATGTTTGGTTTGGATACTATTCCTTTATATGAACGCAGCTCCACCCGAAACAGGGCAACCATCTCAGCAAGTGCATCATTTACTTGCTTTATCTCCAATATTTCCATCAAAATCCCCTTCTTGTGTATGGACAAAAATTCATAATGATTCCAGCACAAAAATATGAAAAGCCCTGCCGGTTTCAGGAATTAAACAGAAAACAGCTTCCGAAAACTCCGCTTCCTAAGGATGATTTTTGCGAAAAGAATGTTCTTCGATAAATCGTACCGGCGGCATAAATTCTTGAAACAACCATTGTTCCAGCATTTTTACAACAGCGTCTTTACTTTTGGAATGGAATATTAATAATGGGGTTTCCCAATTATCATTTAATATTGCCTGCAGTAGAAAAGCTCCGTCCGGTTCCCCGTCCGGATACCAGCCTAAATCTAATTGTAATTTTTGTTGTTCAATTATTCCATTTCGTTTTCGACTTGAGGTTTTGTGCATTAAGAGTATATCTTCCGTAAATGCGAAAAGCCAACGTTTGTCTTGTTCGGCAAGTTCCTGAGGTTCTGCATTTTCAAATTTATTAAAATCAATCGTCCAGCCACCGGGAATTCTCAATGGCTGTAAATGCTCCCAATTATTTTCCCCCATTTTCGTATCTCCCTTGTTTTGACAGCCAGGTTTTCCTCTTCATTTTACCACAAGCCGGCCGTTCGCACCAGTATCGCAACATTAGCGAAGACTTTTTCTGTAAAAACTGAAAAAGGTCAGACTGGTGATGCTTGCTGCCAGAATATCGGAAACCGGTTCGGCAAACAGCACACAGAAGGTTTTCCCTCCGTCCTTCAAAAGGTCTGCGACCGGCCCGGCCATGGACTGCGCCAAACCGAGATCCCCCAGCAGGACAGGCAGCAGATAGATCAGAGGGATTAAGAGAATTACTTTTCTTAAAAGGGCCATGCAGAGGGAGCGCTTCGCCTGCCCCAGCGCCATAAAGGATTGCTGGCATGAGATCTGTGCTCCGAAAAACAGCCCGCCGGATATATAGATTCGGATGGCCCAGACCGCATAGCGAATCGTATCGGCATCTCTGGAAAAAATCCGGGCAAAGGCCGGAGCAAAGATCATAATGATTCCGGATATGGTAAAGGAATACAGCAGACAGACCCGAAAAGACAGACGGAATGTCTCCCGGACACGCTCCAGATCCCTGGCGCCGAAATTATAGGAAAGAATCGGCTGAGCTCCCTGGGTGATACCGCCCAGGGGCAGCAGGATCATCTGATACAGGCTCAGAAGAATCGCCATGGAGCCCACCGCTATGCTGCCGCCGTAGGCCGAAAGCTGATTGTTAAAGGAAATCTGTAAAAGCCCTTCGGTGCCGCTCATCACAAAAGGAGAAATCCCCAGCGTTATGATAGCGCCTATTATGGCAGGCCGGGGGACCAGGAAGGCGCGGCGCAGCTTCATCGGCGATCTTTTTAACAGAAAGTACATCACCCAGAGCGCAGAGATCCCCTGGGAGAGGATCGTCGCCACCGCGGCGCCCCGGATCCCCATCCCCATGGCAAAGATAAAGATCGGATCCAGAATGATATTCAAAACAGCGCCGATGAGAATCGTGGCCATTCCCATTTTTGCGAATCCCTGCGTATTGATATAGGGATTCATCCCCTGGGCGATCTGCACAAATACCGTTCCCAGCGCATAGATGGTCACATATTCTTTCGCTGAGGCCAGGGAGGTTTCATCTGCTCCAAAAAGCAGGAGAATCGGTTCCTGAAAGATCTCGATTATGGTTGTCAGAAGAATACCGGAGACCACCAGCGATATAAAGGAAGCGGCCATGATCCGTTCGGCCTCTTCCTTCTTCTGTTCGCCCAGACGGATCGCGGCCAGAGGAGCGCCTCCTGTACCAAAGAGCTGTGTAAACGCCTGGATCAGCGTGATGATCGGAACGGCCACTGCCAGACCGGCCATACCGATTGTCCCATTTTCCATATTACCGATGTAGATCCGGTCCACCATATTGTAGAGCATACTCACCAGCATGGCGATGATGGCCGGTACGGCCAGATTCAAGAGAAGGGAGCTCACTTTTCCGGTTCCCAGCTCGTTGGTTTTCTCCATATTTGTTCTCCTTTACACTGTCTGTTGTCTGAAAATCCGAGTCAGGTCCCCCACCGTATACAGGGAACCTATGGCGCAGACGACGCCATCCTCTCCCGCTGCCTCAAGCGCCATACGGCAGCCCTCCTCCAGGCTTTCGGCCGCCGCAACCGGCCGGTCCGTAATGCTTTGCATCAGACCGGCCAGTTCCTCGGCCGTCATTCCCCGCATGCTGGGAGGGGTAACCGTGACAAAGGAGGAGGCCAGCGAAGGAAGCTCCTTTATCATGTTCACAGCGTCCTTGTCCGCCAGAACTCCCACCAGAAAAGTGATGCCTCCGCCGGGAAAATATGTCTTCAGGCTCTCTGCCGTGGCCTTTACTCCCTGGGGGTTATGGGAGCCGTCCACGAAGATATCCGGATGGCTGCCAATCCTCTCCAGGCGGCCTGTCCAGCGTGTATGCAGCAGTCCGGTCCGAAGCGCCTCGTCATGGATCTGCCAGCCTCCTTTTCGCAGCTCCCGGACCGTTTCGATCACTACGGCTGCATTGTACAGCTGATAGACTCCTAACAGAGCGATCCGCAGGTTTTCATAATCTTCATAGGAAAAGGTCTGACCGGTCAGATCTCTGCTTCGGACATGCAGTCTGTCGTAATCCGGCATCACCAGTGTGCTGCCGCTGTTTTCCACCGCCTTACGTATGACGGGGAGAGCCGCTTCGTTTCGCCCGTAAAATACGACCCGGCTGTTTTTCTTGATGATTCCGGCCTTGGCCCGGGCAATCTCCTCTATGGCGCCTCCCAGCTCCTTTGTGTGATCCAGCCCCAGGGCTGTGATCACCGCGGCCTCCGGGGTATCTATCACATTGGTCGAGTCCATGGCGCCCCCCAGCCCCACCTCCAATACCACAATATCGCAGTGGTTTCTGTAAAAATAGGCAAAGGCCAGCGCTGTGATCAGCTCAAACTCTGTGGGTTTATCTTCCATGGCTTCTGCCAGGGGACGGATGGAGGCTGTCACCTCCACCAGCTCTTCGTCGCTGATGGGACTTCCGTTGATCTGCATCCGTTCATTAAAGCAGTGGATAAAAGGCGAGATAAAAAGTCCGGTGCGATATCCTGCTTCCTGTAAGACCGAAGCTGTCATCGCGGCCGTGGAGCCTTTGCCGTTCGTTCCGGCGATATGGACAAATTTCAGTTTCTTTTCCGGATTTCCCATCCGCATAAGAAGCTCTTGAATCCGGGTCAGTCCCAGACGTTTTCCCCGCCAGATGACGCTGTGGATATAAGAGAGCGCCTCTTCGTAAGTCATAGTGTCATGCCTTCCTTCCGTTCCTGGTCTGTCTTTTGTCTGTTCTTAATCTGTTCTGTTTTGCGGCATCTATTCTCCGGATGTCTCAATCATGGCAGTAACCGGACTGCGATAAATCCCGTAGACTACCAGCGTATTGAGTATCACCATCACCACAGCCTGCACTGCGCGAGGCCCCACATAGGTGATAAAAGGCGCTCCAAACATCTGGGAAAAGGCCCAGGAGCGATACAATACCGAAGTCAAAAGGCTGATTACGGCGATCAGTCCGCCATAGATCAGAATATTTTTGCTCTTTTTAAAAACCGGCGACAGGAGACCTGCTAAAAGCCCTACTGCCACCGGCGATACGGTCAGCAGTAAAAAGGGCGCATCTCCGGAAATCACACAGCCCACCAGATCTGCCAGGCAGCCCACCAGCGCTCCGGCCACCGGCCCCAGCCATATGCCGGCCAACAGGATAAAGGAATCGCTGATGCTGACCCGAAGCGTCGGAGACAGCCGAATCCCCAGAAGCCGGCTGGCCACAATCTGAAGCGCTACCAGTACGCCCAACATTGCCATCTTTTTCGTGTTCCACTTGTTCATCTTTCTGTCCTCCTAAGATGTCTGCTTCGCCTGTCACAGTAGCTGCGGGACTCTTTACATCTTGCACCGCGGCTCGCAGTGCCCGTTCGACTCCGCTTTGCTTCGTCTCACTCGCGGGCATTCGCCCTATGCCAGTTCGGATCCGAAAGCATGACCATGCCCGGGCTTGATCATGCTATGGGCTTTTGTACCGTGGGCATGCTCCTGCTTTCTTCTTTGCTCTGGCGCACTGCTCTTTACATCTTGCACCGTGGCTCGCAGTGCCCGTTCGACTCCGCTTTGCTTCGTCTCACTCGCGGGCATTCGCCCTATGCCAGTTCGGATCCGAAAGCATGACCATGCCCGGGCTTGATCATGCTATGGGCTTTTGTACCGTGGGCATGCTCC
>JAAVZR010000020.1 GCA_022791755.1 Lachnospiraceae bacterium
ACGTGCCCTTAGCGAGAGCGAGCCGAAGGCGAAGTCTCGAGCTTAGTGCGAACTTACTTCGCTCCCGAAGCGGAGTGAAGGGAGAGAAGTTACACGTGCCCTTAGCGAGAGCGAGCCGAAGGCGAAGTCTCGCGCTTAGTGCCGCGAGATAAAAAGAACAAGATTATGACGATGGAGGATATACCAATTATGGCAAGAAAGAAAATCATTGCCGGCAACTGGAAGATGAACATGACTCCCAGTGAGGCCGTAACCCTGATCAAGACCCTGAAACCCCTGGTGGCCACGGAGGATGCCGATGTGGTATTCTGCGTACCGGCCATTGATATCATTCCGGCCATGGAGGCGGCGAAGGGATCCAATATCTGCATCGGTGCGGAGAATATGTATTTCGAGGAGAAGGGCGCCTACACTGGTGAGATTTCCCCGAATATGCTGGTGGATGCCGGTGTGAAGTATGTGATCATCGGCCATTCCGAGCGCCGTCAGTATTTCGCCGAGACCGATGAGACGGTAAACAAGAAGGTTCTGAAGGCTTTTGAGCATGGTATCACCCCGATCATCTGCTGCGGCGAGACGCTGACGCAGAGAGAGCAGGGTGTGACCATCGACTTTATCCGTCAGCAGGTGAAGATCGCCCTTCTGGGCGTGAGCGCCGAACAGGCTGCCACGGCTGTCATCGCCTATGAGCCCATCTGGGCCATCGGCACCGGCAAGGTGGCCACCACGGAGCAGGCTCAGGAGGTCTGCGCGGCGATCCGCGTCTGCGTGGGTGAGATCTATGATGAGGCTACGGCGGCGGCGATTCGTATCCAGTATGGCGGAAGCGTATCGGCTTCCAGCGCCCCGGAACTGTTTGCCCAGCCTGATATCGACGGCGGCCTGGTAGGCGGAGCTGCCCTGAAGCCGGATTTTGGAAAGATTGTCAATTATAAGTAAGACAGAAAAGGCATCATAAACCGGACGGGGGCAGGTACTATCTGCCCTCGTTTCCGGTATGCATTGCAAAAAGGAGACAAAATATGAGCAAGAAACCTACGGTTTTGATGATCCTGGACGGCTATGGTCTGAACGCGAAAGAGAAGGGCAATGCAGTCAGGGAAGCGAAGACGCCGGTCATGGACCGCCTGATGGCGGAGTGCCCTTTTGTGGAAGGAAATGCCAGCGGTCTGTCGGTGGGACTGCCGGATGGCCAGATGGGGAATTCCGAAGTGGGCCATATGAATATGGGCGCCGGCCGCATCGTCTACCAGGATCTGACCCGGATCACCAAGGAGATTGAGGACGGCGTATTCTTTGAAAATAAGGCTTTGCTGGCTGCGGTGGAGAACTGCAAGAAAAACGATTCCTCTCTGCACATGTACGGCCTGGTATCCGACGGCGGCGTACACAGCCATAATACGCATATCTACGGACTTCTGGAGCTGGCAAAGCGTCATGGGCTTACGAAAGTATATGTACACTGCTTTCTGGACGGCCGCGATACGCCTCCTGCTTCCGGCGCGGACTATGTGCAGGAGCTGTGCGATAAGATGAAGGAGATCGGTGTGGGCAAGGTGGGAGTGGTCAGCGGCCGCTACTATGCCATGGACCGGGATAACCGCTGGGATCGCGTGGAGAAGGCGTTCCGCGCCCTGACTCTGGGCGAGGGGGTAATGGCCGCGGACCCTGTACAGGCAATCCGGGATTCCTATGCCTCCGATGTTACGGACGAGTTTGTATTGCCCACGGTCATCACGGAGAACGGTAAGCCGGTGGCCACGATTCAGGATAAGGATTCCATTATCTTCTTTAATTTCCGCCCGGACCGCGCCAGGGAGCTGACCCGCGCCTTCTGTGCCGATGAGTTCGACGGCTTTGACAGAGGAGAGAAGAAAGAGCTGACCTACGTGTGCTTCACCGAGTATGATGTGACGATTCCCAATAAGATAGTGGCGTTTGAGAAGATCAAGCTGACCAATACTTTCGGCCAGTTCCTGGCGGCGAACGGCAGGACCCAGGCCCGTATCGCCGAGACGGAAAAGTATGCCCATGTGACATTTTTCTTCAATGGCGGCGTGGAGGAGCCCAACGAAGGCGAGGACCGTATTCTGGTGAAATCGCCCAAGGTGGCCACCTATGACTTGCAGCCGGAGATGAGCGCTCCCCAGGTCTGCGATAAGCTGGTGGAGGCCATCGGCAGCGGAAAATACGATGTCATCATCATCAATTTTGCCAATCCCGATATGGTGGGCCATACCGGCGTGGAAGCTGCTGCCATCCAGGCGGTGGAAGCGGTGGATGCCTGCGTGGGCAGGGCGGTGGAAGCTCTCAAAAAGGCGGGTGGCGTGATGTTCCTCTGCGCTGACCACGGCAATGCGGAACAGCTGATCGATTATGAGACCGGCGCGCCCTTTACGGCCCATACCACGAATCCGGTTCCGTTTATTCTGATCAATGACAAAGAAGGGCATAAGCTCAGAGAGGGCGGCTGCCTGGCGGATATCGCTCCGACCCTGCTCGAACTGATGGGAATGGAGCAGCCGGCAGAGATGACCGGTAAGAGTCTGCTGATATAGGACAATGAAGAAGATTGCCCCTGGGGCAGTGCGGAGGAAAAAAGATGGAACAGACATTGCCCCAGCTGATGAATCTGTGTAAAAAATACTGCAATATGCTGGACCGGGCCGGGATCGGCTCCAGGGATAAGAGCCTGTCCATGTGGCAGATCTGCAAGGTGGATCTCTTACAGTTCCTGGCCTATCTGGCCAGCGGGGACGGGGGAGTCTGCTTTCGGGAGACTCTTTTTATCCGGGACCATCTGGGGTTTCATTTTACGCCGGATAAGCTGACCATGTTTAAATATGAGAGAAATCTGGAGAGCGAAGCCTTTGCGAACCGGATTCCCACCTCAGTGACATACTTTGCCAATGCGGACGTCAATGCTGCGGATAAGCTGCCCGGCGTGAAGACGGCTATCACCAGGACGCTGGTGGCGGCCTTCCGTCAGATGGGCCAGGAGTTCATTGCCTGCAACAATCAGGTCAGTGAACGGGAGATGGAGGATTTTACCCGGTATATGGCCCTTTTAGACGGCTACATAAAGCTGAAAGGTATCCGGGATCATGGTGACAGCCCGGCGGGGCCGCACAAAAATCCCGGCGTCAATGTCCAAAATAACGGAAGCTCCTCAGGCACAGGAGGCGGAACGGCAGGCAGAGAGCGGGCCGGGCAGGAGCGCGATAAGGAGACGCTGGGGCAGACGGTGAAGGAGGCAGAGAGCGAGAAGACGGTGGAGGACTACCTGGCAGAACTGAATGCGCTCACCGGTCTGTATGCGGTAAAGCAGGAGGTAAACGCCTTAGTCAACCTGATTAAGGTGCGCAGGATGCGCCAGGAGATGGAGCTGAAGGCGCCGTCGGTGTCTTTACATCTGGTCTTTTCAGGAAACCCGGGAACCGGCAAGACCACGGTGGCCAGACTTCTGTCCGGTATCTATAAGTCGCTGGGGCTTCTCTCCAGAGGTCATCTGGTGGAAGTGGATCGCTCCGGCCTGGTCAGCGGCTATATCGGCCAGACGGCCACCAAGGTACAGGAAGTGGTCAGTCAGGCTCTGGGCGGCGTTCTCTTCATCGACGAAGCCTATGCTCTGACGGCGGGGAAGGGAGAGGGCGATTTCGGTCAGGAGGCGGTGGATACCCTTCTGAAATCCATGGAGGACCACCGGGATGAGCTGGTGGTGATCGTGGCAGGGTATCCGGACCTGATGAACGATTTCCTGAATTCCAATCCGGGTCTGCGCTCCCGCTTTAACAAGTTTCTGTATTTTGAAGATTACAAAGCCGGAGAGCTCACGGAGATTCTGGAAGGCATGTGCAAAAAGGCGGATTACCGTCTGAGCCCGGAGGCCAGAGCCTATGCCATGGAGTATTTTGAAAAGTGTACGGCGAATAAAGGGCCGAATTTTGCCAATGCCAGAGACGCCAGGAACTTTTTTGAGAAGGCTGTGGCCAGTCAGGCCGGCCGGATCGTGACACTGGATAAAGTGGACGAGACGGTTCTGCAAATTTTACAAATTGAAGATTTACAAAACATTAAATAATCGCTATAATATAAAGGATAAATGATACCTGCTTGCCTGTGCGCGGCGGAGATATCATAAATATTCTAAAAGGAAAAAGGAGAATGATGTTATGAAAAGAAGAATCGCGTTTCTGATGGCACTGTTGATGGCTGTGGGATTGCTGGGAGGCTGCAACTCTTTCTCAAAGTTTAGTGACAACAGCAAGGATTACGGTCCCTATGTGAAGAGCCTTCTGGATATGGCCTATAAGAACGATACGACGAAGTATCTGGAGCTGGTGGATGACACGAAGACTTCGGCGGATCAGACCTATGAGGAGAACATGGAGTACTGGGGCCTGTATCTGGGCTACAGCTTTGAGATCGAGACAGAGTATCTGAACGACAGCGCGATCAATGACCGCCTGACCAAGCTGGCCAAGGATATCTTTGCCAAGGCAAAGTATGAGACAGCCGACGCGGTGAAGACAGACGATTACTATACGGTTAAGGTGACGATCGAGCCGATCCTTTTTATTGATACCGCTTACGATGAGGCGGAGGCCTATGTGACCGATATGGTGGCGAAGGCGGAGAACGGCGATTTCGGCGATCTTCAGAATGATGAGAACGCCTACTACGACTGGGAAATGGAATATGCAAAGGGAATGCTGGATATTCTGGAGAGCTATGTGGATAAGATCGAATACGGTACGGCGATCTCCAAGATCGTTGAGATCGAAGTCGATGAGGATGAAATGTATGGCATCAGCGATGATTCCATGATTGAATTGCAGAATGCGCTGCTTCAGTAATAGCAGGAGTGCTTATGACGTATGATGAATACATAAACGAGACCATGGCGCTGGGCTTTTTGCAGAAAGGGCAGAAGGCTTACGGAGAATACGAGGGACTTCCCCTGTTCTGTGTGTTTAACGGAAGCTCCAGTGCCAAGGTGGTGACCGTGACGGTTACCTTCAATAAAAATGGCGGCAGAGGTTTTATCAAGGAGCTGAATAAGGCGGTCAAGAGGCTGGGAGGCGCATCCTACAGTACGCTGAATGCAGATGCGGTGCTTCTGGCATTGAAGACGAAAGATGGCTTTACGGCGTGCTTTCGTGAGGCGATGGACATCCTGAAAGGGCTTGCCTATAAATACGGGCTGGAAGCGCCCGGCCGCTGCCCTCTGTGCGGCCGGGGGACCTGTGACGGCTATGCGCTGATTAAAAACGTCTATATGCCGGCGCACAGAAGCTGTCTGGAGCAGGTGTACCGCGGGACCAGCGAAAGGGCGCAGCAGAATCTGCGGGAGGGAAGCTATCTCTCCGGTATCTGCGGCGGTCTGGCCGGCGGTATTATTGCCACGGTTCCTTCGATTTTAAGCATCTGGTTTGCACAGAGAATCTTTGCTGTTCTGATGCTATTGATCCCTCTGGGAGCTTCTTTCGGCTATACGAAGTGCAACGGCAAGCGCAGCCGGATGGCGGGGCCGATTCTGATCGTAGTGTCGCTTTTGAGTATGTACGCCATGGAGTATGTGTTCTGGCTGCTCAGCTTTGTGACTTCCGGGTACTATACCTTTGGGCAGGCACTGACCACGACGCTGCCGTTTTTGCTGGATCCCAGCTTTTGGGTGGAGATGACGAAGAATGCTGCAACGGAGCTGGTATTCCTGGCGCTGGCCATCGCCATGTCCTGGAAAGAACTCACAAAGACGGCGGGCAGTGACGCTTCCAACGTGAGCGCCAGCATGGATACCTATACGGAGCGTTCGTAAAGGTTTGTTTTCTGTGAAAAAAATGCTGGACTATTTTGTCGGGATATGAGAGAATAGGGGGACAGGAAATCATCTGTTGCTTTTGTCCCCCCTGATTTTCATCCGGGCAGGGCAGACAGCGGTGATTTATCACTTAACGAAAGGAGTTTTATCATGATTTATTCACATGAGGTTGAGAAAATGTGCGCCGTAGCTCAGGGCGTAGGCCATGGCGCTGCTCCCATTCCCGAAGAAGCGAAGTGGGTGAAGGCGAAAGAGATCAAGGATATCTCCGGCCTGACCCATGGTATCGGCTGGTGCGCACCTCAGCAGGGCGCCTGCAAGCTGACGCTGAATGTAAAAGAGGGTATCATCCAGGAGGCGCTGGTGGAGACCATCGGCTGTTCCGGTATGACCCATTCGGCGGCCATGGCCTCAGAGATCCTGCCGGGCCGCACTCTTTTGGAGGCGCTGAACACCGACCTGGTGTGTGATGCGATTAATACAGCCATGAGAGAACTGTTCCTTCAGATCGTATATGGCCGTACTCAGAGTGCGTTCTCCGAGGATGGTCTGCCTATCGGCGCCGGTCTGGAAGATCTGGGCAAGGGCCTGCGTTCCCAGGTGGGTACGATGTACGGCACGCTGAAGAAGGGCCCCCGCTATCTGGAGATGGCCGAAGGCTATGTGACAGGTATCGCTCTGGATGCCGACGATCAGATCATCGGCTACCAGTTCGTATCCCTGGGCAAGATGACCGACTTCATCAAGAAGGGCGACGACCCCAACACGGCCTGGGAGAAGGCCAAGGGTCAGTATGGCCGCGTAGCAGATGCTGTCAAGATCATCGATCCCCGGATGGAATAAGGAGGACTAAGAAATGGCTTTATTTGAATCCTATGAGAGAAGAATTGATAAAATCAATGGCGTACTGAACGGCTACGGCATCGCTTCCATCGAGGAGGCCGAGAAGATTACAAAGGACGCCGGTCTGGATGTATATCATATGGTGGAGAAGATCCAGCCGATCTGTTTTGAAAATGCGAAGTGGGCGTACACCGTGGGCGCTGCCATCGCGATCAAGAAGGATTGCCGCAAGGCTGCGGACGCTGCCGCCGCCATCGGCGAGGGCCTGCAGGCCTTCTGCATTCCCGGTTCTGTGGCAGATCAGCGCAAGGTGGGCCTGGGCCATGGCAACCTGGGCAAGATGCTCTTAGAGGAGAGCACGGATTGCTTCTGCTTCCTGGCCGGTCATGAGTCCTTTGCGGCGGCAGAGGGAGCCATCGGCATTGCGGAGAAGGCGAACCGTGTCCGTCAGAAACCTCTGCGTGTTATCTTAAACGGTCTGGGTAAGGACGCCGCACAGGTGATCGCCAGAATCAACGGCTTTACCTTTGTGGAGACGGAGATGGACTACTACACCGGCGAGGTGAAGGAAGTATACAGAAAAGCTTACTCCGACGGCCCCCGGGCGAAGGTAAACTGCTACGGCGCCAATGATGTGACGGAAGGTGTGGCGATCATGTGGAAGGAAGGCGTGGACGTGTCCATCACCGGCAATTCCACCAACCCCACCAGATTCCAGCATCCGGTGGCCGGTACATATAAGAAGGAGTGCGTGGAGAAGGGCAAGAAGTATTTCTCCGTGGCCTCCGGCGGCGGCACAGGTCGTACGCTGCATCCCGATAACATGGCGGCGGGTCCTGCCTCCTACGGTATGACTGATACCATGGGACGTATGCACTCCGACGCTCAGTTCGCAGGTTCCTCCTCCGTTCCCGCCCATGTGGAGATGATGGGTCTGATCGGCGCAGGAAATAACCCCATGGTCGGTATGACCGTGTCGGTGGCAGTGGCCATTGAGGAAGCAGCGAAGGCCGGGAAATTCTGACTGACTTCATACAGTTGATTTTCTGAAACATGCTAAATATGGGAGTAGTGTGGAGAGATGTATATAATTTATACATGCTCCTGCACTGCTCCCATATCTGTATTTCCGTACCGAAAAAAGGTTATACCCGCAATGTGGGGAAAACGCCGGACTCAGGCCGTCTTATACCCTCTCCCCGGATTCATTAAGAATGTTCACTGCAAACAGGTATCAGTCCTTTGGCTTTCATGGTCTCTTCATATCTGGCGATCTTATCATTCAGCCGCTCCATCGTGGCAAGGATCTGCGCCTGCTGTTCCTTAAGCACTTCCCGCTGCCGTCGCAGAAGGTCCAGGCGTTCGGTCAGGGTGGAATCACCCAGCTGAGTGAGCCGCACATATTCCGTGATTCCCTCCACAGGCAGTCCGGCGCTTCTCATACAGAGAGCCAGTTCCACCCATCGCAGATCCTCCTCCTGATAGCAGCGTGTCCCTCCTGCCGTGCGTGAGACCGGAGGAATCATGCCTGACCGTTCATAGTAGCGCAATGTGCTCGACGTGATACCATATCGCTGGCTGACTTCGTTGATAGTCATGATTATTACCGCCCTTCTCATCATCTCTTTGCTCTATTATAATATTTGAAGCGTACTGTAAGTCAAGGGAAAATTGAAAAATGTGGCAGGAGATATGATCTGCGGAGATTAGGGAGGGGGCGGAAGCGGCGCCGGATTTCTTGCTATGCTCTGCTTGTGGAATCCTTTCGCTGGTGCTATAATGTACGGGCAGTAAGACAAACGGGCACAAAAGAGACTTACGGGAGGACACAGGCATGAAAACCAATACGAAAGATCAGACCACAGGCGTAATCTGGCAGCAGATTCTTTTTTTCTTTTTTCCGATTTTGCTGGGGACCTTTTTTCAGCAGCTGTATAATACGGCGGATGCCATGATCGTGGGGAATGTGCTGGGCAAGGAGGCGCTGTCGGCGGTGGGCGGCACCACAGGCACGCTGATTAATCTGATGGTGGGTTTTTTCGTGGGTCTCTCCTCCGGGGCTTCCGTGGTCATCTCCCAGTATTATGGGGCCGGTAAACCGGAACAGGTGAGCAACGCAGTACATACGGCTCTGGCTTTGGCTCTATGCGGAGGAGCGGTTCTGATGGTGCTGGGACTGACCTTTGCACCGGCGGCCCTTCGCTGGATGCGCACGCCGGAGGATGTGATGCCTTATTCCCTTACCTATATCCGGATCTATTTCTGCGGCGTCATAGGAAATCTGGTTTATAATATGGGGGCGGCGACGCTTCGGGCCATCGGAGACTCCAAGCGGCCGCTCTATTTTCTGATCGTCTGCTGTTTCGTGAATATTGTGCTGGATCTTTTGTTTGTGGCGGTATTTTCCTGGGGGATTTTTGGGGCGGCTCTGGCGACGATCCTGTCTCAGCTGGTCAGCGCGGCCCTGGTCATGGCTGTATTGATGCGGACGCGGGAAAGCTATCGGGTGTCCTTGAGAAAGATTGGCTTTGACCCGGTGATTATCCGCCATATATTCCACATCGGGCTGCCGGCCGGCTTCCAGTCGGCCATGTATTCCATATCCAACGTACTGATCCAGGCCAGTGTCAATTCTTTTGGGACGGATACGGTGGCGGCCTGGTCCGCCTACGGCAAGATCGACGGCCTGTTCTGGATGATGGTGGGCGCTTTCGGCATTTCCATCACCACCTTCGTGGGGCAGAACTACGGAGCCAGGCAATATGGCCGGATCCGACGCGGAATCCGGGAGTGTATGGCCATGACGCTGGGGACATCGGCAGTCATGAGCGCGCTTTTGTATTTTTTCGGCGGCAGGCTGTATTTTCTGTTCATCAATGATCCTGTGGTTTTGCACAAGGGAGAGATGATCCTGAAATTTTTTGCTCCTACCTATATCACCTATGTGTGTATTGAAATACTCTCCGGCGCTCTGCGGGGGGTGGGGGATTCCGTGATTCCGACTCTGATGACCTGTGCAGGCGTCTGCGTTCTGCGAACGCTTTGGAATTTCGTTATGCTGCCGCGCTATCCCAGGCTGGAAACCGTGATGATCAGCTATCCCATCAGCTGGGTGCTGACCTCCGTGCTCTTTATCCTGTACTATCTGAGATTCAGCCGGATGAGAAAACTGCGGGAGCAGGACAGATAAGCGATATTCAGATACATCCCTGCTATGCGCCGGATTTTTTGGTTCATGTCAGAGTCTTTGGTGGGACAACCGGCACAAGATCAGAATAATTCCGGTGTACTGAGGATAAGCGGCTTTAGAAACGGAACAGACATCTGCTTTTTATACATTCAAAATAGACACAAAATAGTATTTCTGTTATACTGAAAATGTAACAGGAATTCCCCTTTTTCATTTCTTATGAAGGATGGGGATGATTGATATTTACAAAATACACAGGAGGAATGATGGAAAAAATGGAAAAAACAGAAAAAGTAAAAGACGATTTATCAAAACAATTAGTGAAAAGCGGGATCTATCTGGTGGCTTTGCTGGCGATCAGCGGAATTTCCGTAGGAGTGGGACTCTTTGAAGACATGGAGGACGTAACCTCAATGCTGAGGTTAAATTTGTCTTCGGTTATACGTGTAGTGATTATGGTTTGCTTTGTTATGGCGGCAGCGGGTTTTGTCCGCTATGGCCTTAAACGCGTAAAACCGAAACACAAGAGAACCGCTACGGTAGTTACCATTGCTGCCAGTCTGACACAGTATGCGGCGGCAATTATTATGATTTGCTGGGGGCTGACTCTTCTGGGAGTTAATGTCGGCACGATTTTTGCCAGCATCGGATTAGTAGCGCTGATTGTAGGCTTTGGTGCGGAAAGTCTGATTGCAGATGTGATCACAGGCGTTTTCATGCTTTTTGAGAATCAGTATAATGTGGACGATATCATCGAAGTAAATGGGTTTCGCGGTACGGTGACGCGTATCGGTATTCGTATCACAGCGATTTCGGACAGTGGCGGCAATATTAAGATCATCAATAATTCCGCTATGGTAAACATTCTGAATCGCTCAACGGTAGGTTCCAAAGCGGTATGTGACATCGGAATTCCATATGAGGCAGATCTGGAGGCAGTGGAAGGTATGCTGCCGGAGATTCTACAGAATATTTATGAGAATCATCGAGATGCCATGCTGGATTCCCCCCGATATGAGGGTGTGCAGGAGTTGGGAGAGTCTGCCGTCATCTTGCGGGTGGTGGCAAGTGTGAATGAGAAGGATCTTTTTAGAGTAACCCGTATCCTGAACCGGGAGCTGTATCTGGCATTAAAGAAAAATAAAGTGGAGATTCCGTATAAGCAGATAGACATTCACGCAAAGAACTGAGGACAGCCCTATGGAAGACAATAAAAATCGGGAATACGCCGGGGCTCAGGAGTATGCATCGCCTGGACAAGAATATACGTCGCCTCTGGAAGAAATCCACACGGACGGGAAAGAGAACTCGGAAGAAACGCCGGAGAAAAGTACCGAATCAGGACAGGGAGGCAGGCTGCTGCGCCGGTTTTTTCTTGTAGGCGCCGTAATGCTATCCATTACCAGTGCGTTCGTTTATTTTCCTTCTCAGCCGGGGAGTCAGGATGCTTTCAATATAACGGCTCCGCCCCAGACTACGGCTCCCGCGATATCGACGCTGGAGACAGAGGAATCGGCTCCGCCCCAGACACTGCCCCGGGAGACGGAGTCCATACCGGCAGAGACGGATGAAATCACACCGGAGATTTCTGAGACCTCAGAGGCGGTGGGAGATGAGACAGGTCCGATTGCCGTGTTGGAGAATGTTTCGGCCGTCTTTTCCTGGGACAGATACGGCAATGGCGCCGGAAATGTGATTCCGGTCATGAAGAATGATCTGTGGGGAGCGGTGGACTATGAAGGCAATGAGATCGTACCCTGTGAATACCCTGGTTTTTACTTAGCGCCCAATGACCACGGCTATTTTATCCTGACAGATAAGGAGGGGATGAATTGTATCTTTTCGCCGGAAGGAGAATTGACGTACCGGACAGGGCGCGATGTGACTATCTCCGGCAGCAGAAATTATATTCTGGAGATCTATGAATACGAAGACGAAGACAGATGGGAATATGAATATCGCTATCTGGATGCAAGCGGAAGAGAACTGTTTACAACAGGGCTTTGCGTGTTTGCTTCCCGGTATGATACGGAGTTTTCAGCCTGGGCCAGACAGAGGGCAGAACAGTACGGCCTTAATATAGAAGAAAATGATCAGACATCTTCTGGCGGCAATGGGGACGGCGAATTGATCGGTAACGGCGGTTCGGCATTCGTATCCATATATGATGTGCCGAGAACAGGAGCCGTACCATACAATGGGGATACCGCTTTGGTCAGTGACGGGATCCTTCTCTATAAACTGGGAGAGAATGGAGAGATTCTGTCGGTAGAGATTACGCCCTATACGATTCAGGGTGATTTGTACTGGTATGGCGGTACTAACTATTATATGATGAGCGGGGCAGCCGGCTTTACTCTCTTTGATCAGCCTCTCAGCCGTAACGGTTCCGGCGAGGGCGGTGATATGAGCTATTATAATGTGGCGAATGCTGTGCTGAAAGCTTATTTTGGCCGGACAGATTCCGTGGATTCCGACGATTTTGAAAATTCAGACGGGGTCCTGGAAGAGGAGGCCTATAACTCGTCCTGGCAGGATTTTTTTCAGGACGGTTACTATCGCTATATGGACGGCAGCCGGATGATGTGCGACGTGGTCCATGACGAAGCAGTGGTAAAAAGTGTCCTGTATGATGCATGGCAGATGCAGCGGGCTTACGATAATGGTTTGATAGACGGTTATAATGACAATCTGGAAAATGCGGATTTTTCGGCCTGCATACTGGCCATATATGACAGGATATGGTTTGACAATACAGCCTATATGGCGGCAAGAGAAGGAGATAAGTACTTCTTTATTGATGCGGATGGTGTCCGGGTAAGTACGGATTATGAAGATGCCAGCCGGTTTACGACGCAAGGATATGCTTTGGTGGTGACCGGCGGCGAAGCAGTGCTCATCAACGACCGGTTTGAATCCGTGGCCACGTATGGTCCGGCGGACAGAGTATATACGAAAGGACAGCTACTGGTATATGAACACGGAGATATTGAAAACCTGATTATCATTTCGCCGGAAAAATAACAAAAGTCTCAAAAGATCAGGTTTCGGAAACTTCCCGGGCTTTAGAAAAATGTAATAACCTTATCCATTTACAACATGCCTTCCCTGTGTTACAATATTGTAAGAAATACGCCGTTGAGGCATCCCTTTGCAGGGCTGCCGGGAGTGTGAAAAAGAGAATATGAGGTAATCAGGATGGAAAAAGCGAGACGTGTGCTGCTGAAACTAAGCGGCGAAGCGCTGGCCGGTGAAAGCAGGACAGGCTTTGACCTGCCCACCGTGCAAAACGTGGCCAGACAGGTGAGAGAAGCTGTGGATGCCGGTGTGCGGGTAGGCATCGTCATCGGCGGCGGGAATTTCTGGCGCGGCCGCACAGGCAATGAGATCGACCGCACGAAATCGGACCAGATCGGTATGCTGGCCACGGTGATGAACGCGATCTATGTGTCGGAGGTGTTCCGGACGGAGGGAATGCAGACGCAAGTGCTGACTCCCTTTGCATGCGGCAGCATGACAAAGCTGTATTCCAAGGACCGCGCGAATCAATACTGGGATCGCGGCATGGTGGTTTTCTTCGCCGGAGGGACGGGCCATCCCTATTTTTCCACGGATACGGGCGTGGCGCTTCGCGCCGTCGAGATGGAGGCGGATGTGATCCTCTTAGCCAAGGCTGTGGACGGCGTATATGACAGCGATCCCCGTATTCATCCTGAGGCGAAGAAGTACGATACAGTGACGATCCAGGAAGTGATCGATAAAAAGCTGGCGGTGGTGGATCTGACAGCCTCTATTATGTGTATGGAAAATCATATGCCCATGGCGGTGTTCGGCCTCAATGAGGAGAACAGCATAGCCAACGCCATGAAAGGGAAAATAAACGGCACCGTCGTGACCGTGTAGGAGGATAAGCGTATGGAAGAGAAAATCATGATGTATGAGGAGAAGATGGAGAAGACTCTGAGCACCCTGAAGGAGGATTTCGGCTCTATCCGCGCAGGCCGTGCCAATCCGAAGGTGCTTGACAGGATTCGTGTGGATTATTATGGCACACCCAGCACGATTCAGCAGGTGGCCAATGTGTCGGTTCCCGAGCCGCGGATGATACAGATCCAGCCCTGGGAGAAGAATCTGATCCGTGAGATCGAGAAGGCGATCAATCTGTCCGACCTGGGGATCAATCCCACCAATGACGGTCGTGTGATCCGCCTGGTCTTTCCGGAGCTGACGGAGGAGCGCCGTAAGGATCTGTCCAAAGATGTGAAGAAGAAGGGGGAAGCCGCCAAGGTGGCGATCCGCAATATCCGCCGGGATGCCAACGATACCTTTAAGAAGATGAATAAGGCCAATGAGCTGACGGAGGACGATCAGAAGCTGGGCGAGGAGAAGATCCAGAAGTTGACGGACAAGTTCATCGAGAGGGTGGACAAGGAAGTCGAGATGAAGACAAAGGAAATTATGACGGTATAGAGTCCGGATCTATGCCTGCAATATGGAGGAAGGCGAAGGAGCGTATCCTGTGTCAGAGAGCGCAGGCGCATTTACAAACAGGGGGCAGGAGGAGACTACCTGCCTTCCCGTATGTCTGGAGGATCTTATGGAAGATGGAAAGATACCGGCCCATGTGGCGATTATCATGGATGGAAACGGGCGCTGGGCCAGGAAACGGGGCCTGCCCCGCAAGATGGGCCATGTGGAGGGCTGCAAGGTGGTGGAGAGGACCGTGGAGGATGCGGCCCGGCTGGGAATCCGCTATCTGACAGTCTATGCGTTTTCGACGGAAAACTGGAAGCGTTCGGAGGATGAGGTGGAAGCGCTGATGCAGCTGTTTCGCTACTATGCCAAACGCCTTTTAAAGATTGCAAATGAGAATAACGTGCGGGTGAAAATGATCGGAGAGAGAAGCCGTTTCGCTCCGGATATCATAAAGGCGATCAACTCGCTGGAGGATACGACGGCAGGTAACACAGGGCTTACCTTTGTCATTGCCGTGAATTACGGAAGCCGTGACGAGCTGCGAAGAGGTGTGACGCGCATGCTTCGCGATTGTGAGGAGGGACACATAACGCCGGATCAGGTGACGGAAGAAACGATCGCTTCCTACCTGGATACGGCAAAGATTCCTGACCCTGACCTTTTGATCCGCACCAGCGGCGAGGAGAGGTTGTCCAACTTTATGCTGTGGCAGCTGGCCTATTCGGAGCTGTATTTCTGCGATGTGCTGTGGCCGGATTTTACAAAAGAGGAATTGGTAAAAGCCATCGGGGAGTATAATAGGAGAGAACGCCGGTTCGGCGATGCCGGATAGGGACAATGGCGTCGGAAGGAGGGCAGATATGTTCTGGATTCGACTAAGAAGCAGTGTGTTGATCGTGATCGTGGCCGTTTTGATTCTGTGGCCTGGCGGGCCGGTGACCATGGCGGGGCTGTGCCTCATCTCGCTGACCGGTCTTTATGAGCTGAATCGGGTGGCAGGGATAGAGCGGCAGCTGCCGGGGATGGTATCCTATCTTTTTACCATATTTTATTATGTAATGTCTTATGTGGATCCCGGACAGGAGAATATGCTCTTTGTGACCGGCTATCTGACGGTGCTTCTGACCGTCTATGTGCTGTCTTTTCCCAGATATCGTTTTGAGCAGATGTCGACGGCCTTTTTCGGGTTGTTCTATGTGACGGTGATGCTTTCCTATGTGGTGAGGATCCGCAATGTGGGAAACGGTCTTCTGACCCTTCTGATTTTTATCAGCTCCTGGGGGTGCGATACCTGTGCCTACTGTGTGGGGATGCTGTGCGGCCGTCATAAGATGACGCCGAAGCTGAGCCCGAAGAAATCCATTGAGGGGGCAGTGGGGGGCATGACCGGGGCCGCTCTTTTGGGCGCTCTGTTTGGCGTCTTGTTCGGGAACAGGCTTGGACTGGCAGCACAGGATTTTTCACCGGTGTGGGGCTGCGCTCTGATTTGCCTGGCGGGGTCGGTGGGCTCTCAGATCGGCGATCTGGCAGCTTCCGCCATCAAGAGAAATTTTGATATAAAAGACTATGGCACGTTGATTCCGGGCCATGGCGGGATTCTGGACCGGTTTGACAGCGTGATCTTCGTCGCGCCGGCCATCTTTGCCGTGATCCGTGTGATCGGACTGACAGCCTGATAAAGTTTGCCGGTGTGAGATACGGCAGAAAAGAGGACAGAATTATATGAGAAAAACGATCTCCATACTGGGATCTACTGGCTCGGTGGGAATGCAGACACTGGATGTGGTGAGAAGCTGCGGCGATATGCGTATCACCGGCCTGGCAGCCGGAAGAAATGTGGACCGCATGGTGGCGCAGATACGGGAGTTTAAACCTCGTATCGCCTGTATGTGGGATGAGGAACGGGCCAAGGAGCTGAAAGTCCGTGTGGCGGATACCAGGACCAAGGTGGTGACGGGCATGGATGGGCTCATCGAGGTGGCTACAGAGGAGAACGCGGAGATTGTCGTGACCGCAGTGGTGGGTATGATCGGTCTGCGCCCTACGATCGCGGCCATGGAAGCCGGTAAGGATATTGCGCTGGCAAACAAGGAGACCTTTGTGACGGCCGGTCATCTCATCATGAAAAAGGCCAAGATGATCAACACCCGCATTCTGCCGGTGGACAGCGAGCACAGCGCCATTTTTCAGTGCTTAAACGGCGAGAGCCCCAAGCGGATCAGCCGGATCCTTCTGACGGCTTCCGGCGGTCCCTTCCGGGGAATGACCAGGCGGCAGATGGAAAAGATCACAGTACAGCAGGCGCTGCGTCATCCCAACTGGTCCATGGGCCATAAAATCACCATCGACTGCTCGACCATGGTCAATAAGGGACTGGAGGTCATAGAGGCCAAATGGCTTTTTAATGTGGAGATGGGACAGATCGAGGTGGTGGTGCAGCCGGAGAGTATCATTCACTCCATGGTAGAGTTCAAGGACGGCTCCGTGATTGCTCAGATGGGAGTGCCGGATATGCGCCTGCCGATTCACTATGCCCTTAATTATCCTCAGAGGATGCCTTTTCAGGGCGGACGACTGGATTTTAAGAAATTGAGCACACTACATTTTGAAGAGCCGGATATGGAGAATTTTCGCGGACTGAAGCTGGCCTATGAGGCGGGCGAGACCGGCGGTACGATGCCCACGGTGCTCAATGCGGCCAATGAGTGGGCTGTAAGCCGTTTTCTCAACGGGAAGCTGCGCTATCTGGAGATTGTGGATGTCATCGAGGATGCCATGCGGGCGCACAAGGTAAAATGGAATCCGTCGCTGGAAAAGATCCTGGAGACGGAGAGGGAGACATATGCTTATATTGAAAGCAGGTGGTAGAAATTGAGTATCCTTTTGGCGGTTTTGGTATTCAGCCTACTGATCTTTTCCCATGAGCTGGGGCATTTTCTGTTGGCGAAGAAGAACGGAATCGGCGTGACGGAGTTTGCCATCGGCATGGGCCCCACGCTGATGCATTTTGATAAGAAGGAGACCCGCTACTCTCTGAAGCTGATCCCCTTTGGCGGTTTCTGCCAGATGGTGGGAGAGCTGGAGGACGACAGTGAGAATATGGCGGAAAACTCTTTTAACAGCAAGGGCCCCTGGGCCAGGCTGTCCGTGATTCTGGCCGGACCGGTCTTTAACTTTATCTTCGCCGGAATTCTGTCGCTGATTGTGATCGGCAGCGTGGGAATCGACCATCCGGTGATCTCCGGCGTCATCGAAGGGCTGCCTTGCAGTGAGGCAGGTCTGGAGGCAGGGGACCGGATTGTGAAGATCAACGGAAAGAATATCGTGGTGCTGCGGGATTTGCAGCTTTATATGGCGCTTCACAAAGGAGAGCATCTGGATATCGTCTATGAGAGAGACGGAGAGCGCCACGCCATATCGGTGGATCCGGTATATGCGCAGGATCAGGGCTATATGATCGGGATCCAGTACCAGAACCGGCGCACGCCCACAGGAGTGCTGGACACCATAAAATACAGTATCTATGAGGTGAAATACTGGATCAGTTATACGCTGACCTCCCTGCGGATGCTGGTGAGCGGCCAGGTGGGAGTCAACGATGTCTCAGGAGCCGTGGGAATCGTGGATACTCTTGATACCATCGTGGATGAGACGAAGGAATACGGCGTTTATCCGGTATTTCTGGAGCTGGCTAATTTCTGTATTCTCTTAAGCGCTAATCTGGGCGTGATTAATCTGCTGCCCATACCGGCCATGGACGGAGGGCGTGCCCTGTTTATTCTGCTGGAGATCGTGCGGGGCAAACCGGTGGACCGGGAAAAGGAGGGCCTGGTGCATACCATCGGCCTGGTATGCCTGATGGTTTTGATGGTATTTTTACTTTTTAACGATGTGAGAAAACTTCTCTGATGAGAGACGGAAGCCGGGAAGGAACAATATGTACCGAGAGCATACGAAAAAGATCCGGATCGGATCGGTGACGGTGGGCGGCGGCGCCCCCGTGGCGATCCAGTCCATGACCAATACAAAGACCCAGGACGTGACGGCGACGGTGGAGCAGATTCATCGTCTGGAGGATGCCGGGTGTGAGATCGTCCGCTGTGCGGTGCCGGATATGGAGGCGGCTGCGGCACTTCGTCAGATCCGCAGCCATATTCATATTCCGCTGGTGGCGGACATTCATTTTGACTATAAGCTGGCGATTGCAGCCATGGAGAACGGGGCCGATAAGATCCGAATCAATCCGGGCAATATCGGAGGTCCCGATAAGGTGCGGGCTGTGGTGGAGAGCGCAAAACGGTTTCATGTGCCGGTGCGGGTGGGGGTCAACAGCGGTTCTCTGGAGAGAGAGCTTCTGAAAAAGTACGGCGGGGTCACGGCGGAGGGCCTGGTGGAGAGTGCGCTGGAAAAGGTGCGGATGCTGGAGGCCTGTGATTTTTACGATATTGTAATCAGCATCAAGTCTTCGGATGTCCTGATGTCTGTCCGGGCCCATGAGCTTTTGGCCCGTGAGAGCCGGTATCCGGTTCATGTGGGAATCACCGAGGCGGGGACAGTCCTTACCGGCACGGTGAAATCCGCCGTGGGACTGGGGATTATACTGTATCAGGGCATCGGCGATACGATTCGCGTATCTCTGACCGGGGATCCGGTGGAGGAGGTGCGGGCGGCGAAGAGGATTCTGGGCTGTCTGGGGCTTCGCAAGACCGGTGTGGAGGTGGTGTCCTGTCCCACCTGCGGGCGGACACAGATCGACCTCATCGGTCTGGCCGGCCAGGTGGAGTCGCTGGTATCCGGCTATGATCTGGACCTGAAGGTGGCGGTCATGGGATGCGCCGTCAATGGCCCGGGGGAGGCCAGGGAGGCGGATCTGGGGATCGCGGGAGGTCACGGAGAAGGGCTGATTTTCCGGAAGGGCCAGATTTTGCGCAAGCTGCCGGAGGATGCGCTTTTGGGAGCGCTGAAGGAAGAACTGGATCATTGGAAACAGGGGTGAGGGGGATTGGGAAAACCGTTTTTTGAAGCGATTCCGGGGTTAGAGGTGCCGGACGAGATGAGAGAGCTTTTGAAGCTGACCACAGTGGAGAAGGTGAAAATCTCCAAGGACCGAACCAATATCTGTATTTATCTTACCAGCCCCCGGCTGATTCAGAAGAAAAATATTTTTAATCTGGAGGGACAGATCTGCCGCCAGCTCTTTCCCGACTACGGGATGACGGTGAAGATCATCGAGCGATATACGCTGTCGGCCCAGTATACGCCGGAAAAATTCTGGGAGCTGTATTACGACAGTGCTTTACTGGAATTAAAGAGCTTCGGAAGGATACTGGGGAATCTCTTAAGGGACGCCCGGGTACGGTTCACCGGAGAGCATACCATGTCTCTGACGCTGCCGGACAATATCGTGACGAGAGACCGGGAGCGGGAGCTGAGGGAAATCCTCGAGAAGATTTTTAATGAGCGCTGCGGTTTCGGCGTGCAGGTGGACCTGGTCCACGAGGTCCGGCAGGAGGCGGAACCGCCAGCTGAGAATGAACGCATGATTGATGAGATGGCGAGGGAGATCGTAAGCCGCTCTTCCTTCGGCCAGGGCGCCGTACAGGGACGACAGAAGGAAGAGGCCGGCGGGAACGAAAGGGCCGGGAAGCAAAAGACCGGAGCCCAAAAAGGAGCTTCCTCACAGGGGGGCGGCACAGGAAAGGGAGCGGCAGAGAACGCGCCGGCAGGACCGAGAAGCGGCGGCGGGCCGGGAGGCCAGGGGAAGTCCGGTGAACGCAGAGATTTCTTTCGCCGCAAGCCCAGTAATCCGGACGTGCTTTGGGGCCGTGATTTCGATGACGAGGCTGTGGTTCTGAGTACGGTGATCGGTGAGATGGGAGAGATCGCCGTCAACGGCAAGGTGATCACCTTGGACAAGCGGGAGCTTCGCAGCGGCAATTATATGCTGATCTTTGATATGACGGACTTCACCGATACCATTACGGTGAAGATGTTTATCCGTGCCGAAGCCATAGAAGAGCTGGAAGCGGTCATCCGGCCAGGGTCCTTTTTAAAGATCAAGGGAGTCACCAATACCGATAAGTTCGACGGGGAACTGGTGCTGTCCTCGGTGAGCGGAATCCGCAAAGGGGAGGAGAACGAGGATCCCCGCCGGGATCTGTCCGAGGTAAAGCGGGTGGAACTGCACTGTCATACCAAGATGAGCGATATGGACGGTGTGTCCACAGTGACGGATATCATAAAACAGGCCAAAAAGTTTGGTCACAAAGCTCTGGCTATCACGGATCATGGCTGCGTACAGGCGTTTACGGAAGCCAGCCATGCAGTGAAGCCGGACGAGGATTTCAAGCTGATTTACGGCGTGGAGGGGTATCTGGTGGATGACCTGCAGGAGATTGTGACGCGATGCGGGAGCCAGACACTGGAGGATACCTTTGTGGTGTTCGATATCGAGACCACAGGGCTCAGCGCTCTGAAGAATCAGATCATCGAGATCGGGGCGGTGAAGATACAGGGCGGCGAGATCCGGGATCGTTTCTCCACCTTTGTGAATCCTGGCGTACCGATTCCCTTTGAGATCGAGAAGCTGACCCATATCAATGACGCCATGGTGATGGGCAGTCCGTCCATCGAGGAGGCGCTGCCGCGCTTTCTGGAGTTTGCGAAGGATGCGGTGATGGTGGCGCACAATGCTTCCTTTGATATGGGATTTATGGAACATAATGCCAGGCAGTTGGGCCGGGAATTTAAGAATACCTATGTGGATACGGTGGGGCTGGCCAGAGTCCTGCTGCCGCAGCTGTCCCGCTATAAGCTGGATACGGTGGCCAAGGCTTTGAATATTTCTCTGGAGCATCATCACCGGGCAGTGGACGATGCCGGGACGACAGCGGAGATCTTTCTGCATTTTCAGCAAAGGCTGGCACAGATGGAGATCCGTACCCTGGAGCAGATCAACGGCCTGAGCCATTTAAGCGACGACGCGTTAAAGAAACTGAAGAGCTATCATATTATTATCCTGGCCAAGAATGATACCGGGCGGATCAATCTCTACCGGCTGGTATCCGCCTCGCATCTTCGTTACTTCGCCAGGCAGCCCCGGATTCCGAAGAGCCTGCTGGCCAGACACCGGGAGGGACTGATCATCGGTTCGGCCTGTGAGGCGGGGGAGCTGTTCCGGGCAGTGGCGGACGGAGCTTCTGACGAGGATCTGGCCAAGATTGTCCGGTTTTATGATTACCTGGAGGTCCAGCCGCTGGGAAATAACGAGTTTATGCTGCGGGATGAGAAGAGCAGCGCCTCCACCATGGAGGACCTGATGGAGTTTAACCGAAAGATCATCGGTCTGGGAGAGCAGTTTAAAAAACCGGTGGTGGCCACCGGGGATGTGCACTTTCTGAACCCGGAGGACGGGATTTACCGTCAGATTATCATGGCAGGCAAGGGATTTAAGGACACGGATAATCAGGCGCCCCTTTACTACCGCACCACCGAAGAGATGTTAAAGGAGTTTGAATATCTGGGCAGCGATAAGGCCTATGAGGTGGTGGTGGAGAATACGAACCGGATTGCCAATATGTGCGAACGAATTTCGCCGGTGAGACCGGATAAATGTCCTCCGGTGATCCCGGATTCGGACAAGCAGCTGCGGCAGATCTGCTACAACCGGGCCCACGAGATATACGGGGAAGAGCTGCCGCCCATCGTGTCAGAACGGCTGGAACGGGAGCTGAACTCCATTATCAGCAACGGATTTGCCGTGATGTATATCATTGCCCAGAAGCTGGTGTGGAAATCCAACGAGGACGGGTATCTGGTGGGTTCCCGCGGCTCGGTGGGTTCCTCCTTTGTGGCTACCATGGCGGGGATCACGGAGGTGAATCCGCTGAGTCCCCATTATTACTGTGCGGACTGCCACTATTATGACTTTGACTCAGAGGAAGTGAAGGCTTTCGCCGGAATGGCAGGCTGCGATATGCCGGACAAGGTATGTCCTGACTGTGGAAAACCTCTGAAGAAGGAAGGCTTTGATATTCCCTTTGAGACCTTTTTGGGCTTTAAGGGGAATAAGGAGCCGGATATCGACCTGAATTTTTCCGGGGAATACCAGCCCAAGGCTCATAAGTATACGGAGATCATCTTTGGCGCAGGCCAGACCTTCCGGGCCGGGACCACGGGCACGCTGGCGGATAAGACGGCCTACGGGTTTGTGAAAAACTACTATGAGGAACGGGGACGGCGCAAGCGCAAATGCGAGATCAACCGGATTACTCAGGGCTGTGTCGGCGTGCGCCGCACCACCGGCCAGCACCCCGGGGGGATTATTGTGCTGCCCTACGGAGAGGAGATCGATTCCTTTACGCCGGTACAGCATCCGGCCAACGATATGACGACGGATATCGTGACCACGCATTTTGACTATCATTCCATTGACCACAATCTTCTGAAGTTGGACATTCTGGGACACGATGATCCCACCATGATCCGGATGCTGGAAAACATGGTTCCGACGTTTCGGGCTCAGGAGATCCCTCTGGACAGCAAGGAGGTCATGAGTCTGTTCATGAATACGGAGGCTCTGGGAATCCGGCCGGAGGACATCAGCGGCTGCCAGCTGGGAGCGCTGGGAATTCCGGAGTTCGGCACCGATTTCGCCATGCAGATGCTGATCGACGCCCAGCCCAGATATTTTTCCGATCTGGTCCGCATTGCCGGCCTGGCCCATGGGACCGACGTGTGGCTGGGAAACGCGCAGACGTTGATCAAGGAGGGGACCGCTACCATACGGACCGCCATCTGTACCCGTGACGATATCATGATCTATCTGATCTCCATGGGGATGGAGCCCAGCCTGTCCTTTGACATCATGGAAAAGGTGCGTAAGGGAAAGGGGCTTACCCCCGACTGGGAGAAAGCCATGCGGGAGAGTAATGTGCCCCAATGGTATATTGATTCCTGCAATAAGATCAAATATATGTTCCCCAAGGCCCATGCGGCGGCCTATGTGATGATGGCGTGGCGCATCGCCTACTATAAGATTTATCATCCGCTGGCCTACTACGCGGCGTTTTTCAGCATCCGCGCCTCAGGCTTTTCCTATGAGCTGATGTGTCTGGGACAGGATAAGCTGAAATATCATCTGGCGGAGTACCGGGGCCGCCTGGATACCCTGACACCCAAGGAACAGTCCACGCTTCGTGACATGCGGATCGTGGAGGAGATGTACGCCAGAGGGTATGATTTCATGCCCATTGACCTGTTTCGGGCCAAAGCAAGAGATTTTCAGATCATCGACGGGAAGCTGATGCCGGCGTTAAACAGCATAGAAGGGCTGGGGGTTAAGGCGGCGGAGGCGATCGTGGAGGCGGCGAAGGATGGTCCGTTTTTGTCTTTGGAGGATTTTTACCAGAGAACGAAGGTGAACAAATCGATAATGGATCAGATGGCCGGCATGGGGATGTTCGGAGATATCCCCAGAAGTAACCAGATTTCGCTGTTTGATTTGATGGAAGCATAGAGAGCCAGGGGACATCTTACCTGCCTGGCCGCAAGAGAAAGGAGAGGCATCCGATATGAAATGTGACGTTGTGATTGTGGGGGCCGGACCGGCCGGTATCTTTACTGCCCTGGAGCTGGTGAGGAGGGGGAGCCGCCGGAAAATTGTGATTGTGGAGAAGGGGAGGGCTATTGAGAAGCGCAAATGTCCCAAAAGTCAGACTCAAAAATGCGTGAACTGTAAGCCTTACTGCCATATCACCACCGGATTTTCGGGGGCGGGCGCTTTTTCCGACGGCAAACTGTCTTTGAGCTACGAGGTGGGCGGGGAGCTGCCGGAGCTGATTGGAGAGGATTTTGCTCAGGAGATGATTGATTATACCGACCGGATTTATCTGGAGTTCGGCGCGGACCCGAAGGTGGAGGGGATCTCGGACACGCAGAAGATCAAAGAGATCCGAAAGAGGGCGATCCAGGCCGGCCTGAAGCTGGTGGACTGTCCGATCCGTCATCTGGGAACGGAAAAGGCTCAGGAGATTTATTTTGCCATCGAGCAGTATCTGCTGGAGCAGGGAGTGGAAATTCTGTTTGACCATAACTGTGTCAATCTGCTGATGGAGGACGGCGTGTGCCGTGGCGTTAGGGTCGAGCCGGCGGGAGGACGCGGGGAGCCTGAGGAGATCCGGGCCGGACATACGGTGGTGGCCACAGGCCGCCGCGGTGCGGACTGGCTGGAGGCCCTGTGTGAGGAGCACGGAATTGCTCATCAGCCCGGTACGGTGGATATCGGCGTCCGGGTGGAGGTGCGCAACGAGATCATGGAGGATGTGAATAATGTGCTCTATGAGTCGAAGCTGATCGGCTATCCCCAGCCCTTTAAGAATAAGGTGCGCACCTTCTGCCAGAATCCCGGCGGCTTTGTGAGTCAGGAGAACTATGACAACGACCTGGCTGTGGTGAACGGCCATTCCTATAAGGAACGCAAATCCGGCAATACCAATCTGGCGATTCTGTGCTCCCACAATTTTACGGAGCCCTTTAATCAGCCCATCGCCTATGCCCAGAAGGTGGGGGAACTGACCAACATGCTGGGCTCAGGGCACATACTGGTACAGCGCTTCGGCGATATTCTGGATGGAAAGCGCACCTGGCAGAAGGAGTTAAACCGTTCCAATGTCCGTCCCACCCTGCCGGATGCGGTGGCCGGCGATATCACTGCCGCACTGCCGTACCGGGCCATGGTCAATATCATCGGCTTTATCCAGTCGGTGGAGCATGTGGTGCCGGGATTTGCCAGTCCGGAGACGCTTCTGTACTCGCCTGAGCTGAAGTTTTACAGCAATCGTGTGAGGATGGATCGGCAGTTTACCACAAATATTCCGGGCCTCCATGCGCTGGGAGATTCCAGCGGCTGGACCAGAGGGCTGATGATGGCTTCGGTCATGGGCGTGCTCATGGGACAGCAGCTGGCAAAGGAAGAAGAAAAGGCATGACGAAGGAGAGACAGAAGCTGCCGGAAAAATCCAAAAGGCCGGTGGCGGTGGCGGTCAGCGGCGTCAAAAACTCGGGGAAGACCACTATGATCGCCGCTCTTTTACCCCGGCTGCGGGCATGGGGGTGGAAGGTGGCGGTGATCAAGCACGACGGACATGATTTTGAACCGGATGTGCCGGGAACGGATACCTGGATCCACCGCCGGGCGGGAGCCTACGGCACGGCGATCTTTTCCGGACAGCGCATGATGATCGTCAAGGAGGCGCAGGTCACGGAGAGGGAGCTGTGGGAGGCTTTTCCGGAGGCAGACCTGATTCTGCTGGAGGGCATGAAGCACAGCCCCTATCCGAAGATTGAGCTGGTCCGCGAGGGAAACTCCGAAGCCTGTGTCTGTGATCCGGCTACGCTGCTGGCCGTGGCCACGAACCGGAGGGAGCGTGAGGGCCTGCCGGAGGGAATACCAGTGATGGACCTGGAAGACTATGAGGGGATCGCAGTGCTGATCCGGGATTATGTAAAAGCCTGCTGTAAAGGGCAGCGCCAGGTGACGGCGGAGGCGCGGATATGAGAGACGGGGCGGAGACGGCGATGGTCCTTTTAATGGGGGGCAAAAGCAGCCGGATGGGGACATCCAAAGCCTACCTTACCTGGGAGGGGGAGCCTTTCTGGCAGCGGATCGCCAGAGAGATGGCTGGCTGCGGTCCTCTGTATCTGTCGGTGGCCGCCGACTTCGCTGATCCGGAGCTGTCCTCGTCGTACCGGCTGATTCGCGATGAGGTGGAGGCGGCGGGGCCCATGGGGGGGCTCCTGTCGGTCATGGGGAGCCTTTCGGAGGATGCCTTTTTTATCTGCGCCTGCGATATGCCTCTCATGAGCCGGGGGTATATCCGGCGCCTTCTTAGGCTGTGGCAGGAACGGCAGGGAGAGTGGGACGGTCTGATGGTGAAAAGCGCCGGAGGGAGGATCTATACGACGGCGGGGATCTATCACAGGAGGCTCTTACCGGCAGTGCGAGAGCGGATCGCCGTGGGGAATTACCGGATGATGGCCCTGTTACGGGACAGCCGGATCTGGTATCTGCCGGAGGAAGAGCTGGGAGAAGATCAAAAGGCGCTGACGAATCTCAACACGATGGAAGAATACAGGGCGATTCACGGCATGGTTTGAGGTCGTAGGTTTTCACACTCATGGCAGTCATAGCACTGACGAGCCACGCCTTGTTTTATTTTATGATGCCCATCGTCTGCACAAGTCAGAAGGAAAGCAAATTTCAGGCCATAAAAGAGCAGCTTATGGAGACGTTAAAAAACGCCTCTCCGAATGAGGTGGAACTCATTGTACGGCAGTATGCAATTCAGTACCATTTGGGCATTTTTGTAAATTACGACGGGATCACATATAATTTTATGGCAGACAGCATATCCTCCGATGAAAAGAACGGCTCGCAGGAAACGGTAAGGACCCAATGGGGCGTTCCTTCAGAGGATGTCGATACGGATTTTCTGTATCTGTTCCAGGATTTCTATACCAAAACAGATTCTCAGCTGAATTTTGGCTCCCGTTTTACCGCCACAGATGGAAAGCCGTGTTATCTTTTTCTTTTGTCTGCGCTTCAGCCGGTCAGCGAAGCCAAAGAAGCCGTTATTGTATTTTTACCCCTTACATTACTGCTTTCTCTGCTGCTGTCTGTCCTATTCGCACTTCTCTATTCAGGTAAAATAACAAAGCCGCTGTCTGAAATCTCAAAAATGACAGAACGAATGAAAGCTCTCGATCCGTCGGCAGCCTGCCGTGCCGACACCCGGGATGAGCTGGGAATCCTTTCCGAGAATGTCAATATGCTTTATCAGAGCCTGCTCTCCACCATAGACAGTCTGCAAAAGGAAAATGTGCGGGCCGGCGAAGCGGAGGCGGCGAAAGTGGAGTTTTTGCGGGTAGCCTCCCATGAACTGAAAACGCCGGTTACAGCTTTGGGCGGTATGATCGACAGTATGATTATGGGGATCGGGCGGTATAAAGACTGGGAAACCTATCTGCCGGTGTGCCGGGATTTGGTGTGAAAGTTCGATGTCATGATACAGGAGATATTAGATGCATCTAAGTTAAATTTTTCCTTTGAAAAGGAAGCACAGGACAAAATAATGATGGGGCCCTTTGTGGAAAAGGCGCTGTCTCCCTATGTGCCGATCGCAAAAACGAAAGGAGTCCGGCTGCATATGGATTTTTCCGCCGGTTTCTGTGCAGATATTTCGGTAAATGCGATGGAAAAGGCTCTGTCAAACATCATCTCCAATGCGGTGAAATATACAAAATCTTCCGGCAGAGTGAACGTTTATCTCAACAACAGAAACAACCTGTATTGAGGGATATCAATGCCAGGCTGGAAGATGGAAAAATGCTTTAAGCGGTCAGATTCTGTATCAGGGTGAGGATATTGCAAAGATCGGTCTTGCAAAATACCGGCAAAGCCATGTGGCGTTTATCTTTCAGAGCTATAACCTGATCGACTATCTGACCCCGGAGGAAAACGTGGCTCTGACCTCCCGGCTGTCGCCTCTGCCGGTCCTGGAGCAGTTAGGCATTACCAAAGAGGAGGCGAAGCGAAATGTGCTGAAGCTGTCCGGAGGACAGCAGCAGCGTGTGGCAATCGCCCGTGTCCTTGCCAGCGACGCACAGGTGATTCTGGCAGATGAGCCCACCGGGAATTTGGACGAGGATACCGCTGCCGGAATTACGGCTATTCTGAAAGACAGCGCGCACAAGGCCGGAAAGTGCGTTGTGATTGTGACCTACTCCCATGAACTGGCAAAGGAAGCCGACGCAATCTTCCGGCTTCGCAAAGGCAGATTACAGTTGGACATGGAGGAGGGCATGAAAGGAAAGGGGCATAAAAAAGAGAAAGGAATCTCCGGTTTTCCAGTTAAATAAGGAGTCTGTCCGTCGGGAGAAAATGCTGCTGGACAAAGCAGCCACGATCTGTATTTGCAGCGGTTTTGAGGAATCAGAGCCGTTGCTTTTTTAGGCGACGGAGTCTGTATGCGCAAATAAGGGCGTATGAAGGCGCCAATCCGAGCGTGCAGACTGAAAAAAGAAAAAGGGGTCTTCACGAAAAGGGTCAATGGAAATATAATCAGAGACAGGGAAGCGGAATCAGACGGAGGTAAGAGGATGAACGAACGGTTTTATGAGCTGCCAGAGGAGAAGAGGAAAAGTATCATCGAGGCCGGATTTCGGGTGTTTTCAAAAAACAGCTATAAGAAAAGTCCCATGTGCGAGATCGCCGGCGCGGCCCATATCAGCAAATCTCTGCTGTTTCACTATTTTCATAATAAGAGGGAACTGTATCTGTTCCTCTGGGAAGAGGGGGCGAGGTTTACCATAGAGTATCTGAATCAATACGGCTGCTATGAACCGGCTGCCGGCCTCTTTGAGATGATGAAGAGAGGGATGGAGGCCAAGCTTGCCCTGATGAGACAGTATCCGGATATGACGGCTTTTGTGCTGCGGGCTTTCTTTGAGAGGGATCCGGAGGTGGCGGGAGAGATTGAAAAAAGCTATGAAAAGCATATCGGAGCCAGGGCCGCGGAAGTGCTTTTTCAGATAGATCCTGCAAAGCTTAAGCCGGGGCTTGACGTGGGGATGATGTATCAGGAGATGTATTGGGCATCAAAAGGGTATCTCTGGGAGGCGATGCAGCGGGAGAGTCTGGATGCGGACGGGCTGGAACAGGATTTTGAGAAGCTCTTTGCGTTCTGGAAGTCGGTCTATGGAAGAGAAAGGGCGGAGGAAGACGGATGAATATCATAGAGACAGAAAAGCTTACCAAATATTATACCAGAGCGGGGAGGCTCTACAGAACGGGACCGGCGAAGATCCGGGGAATCGTGGATCTGGATCTGGCCGTACCGGAAGGGAGCTGCTTTGGTTTTATCGGACCCAACGGAGCGGGTAAGAGTACAACGATCCGCACGCTGCTGGGGCTTCTTAGGGCGACTTCGGGCAGAGCCCGGATCTTTGGGAAGGATTGTGCGAGCCGGCGGGAGGAGATACTGTCGGAGGTGGGCTTCATGCCTGCGGAAGCGTCCTTTTACAGTGGGATGCGGGTGGGAGAGCTGCTGCGCTTTTCGGCATCCCTGTACAAGAGAGACTGTGGAAAGAGGGCCGGGGAGCTCTGCGAACGCCTGCAGCTGGATCCTCTTCGCAAAATCGACCAGCTTTCTCTGGGAAACCGTAAAAAGGTGGGGATTGTGTGTGCTCTTCAGCACAGCCCCAGACTTTTGATTCTGGATGAGCCCAGCTCCGGCCTGGATCCCCTGATGCAGCGGGAGTTTTTCAGTCTCCTGTCCGAGAGCCACAAAGAGGGGGCGACGATCTTTTTATCCTCCCATGTGCTGTCGGAAATTCAGCGCTTTTGCAGTCATGCAGCCATCATTCGCGAGGGACGTCTCGCCGCCTGCGGCGATGTGGCAAAACTGTCCCGGTCAAATGCCAAACGGGTTACGCTGTACGGGAAGGCGGATCTATCGCAGCTGGCGGGGATCCGCGACAGAAAAAAGACGGAACAGGGGGAGACCTTTCTGTACAGCGGAGAGATCCGGCCGCTGATCGGGGCGCTGTCGCAGGCGGAGCTTACGGACATCACCATAGCGGAACCGGATCTGGAGGAGGTTTTTTTGCACTATTATGGCGAAGAGGAAGGCGCTGGGAAAGGAGAGGGCGAGGATGACGGTATTCTGGCATGAGATAAAGAGGGGCAGGACGGCGTTTGCGGTATGGACGGCGGCCGTGGCTTTTCTGATGGTGGTCTGCGTATTTTTATTTCCGGAGATGAGAGGGGAGATGGAGCAGGCCGGGGATATGTTTTCTTCCATGGGAAGCTTTACGGCAGCCTTTGGTATGGATCGTCTGAATTTCGGAGAGTTTCTGGGATTTTACAGCATCGAGTGCGGCAATATCCTGGGCCTGGGAGGCGCTCTGTTCGCGGCGCTGACCGGGGCCGGTATGCTGGCCAAGGAGCAGAAGGAGCATACGGCGGATTTTCTGCTGACGCATCCGGCAGGCCGTGGAAGGATCGTATCAGGGAAGCTGGCCGCGGTGGCGGTGCAGATTTTGATGTTGAATGGCATGGCGCTTTTGCTGGCGGCCGGGTCGGTGCTCCTGATCGGGGAGGAGGCGGCATGGGATAAATGGCTTTTGCTGCATCTGGCCTATCTTTTTGCCCAGCTGGAGATCGGGGCCGTATGCTTTGGGGTCTCGGCTTTTCTCAGCGGAAATTCCGCTGGCATAGGGCTGGGGCTGGCCATCCTCTGGTATTTTTGCAATATTATTGCCAACCTTACAGAAAAAGCAAGATTTCTGAAATATTTCACTCCCTTTGGCTATGCGGAAGGGGCGGATATCGTAAACAGCGGGCGGCTGGACGGGGGGATGCTTCTGGCAGGAGCAGCCCTGGCGGCGGCCGGTATTCTGGCTGCGTATGTGCGGTACGGCAGAAAGGATATCTGACGGCGGACAGATATTTCTCCGGCAGTCTCCTGCGCGGATCGGGAGACTGCCGGAGAAATTTCCGTCCGTTTCCGTTTTTTATTGTGATACCGGCTCTGTGGAGTCGAAGGCGATCAGCTGGGAAGCATAGGGGAGCGATTCGATGAAATAGCAGAAGGTATGCCATTCCTCCAGCTTGTGGCCGCGTCTGGAATGGTAGATATTGGCCAGAGTCTCGTAATTCAGCGTGCAGGTGCGAAGCTGATTGTAGCTAGAGGGCAGAAGCTGGATCATATCATACCAGAAAGCCTTGTCCTTCGTCTCGATATAGCGCAGGCGCACCTGCTCCAGATAGGCGACATAATCCTGAAAACGGGCGCGAGCTTCTTTTGTCATATGGTCGTGGCTGAAATCGTCTGCGGTAAAGGGCTTGCTGTGGATCTTGTGCATGGTGGAGCAGGAGTTGGCCACCGTGGCCACTTTATAGGTATCATACTCTTTCCACCAGTAGAGCGGAGCGGTTACATCCACCGATACAAAAATCATGCGGATAAACTTGCGGTGATCGCTGCCGGCGCGGCAGAGCTTTTGCGCCAGCTGCAGGTCCTTCGGTCCCAGGATAAATTGTCCGTCATCGTCATAGGCACTGTCGCTTAGGTTCCAGCTGTTCATGGGATTGCGCGCTCCCCTCAGGGCGTTTTCCAGATTCATCACATCAAATCGTTCGATTCGCAGCATAAAAGCCTCTCCCTTCCAAAATAAAAACTGAAAATATTGTACCATATCGGACGAAGTCCGTCTACCCCGAAGGGGTGTGAGTTAGGGGGTCCCCGAAGGGGGATACCATATCGGACGAAGTCCGTTTGCCTCTTGTGGGAAAGGAGAAAAAACAGGAGATTTTGGGGGGCTTTTGGACAAGTTTTTTGTTGAAAAAAATGCCAGTATGTGTTAGAGTAGTATCGTAAACGAAAAGCTGGTATTTTTGTATACTTTCTTTTACGTTTCACACAAAACAAGGAGGAAAAAGATGAAGAAAAGAATTTTGGCACTAATGATGGTTGCTGTTATGCTTCTTTCTCTTGCAGCCTGCGGCGGTTCGCCTGCACAGGGCGAATCGGGAGAGAGCAAAACGGAGGGCGGAGATGATAAGGTGATCCGCGTTGGTATGGTTACAGACGTAGGCGGTATCAATGACCACTCCTTTAACGAGACTTCCTGGAAGGGACTGCAGCAGGCAGAGACGGAGCTGGGTATCGAGACGAAGTATGTCCAGTCCAATCAGGACTCGGATTACAACACCAATATTCAGACGCTGCTGGATGACGGCTATGATTTAATTATCTGTGTGGGCTTTAAACTGGCGCAAGCGACCAGAGCCGCAGCCGAAGCGAATCCCGATCAGAAGTTTGCCATTATTGATGATGCGAGCAATCAGGATCTGCCTAACGTGGCCTGCCTGATGTTTGAGCAGGCACAGGCATCCTATCTGGTAGGAGTGGTGGCAGGAATGATGACGGAGAAGAATAATGTGGGCTTTGTGATCGGCGAAAACACCGGCCCTATGAATCAGTTTGGTTATGGCTATCTGGCAGGTGTTTTGGATACCAATCCCAACGCTACAATTCAGCAGTATAATGCTAACAGTTTTACTGATGCCGGTAGTGGTAAGACAGCGGCTAAAGATATGATCACCAAAGGTGCGGACGTGATTTATCATGCTGCCGGTGCCGTAGGTGCCGGAGTAATCGAGGCCTGCAACGAGGAGAAGGTGTGGGCAATCGGCGTAGATACCGATCAGAGCTCCCTGGCCCCTGACGTGGTACTCACTTCCGCCATGAAGAGAGTGGACAATGCCAGCTATGATATTGCCAAGGCTGTTCTGGAAGGTACATTCTCTGCGGGTGTGCATGTCTATGGTATGGAGAACGGCGGTGTGGATATCGCTCCAACGACAACGCTGCTTCCTGAGGAAGTGCTGAGCGCTGTCGAGAAGGCAAAAGAGGATATCTTGGCCGGTAATATTGTGGTTCCTTCCGATCAGGCATCCTTTGAAGCCAAGTATGGCGATGTGTACAAGCTGGATGATTAATAGAATAATGTGATAGCAGGCCGCCGGAGAGATCCGACGGCTTGTTCGTGTGAAGGTATGCTATAAGACCCGGGCATTTTGGCAAGCAGAAAAGACAGATGAGAAAATTTTGAGGGGAAATTTTGTTGTGCCATCTTGCCAAAAAACTACCTTGACAAAGGAAGATTCTCTTGTTATACTGGAAAATGCTGAAAATGCGCAGAAATCACGCATGGGTCATACAGAGGCCGGTGCCGCATCCGTGAAAGAGCGGAAGCAGTCCCTTATGTTGAGAGCCCCTGCGGAAGAAAAAACCAAATGGAGGTAAGAAAATGAGCGTAATTTCCATGAAGCAGCTGTTGGAGGCCGGCGTCCACTTTGGACATCAGACCAGAAGGTGGAACCCTAAAATGGCTCCCTACATCTATACCGAGAGAAACGGTATCTACATCATCGACTTGCAGAAGTCCGTCGGCAAGGTGGACGAGGCTTATAAGGCGGTGGCGGATATCGTGGCCGCAGGCGGCACGATTCTGTTCGTCGGCACCAAGAAGCAGGCACAGGATGCAGTAAAGGCCGAGGCGGAGCGTTGCGGTATGTTTTATGTCAACGAGAGATGGCTGGGCGGCATGCTGACCAACTTCAAGACGATCCGCAGCCGTGTGGCCAGACTGCGTCAGATTGAGCAGATGGCCGAGGACGGCACCTTTGATGTGCTGCCGAAGAAGGAAGTCATTGAGCTTCGTAAGGAATGGGATAAATTAGAGAAGAACCTGGGCGGTATCAAGAACATGGAGAGAATCCCAGACGCGATCTTTGTCGTAGATCCGAAGAAGGAGAGAATCTGTGTGCAGGAAGCCCATGCGCTGGGTGTTACCCTGATCGGTATTGCCGATACCAACTGCGATCCTGAAGAGCTGGATTATGTGATCCCTGGCAACGACGACGCCATCCGTGCAGTAAAATTGATCGTTGGCAAGATGGCTGATGCCGTCATCGAGGCAAATCAGGGCGAAGCAGAGGAGCCTGTGGAGCTGACCGACGCAGACTATGCGGTAGAGTACAGCGAAGAGAAGGCTGAGGAGGTAGAATAATTATGGCAGCAATTACAGCAACCATGGTAAAAGAGCTGAGAGAGAGTACCGGAGCCGGCATGATGGACTGCAAGAAGGCCCTGACGGCGGCCGATGGTGATATGGAGAAGGCCGTAGAGATCCTGAGAGAAAAAGGTCTGGCAGCTGCCACGAAGAAGGCAGGCCGGATTGCAGCTGAGGGTCTGGTTCATGCGATCGTTGAGGGCAATACGGCCGCCATCGTCGAAGTGAACAGTGAGACTGACTTTGTGGCAAAGAACGCAGATTTCCAGGCTTATGTGGCGGATGTTGCCAAGCAGGCCCTGCATTCGGATTCTGCTGATATCGAAGCGTTCCTGGCTGAGCCCTGGGCTGGTGAGCCCAGTCTGACGGTGGCTCAGGAGCTGTCCGAGAAGATCGCTGTAATCGGAGAAAACCTGATTATACGCCGTTTTGAGAAGATCGTTAATACCGATGGCTGTGTTGTTTCCTATATTCACGGCGGTGGCCGCATCGGTGTCCTGGTGGACGCGGCTTGCGACGTTGTGAATGATGAGGTAAAGGAAGCTCTGAAGAACATCGCCATGCAGGTGGCGGCTCTGAAGCCTCAGTATGTATGCCGGGATGAGATTTCCGCCGATTTTATTGCTAAGGAGAAGGAGATCCTCGTGGCAGCGGCCAAGAATGAGAAGCCGGATGCCAATGATAAGATCATCGAGGGCATGGTGGCCGGCCGCCTGAACAAGGAGCTGAAGGAGTTCTGTCTGGTGGATCAGGTCTATGTGAGAGCCGAGGACGGTAAGCAGACCGTGGCCAAGTATCTGGATGAGGTCAGCAAGGCTGTAGGCGCGAAGCTGACAGTGAAGCGTTTCGTTCGCTTTGAGACCGGCGAGGGCCTGGAGAAGAAGCAGGAGAACTTCGCGGAGGAAGTGGCAAAGCAGATGGGAATGTAATTCCAATTTCATAAGATGAAGCAAAACGCTGGAAACCCGACAGGTTGCCAGCGTTTTTTGCGTTTCTGGGGTGTCATTTTGGGATGATGGAAATTAGAGAATTTTGCGGAAAAGTTGGCTGGAAAAAGGTGTGAAATGAAAATGGACAGAGAAGAGATTTATGTGATGGTGATCCGGGAGATGACGGAGACAGCAGCGCGTGAACGCAACGAGCATTCACCGGAGGATCAGGAACTGCAGGATAAGGTGCCAGGCTGAGCAAAGAGATGCAGGAAAAGACAAAGGACCTGCCGGAAGATGTGAAGAAGACTATCACGGATTATGTGGAGGTGACACTGCTGGCGGCGGACCATGACTGCCTGTATCTGTATGAGCAGGGAGCAAAGGACTACGTGGCGCTGCTGAAGAAGTTGGGCGTGCTGTAACATAAGGGTGAAAATGCACAGTTAAGTCTTACGATGATGGTAAAATTGAAAATACAGGGAATGACTTTTCCAGTTTTTTATGATAGAATAAAATAAAAGAGGAGGTATGGGATGCGGAAATTGAAGGTTTATCTGGACACCTCAGTGGTCAGCTATCTATATCAACAGGATACACCGGAAAAAATGAAAGATACGCTGGAACTGTGGGAGCTGTTCAGGCAGGGACGCTATGAAGTGTATATTTCTGATATCGTGCTCAATGAGATCAGCGGCTGCAGCCAGGAAAAGCTGGATATCCTTCTGGGCTATCTGAAACAGATCCAATACCAGCTGGTCCACACGGATGAAGACACAGTGGAACTGGCAGAGAAATTCATTGATTTTGGTATCCTGAAGAAAAAGAGCTTTGATGACTGCCAGCATATCGCAGCAGCGATCCTGGCGGGATGTGATATTATTACATCCTGGAATTTTAAACATATTGTAAATGTAAAAACAGTGCGAGGGGTAAAGACCATTACAACCCTGGAGGGTTACAAGGATCTGCTGATCTATCCACCCTCTGTACTTCTGGAAGGAGATGATGAGGACGATGACGAAACCGATAGTGAGTAAGGATTTTAATCTGGAGGACATCCGGAAGATCCGGGAATATAATTCCCTGCGCCATGTCCAGATGACTCCCAGGGAGATTATTGAGGATACTCGAAAGGGAGCAGAGGTGGTCTTGGAGAGACTGCGGCAAAGTGAAAAAGTGAGTGTGTGATAATGAAAGAGCCAATGGTGAGGGGACGGGGGTGCGGACATTTTCTTGAACTGGCGGTAGTGTAAAAAAGTTTGTGTCTAAGGTAAAAAATGGCTCCTTTTTGGTAAGAATCAAGATATGGAAATTCTTATCGAAAAGGAGTATTTATATGCCAGTAGCAAAGGAACAGATTCGA
>JAAVZR010000055.1 GCA_022791755.1 Lachnospiraceae bacterium
AAGGGGCTGTCGGGAAATAGATAGTCCAACAAAATCAGAGGAGGGATGGTGACGTGTGCATGTCACTGCCCCTCCTCTGAGATTTTTGTCAAAAAAGAGAAAAAAGATGGCTAACGATAACCATCTTTTCTCCGTTACATGTTAAAATGTAACTATGACAAACAACACTTATTATAACGAATTCTTTGAAATCGGTCAACAGAAAATCAACTTCAGCCTGTATGAACTGGGACTACCCGAGGCCGATCCGGTCTATACCCTGAAAAAAGTGATGGAGGAATTAGATTATTCGGGACTGCTCTCCCGATATTCAGACAAGGGAAGAAAAGGGTACAACCCCATCATGCTGTACGCTGTCGTCACCTATGCCAACATGCGGGGGATCCGCGCAGTGGACCGCATCGTTGAGCTGTGCGGAAGGGATCTTGCCTTCATCTGGCTCACCCAGGGACAGAAACCTAAAAGGGATGCGTTCTATGAATTCAAAGGCAACAGGCTCACCCCAGAGATTCTGGAGGACCTGCATTACCAGTTCGTGCGCCGGCTGGAAAGGGAGGGTCTGGTGACGCTGAAGGCGCTGTTCATAGACGGGACCAAGCTGGAGGCGAACGCCAACCGGTACACTTTCGTATGGCGTGGCAGCATCAACTACCACCTGGCAGGGCTGCTGGACACCATAGATGCCCTATACCAGAAATACAACCTGTTCCTTGCAGGGAACGGATACGGTGAGAAGTATAGCCTCGGAAACGCCCAGATGTTCATCATTGAGGGGATGGACAAGGTGCGGGAGGTGATAGGGAAGAACCGTTCCCGGAAACTGACGAGGCATAAGAAGATATCCAACAATACAGTGATAGAAATCGATTCCTGCTCGCCGCTGGAGATACTCAAGCTCCAGGCCGGGCTGTCGAAGATTGCAGAGGGCGAGGGGATTGCGTTCGTGGCGGGCAAAGGGAAGCACAAGCCGCAGCTGCAGCAGCTCTACGAGGAGCTGGAGGAATGCGGGAAGCGGCTGATGCATTATAAAGGGTGCTTCGAAGTCATGGGGAAAGGCCGCAACAGCTACTCCAAGACGGATGTGGAGGCCACTTTCATGCGGATGAAAGAGGACCATATGCTCAACGGCCAGCTGAAGCCGGCATACAACGTACAGATAGCCGTGGAGAACTACTTCATCATCCACAGCCATGTCAGCAGCGACCGGACAGACTACAGCGCCCTGATCCCAGTGCTGGAGAAGCATAAGGAGGCCTTTGGGAGGCATGTGGAAGAGGTCACTGCGGACAGCGGCTACTGCAGCGAGAGGAACCTGCTGTTCCTGAAAGAGAAAGGCATCACCGGCTACATCAAGCTGCAGGACCATGAGAAAAGGAAGACGCGTGCCTATAAGGAAGACATCGGGAAGTACTACAACATGAAACGAGAGGTGTTCGAGGACGAGGCCTACTATGTGTGCCATGACGGGAGGCAGCTGCGCCACATCCGGACGGAAAAGAAACACCAGGACGGCTATGAACAGACCATAGAGGTATATGGGTGCGCAGACTGCGGGGGATGTCCCCACAAAACCAGATGCCTTTACAAGTATGACGGGAAGAAAGACCAGGAAAAGAACAAGGTGATGAAGATCAATGAACGCTGGGAGGACTTGAAAGAAGAGGCGCATGCGAACATCCAGAGCGAAAAGGGGATCCTGAACCGCCAGATCCGGTCCATCCAGACAGAAGGGCATTTCGGAGACATCAAAGAAAACGAGGACTTCCGCAGGTTCAACTACCGTTCCCGGGAAAAAGTGTACAAGGAGTTCCTGCTTTACGCCATGGGCCGGAACCTGAACAAATACCACCGGTTCTGCCACGGGAAGATCAAGAAGTTTGAAGGGAAGCCAGAGGAACCTGCTGCATAGGGAAAACGCGCCCTGCATAGGCCAGAGGCCTATTTGTGCTGCCTTCAAATATGGTGACAAAGAAAAGGATATCTAATAAAAACATTCCCACAAGAATGCAGTGTCTATGGAACACTGATTTTTGTGGGAATGTTTCTGTCAGGGGCTCAAATGCTTAAAATCTGGCATTTCCCGACAGCCCC